>NZ_JAPZKZ010000002.1:0-822207 GCF_033804605.1 Mycobacterium sp. RTGN6
CTGGGCCACCCCAACACAGAGCGTGGGCGTGGACGCCGACGTGTACGCCGCCGGCCCAGTGGTGGGCGTGGACCTCAACGACGGTCATCTCGCGATCCGGCGGTTGGATGCGCACGGCAACCCCGCCGGCACAGCGCAACGCATCGACATCGACCTCACCGGCACCGCAGCCCGCCGCGACGCCCAAGTGCGCCATGCGATCACTCGGCTCATCCACTACACCCGCCGCCACGGAATCGACACGATCGCGGTGGAGGACCTCGACTTCGCCGACGCCCGCACTGTCGGGCGGGAAACCATGGGCCGCGGCCGACGCGGCAAACGGTTCCGCAAAACGGTGGCCGGGATCCCGACCGCGGTGTTCCGCAACCGGCTCACCGCCCAAGCCGCCGCGGCCGGCATCACCCTGTTCGCGGTCAACCCCGCCTACACCAGCGCCTGGGGCGATCAGCACTGGCGCAAACCCTATGAGAACGTCACCCGACACCAGGCAGCCGCCACCGTGATCGGGCGTCGCGCCCAAGGCCACAGGGCCCGGCGACGGAAAGGTGTGACACATCCACGACCAGAGGATCGTGGTGTGAGAGCTACCAACCAGACCGGACCCCACAGCCCAACAGCGACCACCGGGAACCGCCACCAGTCAGGGACACGGGGAATCAAATACCGTCCACCCGACCGGGCACGAACGCGGCAACCGAGCCGGGCAACCGTTACCCCGGCAACGGCCAACAACGGCCAACCCCATCAGTAACGGTTCTGATCGACTACTGAATGCTCACCAGTTCGTCGATGGAGTCGTAGGGCAGTGGCCCGTCGACCCACGCCGACACCACGCTGGAGTTGAGCACGATGCTGCCGCGGTGGTTGTCCAGGAACGCGATGTCGGCGGCGTCACGGCCCGTGCAGATTCGCACCAGGGTCTGACGCGGCGCCAGACACGTCGCATCGACCACGTGCCACCGTCCGTCCACGAAGGCCTCGGCGACGGCGTGAAAGTCCATCGGCTGACAGCCCGGCGCGTACACGGCAACCAATCGGGCAGGCACGTTCACGGCGCGCAACAGCGCGACGACGAGGTGCGCGTAGTCCCTGCAGACCCCGCGCCCGGCGAGCAGCGTGTCGACGGCCCCGTCGATGGGGTCGGACGAGCCGGGTACGTAGTACAGCCGCGATCCCACCCACGAAGAGACCTTCTCCAGCAGGTCTGCGGGATCGGTGAAGTCACCGAATTCGGTGGCCGCGAAGCCGAAGAACTTGTCGGCCTCGGCGTAGCGACTCGGCCGCAGGTACGTCGTCAAGTCGATGTCCTCGACGGGTGCGGGGTGCGCCCGGCCGACGATGGTGGCGTAGTAGTTCACCCATAGGCTGCCCCCGTCCACGTCCAACTTGTGGATCCGATTGCCGTGGTCGCCAATGAGTTCGGTAGCCTGAATCTCGTTGCCGTTCAACGTGAACGAGAGCCGCTCGGTGACGGTTGCCCCGGTGTGTGGGGCCACCGCGATCTGAAATTCGAGCGTGGTGGGCGCGTCGACCCACACGTCTAGCTGGGCGCCGACCTCGCGCCGTAGCTCACCAGCCGGTGACGACATGTGCCCGCCCCTTCTGCAGAAGTACGCCCCGCAGGAGCTGCGGGGCGGGATGACTTCCGTCTACCCCACCACGGGCGAGTTCAATCCGCGCGGCATCGGCGTCAAGACGAGCTCAAGACAGTGCGGACAAGCCCATCCCGATGCATGGGCCAACGGCCGCGCCGACCAGATCGCCGTATTCAGTGCCTCCGCCCATGCGGTCGCGGAACTGGATGCCCGCGGCGATGATGCCGAGCTTGAAGTACGCCAGCGCCATGTAGAAGTCCCAGTGCGCGAGCGGCTGATCCGCGGCGAGCGAATACCGGTGCGCCAGTTCGTCGGCGGACGGGATGAGCGGTGACGCCCACGCCGCGTTCGCATGCACCAGATCGAACGTGGGGTGGCGGTAGACGCACATCAGGGCCGCGTCGGACAGCGGGTCGCCCAACGTCGACATCTCCCAGTCGAGCACCGCCCGCACCTTGGTGGCGTCCTTCTCGTCGAGCATCGTGTTGTCGATGCGGTAGTCGCCGTGCACGATCGCGCTGCGACTCTCCGCCGGAATCCGCTCGCCGAGCTTGGCGTGCAGCAGCTTGACGTCGGCGTCGCGCGGATCGTCCTCGGCGCGCACCAACTCCCACTGCGATCCCCAGCGCCGCACCTGGCGTTCGAGGTATCCGGTCGGCTTGCCGAAGTCGCCGAGCCCGACGGCGTCCGGGTCGACCCTGTGCAGGTCGGCGAGCACCTTGATCAGCGCGTCGACGCAGGCGTCGATGATGGCCGCATCGCCGAGCGCTTCGAGTTCGTCGGCATGCCGGATGACGCGACCCGGCACGTACTCGACCATCTGGAACGGGGCGCCCAGCACCGAGTCGTCGTTGCGCATCGTCACCGCGTGCGCCACCGGCACCGGGGTGTCCTCGAGCGCCGCCACCACCTTGTACTCGCGCGCCATGTCGTGCGCCGACGGGGTCAGCCCGTGCAACGGTGGCCTGCGCAGCACCCACTTCGACGCGTCGTCGAATACCAGGAACGTCAGGTTGGACCGGCCCCCCGAGATGAGCTCGCCGTGAAGCTCACCGGTCCGCGGGATGCCGATCGACGTCAGGTGCTCGTCGAGGGCACCCAGGTCGAGGCCGTCCAGAGTGGATGTCACGGGACTTGTCTACCACCGCTGGTTTCTGGGCAGCAGGTCCCATACGTGCTCGGTGCCGTTGATCGACGCGACGCCCAGCGATCCGTCCCTCGACGACAGCAATCGAGTGACGCCCGCGTAGTCGACCTGTACGCACAGCAGCCGCTGCGTCTGCATGATGTCGTGCACCAACGCATTGATGACGCCTCCATGGCTGAACAGCGCGACGGTGTCCTCGTGGGCGGCGGTGGCGACGATGTCCGCGACGCCGGCCTTGACCCGGGCGATGAAGGCGTCCTCGTCCACCTCGCCGGGGAGGTGGCCGTCGATGAGACGTTGGAGGTCCTCTTGCGACGCCTCCTCTATGGGGACGTAGTGGGCGAGGTCGCGGTCGTACTCGGCGAGCCGTTCATCGACGTCGACGGTCAGCCCGAGCTTGTCGGCCACCGGCTCCGCCGTCTGCAGTGCGCGGCGCTGCGGGCTGCTCACCAACCGGGCGATGGGGAACCGGGCCAGCGCGTCGGGCAACCGCTTGGCCTGCTCGATGCCGTCCTCGGACAGCTCGGGGTCGGACCCCTGGCCGGGTTCGCTTCGCAGCGGCAGTGCATGCCTGATCACCAGCAGTTGCATGTGTGCCACCATATGGCCCGTGCGCGCATTCGCCTGCCCGGTGTGCAACGCCTTCGTCCCGTTCGAGTCGGAACGGTGCGCGAATTGCCAGGCCGCGCTGGGATTTCACCTGCCGTCCAAGTCGATGATGCGGGTGGTCGACGGCGAACAGTGGGTGCGCTGCACTCAACACGGAACGCTTGGCTGCAACTGGTTGGCGCCGGCCGAGTCGACGTACGAGCGGGGCCGTTGCCTGTCGGACTCGTTGATCCGCCGCGAGCCCGCCGCCGACGACACGCTGGCCCGCGAGAAGCTGGTGCCAACGGCCGCCGCGCTGCGCAGGCTGGTCTACCAACTCGACGAACTCGGGCTGCCGATCGAGCCGTTCTGGCGCCGCGAGGGCGGCCTGGCCTTCGACCTGTTGTCGAGCTACACCACCGGCGAGAAGGTGATCATCGGGCACGCCGGCGGCGTCATCACGATCGACTTGGTCGAGTCGCTCGACGACTACCGCGAATCGCTGCGGGTGCGCCTCGGCGAGCCCTATCGCACCATGCTCGGCCACTTCCGGCACGAGGTCGGCCACTACTACCAGAACGTGCTCGTCGAAACCGGCTCCGGCGCAACGCGATATCTCGATGACTGCCGAACCCTGTTCGGCGACGAGCAGGCGAGTTACTCCGAGGCCATCGCACGGCACTACCAGTTCGGCGCCCCGGAGGGTTGGGCCGAGACGTTCATCTCCGAGTACGCCACCATGCACCCGTGGGAGGACTTCGCGGAGTGCTTCGCGCACTATCTGCACATCACCGACACCATCGACACCGCCCGCGAGGCGGGCATGATGCTGCACGCCGACCGCGTGCGCTTCACCGCGACGGACATCGTTCCGCTGGAGTCCTACGCCGACGTGCCGGTCGAACGGATGTTGTCCGACTGGCATTGGATGGCGCTGTTCTTCAACCGGGTCAACACCGCGATGGGCAAGAATCCGTTGTACCCGTTCGACATTCCACCAGCGGTAGTGACCAAGCTCGGCTTCGTCCACCGAGTGGTGCGCTCAGCTGCGAAGGAGACCTGATGGGCTACGCCGACGAACTGTTCGACCTCACCGACAAGGTAGTGCTGGTCACCGGCGGCAGCCGTGGGCTGGGCCGGGAGATGGCGTTCGCCGCCGCGCGGTGCGGCGCCGACGTGGTCATCGCCAGCCGCAACCTCGATTCGTGCGTAGCCACCGCCGAGGAGCTCACCGCCGCGACCGGCCGGGCCGCGTTCCCGTACGCGGTGCACGTCGGACGGTGGGACCAACTCGACGGACTCGTCGACGCGGCCTACGACCGGTTCGGCAAGGTCGACGTGCTGGTGAACAACGCGGGCATGTCTCCGCTCTACGAGTCGCTGTCCACGGTGACCGAGCAGCTGTTCGACGCGGTGATGAACCTCAACTTCAAGGGCCCGTTCCGGCTCTCGACCTTGGTCGGCGAGCGCATGGTCGCCGACGGCGGCGGCTCGATCATCAACGTCAGCACGAGCGGATCCCGGCATCCGCGCCCGGAGATGTTGCCGTACGCGGCGTCCAAGGCCGGGCTCAACGCACTGACCGAGGGCTTCGCGCTGGCCTACGGCCCGACGGTGCGGGTCAACACGTTGATGCCAGGCCCGTTCTTGACCGACATCAGCAAGGCCTGGGACATCCCCGCGGCCCAGGCGGGCGCTGCGGGCTTCGCGCTGAAACGCCTCGGCAACCCGCCCGAGATCATCGGCGCCGCACTGTTTTTGATGTCGGATGCCTCCAGCTACACCAGCGGCTCGATCATCCGCGTCGATGGCGGCATTCCGTAACCGGAATTTACTGTCGCTGTTACGGTAAGCCCATGGCCCATCGCGTCGTGCACTGCGGAACCGGCAACATCGGCGCGGTCGCGCTGAGGGCGATCATCGCCCACCCCGACCTCGAACTGGTCGGCCACTACGTCAGCGCATCCGAGAAGGCTGGACGCGACTCCGGCGAACTCGTCGGGGTGGAGGCCGTCGGCGTCACCGCCACCGACGACTGGACCGACCTGTTCGACCTCGGCGCCGACTGCCTGACCTATTTCGGCAACAGCATCGGCCGCGAGGCCGACGCCATCGCCGACCTGGTCCCGTTCCTGGAACGCGGCACCAACGTCGTGACGTTCTCCGGCTTCGCGATCGCCCACCCGGAAACCACCCCACCCGAGTTGCGTGCGCCCATCGAGTCCGCCTGCCGCAAGGGCCGCAGCAGCTGCTTCTTCACCGGCATCGATCCCGGCTGGGCGACAACGGATCTGGCGATCGCCTCGCTGGCCGTCGCCAATCGAATCGACTGCGTGCGCGTGATGGAACTCGGGTGGTGGGGCGACTACACGGCCGAGTTCGTCTGCCGCGAATACTTCGGCTTCGGCAAGCCCCCTGGCTTCCAGCCGCTCCTGGTCACCGGTGGGTTCATCGAGACGATGTGGGCGCCGACGTTGCAACAGCTGGCCGAGGTGCTGGGCGTCGAGATCGAGGAGACCCGGGTGCTGTACGAGACCGACAGCGTGGACCACGACGTGGAGACGGGCTTCGGCATCGTCGCGGCGGGCACCGCATCGGTCGTGCACTTCGAATACCAGGCCCTGTCCGGGGGTAAGCCGTTCGTGGTGGTGGAGCACGTCGACTGCGTCGCGCGCGACGTCGGCAAGCAATGGAAGCAGCCCTACGGGCCGACCGACCTCTCGTTCCGCATCGCGGTCGAAGGCGACCCCAGCTTCGAGGTCGAGCTGACATTCGGCAAGGGTGGCGACACCCTGTCCGCGATGCCGGTGCTCAACTCGATCCCCGCCGTGTGCGAAGCGCGGCCGGGTCTCCTTGGGCCGCTGGATGTTCCGCGGTACTGGAGTCGCAACGTCAATCGAAACGCCGGAGGTACTAGGGCGTGACGATGTTGAAGTTCGGGTCTGGTCGGTCGAGCACGCCGAGCAACGCGGGCAGTGCGCTCTCGTCTCCCGTCAGCTCCACCCCCGGTGAAGTGGTGTCCCCGGCGGCGAACGCGAGCAGACGCAGCTTGGACGCGAACGTGACGGTGGCAGTCGCCGTCGCCGGATCCGCGGGCACCTTGCGGTGGACCAGCACGCCGTTGCGCAGGGTGAGCCGATAGTCGGCGGCGACGTCGACGAACGTCACGTCGATCACCAAGTCGAGGTCCCATGCCCGCGGCCCGTTCACGTTGATGGCGAACATGTCGAACATCTGCTCGGGAGTGAGTTGGGCCATCAGCGACGGTGACGCCGACTGCGTTGGAGTGCCGAACTTCGCCTCTCGCAGTTCCGTTGCGCCGGAGAGGAAGAAGTTGCGCCACACGGCGTTCTCCGCGCCGTAGGCCAGCTGCTCCAGCGTGTCGGCGTACAGTGCCCGCGCACCGGCATGCGCCTCGTCGGTGAAGATCGCGTGATCGAGTAGCGTTGCCGCCCAGCGGAAGTCACCGTCGGCGAAGGCCTGGCCTGCCAACTCGACCACTCGGTCGACTCCGCCCATCGCCTCGACGTAGCGCGGCCCGATCGCCTCGGGCGGATGCGTCCATAGCCGACCGGGATTGCCGTCGAACCAGCCCATGTAGCGCTGGTACACGGCCTTGACGTTGTGGCTGACCGAGCCGTAGTACCCGTGGGTGTGCCACGCCTTCTCGAGTGCGGGCGGCATCTGGAACGTCTCGGCGATCTCGATACCTGTGAAGCCCTGGTTGAGTTGGCGCAGCGTCTGGTCGTGCAGGTAGGCGTACATATCCCGTTGCAGCGAAAGGAATTCGACGATGCGCTCCTTGCCCCAGGTCGGCCAATGGTGCGAGGCGAATACCACGTCCGCGCGGTCGGAGAACGTGTCGATGGCCTCGGTCAGATAGCCCGACCACCCGTGCGGATCGCGCACCAGCGCGCCGCGCAGCGTCAGCAGGTTGTGCAGGTTGTGGGTGGCGTTCTCGGCCATGCAGAGCGCGCGGAACTTCGGGAAGTAGAAGTGCATCTCGGCGGGCGCCTCGGTGCCTGGCGCCATCTGGAACTCGATGTCGACGCCGTCGACGGTGTGCGTCTCGCCGGTGACGCTGATGTCCACCGTCGGGACGATGAGCGCCACCTCCCCTGTCGATCCGACCTGACCCAGGCCGCACCCGACCTGACCCTGGGGACCCCGCGCGAGCACGGCGCCATACATGTACGAGGCGCGGCGCGCCATCGCCGTCCCGGCATAGACGTTCTCCTGCACGGCGTGCTCGGTGAAGTGCTCGGGTGCGATGATCGCGACCTTGCCTGCGTCGACGTCGGCCTGGCTCGTCACGCCGAGCACGCCGCCGAAGTGGTCGACGTGGCTGTGGGTGTAGATGACCGCGCTGACGGCACGAGCTCCGCGGTGCGCGCGGTACAGCGCCAGCGCCGCCGCCGCCGTCTCGGTGGAGATCAGCGGATCGATCACGATGACGCCCGTGTCACCCTCGATGAAGCTGATGTTGGACAGGTCGAGGCCGCGCACCTGGTAGATCCCCTCGACCACCTCGTAGAGGCCCTGCTTGACGCACAGCTGCGACTGCCGCCAAAGGCTCGGATGCACCGACGTCGGCGCGTCTCCAGAAAGGAACGCGTAGGAATCGTTGTCCCACACCACCCTGCCGTCGGCGGCCTTCACCGCGCAGGGCTCGAGTGCGCCGATGAACCCACGGTCGGCGTCCGCGAAGTCGCGAGTGTCGGCGAGCGGGAGTTCGGTCAGATGGTCGGCGTGGGCGGCTTCGATGACCGCGGCTGGCGGCTTCTGCTCCATTTCTCCAAGCCTGCCATCATGGTTCGCGGCCGGGTGCCAAACTGGCCGCATGGACGTACGTCGCGTGGTCACGGGTCACGACGCCTCGGGCAGGTCGGTCTTCGTCAGCGACGAGACCGTCGCTCCCGACGTGCCGCTGTTGCTGCCGGACGCCGAGTTCCACCAGCTCTGGGGCGGCGACGCCACGCCGTCGTTCCCCGACGACGGCGCCAAGCCGACGTACCGAACGTACTTCGCGCCGATCGGCGGGTTCCGGTTCGGCATGTTCTCGATCCCGCCGGGGACCACCGCAGGCGGCCAGGACGCCGACGTGGCCGCCGCGCTCGAGGACACCGAACGCAAGCTTCCGGGGCTGCTTGCCTACTTGGACCCGACCGACCCCGGAATGCACACCACCGACACCATCGACCTCCTGGTCGTCCTCGAGGGCGCCGTCGTGCTCGAACTCGACGACGGCGCCGAGGTTACGTTGCACCCAGGCGACACCGTCGTGCAGAACGGCACCAGACACCGCTGGCGCAACCCCGGCGACAGCACCGCGCGGCTGGCGGTGTTCATGTGCGGCGCAAAGCATTCCGCTGTGACCCGCGCCGAGTGACCCCCAACGCGCCCGGTACGGGCTCCATCACCGTCACCAGCGCGACGGCCATCGGCGTCGGCGGGATGATGGGCGCCGGGCTCTACACCCTGCTCGGGCTCGCCTCGACGACGGCTGGCGTGTGGCTACCCGCCGCGTTCCTGGTCGGTGGCGCAGTGACGATCTTCAGCGTGTACTCCTACGCCAAGCTCGGGGCCAAGTATCCGAGCCGCGGCGGGGCCGCGCAGTTCCTGATCCGCTGTTTCGGCGACGGCGTGATCGCGGGCGGGCTCAACGTGTTTCAGTTCCTCGGCTGGATCATCGCGATGGCGCTGTACTGCGCGGGGTTCGCCGGATACGTGCGGGCACTGCTGCCATGGGAGACACCCGCGTGGTCGGGCAAGCTCATCGGCATCGGCTTGATCGTCGCGGTGGTGTTCGTGAACATGGTCGGCTCGAAGCTGGTGGGCCGGTCCGAATTGTTCGTCGTGACCATCGAATTGGCGATTCTGGCGGTCTTCGCGGTATTCGGGCTGATGAAGTCGGAGCCTGCCCGCTTCGCCGAGAACGGTGATCACAATTGGTTGGGTGTGCTGTTCGCCGCAGGCCTGCTGTACGTCACCTACGAGGGCTTCGGCGTGGTGACCAACTCCGCAGGTGACATGGCCGACCCCGCGAAGGACCTCCCGCGCGCGATGTTCACCGCGCTCGGCATCGTCGTGGTGGTCTACGTCGTGGTCAGCGCGATCGTCGTGATGACGCTGAGCCTGCCCGCGATGGACGCCAACCAGGGCCACGTGCTGTCCGAGGCCGGGGCCGCCGCGATGGGGCACGTCGGCTTCGTCGTCATCGGCGTCGCCGCGCTGCTGGCCACCGCGTCCGGCGTCAACGCCACCATGTTCGGCGACGCCAACCTGGCCTTCATGGTGGCCAAGTCCGGGGAATTGCCAAGGGATTTCACTCATGGTGTGTGGCGCGGCGGCAACGTGGGCCTGCTCGTCGCAGCGGCGCTGACGGCGCTGTTCGTCGTGTTCTTCCCGCTGTCGGCCGTGGGCTCGATGGCCAGCCTGGCATTCCTGATCGTGTACGGCACGGTGAGCGCAGGCCACCTTCGCGTCCACCGCGAGACTGGCGCCAAGCCGTGGCTGCTGGTGCTGGCCGTGGCGCTGAACCTCGCCCTATTCGTGCTGCTGCTCGGCTACACGATCCACACCGGACCGGCCAGCACGTGGATCACGCTCTTGGCCGTGCTGGTGTTGAGCTTCGTGTTCGAGGTCGGCTACCGGAAGCGCACTGGGCGCAGCCTGAAGCTGGAGGACACGCGTGCGGCCTAGGTGTGGCTGGCTAGCCATTGCTCGCCGCGACGCTTGGACGCTTGCGACAGCCACGCGTCCTGAATGAGCTCGGTCAGTTCGTCGAGCCCGACCCTGTGCAGTTCGCTCGCCCGCACCAGAACCGAGCGGTGTCCGTTGAAGTGGTCGGTCGTGAAGAACGGCGAATCCGGGTCCTGCACCAGCGCCAGCTTGTCGGCCTCGGATTCGACCCAGACGACGATCACGTCCGGGAACGGCGCGTCCGGCCGCGGGTTGCGAAAGAACACGAACGACTTGCCGCCCACTTGGTAGACGGGGTTGCCCTTGGACCCGTCCACCCGAGTCACGTGGGGCATCGCGGCGGCCAGTGCGTGTACGTCGTCGGCCGACGCCGGACGGTCAGACACGGTGCAACACCACGTCCGCCATCACCGAGTGCTCCACCGTCGCGGTCATATAGGTGCAGTGGGGCTGACGACGCCGGTCGGTCGGCGAGCCGGGATTGAGCAGGCGCAGGCCGCTGCCCGTCGTCGTGTCCCAGGGGATGTGACTGTGCCCGAACACCAGGACGTCGGTGTCGGGATGACGGGCCGCCATCCGCGCCTCCCGGCCAGCCGAGGCGCCAGTCTCGTGCACGACGGTGAACCGCACCCCTTCGATCGTCACGTCGGCCCGTTCGGGTAGCCGACGTCGCAACTCGTCGCCGTCGTTGTTGCCCCAGCACGCCACTAGCCGCGACGCCCTGCCTTCGAGCTCGTCGAGCAGCGCAGGCGTCACCCAGTCGCCGGCGTGCATCACCACGTCGGCACGAGCCACCTCGTCCCACAACGCCGCAGGTAGGTGCTTCGCCCGCGTGGGGAGGTGGGTATCGGCGATCAAGAGCAGGCGCACCTGCCAAAGGTATCGAACGGGTACGCTGTCGGCCAGGTGCACGACGTTGCTGTCGTAGCCAATGCGTGCGGAGAAAGCAAGGATGCGCTTGCTTGACATTCCTGATCAACTAGCCAACGATGGCTCCAAACTGGGGGTATCTGTGCTCACACGGCGAAGTTATCCGATTGTCGGAGTGGCTTCAGTAACGCTCGTGGTGTTTGCCTGTTTGCTCATCGGCGGGTGGGGCGGCCCCACCACGACTGGCACAGTAAGCACACTGGGGTCATTGACGTTCAGTCTCTTTGCCTTTGCCTGTGCCACGGCGGCCGCCATCATGACCGCCGGCGGACGGCGGCGCGCATGGGCGGCCATGGCGATCGGACTCTTCGGTTGGGTGGCAGGCGACCTGCTCGGCGTCTACTACGTCCTGATCCGCCAGACGGAACCGCTGTTCCCGTCGATCGCCGACGGGGCCTGCCTCTTACTGCCGGTGGCAGTGTGCGTCGCGTGGGTGCTCAACCCGCCGCTACCACGGCGGGCGGGCATGCGGGCGCTGCTGGACGCGGCAACCGTCGCCTCGGCCGTGTTCCTGGTGCTGTGGGTGACGGACCTGTCCGACGTGTTCGCCACCGCCGAGGGCAGCACGATCGAGCTCGCGGTGGCGTTGGCGTGTCCGATCTCCGACATCGTGATGATCACCATGGCGCTGCTTCTGCTGACCAACACCCCACCCGCGGTGCGCCGCACGGTCGGCATGGTCGCCGCCGGGTTGGTCATCCTCGCGCTGGCCGACAGTGCGTCGGTGTACCTGCGCACCCACGACTCCAACGCCGGTCCCGCCGTCGTCATCGGGTGGGCGGCCGGGCTGTTCGTCATCGGAACGGCTGCGCTGATGGCCGTGACCAACCCACGCTCCCAGGTTCGGCGTGGACCGCGTCGCTCCCAGCTCACGTTGTGGCTCCCATACCTACCGCTGCCCTTCGCGGTGGCGTTCGGCGCCGTGGCGCTATGGCCGGTGCCGCACGCGGCGCCGATCCTGATCGCGGCGGCCGTGATGGTCAGCGCCGCGCTGATCCGCCAGCTGACGATGATCGTCGAGAACCGAAACCTCGTCGACACCGTGGCCGACCAGGCGCTGAGGGACCCGCTGACCGGCCTCGCCAACCGGGTGCTGTTCGCGGATCAGCTGGGGTACGCCATGCGTCTGCAGCAGCGCGACGGACGCGACGTCGCAGTGCTGTCGCTCGACCTCGACGACTTCAAGCTCGTCAACGACAACCTCGGCCACCCCAGCGGCGACGCCCTGTTGCAGGCGGTGGCGGACCGGTTGCGCAGCATCGTCCCCGCGGGCGACACCGTCGCGCGGCTCGGCGGTGACGAGTTCGCCGTCCTCATCGAAGACGGGCCGGCGGAGGAGGTGGCGAACCGGGTCGTCGAGGTGTTCGACAAGCCGTTCTTCCTCGACGGCGAAGAGGTGTACATCCACCCCAGCGTTGGCCTGGCCAACGCACCCTCGCCCGCGGACGGGCTCATCGACGCCGACGAACTGTTCAAGCGCGCCGACCTCGCGATGTACACCGCCAAGCGCGCGGGCATCGGCGGCGTCCAGACCTTCACGTTCGACATGAGGCAGATCGACCGCGCCGAGATCCGGACGACGTGGGCCCAGAACGGCAAACGCCGTCGCGCGCCGCTCGCCAGCATCCAACTGCTCGGCCAGCTGCGCCGGGCCATCGACGATGACGAGCTCACTCTCGTCTACCAGCCCAAGATCAGCCTGTGCACGGGCGGCATCGTCGGCGTCGAGGCGCTGGTCCGGTGGCCGCATCCCGACCTCGGCCTGCTCACCCCGAACCAGTTCCTGCCCTTGGTGCGGCAGAACGGCCTGATGGGCGCCGTCACCGACCTGGTGCTCAACCAGGCCGCCCGCGACGCCGCCGCCTGGTACGAGGCGGGCCAGTGCGACCTACCCGTGGCGATCAATCTGTTCGCGCCGTCGCTCAACGACCTGACGCTGCCCGATCGCATCGGCGCCGCCCTGAACCGGGCGGGACTACCGCCCACCGCGATGTCGGTCGAGATCACCGAACACTTGCTGGTCTCCAACATCCGACGGGCCAGCACCGTCATCTCTGAGCTTCGCGCCAACGGACTCCGGATCGCCATCGACGACTTTGGCAGCGGCTACGCCACCATGAGCTACCTGCGCGATCTCTCCATCGATGAACTGAAGCTCGACCGCCAGTTCATCGCGCCGATCCTGCGCAGCGAGCGGGCCGCGGCGATTGTGCGGTCCGTGATCGATCTGGCCCATGCGCTGGGCATCGCCTGCGTCGCCGAAGGCGTCGAAGACAAGGCCACCGCCGACCGGTTGCGTGACTACGGCTGCGACATCGCGCAGGGCCACTACTTCTCCCGGCCCGTCGCCGCGGACGCGATCCTGGACCTGTGTCAGGTCGGCTGCAGCAGTTCGGCCATCTTCCCCATCACCAGCTGAAGGCCCTTGAAGGGCCGGATCATCACCTTGAACGACGTGATCCTGTCGGCGTCGTTCCAGGCGATCATGTCGATGCCGTTGACGTACATGCCGTCGATGGTGGCGGCGAACTCCAGCACGGCGGACTGCTCGGAGAACCACTGCCCGACGTAGTGGAAGTCGGTGCCCCCGAACAGCTTCGCGGCCGCACCAAGGTACGTCGCCGTCTTGGCCTTGCCTTCCTGCGGGGTGAACACCGCGGGCGAGTAGAAGACGGCGTCGTCGGCCAGGAGTTCATCGAGTGCATCCGGGCCGTGGCCGCCCTCGAGAAACGCGTGCCAACGCTCGATCACGGGTGGAGTCATGCGTCCATGTTCGCAGTGAGTGCGCCCGAAGGGATTCGAACCCCCAACCTTCTGATCCGTAGTCAGATGCTCTATCCGTTGAGCTACGGGCGCGTGGTGATGCGTATTCAATTGTCACAGCTGGCGCTAGCCAGTGTGGCGGAGGCGAGAGGATTTGAACCTCCGGTCCGCTTTAAGGCGGACAACTCATTAGCAGTGAGTCCCATTCGGCCGCTCTGGCACGCCTCCTGAACGATCCGAGGGTACCGGACCCAAGCCTGACCGCCGAGCGCACAGCGTACACAGCCGCAGCGGCCGAAGGCAAAGCACTTGTCCAGCCCGGCCGAGCCCGCCCATAGACTGTCCAGGTGACCGCCCGCCTGCGCCCCGAGCTGGCCGATCTACCGGCGTACACCCCGGGCCGCACGGTCCCCGGGGCCATCAAGATCGCCAGCAACGAGACCGTCGACGGGCCACTGCCCAGCGTGCGCGCCGCCATCGCGAAGGCGGTCGACGGCATCAACCGCTACCCGGACAACGGGTACGTCGAGTTGAAGGAGCGGCTCGCCAAGTACGTGAACTTCGCTCCCGAGCACATCTCGGTGGGGTCCGGGTCCGTCAGCCTTTGCCAGCAGCTCATCCAGATCACCAGCACCGTCGGTGACGAGGTGCTCTTCGGCTGGCGCAGCTTCGAGATCTACCCGCTGCAGGTGCGCACCGCAGGCGCCACCCCCATCCAGGTGCCGCTGCGCGACTACACGTTCGACCTCGACGCGATGCTGGCGGCCGTCACCGACCGGACCCGGCTGATCTTCGTCTGCAATCCCAACAATCCGACGAGCACGGTCGTCGACCCGGATGCGTTGGCGCGCTTCGTCGCCGCGGTGCCGTCGCACATTCTGATCGCCATCGACGAGGCCTACGTCGAGTACATCCGCGACGGCCTGGCGCCGGACAGCTTCGGAATGGTCCGCGAGCACGCCAATGTCGTTGTGCTGCGCACGTTCTCCAAGGCGTACGGACTCGCGGGACTACGCGTGGGATACGCCGTCGGCGATCCGGAGCTCATCACCGCGCTCGGCAAGGTGTACGTGCCGTTCACCGCGACCAGCGTGTCGCAGGCAGCGGCCATCGCGTCCCTTGACGCCGCCGACCAGTTGCTCGAGCGCACCGACGCCGTCGTCGCCGAACGAACGCGGGTGACTGCGGCCTTGCGGGCCGCCGGCTTCACCGTGCCGCCGTCGCAAGCCAACTTCGTGTGGCTCCCGCTGCCGGGGCGTGCCCAAGAGTTCGCGCAGGCCTCGGCGAACGACCGAATCATCGTCCGCCCGTATGGCGAAGACGGAGTGCGCGTCACCGTGGCCGCTCCGCACGAGAACGACGCGTTCCTCGCGTTCGCCACTCGATGGAGGGAAGCACAATGAGCAAGGCCCGCAACACCTTCGACGAGTTGACGGCCCGTGAGGGCGGGCTCCCCGACGCCGAACTCGACGCGTTCTGGGAGACGTTGGAACCCGCGGGCATCGATTTCCTGATCGGCGAGTGGAAGGGCGGAGAGTTCAACACGGGACACCGCTCCAACGGCTTCATGAAGAAGCTCAACTGGTTCGGCAAGACCTTCGTGTCCGCCTCGGACGCCAAGCCGCTGGTATGTCTGGACGCCGACGGCAACAAGTTCTCCAACACCGAGGCGATGAAGGGTGAGGCGAGCCTCTGGATGGAGGACTTCCGCGGCGAGGTGACCGCGACGATGGTCTACGACGGCGCACCCGTCCACGACCATTTCAAGAAGGTCGACGAGAAGACCCTCATGGGAATCATGAACGGCAAGAAGGCCGTCGACGTTAGTTCGGGAACGCCGCGGTACCTGTACTTCTACCTCGAACGCATCTAGCCCGCGCGACCCGTGTAGGCCAGCAGGCGGTTCAGCGCGCTCGCGGCGTCGGGGACATCGATCGGCGCGTCGAACCCGACGCTCTTGCGCCCCTCCGGCGTGATGATGCCGTGCGACAACCCAAGCACGTACTCGCACAACGACTCCGGGGCGTCCACCCGCTGACCCGTCGCCGCCGCGTAGTCCCATGCGTGAACCAGGAACTCGATCGACAGAATCCCGGCCATCACCGCGGCAGGCGCCTCGTTCGGGCCCACCGACACCATCCCGTCGAGCCCGCGCCTGCGCCACGCGTCCAATGCCGGGCGCGCCGCCGACATCACCTGCGCTTCGACGGGCGCCCCGGCATCGCGGTCGGGCAACTCGGCCCCGGCCGCTCCGCCGATCACCGTGATCGAGTTCATCAGGTGATCGGTCAGGCTCGCGACGTCGAATTCGCGGCACGGCGTCTGCTTGCCCGCGTCGCCGGGCTTCAGCGCCGCGAGTACCGGTTGCAGTACGGCGAGGCTGGATTCGGCGCTCTCGAGTTGGTCTGACGGCACGTCGGCGGACATGACGCCACGTTACGACGCCCGGACGCCTATCGTTGCGCAGATGAGCGCGCTCGTTCGGACCGCGGCGGCGGCCCTGATCCTGGTCGGCGCACTCGCCGGCTGCAGCCGCACCACGACCGGCACGGTGGCGATGACCACCGAACCCGGGCCACCGACGACGTCGCGCACGCCGAGCACCACGTCGAAGCCGACGACGCCGCGCTCCCCGACCTCCACCCCCCGAACCCCGACCGTGCCCGCGCCGGCCAACGCACTGACCATGACGTGCAAGGAGTACCTGGGACTCGACGACGAGACCAAGCTCGCGGTCGTTCAGGCGATCCTCGGCGAAGAAGAGTCGTTCCTCGGCCCCGACGAAGCGGAGCTGCTCAAGCCGCTCGCCGACGGGCTGTGCCAGCTGCTGCCCACCAGCCCCGTCAGCGAGGTCCTGATGGGCGGCGGGCTACCCGGGTAGCGATAGCCTTCCTGGCTATGGGCGATACCTACGAATCACTCACTGTCGACGTCGACGGTCACGTCGCACAGGTCACGCTGGTCGGGCCCGGCAAGGGCAACGCGATGGGGCCTGCGTTCTGGGCGGAGCTGCCCGACGTGTTCGCAGCCCTGGATGCCGACCCCGACGTCCGTGCGATCGTGCTCACCGGGTCCGGGCGACACTTCAGCTACGGCCTCGACATCGCGGCGATGGGCGACACCCTCGGCCCAATCCTGGCCGACGGCGCACTGGCCCGACCCCGCGCCGATTTCCACACGAGGCTGCGCACGATGCAGCAGTCGATCACTGCGGTCGCGGACTGCCGCACCCCGGTCATCGCGTCGGTGTCCGGATGGTGCATCGGCGGCGGCGTCGACCTGATCTCCGCCGTCGACATCCGCTACGCCAGTGCGGATGCGAAGTTCTCGGTCCGAGAGGTCAAGCTCGCCATCGTGGCCGACGTCGGCTCGCTGGCGCGGCTGCCGTTGATCCTGAACGACGGGCACCTCCGCGAATTGGCGTTGACGGGCAAGGACATCGACGCGGCGCGCGCCGAGAAGATCGGCTTGGTCAACGACGTCTACCCCGACGCCGAGGCCACGCTGGCCGCCGCGCATGCCACGGCGAAGGAGATCGCCGCCAATCCCCCACTTGTTGTCCAGGGCGTCAAGGACGTGCTCGACGAACAGCGCACCGCCGCCGTGTCGGCGAGCCTTCGCTACGTCGCGGCCTGGAACTCAGCGTTCCTGCCGAGCAAGGACCTCACCGAGGGCATCAGCGCGATGTTCGCCAAGCGAGCGCCCGAGTTCAAGGGCGAGTAACCAGCCAATCGTCAGCAATTCTGCATCAATTCGTCAGAATCGATGGCGTCACCAATTCGTCAGAATTGGCGTCCAATTTGCCGATCTAATTCACCCCTCTAATAATTCTCAGCCGCTCTTTATCTCGCATTCAGCGAAACCACAGCAGTAACTCGTTGCCGCAGGTAGAACGGCTAATCGAACGCGTGATCTCGACCACGATGCGCAATTATTCCCGCACTGTAGGACTTTGTGTTTGTTTTCACTAAGGGGGTGATTTTTCAGATTCGGCGCGGATATTCGTCGGCATGACAGATACAACGCATTTCACATCAGCCGATCGGCTACCCCTGCACACTGTCGGCGCTCCGCGGATCGCAGGCACCGCGGTGGCGTTCACGGAACACCTACACAGCCAGTCCGAGATCACCCGCGAACTCTCCGACGTCGCCCCGCCGGGATTCGAGCGCTTCACACAGACCAGCGGCGTGGAGACCCGCAATCTCGCAGTGCCGCTTTCGCGGTATCCGAAGCTGACGGGGTTCACCGAAGCCAACGCCGCGTACCTCGAGGTTGCAGTCGACCTCGGAGCGCAGGCCGTGTGCTCGGCCCTCGAGGCGGCCCGAATCGAGCCCTCCGAGGTCGACGTCATCGTGACGGTGTCGAGCACCGGCGTCGCAGTGCCGACGATCGACGCACGGCTGGCCTCCCGCGTCGGACTACGCCAAGACGTCAAGCGCGTCCCCTTGTTCGGCCTCGGCTGCGTCGCCGGCGCGGCGGGCATGGCCCGCGTGCACGACTACCTGCGCGGCTACCCGGGGCATGTGGCGGTGCTGCTATCGGTGGAGTTGTGCTCGCTCACACTGCAACGCGACGACGCCTCGATCCCCGCACTCATTGGCCTGTGCCTCTTCGGGGACGGCGCGGCGGCCGTCGTCGCCACCGGAGCAGACCGGGCTCCCGCCTACCCGACCGCGCCGTCGGGCCCGGCGGTGCTTGCCACGCGCAGCAGGCTCCTTCCCGACACGGTCGACGTGATGGGTTGGAACGTCAGCTCCAGCGGCTTTCAGCTCGTGATGTCGCGTGACGTGCCCAAGATGGCCGACGACCACCTTCGTGGCGAGGTCGACCGATTCCTCGCCGACCACGGGTTGACGACGGCGGACATCTCCACGTGGATCTGCCATCCCGGCGGTCCCAAGGTGATCGATTCGATCCAAAACGCGATCGGCCTCGCGCCCGCAGCACTCGCGCACAGCACCAACTCCATGCGGGAGCACGGCAATATCTCGTCCGCATCGGTGCTCGACGTGCTGCGGCGCACGATCGCCGAGCCTCCCGCGCCGGGCTCCCTCGGCGTGATGCTCGCGATGGGGCCGGGCTTCAGCTTCGAGCTACTGCTGCTGAGCTGGTAAGGGACCGATCATGTTCTACTACCTCTTCATCCTCGCCGTCGGCATCGAACGTCTAATCGAACTGGTCGTGTCCCGACGCAACGCCAACTGGTCGATTGCCCAGGGAGGCAAGGAGTTCGGCCAGGGTCACTATCCCGTGATGGTGAGCATGCATACGCTGCTCCTGGCCAGCTGCGTCGTCGAAGTCGCAACGACGCACCGGCCGTTCATTCCTTGGCTGGGCTGGCCCATGGTCGGGCTCGTCGTGCTCAGCACCGTCGTGCGGTGGTGGTGCGTGGCGATCCTTGGCAAGCACTGGAACCCGCGGCTCATCGTCATCCCTGGTGCACCGCTGGTGCACCGCGGACCGTACCGGTGGTTGCACCACCCCAACTACACGGCGGTCGCCGTGGAGGTTGTGGCGCTTCCGCTGATCCACTCGGCCTGGTTGACGGCGATCGTGTTCACCATCGCCAACGCCTTGGTGCTCAACGTGAGGATCCGGGCCGAGAACGTCGCACTGGGTTACGCCACCGCCGCCTGACCGGCTGGGTGGGTGACTGCGAACTTCAGCGCTATCGCGTGGACCAGCAGGCCGACCGCGATCATGATGAAGTCGAAGGCGCCCACCCAGGGGGGCGTTGCGTTGCCGATGTCGATCAGATGACTGATCGTGTGCAGCACGTAGTGCGCGGTGGCGAACGCCAGGGTCGGCACCCGCCAGCCCGGCCACTTGATCGCGGCTAGGTACATCAGCCCGAGCGGCAGTTCGAAGCTTGCCAAGTCGAAGATGTAGTGGACGTTGCGAATTCCGAATCCGCCGACGGTTTCGAACATGAAGCCCGGCGCGAAGATCATCACCAGCCCGAGCACCGTCGAGTAGACGCCGTAAATGACCAGCACCGCAACGACGACCCGCGTCTTGAATCGAGTGTCCATGTCGGCAGCCTAGAGCTAGCCAGCGCGTCTGCTTTGCGCAATCGCGATGGCATGCGCCGTACGTCGCTCGACGAAATCCTCGAAGTAGGGAAGCCGTTCGTGGTGGAGGAGGCCAGGCAGCGTCCAGTTCCATGACCGCTGCAAGGCGCGCAGAAACGCCTCGGGTTCACCCCAAGACAACGTCTTCTGCAAGCCGAAGTACATGGACGCAAGGAATCGTGTCAGCTCGGCGACGCGCAATTCCTTGAAGTCCTGCTGCGCAATGGCATCCTCGGTCGGCGCGGCCATGACGGCCACCCAGGCGTCCAACCGCCGGTCTGCGCGCGCATAGGCATGATCGATCGACTCGAGCAACCGTATCCGAGCGCGTGCTCCAGCACTCGTCACGTCATGAACGGCAACGGCATAAGTCACGTCAATCATCGATTCGAGTCCCGGGAGTCCACGGACGAGAATCGAATCGCGTTCCGCTTCGAGGACTCTGAGATCGTGATCGATCACCGCAACGGCCAGTTCGTCCTTCGACCTGAAGTGCCCGTACACCGACGCCTTGGCAACGCGGGCCTCGTCTGCAATCTCACCCACGCTAACTTCCGCGAAGGGCGTGACGGAAAACCGTCGGGTGGCTGCGTCGAGGATCCGATCACGAACGCTTGCGGATGCGGCACCTGCCGGATCTGGTGTGGTCATTGCGCTCGATCAGATGATGGATTGGACAAAGCCCGCGACGAAAGTAACACGCCCGGTTACGTCTGATGGGCCGCGGAGGGGTACGAAGCTCGCCAGTCGTCCTCGCAGCTTTCCGACTCGATCAGCTCGATTACCGCCGCGACGGTAGCCCGCAACGTTCCGCCATCCGACGCGGCGAGCCGAACCGCCCATCCGGCCTGATTGGGCAAGTCACTGACCGCAAGGTAGACACGCCTGTCGCCCATGAGCACGCTGAGCGACTCGAGGTCTCGCGACAGCGCCGTCATCGTTTCGTCGAACCCTTCACCGGCGACGTACACGGTCCCAAAGGCCGTCGGGGCACGGCGGACCCGCGGCATCGACTCGAGCGTCTGCGCGTCGAGTGCGAGCAGCGTTCCGTCCGGGGCGGTGACGGCCACGCCGGACTCATAGCTGCCAAACGTCTCGTCCGTCAGATCGGGGTGCAGCACAACGGCGTCCACGAGCACCGCCCGCCCACCCGGTTCGACGCACACCTGCAGGCGCTGGCGATAGCGCGCATGCGCAGTGAGGATGCGCGGCGAGGGGTCGAACAGCAGCCGACTGCTCGCGTCCACCCGCAGGCTGGTGTCCTCGACTGCCTGCGCACCACCGTGAACGCCGCTGACGGTCGTCGCACCCTGGCCACGGACCACTGCCGACCCGCCGTCGAGCACCTCGATCCGCTGCCTGACGACGTCACCGGGAATGACCGTGCCAGCACAGTTCTGGATGGTCACCGCCCCGACGCCGGGTCGTGCCGGGTCGGTGAAGACCCGCCCGATCAGCAGCGGCCACCGGTAGCGGCGCCGGGTCAGCGCGGTGCGCCCGGCGACGCTTGCGAACACCAGGTCGAGGGCGCTGCCGGTGCTCACACGAACAGCACCTCCCGCTCGAGCACGTCCATCACCGCCTCGATCCCCTCGCCGCTGCTGGCGTTGGTGGCGAGCACGGCTCGGCCGTTGCGCACTTCGTTGGCTTCCTTCAGCATCAGCGGCAGGTCGACGCGAACATAGGGTGCGAGATCAATCTTGTTGACCACCAACAGATCGCACCGCAGCACACCCGGTCCACGCTTGCGCGGGATGTCATCGCCCCCGGCCACGTCGATTACGAACAGCCAGTAGTCCACCAGATCCCGGGAGAACGTCGACGCAAGGTTGTCACCACCCGATTCGAGCAGAATCAGCTCGGTGTCGGGGTAGGCGGCCTCGAGGGCATCGGCGGCGGCGATGTTCAGTGACGGGTCCTCGCGGATCACGGTGTGCGGACAGCCGCCGGCTTCGACGGCCCGTACGCGCTGCGGGTCGATAAGCCCGGAGCGGCGGATCCGCTCCGCGTCCTCGGCCGTCACCAGATCGTTGGTGATCACCGAGACCGAGCGACTGCGCCGGGCGAATCCAGCGAGCAGCGCCTCGATGAGCGCGGTCTTGCCGGATCCGACCGGCCCGCCGATGCCGATGCGTGCGGCTCTCATCGCAGCATGTACTTCCTCGAAAATGCCACGGTGGCAGCCGGTTCGGCGGTGAGCAGCGCGCCATCGGCGCGGACCTCGAACGTGCGGGGATCGACCTCGACATGAGGAAGGGCGTCGTTGCGCACCATGTCCTTCTTGCGCAGCCCGCGTACCGACTTGATCGGCAGCACGTTCTTGCGCAGTCCCAAGGTCTGCGGTATGCCCGCGTCGATCGCGAGGGAGGACATGAACACGAACCCGAGTTCGGCGGCCGCGTCGCCAAGAGCGCCCCAGTTGGGCCGCTGGATGATCGGTTCCGACGACGAGATGGACCCTGCCGCGTCGCCGAGCGCCGCCCACGCGATCATCCCGTTTTTGAGTACCACCCTCGGTTTGACGCCGAAGAACGCGGGCTGCCAGATCACCAGGTCGGCCACCTTGCCGGGCTCGACGGACCCGATGTGCGCGTCAGCGCCGATCGAAATGGCCGGGTTGATGGTGAGTTTCGCGATGTAGCGCTTGACGCGTTCGTTGTCCGCGACGGCGGTTGTCTCCTCCGGCAGCCGCCCGATGCGCTGCTTCATCACCGCCGCCAGCTGCCAGCAGTTGGTGATGTTCTCGGCGAGCCGGCCCATGCCTTGGGTATCGCTGCCGAAGATCGAGATGGCTCCCATGTCGTGCAGGAAGTCCTCGGCGACCATGGTCTGTGGCCGGATCCGGGCCTCGGCGAACGCAATGTCTTCGGGCGCTTCCCAATTCATCAAGTGCGCGATCATCGTCATCGGCACGCCCTCGTCGAGCCCGGTGATCGTGTAGGGGTTGGTGGGGTTGGTCGTACCGGGAATGACGTTCTCGTAGCCGACGCACCGGATCAGGTCGGGGGCGTGTCCTCCGCCCGCGCCTTCCACGTGATACATGTGGATGGTCCGGCCGTCGATCGTCGACAGCGTCCGCTCGGAGAACCCGAACTCGTTGATCGAGTCGGTGTGCAAGTGCACCGCGAAGTCGGCGGAATCGGCGGCCTGCAGCGTCTTGTCGATGACGGCAGGCGACGCCCCCAAGTCTTCGTGGATCTTCACCGCGCCTGCGCCTGCGGCCACCGATTCCAAGACTGCCGCCGGATCGGAGGACCCGCGGCCGAACGCGACGAAGTTCATGGGTGTGTAATCGCCGGCCTTCAGGAACAGCCCGAGGTTGCGGGGGCTTCCAGTGGCGACTTCGAATGTTGGACCCAGCGATCCACCGATGAGGGTCGTGGTCCCGGTCGACAGCGCATGCTCGACCTGCTGTGGCGAAATCAGGTGCGCGTGGGTTTCGATCGCGCCGGCAGTCACGATCATGCCCTCGGCCGGGATCGGCGTCGTGCTGGTGCCGACGACCAGTCCAGGGGTGACACCGGGCATGGTGTCCGGGTTGCCCGCCTTTCCGATGCCGACGATTCTGCCGTCGCGGATGCCGATGTCCGCCTTGATGATTCCGACCACCGCGTCGACGATGACCGCATTGCCGATGACGTAGTCGAGGGCGCCGTCCGACGGCTTCGTGGAAGGTCGGTACCCCTCGCCATCCCGCACGGACTTGCCTGCGCCGGCGAGCAGCTCATAACCGGGTGCCGTGTCATCCCGTTCGACCTCGACGAAGAGGTCCGAGTCGGCGAGGCGGATCCGATCCCCCTTGGTGGGGCCGAACATGCGGGCGTAGGACTGCCGATCGATCGATGTCACCGGGCCGTCAGCCTTCACGCTGCGCGGCGAGTGCCGCATCGAGTGCGCCGGCTGCGTCGAGTGGCCCGTTGACCACTCCCGAGAAGCCCTGGGCGACACGATCACCGGCCATCGGAACGAGCTTCACCTCCACGGGGATACCGGGTTCGAACCGCACTCCGCCACCGGAGGCCACGTCGAGCTTGCGGCCCCAAGCCGCGCGGCGGTCGAACTCGAGCGCTGGGTTGGTTTCGAAGAAGTGCGATTGGCTGCGCACCTGAATATCCCGGTCGCCGCGATTGACGACCGTCAGTGACAGGCGCTCGGCGTCCGGGAAGAGCTCGATCGGTTCGTCCCCGACGATGACCTCGCCTGGGCGGATGTCGTTCTCCCCGGCGATGATCGGGTCGATCAGCGTGACGAGTTTGGTGCCGTCCGGGAACGGAGCGTCTACCGCCACGATGCGCACCATGTCGGGCACACCCGGCTCGCACACCTCGGCCGTGAGTAGCGCTGCGGCGTGGTCGATCACCTCGTCGTAGGCCATGTTCTTGCGCGCCGCGAGCATCACCTCGTCGGCCAGCAAGGCCACCGCTTCTGGGTGACTCAACGGGATGCCTTCGCGGAGGTTTCGCCGCGCCAGCTCGGCGGCGCTGAACACCGTGAGGCGCTCGAGCTCGGTGGGCGTCAAGTTCACACGATCTCCTTCATCTGCGGGGGGGTCAACTGGCGAACAGCCGCACGCCGTCATCGTGGCGCTGGGCCGCGATGTCGGCGTAGGCGGTGAAGGCGGCGGGCTCGGAGGGTGGCTGGCGTTGCAGCAGCTCGAGTAGGAGCGGGTTCACAGTCGTCACGACCCGTTGGGCGCCGAGGTGACCGCAAATTCCGAGCCGCAGTGCGGCACCGGTGATTCCGGAGACCACCTGCCACGCCGCGACGGCCTCCGCAGTTTCGAGGGTGAGGCCGGCGGCACGGAAGCAGACCGCCTGGGCCACCGCCAGGTGACCGGGCGCGGCCCCAGCGAGCACCCGGCCTCGATAGTCGTCGAGACCCGGGTCGATCACTGCGGCGAACGTGGTGAGGGTGGCCGCACCGGCGCGGCGGGATGCCTCCCGCAGCACCGACATCGTCGCGACGACCTCGGCGAAGGCGTCCACGGCGGAAGGGTCCGGGTCAGCCCACGCTCGCCGCATCAGGACGCGGTCGCGCCGATGCCAATTGCCCTCGAGCTGCTCTGCGACGAAGGCAGCCACGTCACCCTCGTCCTGGACGATTCCGTCACGGTGCGAGCCCTCCAACCCCGAGGAGAAGGCGAACCCACCTGACGGAAATGCGCTGTCCCCGAACCGCATGGCGGCAAGCAGCTGCCCAAGATCAGTCATCGAGCGACTCGACTCGCCCACTCTCGAGCAGCTCGACGATCCGGGAGGTGTAGTCGGCTCGCGGCCCCTCCAGGTGAACCACGACGGTGTCGTCGTGCTGGTCGACCTTCCAATGCAGGTGGCCGGCGAGGAAGCCGAGCCGCAACGCGGCCCCAATGTCCTTGGCCCGCAACGTCATCGTCCGTGGCGCCCCGGACCGCACCACCACCGCGTGATCGGGCTCAAGCAGCAACACCGCCCCGTCGGCGAGTGCGCTGCCCCGCGGCAGCACGATGGCGTAGTCGGTGCCCGCATCCGACGTCGCGCGCAGCCGTTTGCGATCGAGATCGTGAACATCCAGGTGGAGGTACTCGACGGTGTGATGGTGGCGCAGTTCGTGCAAGCGATCGGCGACAGCCTGGTCCGTCACCCACCCGACGATCCCGTCCAGCATCCGCACTATGCGGCCTTCGCAACGACCGGCGCGATCCTGCCGACCACGTCGGAATTTTGCTCCAGCGCGTAGCCGAACTGAAGGATCTCTGGCTCGGCGAACGGCTTTCCGATGATCTGCACCCCGAGCGGAAGCCCGTCTGCGGTGAACGCCGCCGGTATCGACAAGGATGGCAGTCCGGTGACGTTGGCCGGCGCCGACAGGCGCACGTAGGCGGGGGTCGCACCTTCGACGGTGCCGTCCCCCCACCTGACGAAGGGATCGGACCGCAGGGTCGCGGCCGCGGCCAGGGTGGGTGCGAGCAACACGTCGATCGAGGAGAACAGCTCCCTCCATGCGGCCTGGATCAGCGTCCGCAGCCGCAGCGCGTTGATGTAGTCAGTGGCGAGTTCTGCGGCGCCGACCTCGAGAAGCGTGCGGGTCTCGTCGGTGAACTTCTCCGGGGAATTGCGCAGGTAGTCCATGTGGTACGCGGTGGCCTCCGGCATCATGATCGCCCACTCGGTGGGAATGATGTGTTCGGCCATCGGAATCGTTACCTCGACCAGTTCGGCGCCGAGCGCCTCCAGCGTGGCTGCGGCGGTGGTGGCCGCCTGCGCCGCCTCGCCTGCGACCTGTTCGTTGTAGTAGTTGACCGGGATGCCGATCTTCTTCCCTGCCACGCCTGCGTCGATCCCGGTCACCATGTCCGGCACCGGCACGTCGACGGTGGCCGGGTCGGTGCGGTCATAGCCAGACATCGCGGCCATCACCAACGCCGAATCGACCACGTTGCGGCTGAGCGGCCCGACGTGGTCGAGCGACCACGACAGCGATGCGACTCCGACCCGGGAGGCGCGGCCGAATGTCGGCTTGAGGCCGACCGTGCCGCACAGCGCGGCCGGGATGCGGATGGATCCGCCGGTGTCGCTGCCGAGCGCGACGTGCACGACGCCGCTAGCCACCGCGGCTCCTGAGCCACCGCTCGACCCGCCTGGTGTGCGGTCCGGCGCCCAGGGGTTGCCGGTAGTGGGAGTGGTTGCACCGTAGGCGAATTCGTGGGTGTGGGTCTTGCCGATCAGGATCATCCCGGCTTCGTACAGCTTCGCGACGGACACCGAATCGGCATCCGGCACGTAGTCGGTCCGCTGCGCGGAGCTCGACGTGGTCCTGACACCGGCGGTGTCGTAGAGATCCTTTACGGCCAGCGGAATACCGTGCAGCGGACCCCGATACTTGCCGTCGCCGATCTCCTTCTCGGCGATCTTGGCCTGTTCCATCGCGATTTCCGGTGTGGTCGTGACGAACGCAGTGAGCGTGGGTTCGACCTCTTCCAGCCGGGCCAGCGCCGACTGGGTGACCTCGACCGGCGAAACCTCCTTGGTACGGATCTTCTCCGAGACCTCGGTCATGGAAAGTTCGTACAGTTCCATCGCGGTGTGCCTTCTGCTCAGTCCCAGGACGCCTTGAAGGCGACGGCCGGGACGGTCTCGCCAAGGCCCGGCGTCGAGGCCTTCCGAATCAGCGCGAGCGTCGATGAGTAGGTTTCGTAGTTCGCCGCCAGCCGATCCGGCGGCATGGCCAGCCCGGCGTAGGAGAACGCGGCAGACACTTCGGCTTCCGAAGGCACGGCTTCAAAATCCGACATGGCGTCAGTTGACTATGCGTCGGGGTCACCGAGGTGCACGGCCGGTTTCATCGTCATTACGCGGCACACGAGAGAGCGGTGGCGGAGGGATTTGAACCCCCGGACGGTGTTAGCCGTCTCTCGCTTTCAAGGCGAGTGCATTAGGCCGCTCTGCCACGCCACCGTCGACAAGCCTAAGGGGTGCCTACACCCGCCCCAACCGGGCCGGCGTGGCGTCGGCCTTCAGCGCCTCCCCGACGCGGTGGCAGCTCACCTCGAGTGCGGAGACCTGCGTGCGCGACAACTTTCCGAGGAAGTGGTTGCGAACCCCCTGGCCATAGGTCACCATCGCCGCGGCAAGCGCTTGGCGGCCCTGGTCGGTGATGCAGGCCAGCACGCCGCGCCCGTCATCGGGGCTCGAAATGCGTTGCACCAGGTTCTGCGTCTCGAGCCGGTGGATTTGGCGAGTCACCCTGCTGGGCAACGACATCAGTTCGTCGGCGACGTCGCCCATGCGCGCCGATCCGCCCGGCGACCTGATTAGGACGTCGAGTAGGCGGACGTCGTTGAGCGTCAGGTGATGCTGGTCGACGAGGGACCGATTGAGCGTGGCGTACACCCGCAACGCCGCATCCAAGAAATTTTGCCACGCGCGCTGTTCGGCGACGTCCAGGCCAGGCATGGCGCTGGCCGTTCGTCCGGTGGTTTGCTCCCCCATTGCGTCATAGTAGGACTGTGCCCCGCGAGTAGTAGCGTTATCGACATGCGTGCGATCATCGCCGAATCCCCAACTCAGCTCAGCTGGCATGAAGTGCCGGACGTCGCAGTTCAGCCGGGTGAAATCATGATCGAAGTCGCTGCTGCCGGCGTCAACCGCGCCGACCTGTTACAGGCCTCCGGCCACTATCCGCCGCCGCCAGGCGCCAGCGCCATCATCGGCCTCGAAGTCTCGGGCCACATCGCAGAGGTCGGCGACGGCGTTGACGGCTGGTCGATCGGCCAGCCGGTGGCGGCTTTGCTGGCAGGCGGCGGCTACGCGCAGCGGGTCGCCGTCCCCGCCGGGCAGGTGATGCCCGTACCCGCCGGCGTCGAACTGCACCACGCCGCCGGGCTCCCGGAGGTGGCGTGCACCGTCTGGTCCAACCTGATCATGACCGCCCATCTGAGCGAAGGCCAGGTGGTGCTGATCCACGGCGGCGCCAGCGGCATCGGAACCCACGCCATCCAGGTGGCCCGGACCCTAGGCGCGCGCGTCGCCGTCACGGCCGGATCCGCCGAAAAGCTGGCGCTGTGTACCGAACTCGGCGCCGACGTCGCGATCTCCTACCGAGACGACGACTTCGTCGAGCGCCTCCGCGCGGAGACCGGCGGAGCGGGCGCCGACGTGATTCTCGACATCATGGGTGCGGCCTACCTCGACCGCAACGTCGACGCGTTGGCCCCCGACGGCCGGCTCGTCGTCATCGGCTTCCAGGGCGGGGTGAAGGCAGAGCTCAACCTCGGCAAGCTGATGGCCAAGCGCGCGGGCGTGATCTCCACGGCGCTGCGCTCCCGGCCCGTGGACGGGCCGGGCGGCAAGAGTGCCATCGTCGCCGAGACGGTCGCCGCGGTGTGGCCGATGATCGCCGACGGCAGAGTGCGCCCGATCATCGGCGCCGAACTGCCCATCGAGCAGGCGGCCGAGGCGCACCGGCTGCTGAGTTCCGGCGAGGTGTCCGGGAAAGTGATTCTGCGCGTCTCTGATTGATAGCTCAGCCCAGCGAGGCGAGCGCGCGCACCAGCTGGTCGAGCTCGGCCACTGTGGAGTAGTGCGACAGCCCGATGGTGACCGCGCCACCGATGTCGTTGACGCCGATGGCGTCGAGCACCCGCGAGCTCGTATTGCACACGGCGAGCACGCCGTTGTCGGCGAGACGCTGCACCACCCGCTCGGCGGGCACTCCGTGCACCGCCAGGCTGACGACCGGGATGCGCACCTCGGGCTGCCCGATCAGCATCACCAACGGAAGCGAACGCAGCGCCATCACCAGATAGTCGAACAGCCGGTCCATGTAGCCAGCAGCGGATTGCATTGAGACGGCGAGTCTTTCGCGCCGAGTCCCGGACGCGGACTCATCGAGGTTGGCGAGATACTCGATGCTGGCCACCAACCCGGCCAACATACCGAACTGGTGGGTGCCGACCTCCAGCCGGGCGGCGCCGACGGCGAACGGGTCAATGGACACCGAACTGAAGGAATCGATCACGTTCGGATCGCGGAACACCAACGCCCCCACGGGTGGTCCGCCCCACGCCACGGCGTTCAACGCGACGACGTCGACCTCGAGCTCATCGATGTCGATCAACCGGTACGGCGCCGCGGCAGAGTGGTCGAGCACGACCAGCGCGCCGTTCTCGTGGGCCAGCTTGGTCACCGGCCGCAGGTCCGTCACGGTGCCCACGGACGACGACGCCGACGCGATCGCGACCAGCCGCGTGGGGCTGTCGATCAGGGTCTCCCACTGCCAGGCCGGCAAGTCGGCGGTCTCGATGTCGACCTCGGCCCACTTCACCTTCGCGCCGTAGCGACTCGCGGCCCGCAACCACGGGGCGATGTTGGCCTCGTCGTCGAGCCGCGTGACCACGACCTCCTGACCGAGCCCGATCCGCGACGGCCCGGCGTCGGCCAACGCGGACAGCAGGATGGCGCGGTCGGCGCCGAGCACGACGCCCCTGGGATCACCGCCGATGAGGTCGGCGACCGCCTGGCGCGCGGTCTTGAGCACGTTGGCACTGCGCTGCGCGGCGGGATGCGGCCCGACGTCCGTCGTCATCGATCCGCGGAACGCGGTGGACACGGTGGTGGCGACCGAATCCGGCAGCAGCATGCCGCGCTGGGCATCGAAGTGCACCCAGCCGTCGCCCAGCGACGGGTGCAGACCCCGCACCCGGGCGACGTCGTATGCCATGCCAGCCACCTTCGAGCGTCTGTGATCACTGCAAGCCGAAATGATTTCGGAGGTGCCCGCCCGCGCTGATGCCGCGACGGACCGGGTCACCTGGGCAGCCATACTAGTGCAGTGAGCTTGGCGTCCGGGGTGCTAGTGGCACTGTTGTTGCTGGTCATCCCTGGAGCAATCGTGGCGCGTACAGCGCAGCTAACGTGGCCCGTCGCCGTGGCCGTTGGACCTGCCTTGACCTACGGGGTTGTTGCGCTTGCAATCCTCCCGATGGGCGCAGTAGGCATTCCGTGGACCGCATGGACCGCGTTGCTTGCTCTCGTGATCGTTGTGATCCTCGTCACGGTTGCGCAACTGGCACTTTCGCGCTTCCGTGAGCGTGCCGCAGAGGACCGCGCACCGAGCCTCGGACCGGCCCTCGTGGTGGCCGCCGGGGTCGTGCTTGGCGCGCTGCTCGTCGGCTTCGCAGCAATGCGTGGGATACCGCACTGGCAATCGATCCCAAGTACGTGGGATTCGGTCTGGCACGCCAATACCGTGCGGTTCATCCTCGAGACCGGCCAGGCGTCGCCAACGCACATGGGCGATCTCCGCAACGTCGAGACCCGCGACGCGCTGTACTACCCATCCACCTTCCACGCACTGGCCGCCCTCCAATGCCAGCTCACCGGTGCGGCCCCCACGACGGCGTACACCCTGAACTCGCTCGCCGCCGCGGTGTGGCTGTTCCCCTCCAGCGCCGCGGTGCTCACCTGGCAGCTACTGCGGCCGCGCATGGACCAGTGGCGCACCGCGGGGTCGGCGGCCGCGGCGGCCGCGCTGTCGGCGTCGTTCACCGCCATCCCCTACGTCGAGTTCGACACCGCGTCGATGCCCAACATGGCCGCATACGGCGTCGCCGTGCCGACCTTCGTGCTGATCGCCTCGACGCTGAGGCACCGCGACCGCATCCCGCTGGCAGTGCTCGCACTGCTCGGGGTGTTCTCCGTCCACATCACCGGCGGCGTCGTCGCCGTGGTGCTCGTGGTGGCCTGGTGGCTGTGCGACGCGCTGTGGCGACCCGTCCGCGGGCGGCTGGCCGACTTCGTCAGCCTGGTGCTGGTGGCGGTCCCGACGGCGGCGCTCCTGCTACCGCAGTTCCTCGGCGTCCTGCAGCAGGCCGAGATCATCGTCGGCCACGCGTTCGTCACGCACGAGGGCAAGAAGAAGGCGCTGTTCGACGCCGTCGTGCAGCACACCCGTCACCTCAACGACTATCCGATCCAGAACATCGTCGTCGCACTCGCAGGCATCGGGTTCGTGATGCTGCTGGTGCGTCGGATCTGGTGGCCGGCCGCGGTGTGGGCGCTCATGGTCGTGTCGATCATCCACTCGTCGGCACCGTTCGGCGGACCGATCGGCGAGCTCACCGGCATGTTCAGCGACCTGTTCTACAGCGACCCGCGTCGACTCTCCGCCGTCATCACGCTGCTGCTCGCCCCGATGGCGGGCGTCGCGTTGTTCACCATGACGCAGTTCGTCGTCGAACAATGCCGAAAGTGGTTCGAACGCTTGAGGTCTCGTGAGACGTCGACGCGCTTCTGGCAGGCGGCGACGGCCGTCATCGTGCTGGCCGTGTCGATCGGCCTCGCGTGGCACTACTTCCCGCGGCACCGCTACCTCATCGGCGAGAAGTACGACTCGGTGATGATCGATGCCGACGACCTTCAGGCCTTCGACTACCTTGCCAAGCTGCCCGGTGCCCGCGACACCCTGATCGGGAACGCCAACACCGACGGCACCGCGTGGATGTACGCCATCAACGGACTGCACCCACTGTGGACCCACTACGACTACCCGCAGCAGCAGGGGCCTGGGTATCACCGCTTCATCTTCTGGGCGTACGCCGACGACGCCGACACCGATCCGCGCGTCGCGGAGGCCGTCCATGCACTGAACATCCGCTACGTAGTGACCGGCACACCGGTGGTCCGCGGGTTCGTCATGCCCGACGGGCTAGTGTCGCTAGACAAGTCGAGGTCGTGGAAGCAGATCTACGACAACGGCGAGGACCGCATCTACGAATGGCAAGGACCGTAGGAGTTCACGAGGCGATGACGAGCAACAACGGCGATTTCGAGATCATCGACGACGTCCACACCGACGACGACGTCGAGGCCGACGACAAGTCGATCACCGACCTGGTCGAGCAGCCTGCGAAGGTCATGCGGATCGGCACGATGATCAAGCAACTGCTCGAGGAGGTGCGGGCCGCTCCGCTCGACGACGCCAGCCGCAACCGGCTGCGCGACATCCACCGCACCAGCATCCGCGAACTCGAGGAGGGGCTGGCCCCCGAGCTGCGCGACGAGCTCGAGCGGCTCACCTTGCCGTTCTCCGACGACTCCATCCCTTCGGACGCCGAGCTTCGCATCGCGCAGGCACAGCTGGTCGGCTGGCTCGAAGGGCTGTTCCACGGCATCCAGACGGCGCTGTTCGCCCAGCAGATGGCGGCGCGCTCGCAACTGGAGCAGATGCGACAAGGTGCGCTGCCGCCCGGCGTCACCGGCATTCAAGGCGGACACGGGCCGACGCATCCCGGGACCGGCCAGTACCTCTAACAGTGACAATCGAGTCGTCCCACCCGTCCATCTCCACCCACAACGCGTGGGTCGAGTTCCCGATCTTCGACGCCAAGTCACGCTCGTTGAAGAAGGCGTTCCTCGGGAAGGCCGGTGGCACCATCGGCCGCAACGAGTCCAACGTCGTCGTCATCGAGGCACTGCGCGACATCACCATGTCGCTCGAGATGGGCGACCGGGTCGGGTTGGTTGGGCACAACGGCGCGGGCAAGTCGACACTGCTGCGGCTGCTTTCGGGCATCTACGAACCGACCCGCGGTTCGGCGACCGTCCGCGGCCGCGTGGCCCCGGTGTTCGACCTCGGCGTCGGCATGGACCCCGAGATCTCCGGGTTCGAGAACATCCTCATCCGGGGAATGTTCCTCGGTCAGACCCGAAAGCAGATGGCGGCCAAGGTCGACGAGATCGCCGAGTTCACCGAGCTCGGCGACTACCTGTCGATGCCGCTGCGGACGTACTCCACCGGCATGCGGGTACGCCTCGCGATGGGCGTGGTGACCAGTATCGACCCAGAGATCCTGCTGCTCGACGAGGGCATCGGCGCCGTCGACGCCGAGTTCCTCAAGAAGGCTCGCACCCGACTTCAGGATCTGGTCGCCCGCTCCGGCATCCTCGTATTCGCCAGCCACTCAAACGAATTCCTCGCCCGCCTGTGCAAGACGGCGATGTGGATCGACCACGGCACCATCAAGATGACCGGCGGCATCGAGGACGTCGTGCGCGCCTACGAGGGCGACGACGCCGCCCATCACGTGCACGAGATCCTCGAAGAAGACGAACGCGAGCGCCAGCATGAGTGAGACCGTATGCGCGGTCGTGGTCACCCACCGGCGGCTGGATCAGCTGGCCACTTCGCTCAAGGCAGTGGCCGGCCAGACCCGGGCGCCCGACCACCTCATCGTGGTCGACAACGACGACGATCCCCTTGTGCAGGAACTCGTTTCGGCACAACCCGTTCCGAGCACGTACCTAGGCTCTCGGCGCAACCTCGGCGGTGCGGGCGGCTTCGCGCTCGGCATGCTGCAGGCGCTCGCCACCGGCGCGGACTGGGTGTGGCTGGCCGACGACGACGGCAGCCCCGCCGACTCGGGTGTGCTCGGGACGTTGTTGGATTGTGCGACAAGGCATTCCCTTGCCGAGGTGTCGCCGATGGTGTGCGATCTCGACGACCCCGCCCGGCTGGCGTTCCCGCTGCGACGTGGCCTGGCGTGGCGGCGACGGGTCGACGAACTGCGCGTCGACGGCGCCGGCGACCTGCTGCCCGGCATCGCATCGTTGTTCAACGGCGCGCTGTTTAGGGCTTCGACGCTGGAAGCCGTTGGCGTTCCGGATGTCCGGCTCTTCATCCGAGGTGACGAGACCGACTTGCACCGCAGGCTCGTCCTGTCGGGGCTACCGTTCGGCACCTGCCTGGACGCGGTGTACCTGCACCCGCAGGGCACCGACGAGTTCAAGCCGATCCTCGGCGGTCGCATGCACACGCAGTACCCCGCCGACGAGACCAAGCGCTACTTCACCTACCGCAACAGGGGTTACCTGCAGGCGCAACGAGGAATGCGGCTTCTCGCGCCTCAGGAGTGGCTCCGATTCGGGTGGTTCTTCCTGGTGACCAAGCGGGACCCCGCTGGCTTCGCGGAGTGGATTCGGCTGCGCCGCTTGGGCAGACGCGAGAGGTTTCAGCGATGACGTTCACGGACGCGGCGGCGCAGTCGAAGACCTTCGCCCGCGCCTGGCAGGATCTGGCCGACGGGTTCGGCAAGCGCGAACTGTGGCTGCACCTGGGTTGGCAGGACATCAAGCAGCGGTACCGGCGTTCGGTGCTCGGCCCGTTCTGGATCACCATCGCGACGGGCACCATGGCCGTGGCCCTCGGTGGCCTGTACTCCAAACTCTTTCACCTCGAACTGCGCGAGCACCTGCCCTACGTCACGCTCGGGCTGATCATCTGGAACCTCATCAACGCCGCGATCCTCGAGGGCGCCGACGTGTTCGTCGCCAATGAGGGCCTCATCAAACAACTTCCGACGCCGTTGAGCGTGCACGTCTACCGGCTGGTGTGGCGTCAGATCATCCTGTTCGGGCACAACATCATCATCTTCGTCATCATCGCGATCATCTTCCCGCAACCCTGGAAGTGGACCGATCTGTCATTCATTCCCGCGCTGGCGCTGATCGCGCTGAACTGCGTGTGGGTGGCCCTGTGTTTCGGCATCCTGTCCACCCGCTATCGCGACATCAGCCCGCTGCTGTTCAGCCTCGTGCAGCTGCTCTTCTACATGACGCCGATCATCTGGAACGACCAGACGCTGCGAGACCAGGGCGCGGGGGGCTGGGCGAAGATCATCGAGTTCAACCCACTGCTTCACTACGTCGACATCGTGCGGGCGCCGCTGCTTGGCGCCGACCAGGAGCTCCGGCACTGGATCGTGGTGATCGCGCTGACCATCATCGGATGGACGGTCACCGCATTCGCCATGCGGCAATACCGGGGCCGCGTCGCGTACTGGGTGTAAAACACATCACGTGACGCTGATCGGCCGTGCTGAAGAGCTCCACGCGCTGCGAACCCTGATCACACGCGCCCGCAACGGGGTCAGCGGTGCGCTCATCGTGCGCGGCGAGCCAGGCATCGGCAAGACTGCGCTCTTGGAGGCGGCGACGTCGGAACTCTCCGGGACCAAGGTCATCCGCTCCGACGGCTACGAGGCCGAACTCTCGATGCCATTCGCTGCCCTGCAGCGGGTCGGCACGTCGTTGACCGACCAGCTCGATGCGCTGCCCGCCCGCCAACAGCAGGCGTTGCGCGTTGCGTGGGGCACCGCGGACGGGCCCGCACCCGACCGGTTCCTGGTCGGGCTCGGCATGCTCGGGCTGTTCGCCGCCGCCAGCAGTGTCCGTCCCATCGTCTGCGTCGTGGACGACGCACACTGGCTGGACTCCGAGTCTCGCGAAGTGTTGGCGTTCGTCGCACGCAGGCTGCAGGCAGAATCCACCGTGCTGCTGTTCGCGGCCCGCGACGACGTCGAGGCCGAGACTCAACTGGCAGGCATCACCGAGCTGCGGCTCGCAGGCCTCGACACCCCGGCTGCCGTGGCCCTGCTGTCTGCAGCAGCCTCCGACGTCGACCCATTCACCGCCACCCAGATCGCCGCCGCCACCGGAGGAAACCCACTGGCGCTCATCGACCTTGCGCGTGACCTGAGCATCCGCCAACTCAGCCGCCTATCGGTGTCGCTCGACCCGGTACCCATCAGCAACCACCTCGAGGCGCACTACCTCCGCCAGGTGCGAGAACTGCCGCCGGATGCCCAAACGTGGCTGCTACTTGCCGCCGCCGAGCCGTCGGGCCACCACACACTCGTCGCCAACGCGGCTGCGGCCCTGGGCCTTTCCGCTGACTGCGCATTCGACGCCGAACACGCCAACCTGGTATCGGTGGGCGACGTCATCGCTTTCCGCCATCCGCTGGTGCGTTCGGCGATCTACGGTGCCACCCACGGAGCCGAGCGCCGACAGGCCCATGCGGCACTCGCCAATCAAGCGGGTCGCCTCGGCCTCGTCGACGAAGAGGCCTGGCACGCCGCGGCATCCACGCCGGGTACCGACTCAGCCGTGGCCGACCGATTGGAGGCCGTAGCCCAGCGTGCGGCCCGCCGAGGCGGCCTGGTCTCTCAGGCCCGGCTACTCACCCGCGCGGCCGAACTCACGCCGCCGGGTCCGAAGCGCAACGACCGGTTGCTGTTCGCCGCAGGGGCGGCAGCAGAAGCCGGAGCGGCCCAGCTGTCCTCGGATCTACTCGACCGGATCGACGCCACGGACCTCGCTCCCGTGCAGCGCGGCCGGATGATCGTGACCCGCACGGAACTCGCCATCTTCATCGCCGACCCCGGCCCGATCGTGCGCTCGCCCGCGGACCTGCTCGCAGCGGCCGACGAATTCCACGGCCACGAACCCGAACTCGAGCAGATCGCCCTGTTGCGGGCGTTCGAGCTTGCGTTCGTCACCGACGTACTCATGCAGGGCACCACGATCGACGAGCTGGGCCGGCGCGTCAAGGCCGGCGCTGACGTGCTGGGCGGCCCGCGGGCCACGGTCATGCAGGGGCTCGCCGCACACGCGCTGCTGCCCTACGCCGAAGGCGTGCCCGTGATGCGCGCTGCACTCGCCGCCCTGGAAACGCTCGACGACGGCGCGATCACCACCTTCGGATACGTCGGAATCATCTTGGCCACAGCGCTTTTCGATAAGCTGGCTGGCGTCACCTACCTCGAGCGGCTCGGCGGGATCGCCAGAGAGGCCGGCGCCCTGCGCACGTTGGACACCGTGCTGTGGGTGCGCGCATTGTTCGAACTCGACACGGGCGACCCCGCCGCGTGCGGGGCGTTCGTCAAGCAGGTCCGCGAACTGCGCCAAGCCATCGGGTACGCCGCCGAGAACGTGGTAAACGTCGCCCATCTGGCATGGACGGGCACACCGCGCGACCAGTTGGAGCTCATCGCCGACGCCGTGCGCACCACCGGCTTCGGCGGTGTCTACACGTCGGCGATCTCGGCGATGGCGATAGTCGACCTTGCCGACGGCCGGTACCTGGACGCGTACAAGCGGCTCAAGCCGACAATGGACGCCCCGCTATTGCAGGTGACGTACATCCGGCTGGCCGACTACGTGGAGGCCTCGGCGCGCAGCGGTCAGCTCGACGACGCACAACGCACCGCACGCCAACTCACGACGATGGCGGAAGCCAGTCCGACACCCGCGCTGCGAGGACTCGACCACCGGTGCCGAGCGCTGCTGGCTTCCGATGCAGACGCCGAAGCTCACTACGCGCAAGCCATCGACCAGCTGGCTGCGGCCGACAGACCGGCCGACCTCGGACGAGCACACCTGCTCTACGGAGAATGGCTGCGTAGACGGAAGCGCCGCCGCGACGCGCGATCGCAGTTGCACACTGCCGTCGGTATCTTCGACCGAATCGGGGCACCGGCGTTCGCCAAACGTGCCCGCAACGAACTCGCCGCGACCGGCGAGAAGGTCAGCGAGCTGCACGTCGTCGCCGGCGTAGAGATGTCGCCCCGGGAGGCGGCGGTGGCGCAGCTGGCCGCGGCCGGTCACACCAACGCCGAGATCGGAGCCACGCTGTTCATCAGTGCCAACACGGTCGACTACCACCTGCGCAAGGTATTCGGGAAGCTCGGCGTCTCGTCGCGGCGCCAACTTGCCGAGCGCTTCGACGGGTAACGACTACGTGCCGCACGTGGTCCGCGGCCGCGGTTCCGTCGCGATGCTGTGCTCATGCCCTACGTCACGACAGAGGACGGCACGCAGCTGTTCTACAAGGACTGGGGCACAGCGGGCTCACCCGTACTGCTCTCCCACGGCTGGCCGCTGAACGCCGACGCGTGGGACGCGGCGGCGCTGTTCCTGGCCGCGCATGGGCATCGCGCGATCACGCACGATCGTCGTGGGCATGGTCGCTCATCGCAGCCGTGGCACGGCAACGAGATGGACACCTACGCAGACGATCTGGCGGCGGTCATCGAGGCATTGGACCTGACGGACGTGACGTTGGTCGGGCACTCGACGGGCGGCGGCGAGATCGTGCGCTACGTCGGCAGACACGGCACGTCGCGGGTCGCACGGCTGGTGTTGGTGTCGGCGGTGCCGCCGCTGATGCTGCGCACGGCCGACAACCCGGGCGGTTTGCTTATCGAGACGTTCGACGCCATCCGCGACGGCGAGCTCGCCGACCGCTCCCAGAGCTATCGCGACCTGGCCGACGGTCCGTTCTTCGGACACAACCGCAAAGGTGACGTATCCCAAGGCATTCGGGACGCGTTCTGGTTGCAGAGCATGGCCTGCGGGCATCGGGCTGCCTTCGAATGCATCGCCGGCTTCTCGGCCACCGACTTCCGTGAGGACCTTGCCAAGATCGACGTGCCGACACTCGTCATCCACGGCGACGACGACCAGATCGTGCCGTTCGAGGTCGGCGGGAAGCGTTCCGCCGAGCTCATCGACGGCGCCGAACTCAAGGTCTACCACGGGCGTCCGCACGGGTTGCCCGACACTGACCGCGACCGGCTGCACTCCGACCTACTGGCCTTCATCAACTCCTAACCGAAACGAGGAATCCATCATGACCGAGAACCAAACCCCTTGCGACACCATCGTTCTGGTGCACGGCCTCTGGATGACGCCGCGCAGCTGGGAGGGCTGGAAGGCTCACTACGAGCAGAAGGGCTACCGCGTTCTGACGCCCGGGTATCCGGGCTTCGAGATCGAGGTCGAGGAGCTCCGCAAGAACCCCGACGTCATCGCCAAGCTCACGGTGCCCGAGACCGTCGACCACCTGGCGAGCGTCATCGAATCCGTTGAGGTGCCGCCGATCATCATGGGCCACTCGTTCGGCGGCACGCTGACCCAGCTGTTGTTGGCCCGCGGGTTGGGCGCCGCCGCAGTGGTGGTGGACTCGGCTCCCACCGAGGGTGTCCGCGTCAACCCGCTGTCCCAGGTGAAGTCGCTTTTCCCGGCGCTCAAGAACCCGGCCAACATTCACAAGGCGGTCGGCTTCACCCAGGAGGAGTTCCACTACGCGTTCACGAACACACTCTCCCGCGAGGACTCCGACGCCGCCTGGGAACGCTATGCCATTGCGGCCCCAGGCAGTTGGGTCTGGCACTACGGCCTGATCGCGAACTTCCAGCCCGGCCACCAGGAGACGTGGGTCGACTACGACGCCGACCGCGCGCCGCTGCTCTTCATCGGGGGCGAGAAGGACCACATCATGCCGCCGTCGGTGAACAAGTCGAACGCAAAGCACTACTCGAAGTCGCCGGCCGTGACGGAGTATTACGAGTTCGCCGGTCGCGATCACTGGACTTGTGCCGCGCCAGGCTGGGAGGCCGTCGCCGATCACGCGTTGGATTGGGCGCTGGCGTATGCCGACACGAAGCCGCGGGGCCGACACGTTGTCTGATTTCTAGGGCAGTTATCCACAGTCTGGGTTTCATCCACAACTTTGGCTCGCCAACGCGGTGTCCAGGCAACACTTGTCGCGTGGTCGCTTAGATTCGAAAGTATGTTCGAGGGTTTCGGCGATGCCGTGCTAATCACCACCATTGGTGACGAAGCGCGCGCGGAGGCCGCTGCGGCGGCGCGGCGGCTAGCTGCGATCGCCGAGTTGGCCGACCGGCGCTGCAGCTCTGAGTTGGCCCTGTCCCGCGAGTATTGGGCCTGCGATGCGTTCGACAGCGTGGCCGCCGAGGTCGCCGCCGTGCAGACCATCAGCCACCGCGCCGCCATCAGGCTGGTGCATCAAGCGCTCGCGTTGCGCCACCGGCTGCCGAAGGTGGCTGCGTTGTTGGCCGAGGGCATCATCACCGTCCGCATCGCGGCCACGCTGACCTGGCGCACCCGGTTGGTCGACGACCCCGAGGTGATGGCGCGCGTCGACGCCGACTTGGCCGCCGCAGCCACCCGGTACGGATCGATGTCGGAGGCCAAACTGGAAAGCCAGGTCGACGCCTTGATCCAGCAGCACGACCCGGCCGCGGTGCTGCAGTACCAGGCGGCGGCGCGTGGCCGCGACGTCGGGTGCGGCGATCCCGACGACGCCACCGGCACCAGATCACTATGGGGCCGGTTGCTGATCACCGACGCCGAACTGGTCGAGCGACGCCTGGAGGCGATGGTGCGCGCGGTGTGCCCCAACGACCCGCGCACCGTCGGCGAGCGCCGCTCCGATGCCACGGGCATCGTCTTCGCCGGCGGCACCGATCTGCCGTGCCGCTGCGGATCAGCCGATTGCCCGGCCGCCGGGGCCGACGCCCGCGCCGACAAGATCACCATCACCGTGCTCACCGACCAACACCCCGACCCGGGTAGCACTGCCCACCCCGACTCTGACCCCGGACCCAGCGACCCCGAGCCCACCGGCGAGCCACCCACCACCGGTGCGTCGATCGGCATCATCGCCGGCGGTGGGGTGGTGCCCACTCCGCTGCTGGCCGAACTCGTCGCGATGGGTGCGGTCGTGACCACCGCACCCGACCCCGCCCAGTGCGGTCCCGAACCGGGCTACCGGCCCTCGCGACGGCTGCAACGCCTGGTCCGCAGCCGGGACATGACGTGCCGGTTCCGCGGCTGCAATCGCGCGGCCGAGTACTGCGACCTCGACCACACCATCGCCTACGAGTCCAGCCGGTTGACTCATCCCGGCAACCTGAAGTGTTTGTGCCGAAAACATCACCTGCTCAAGACCTTCTGGATCGGAGCAGGCGGCTGGGCCGATCGCCAACTCCCCGACGGCACCATCGAGTGGACCAGCCCCACCGGGCACCGCTACCGCGTCGCACCGGGTAGCCGCATCCACTTCCCACACTGGGACACCACCACGCCCGTACCGCCACTGACGCCGACGCTGGCCGAGCCCTGCGCAGATCGCGGGTTGGCGATGCCGCTACGCACACGCACCCGTGCCGCCGAACACGCCGCCCGCATCCACCGCGAACGAAAACGCAACCAAGACGCTATCGACAACAACCCGCCCCCGTTCTGAGACGGCGGCCCGGCACAAATCGCGCTAACGGCAAGCGAATTGAGTTTCGTCGAATCTCGACGCTACGGAGAACTGACCGCGTAGAGATGCCACTCGCCGGGCACGCCCTTGAGCACGTGCGCGCCGCGGTCGTCGAACGCGAGTCCTGACCCGATCACGAGGTCGCGCAGTGTGCTGGACACCAGCACCTCGTTCGGCCCTGCCAGTGCGCTCACGCGCGCTCCGATGTGCACCGCGATTCCGCCGATGTCGTCGCCGCGGACCTCGCACTCGCCGGTGTGCAACCCGGCACGCACCTCGATGCCGAGCGCCTGCACCGCGTCGCGAATTGCCATCGCGCAGCGGATCGCTCGCTGAGGACCATCGAACATCGCGAGAAAGCTGTCCCCCGCGGTGCTCACTTCACGGCCCCGAAACCGCGCCAGCTGTGCTCGGACGACGGCGTCGTGTGCATCAAGCAGCGCATGCCAATCGCGATCGCCGATCTCGGCGGCCCGACGGGTCGAGTCCACGATGTCCGTGAAGAGGACGGTGGCGAGAACCCGGTCGTCGGCTACGTCGGCCTGGTGTCCGGTGAGGAATTTGGCGACTTCCTGGAACGACGCTCGCCAGGGTTCCACGCTGTGGTAGAGATTGCGGCCCGGCACCTCGACGTACTTCGCGTCGGGTATGTGCTCGGCGATGTACTTGCCCTTCGCGGGCTGAACCCTCACGTCGTCGGAGTGCTGGACAACGAGAGTCGGCACACGAATTGTCGGAAGTACCGCCCGCACGTCCAGTTCGGAAAGGATCGGCAACATGAGGGCGAGGGTCCGCGGGCTGGCCCCCAGGCGTTCTGCTCGAGCCCACGTCGCCCGGATCTCCTCGTTCCACGGCATGTCCGGGTTTGCCAGATGATGGCTCTTTCCGCTGCCCCACATGCGGACGAACGCGGCGTGAGCTTCGTCTCGAACGAGTGTGGTGCCAGCCGCATCTGCGTAACCGTCGAGCACCACCAACGCGGTCGTGCGCGACGGATGTGTCGCCGCGAACAGCGCAGCGGTCGCGAACGCGAAGTTCGACGCGACGAGAACCGCTTCGCGACTCCCGAGGTCGTCGAGCACCGCGGTGATGCTGTCGGCCCATTGCTCCAGGGTCGGCAGCGCGTCCGGTGTGACGGGATCGGAGGCTCCCGTGCCCGGCTGATCGAAGTAGATCAGCCGACCGAGCGATGTCATCGCCTCGATCCACCCCTGAAACGATGGCAACTCCGGACCAACCTCACAGTTTGTGAACCAGTTCGGGACGGACACGATGTCACGCGGACCCTCCCGTGACGCGCGATAAGCGACACTCAAGTCCCCGTTCAGCGCATACCGTGTCTCCGAGAACATTGCGGAAGTCTAAGCCGAGGAGCGCGTGGCGCGGTGCGCATCTGCGGCGTTTATGCTGCTCACAAGCGTTCTGGTGAAGTGTTCTTCGGCCCGTCGGTGCCACCACACCCGCCACCAACAACAAGCCCACGCCATCGCCGCCGAACGCAAACGCAACCAAGCCCACCTCGACGCCAACCCACCACCGTTCTAGTTCCTAGGCACTTCCCAGGACGCTCGGGCGTTGTCGAACCATGAGCATTCCGCCATACCAACCGCCAACGCCTCCTCCGACGCCGGGAGCGGGCAACACGCTGCTGTGCCCGAAGTGCGCCGGTGTGATGAAGACCTACGAGCGCAACGGCGTGCACCTCGAACAGTGCGATACCTGCCGCGGGATCTTCCTGGACTTCGGCGAGCTCGAATCGCTGACGCAGATGGATAGCCGGTTTGCGGCCGCGCCGCCGCCGCCCCAGCAGCCGGGCTACGGCCAGCAGCCGGGCTACGGATACGGGCCGGAGTGGGGTAATCGCGGCGGGAAGCACTACCGCAAGCAGGGCTTCGGTCGGCTGTTCTTCTCCAGTTAGCCCATGCGGGCGCACGCCGCGACCAGTAGCTCGTCGGGCTGGTTCGCGGCCGCAGCGACGACGGCGGCGCGGGCGAACGGCTCGAGCACCGGCCATGGGTCGCCGGCGGGCACCGCGGGTCCATCGACCTCCCGATAGCCGTCGAGGAACGCGAACCAATCCGCATCGGGTACCAGCCCGGCCGCCCAGAACCCGGCTGGACGGCCCAGGTCGGCGGCCGGGTCGCCGACTCCGAGGTCGTCGACGTCGATCAATACGTACGACCCTTCGCGTCGACCCAGCTGTCCGAGGTGAAAGTCGCCGTGTACCAAGGTGATCGGTCGGTGCCCAGCCGGCCGCAGGCCGGCTGCCGCCCGCCGGATCACGGCGGCGTCGGGTCCGTCGCCCAACCTCGCGAGCGCCCGGGCCAGCCGTGCCGGACCCCCGTGCGGTAGCGCGAAGTCTCCCGGCGGCTCGCGGTGCAGGGCAGCCAAGAGCCGGCCGGCGTCGCCCCACGGCAAGGCAGCCGGGTCCGGCGTCACCACCTCGACGCGCGGCCACCGCGTCTGCCAACGGTCGCCGACCGGTACGGGGTCGAGCGTGAGCGGGGACAACAGACAAACCGACCGGGCCGCGACCCGCAGGCGTTCGCTCAGTGCCTGCGGGTCGGTGCCCAGTCGGTGAGTCTTCAGAACGACGTCGCCGTCGACGACGATCAGCGACGCGGCAGCGGCTGCGGCGCCGCGAGGTTGATCCGGTTCCACGCGTTGATCGTGACAGCCATCGCGATGACCTGGCCGAGTTCCCGCTCCGAGAACACTTCGGCCGCTTGCGCATACACCTCATCGGAGACAGGGCCGTGACGCAGGTCGGTGATCGCCTCGGTGATGGCCAGCGCGGCACGCTCCTGCTCGGTGAACAGGTCGCCGGCCTCCTCCCACGCCGCGACCAGGGCGAGGCGCTGTTCAGTCTCCCCGTGTTTGCGCGCGTCGGCGGTGTGCATGTCGAGGCAGAACGCGCAGCGATTCATCTGCGAGGCGCGGATCTTGATCAACTCGGCGATGGTCGGGTCGATGTCCTTGGCGGACGCGGTGCTCAGCGTCATCATCGCGTCGTACAGCTCCGGCGAGGCCTTGTAGATCTTGATGCGGTCGGTCGTGTTCTTGGTTTCGAGTGTTTGGGTCATGCCACCACGGTAGCGACTAAACACCCATCATCATGGTTCAATTCGTACATGGTTTCATGGGCCAATTCGGGGCGCCGCGACCTCCACCTGGATCTGGGGGAAGCCATCCGTCCTGGTACGAGGGGCGCCAAGGACCAACTGGTCGGCGCACTGCGTGACGCCGTCCGCTCCGGGCAGCTGGCGACCGGCACCGTGCTGCCGCCGTCACGGCAGCTCGCCACCGACCTGGGCTTGGCCCGCAACACCGTCTCCGAGGCGTACGCCGATCTCGTGGCCGAAGGCTGGCTGGCGTCCCGGCAGGGCGCAGGCACCTGGGTGGTCAACACCCGCGACATCCGGTCCTCGAACCGGCCCCGCGGCGCTCCGGGCCAGCCCGCCCACAACCTGATGCCCGGTTCCCCCGACGTGTCGGCCTTCCCCCGCAACGCGTGGCTGGCATCGGCGCGCCGCGCGCTCACGGCCGCACCCAACGAGGCACTGCGCAACGGCGATCCGCGCGGCCGCCCCGAACTGCGGGAGGCGCTGGCCGAATACCTCGGACGCGCACGCGGTGTCCGCACCTCCCCCGACAACGTCGTCATCTGCGCGGGCACCCGCAACGCCGTCGAACTGCTGGCGCGCGCGTTCGCCGGCCGCGGACCGATCGCCGTGGAGGGCTACGGGCTGTTCCTGTTCCGCGACGCCATCGCCGCGATGGGCGTCGCCACCACCCCGATCGGATTCGACGAGCACGGCGCCAAGGTCGACGAACTCGACCACCTCGACGTCGCCGCGGCCCTACTGACGCCCGCCCACTTCTTCCCGCACGGCGTGCCCCTGCACGCGGAGCGACGCACCGCGCTCATCGACTGGGCCCGTCGCACCGGCCGCTACGTGCTCGAGGACGACTACGACGGCGAGTTCCGTTACGACCGCCAGCCCATCGGGTCGGTACAGGGCCTCGACCCGCAGCGGGTGGCCTATCTCGGGTCGACGAGCAAGAGCCTGTCCCCCGCGCTGCGACTTGGCTGGATGGCACTGCCGGACGACCTCGTCGAACCGGTCATCGCCGCGGCGGGCGGTCAGCAGTTCTACGTCAACGCCATCGATCAACTGACCATGGCGGACTTCATCGCCGTCGGTCAGTACGACAAGCACATCCGCCGCATGCGCATCGCCTACCGACGGCGCCGTGACGAATTGGTAAGGCGGCTAGCCAGATTCGACGTCGGCATCAGCGGCCTGTCGGCAGGCCTGCACCTGCTCCTGCTACTGCCCGACGGCACCGAACACGCCGTGCTGCGTAGGGCGGGCGAAGCCGGCATCTCGCTGTCCGGGCTGTCACTGTTGCGGCACCCGCTGGCCGGTGACGACGTGCCCGAAGCGGACGGGTTGGTGGTCAACTTCGGCGGACCGGCCGAGCACGCGTTCAATGCCGCGGTGGACGCGTTGTGCGATGTACTCGAGGCCAGCGGCCTGACTTGACCGGGTCGTCCGCGCACGGGTGCCATACTGCTCGGCAGCACCTCGTCTGGACCGCATTGCGTCGTGCTCACCGATCGAGGCGAGTGATGTTCATGTCCGGGGTGCGCCGATGACCTCTCCGTCAGGCCGGTTCATGGCCGCCCTCTCGGCGTACCCCGACGGGGCGCTCGGCCCACTTCAACTGTGCGCGGCGTGCGTCGAGGTACTACCCGTGGACCGGGCGGCGGTCACGATTAGCGTCGCCGCCACGGCGTGGGAACCGTTGAGCGCCACCGACGACACCGCGGCCAGCATCGAAGCGCACCAGTCGATCACGGGCGAGGGCCCCGCCATCGACGCGATGCGACGCGGCGGTCCCGTACTGGTCGACGACCTCGCGGCGGAACTCGATCGGTGGCCCGGGTTCAGCGCTGCGCTCGGAAGCGACGCCCGCGGAGCGATGTTCGCGTTCCCGCTGCAGATCGGGGCCATCGCGGTCGGCGTACTCGACCTCTACCGCGCCGATCCGATTCCTTTGGAGCCCAACGAGATGACGAAGATGTTGGCCGTCGCCGACATCGTCACCATGGTGCTGCTGTCCCGCGTTCCTCCGATCAACGGGGTCGCGAGTGCGGCTGACGTGTGGTGGACCCCGTCGCCGGCATCCCGCGAGGTTCACCAGGCGACCGGCATGGTGGTGGCCCAGCTGGCCGTCCCACCCAGCGTCGCCTACCTGCGGCTGCGCGCCTATGCGTTCGCCCACGATCGGCCGCTGACCGAGGTGGCCCGCGACGTGATCGAGCGACGTTTGCGCCTCAATCCCGATGAGCATTGACCGAGGGTGGGTATAGGAAGACGATGGATGACGATGAGGAGAGCGCAATGACCGGTCGTGAAGGCCCACTGGTCCAGGCGTTCGTCGCGTTGGCGGACACTCTGGTGGACGACTACGACGTGGTGGAGTTCGCCCAGCAGTTGGTGGAGGACTGCGTCGCGCTGCTCGACACCGACTCCGCAGGTTTGTTGCTCGACGACCTGCGCGGTGGGCTACAGGTGCTCGCCTCGACCAGCGAGGAAACCCGGCTGCTCGATCTGCTTCAGATCCAGTCGGACGCCGGGCCGTGCCTGCAGGCCTACCGCACCGGGCAACAGGTGCTCGTCGACGATCTGCGCGCCGACCCGTCGCAGTGGCCCGAGTTCGCCGCGCGTGCCAGCGCCGAGGGCTTCAGTGCGGTGTACGCCATCCCGCTGCGGCTGCGCAGCGAACGCATAGGCGCGCTGAACCTGTTCCGCACCAAGCCCATCGGGATGACCGAATCAGACCTCCTGGTGGCTCAGGCGCTGGCCGATGTCGCCACGATCGGGATTCTGCACCAACGGGTACTCACGCGTGGGGCCGTGGTCAACAGCCAACTGCAGACGGCGCTGAACAGCAGGATCGTGATCGAACAGGCGAAGGGCGTGCTCGCGGAGCGCCAGGGCCTCGACATGGACCAGGCCTTCGTGCAGTTGCGGTCCATGGCGCGGAACTCCAATCGCCTGCTCAGCGAAGTGGCCCGGCAGGTCATCGAGGGCTCGAGCGAAGCCCAGCAGAACAGCGAGCCACGGCGCTAGGCTCAACCAATCGTTGCTCCAGACTCCCGGTGACGGCTCACGTATTGCCGCGAGCGGAGGAGTCGGGCAATGGAGGAACGGCGGCGGGCGACTCCGCCCACCGAGGTCTCGGGGTACCTCCGCGCGCTTCCGGCACTGCTGCTCCTTGACCGGATCCCCACGGCAATGCTCGGGGTCGGACTCACCGGCGACATCGTCTACGCCAACCCAGCCTGCGCGGACATGCTCGGGCACGCCGACGCCGAGGCCGTGCCGCGATTGCACCTGCCCGAACTACTGGTCGGCCACCTCGATCGCTCGCCGGGCGATTGTGTCGCATCACTGCGGTTCGCCGAATCCATCGTCAGCTGGAATCATGCCGACGGTCACGTGATTCGGACGACGGTGTCCGCGCCGCTGCTCTTGCGGAAGTCCGACCCACTGGTGCTGATCGGCATGATGGACGTGACCGACTGGCTCTGGGCCGGCGGATCGTGCTAGCGGTCAGCGTGTCGAGCCGTCCGGAGCCCGCTGACTAAGCTGCCCACGTGGCCGAGCCCCCGATGTCGCCCAATCTGAGTCTGACCACGCAGGTGTGGCGGTTCACCGTCACCGGCGGATTGTCGGCGATCGTCGACTTCGGCCTGTACCTGTTGTTCCTGTGGTTGGGCCTGCACGTCAACGTCGCCAAGACGCTGAGCTTCATCGCGGGCACGACGACGGCGTACCTGATCAACCGGCGCTGGACGTTCAAGGCGCCCCCGAGCACGTCCCGCTTCATCGCCGTGTGCGCGCTCTACGCCGTCACCTATGCCGTGCAGGTCGGTATCAACTACTTCTTCTACATGCTGTGGGACGACAAGCCCTGGCGCGTGCCAGTGGCGTTCGTCATCGCGCAGGGCACCGCGACCGTCATCAACTTCGTGGTCCAACGCGCGGTGATCTTCCGGTTGAAGTGAGGGCGGTACCCTCAATCCACGATGGCCACGAACCTGCCGACGACCTCGCGCGCCCTGACCGGTTTCGGGCGAACCGCACCGTCCGTCGCACAAGTCCTCAAGACTCCCGACGTCGAACTGATTGCCACCGCCGTCCGCGAAGCCGCCGACGCGACCTCGTCCAGTCCCTCGTACCTACGCCGCGGGGTACTCGCCAGGGGGCTCGGCCGCTCCTACGGTGACCAAGCGCAGAACGGCGGCGGTCTCGTCGTCGACATGACCGCGCTGAACAAGATTCACTCACTGTCCGCCGATTCGGCGGTCGCCGACGTCGACGCCGGCGTCAGCCTCGACCAGCTGATGAAGGCCGCACTGTCCTTCGGACTGTGGGTGCCGGTACTGCCCGGCACGCGCCAGGTCACCATCGGCGGAGCCATTGCCTCCGACATCCACGGCAAGAACCACCACAGCGCCGGTAGCTTCGGCAACCACGTGCTGTCGATGGACCTGTTGATGGCCGACGGCGAGGTCCACAGCATCACTCCCGACGGGCCGGACGCCGAGTTGTTCTGGGCCACCGTCGGCGGAAACGGCCTGACCGGCATCGTGGTACGTGCCAGCATCGCGATGACCCGGACCGAAACCGCTTACTTCATCGCCGACGGCGTGGCCACCAAGGACCTCGAAGAGACCGTCGCGGTGCATCTCGACGGCAGCGAAGACAAGTACACCTACTCGAGCGCCTGGTTCGACCTCATCAGTCCACCGCCCAAGCTCGGCCGGGCAGCGGTCAGCCGTGGCAGCCTTGCGACGCTGGACCAGCTACCCAAGAAGTTGGCCAAGGACCCGCTCAAATTCGATGCGCCGCAACTGCTTACAGTTCCGAACGTCTTCCCGATCAGCGCGATGAACAAGCTGTCTTTCATGGCGATCGGAGAGGTCTACTACCGGCTCGGCGGAACCTACAGCGGCAAGATCATGAACCTGTCGCAGTTCTACCACATGCTCGATCTGGTCGGCGGTTGGAACAATGCCTACGGGCCAGCGGGTTTCGCGCAACACCAGTTCTTGGTGCCGCCCGATGCGCTTGACGAATTCAAGGCCATCATCCGCTGGATTCAAACCCGTGGCCACTACTCGGCGCTGAACGTGTTCAAACTGTTCGGCCCGGGCAACCGCGCGCCGTTGAGCTTCCCGATGGCCGGGTGGAACGTCGCGATGGACTTCCCGAACAAGCTCGGCGTGAACGAGTTCCTCAACGAACTCGACGACCGTGTCATGGAATTCGGCGGACGGGTCTACACGGCGAAGGATTCCCGAGTCAACGCAGAGCGATTCCACCGGATGTATCCGCGCATCGACGAATGGATTGCAGTGCGCCGCAAGGCCGACCCGAATGGTGTGTTCGCCTCCGACATGGCCCGACGCTTGGAGCTTCTCTAAATGGTTCTCGACGCCACTGGCAATCCACAGACCATCCTGCTCCTGGGAGGCACGTCCGAGATCGGGCTGGCCATCTGCGAGCGCTACCTGCGCGACGCCAAGGCCCGCGTAGTGCTGGCCGACCTCCCCGACCACCCGCGTAAAGCCGACGCCATCGCCGCCATGACATCGGCCGGCGCCAAATCCGTCGAGTGGATCGACTTCGACGGCGTCAAGAGCGACACGCATCCCGCGGTGATCGATGCGGCCTGGGCCGGCGGTGACGTCGACATCGCGATCGTGGCCTTCGGGCTACTCGGCGACGCCGAAGAACTGTGGCAGAACCAGCGCAAGGCCGTGCAGATCGCCGAGATCAACTACACCGCAGCGGTTTCCGTTGGTGTACTGGTCGGCGAGAAGATGCGCGCGCAGGGTTCCGGCCAGATCATCGCGATGAGCTCGGCGGCCGGCGAGCGGGTGCGGCGGTCCAACTTCGTCTACGGCTCCACCAAGGCCGGACTCGACGGCTTCTACCTAGGGCTCGGAGAAGCGCTGCGCGAGTTCGGAGTTCGCGTCCTCGTCATCCGTCCAGGACAGGTCCGCACCTCGACGACGATCGCGCACTGGAAGGCGACCGGCGCCAAGGAGGCCCCGTTCACAGTCGACAAGGAGTACGTCGCCGAGCTCGCTGTCACCGCGTCGGCGAAGGGCAAGGAACTGGTATGGGCGCCAGGGGCGTTCCGGTACGTGATGATGGTGCTCCGGCACGTCCCGCGACCGATCTTCCGCAAGCTCCCGATCTGATCGTGCCCCTGCGGACACTCGGCCAGATGCTGGCCGCCATCGCGGTGGCGGTCGTCGTCTCGGTCGTCGCACTGGTGGCGATCGCACGGGTCGAGTGGCCCGCGTTCAATTCCAGTAATCAGCTTTACGCGCTGACTACGGTTGGTCAGTTCGGTTGTCTTGCAGCGCTTCTCGCATCCGGATTACTGTGGCGACGGGGCCGCCAGTGGCTGGCCCGCTCGATTGCCGTGGTGTTCCTTTCGGCGTTCTCAGTCGTCACCCTGGCCATGCCGCTCGGCGCCACCAAGCTGTACCTCTTCGGCGTCTCGGTCGACCAGCAGTTCCGCACCGAATACCTGACCCGGCTGACCGACACCGCCGCCCCGCACGACATGACCTACCTGGGCCTGCCGCCCTTCTACCCGCCGGGCTGGTTCTGGATCGGCGGCCGGATAGCCGCGCTGACCGGAACGCCGGCCTGGGAGATGTTCAAGCCGTGGGCGATCATCTCCATCACCGCGGCCGTCGCCGTCGCACTGGTGCTGTGGGTGGCGATGATCCGCTTCGAGCTCGCACTGGTCGTGACGACAGCGACCGCGGCGGTCATGCTGGCCTATGCCCCCGCGGAGCCGTACGCCGCGATCATCACCATGCTGCTGCCTCCTGTGTTCGTGCTGGCGTGGTCGGGGTTGCGAGGGGCGCGGCGCGGGACCGGCGGGCAGGAGCGCAGCGACTCGGGGAAACAGCACCGCGGGTGGGCCGCCGTCATCGGCACCGGCCTCTTCCTCGGCGTCGCCGCGCTGTTCTATTCGCTGCTGCTCGGCTATGCAGCATTCACGCTGACGATCATGGGCTTGCTCGTCGCGGCGACCCACAGAAGCTGGGCGCCGCTGCTGAGACTGCTCGCCATCGCGGCGATCGCGGGGGCGATGTGGCTGATCGGCTTGGGTCCGTGGCTGCTTGCCGCCATCAAGGGCTCGCCCGCCGACACGGGGACCGCGCAGCACTACCTTCCCATCGACGGAGCGCAGCTGACCTTCCCGATGCTGAGCTTCACGCTGCTCGGCGCGCTGTGCATGGTCGGGACGCTGTGGATGGTGCTCTACGCCCGCACGTCGACCCGGGCAGGTGCGCTGGCGGTAGCGGTGCTCTCGGTCTACGCGTGGTCGTTGCTGTCGATGGTGACCACCCTGGCGGGCACGACGCTGCTGTCGTTCCGGCTCCAGCCGACGTTGACGGTGCTGCTGAGCGCCGCGGGCGCGTTCGGGTTCGTCGAAGCCGCCATCGCGATCGCCGCGCGCTGGCCCACCCACTCCCGGCGCATCGTGGCGGCCGCCGCGACAGTGGGCGCCATCGGCGCGATGACCTTCAGCCAGGACATCCCCGACGTGCTGCGGCCCGACATCACCGTCGCCTACACCGACACCGACGGCTCCGGGCAGCGCGCGGACCGGCGGCCACCCGGGGCCGAGCGGTACTACGCCGAGCTCGACGCGAAGATCCGCGAGACCACCGGTCGGCCGCGCAACGAGACGGTCGTGCTGACCGCCGACTACAGCTTCCTCGCGTACTACCCGTACTACGGTTTCCAGGGCTTGACCTCGCACTACGCCAACCCATTGGCGCAATTCAAGGAGCGCTCCAAGGCCATCGAGAGCTGGGCGACGCTGACCAAGCCCGACCAGTTCATCGCGTCACTCGACGCGCTGCCCTGGGCGCCGCCGACGGTCTTCGTCATGCGACACGGCGCCAACGACACCTACACGCTGCGCCTCGCGTCGGACGTCTACCCCAACCAACCGAACGTTCGCCGGTACCAGATCACCCTCGACTCGGCGCTGTTCGACGACCCCCGTTGGTCGGTTTCGGACATCGGTCCGTTCGTCCTCGCAATCCGGACCACTAACATCTAGCCCCGTGACCGTCGCGGGAGCCAATCACCGGACTCCGCGTGCTATCGCCATCATCGCCGGACTGCTTGGCGCCGTGTTTGCGGTGGCGACGCCCCTGCTGCCCGTCACGCAGACCACCGCCCAGTTGAACTGGCCCCAGAACGGCGTACTGCAGAGCGTCGACGCGCCCCTGATCGGGTACGTGCCGACCGAGCTGAAGGTCACGATCCCCTGCCGCGCCGCCGCCGGATTGAACGGGCCCGCGAACGTACTGCTGTCGACGGTGCCCAAGCAGGCCCCGAAGGCCATCGACCGCGGACTGCTCATCGAGCGCGTCGGCACCGACCTGCTCGTCATCGTCCGAAACACCCCCGTCGTCAGCGCACCGCTGGACCAAGTGTTGAGCCCCGCCTGCCAGCGCCTCGAGTTCACCGCACACGCAGACAAGGTGACCGGCGAGTTCGTCGGGCTCAACGCCGACCCCGACCCGGACGGCACGGCCAATCCCGACGAGCCGCGCCGGGGCGAACGCAGCGGCTACGACTTCCGCCCGCAGATCGTCGGAGTGTTCACCGACCTGTCCGGCCCCGCGCCTCCCGGCCTGGAGTTCTCCGCCACCATCGACTCGCGCTACAGCACCTCACCGACGCTGCTGAAGACGATCGTGATGATCGTCGGCGTCGCCCTGACGGTGCTCGCGCTCGGCGCGCTGCACATGCTCGACAGCGCCGACGGCGTCCGGCACCGCCGCTTCCTTCCGCCGCGGTGGTGGTCGATGTCGCCGCTGGACGGGCTGGTGGCGGCCGGCCTGGTGTGGTGGCACTTCGTCGGCGCCAACACCTCCGACGACGGCTACATCCTCACGATGGCCAGGGTGTCCGAGCACGCCGGCTACATGGCCAACTACTACCGCTGGTTCGGCACCCCCGAGGCGCCGTTCGGCTGGTACTACGACCTGCTCGCCCTGTGGGCGCACGTCAGCACCGCAAGCGTGTGGATGCGGCTGCCCACCCTGCTGATGGGGTTGGCCTGTTGGTGGGTGATCAGCCGTGAGGTGATCCCGCGACTCGGCCACGCGGTGAAGCACAGCCGCGCCGCGGCGTGGACGGCGGCAGGCATGTTCCTGGCCTTCTGGCTGCCGCTGAACAACGGCCTGCGCCCTGAGCCGATCATCGCGCTGGGCATCCTGCTGACGTGGTGTTCGGTCGAGCGCGGCGTGGCGACCAGCCGGTTGCTCCCGGTGGCGATCGCGATCATCATCGGCGCGCTGACGTTGTTCTCCGGACCGACCGGCATCGCGGCGGTGGGCGCGCTGCTGGTGGCAATCGGCCCGTTGAAGACCATTGTCGCCGCTCATGTTTCACGGTTCGGCTATCTCGCGCTGCTCGCCCCAATCCTGGCGGCGTGCACCGTCACGATCATCCTGATCTTCCGCGACCAGACGCTCGCCAGCGAGGTCCAGGCCAGCACCTTCAAGGCGACGGTCGGCCCCAGCCTGGCCTGGTTCGACGAGCACATCCGCTACGAGCGGCTGTTCATGGCCAGTCCCGACGGCTCCATCGCGCGCCGCTTCGCGGTGCTGACGCTGCTCCTCGCGCTCGCCGCATCGGTGGCGATGTCGTTGCGCAAGGGGCGAATTCCCGGTACCGCGCTGGGTCCGAGCCGTCGCATCGTCGGGATCACCATCATCTCGTTCCTTGCGATGATGTTCACGCCGACGAAGTGGACGCACCACTTCGGGGTGTTCGCGGGCCTCGCGGGATCGCTCGGGGCGCTGGCCGCCGTCGCGGTGACCGCTGCCGCGATGCGCTCCCGGCGCAACCGCACCGTCTTCGCGGCCACCGTGCTGTTCATGTTGGCGCTCTCGTTTGCCAGCGTGAACGGCTGGTGGTACGTGTCCAACTTCGGCGTGCCGTGGTCGAATGCGTTCCCCGAGTGGCACTTCGGCTTCACCACAGTCCTGCTCGGACTGTCGGTGTTGGCCTTGCTGGTCGCCGCGTGGTTCAACTTCACCGGAAGGGGCGCTGGGCCGCCGGGCACAGGGCGGTTGAGCCGAATTGCCCAGGCGCCGTTGGCGATAGCCGTGTGGGTGGTCGTGGTCTTCGAGGTGGCGTCGCTGACCATTGCGATGGTCGGCCAGTACCCCGGATGGACCGTCGGCCGATCGAATCTCGAGGCACTCACCGGGAAGACGTGCGGCCTGGCAAGTGACGTCATGGTCGAAGAGGACTCCAACGCGGGTCTGCTCCAACCCGCGGGCAACGTACCCGTCGGCGCCGCGCTCGGCTCCGTCACCGCACAAGGCTTCAACCCCAACGGCATACCCGCCGACCTGTCGGCCGACCCCGTCATGGAACCCCAGGGCAGCGGCAACTTCGCCGACACCGATGGCTCCCTCATGACCGAAAGCGAGCCAGGCACCGAGGGCGGCACCACCGCGGCCGGCGGGGTCAACGGCTCCCGCGCGCGGCTTCCGTACGGCCTCGACCCGAGCCGCGTCCCGGTGATGGGCAGCTGGCGCGCGGGGCCGCAGCAGCCCGCCGTGCTCCGGTCGACCTGGTACCGACTGCCGCCACGCGATCAGGCCGGACCGCTGCTCGTCGTCGCCGCGGCGGGTCGGTTCGACCCGGGCGAGGTCATCGTCCAGTGGGCCACCGACGCCCAGGCCGCCAAGGGTCAGTCCGGCGGCGGCCTCGGGTTCGCCGACGTCGGCGCCGCACCGGCCTGGCGCAACCTGCGCGCCCCACTGGCCGCCATCCCCGCCGACGCCACCCAGGTTCGGATCGTCGCCAGCGATGACGACCTCTCCCCGCAGCACTGGATCGCGGTGACCCCGCCCCGCATCCCCGTGCTGCGCACCTTGCAGGACGTCATCGGCTCGACCCAGCCGGTCATGCTCGACTGGCTGGTCGGGCTGGCGTTCCCGTGCCAGCGTCCGTTCGGCCACCAGAACGGCGTCGTCGAGGTGCCAAAGTGGCGGATCCTGCCCGACCGCTTCGGCGCGGAGGCGAACTCGCCGGTGATGGACTACCTCGGCGGCGGCCCGCTCGGCATCACCGAACTGTTGGCCCGCGCGTCGCCGGTGCCGACCTACCTCAAGAACGACTGGTTCCGCGACTGGGGCGCGCTGCAGCGGCTGACGCCGTGGTACCCGAACGCGCAGCCCGCCAGGCTCGACCTCGGTACTGCCACCCGCAGCGGACTGTGGAGTCCCGCGCCTCTGCGGCCGAGCTAGGTCCGTCGCATACCCTTGTCCCTCGTGCCCGCACGGACCAGTCGACTCATCGCGATCGTCGCGGGCGTCGTCGGACTGCTGCTGTGCGGCCTGACACCGCTGCTGCCTGTCAAGCAGAGCACCGCGACGATTCTTTGGCCGCAGGGCACCGGCGCCGACGGGTTCGTCACCGACGTCACCGCCCCGCTCGTGTCGGGCGCTCCACTGGCCCTCGACGTGTCGATCCCCTGCCAGGCGGTCGCCACGCTGCCCGCGGCGGGCGGGCTGGTCTTCTCGACCATTCCCCCGGCCGGCATCGACGCCAGCCGCAACGGGCTGTTCGTCCGCGCCACCGCCGACAGCGTCGTCGTCGCGTTCCGCGACTCGGTCGCCACCGTCGCGCCCCGCAAGGCCGTCGACTCCGGCGCGTGCAGCATGCTTCACCTCTGGGCCAACGTGGGCGGCGTCGGTGCCGACTTCGTCGGGATTCCCGGCGCCACCGGAACACTGGCGATCGAAAAGAAGCCGCAGGTCGCCGGCGCGTTCACCGAGCTCAAGGTCGGCCCCGGGCCAGGCCTCGGCGCCCGCATCGACGTCGACACCCGGTTCATCACGTCACCGAGCGCGCTCAAGACCGTGCTGATGACGCTCGGTGTGCTCGCCACGCTGGCGTCGGTGGTGGCGCTCGCGATGCTCGACGCGCGCGCGGGCAGACGGGTGCGCGGCGCGTGGCGACGGTTCTGGCGGGTGGGCGTGGCGACATGGCTCGCCGACGGCGCCGTCATCGGGACACTGCTGCTCTGGCACGTCATCGGGGCCACGTCGTCCGACGACGGCTACAACCTCACCATCGCCCGGGTGTCCGGGCAGGCCGGCTACGCCGCGAACTACTACCGGTACTTCGGCGCCTCCGAAGCGCCGTTCGACTGGTATCAGAGCGTGCTCGCCCACCTGGCCGCCGTCAGCACCGCGGGTGTGTGGATGCGACTGCCCGCGACCCTGGCCGGAATCGCCACGTGGCTGCTGTTGAGCCGGTGGGTGATCCCGCGGGTGGGCCGCAGGGTCGCGGTGAACCGGGTCGCGATGTGGACCGCCGGGGCCGTTTTCGTCGCCGCCTGGCTGCCGTTCAACAACGGGCTGCGGCCCGAGCCGCTCATCGCGTTCGGCGTGCTGCTGATCTGGGTGCTGGTGGAGTACGCCATCGGTGCCCGCCGCGTCTGGCCCGCCGCGGCCGCGATCGTCGTCGCGACCTTCAGCGTCACCCTGGCCCCGCAGGGACTCATCGCGGTGGCCCCGCTGCTGGTGGGCGCGCGCGCCGTCGTCAAGATCATCCGCGCCAAGCGCGACACCTACGGATACCTCGCACCACTGGCCGCGCTCGCCGCCTCGGCGTCGCTGTTCTTCGTGATCGTCTTCCGCGACCAGACCCTTGCCACCGTCGCCGAGTCGGCCCGCATCAAGTACGCAGTCGGCCCGACCATCGACTGGTACCAGGACTTCCTGCGCTATTACTTCCTGACCGTCGAGGACAGCGTCGACGGCTCGCTGACCCGACGCTTCTCGGTGCTGCTGCTGTTGCTGTGCGTGTTCGGCATGTTCGCGGTGCTGCTACGCCGCGGCGGCCTGCCGGGGATGGTCAGTGGGCCGGTGTGGCGGCTGCTCGGCACCACCGCCGTCGGCCTGCTGCTGCTGACCTTCACCCCGACGAAGTGGGCCGTCCAGTTCGGCGCCTTCGCGGGGCTCGCAGGCGCGCTCGGAGCCGTCACCGCGTTCACGTTCTCCCGCGTCGGGCTGCACAGCCGACGCAACCTGGCGCTGTACGTCACGGCGCTGCTCTTCGTGCTGGCGTGGGCGACGTCGGGCATCAACGGCTGGTTCTACGTCGGCAACTACGGGGTGCCCTGGTTCGACAAGCAGCCGGTGATCGCCGGCATCCCGGTCACCGGCATGTTCCTCGGGCTGGCCGTCATCACCGGAGTGCTCGGGGGCTGGCTGCACTTCCGGCTCGACTACGCCGGGCACACCGAGGTCGCGAACACCCGGCGCAACCGGACGCTGGCATCGACGCCGCTGCTGATCGTCGCCACCATCATGGTGGTGCTCGAGGTCGCGTCCATGGCCAAGGGCGCGGCGGCCCGCTACCCGGCCTACACCACGGCGAAGGCCAACGTCGACGCGCTCGGCTCGACGAGCTGCGCGATGGCCGACGACGTGCTCGTCGAACCCGACACTAATGCCGGTCTGCTGCAACCGGTTCCGGGTCAGACCTTCGGCCCCGACGGACCGCTCGGCGGGACGACCCCCGTCGGGTTCACCCCCAACGGGGTGTCCGACTCACTCGAGCCGCCGGAACCGGTGACGGCCAACCCCGGCACGGTGAACTCGGACGGCTCCCCGAACAAGCCGAACGTCGGCATCGGATTCTCGGCGGGCACCGGCGGCGGCTACGGTCCCGTCGGCGTCAACGGCTCGAACGTGTTCCTGCCCTTCGGGCTCGACCCCGCGCGGACGCCGGTGATGGGCAGCTACAAGGAGAACACCGTCGCCGCCAAGGCCACGTCCGCCTGGTACGCGCTTCCGCCGCGCACCCCGGACCGGCCGCTGGTGACCATGGCCGCCGCGGGCGCCATCTGGTCCAACGACGAGGAAGGCGGCTTCCTGTACGGCCAGTCGCTGAAGCTCCAGTGGGGCGTGCAGCAGCCGGACGGCACCTTCACCGCGCTCGCCGAGGTCCAGCCCATCGACGCCGTCAACTCGCCGCAACGCGCGTGGCGCAACCTGCGCTTCCCGCTGGCCTTGGCGCCGCCGGAGGCCAACGTCGCACGCATCGTGGCCAACGACCCCAACCTGTCCGACGACCAGTGGTTCGCCTTCACGCCGCCGCGCGTCCCGGTGCTCGAGACCGCGCAACAGCTGCTCGGCTCGCAGACACCGGTACTCCTGGACATCGGCACCGCCGCGAACTTCCCCTGCCAGCGCCCGTTCTCCGAGCACCTCGGGATCGCCGAGCTTCCCGACTACCGGATCCTGCCCGATTACAAGCAGGTCGTCGTGTCGTCGAACCAGTGGCAGTCCGCCGACGACGGCGGCCCGTTCCTGTTCATCCAGGCGCTGCTGCGCACGTCGTCCATTCCGACCTACCTGCGCGACGACTGGTACCGCGACTGGGGTTCGATCGAACGGTATGAACGGTTGATCCCCGCCACCGACGCACCCGACGCCGTCGTCGACCAGGGTGCGCAGACGGTATTCGGTTGGACGCGCCGCGGCCCGATCCGTGCACTGCCCGTGGGGAACCCACAATGAAGGGTGACGTGAGGATCGCGCGCTGGGTGGCGATGATCGCCGGCCTCATCGGCGCCGTGCTGTCGGTGCTGACGCCGCTACTTCCGGTGGTGCAGACCACGGCGACGCTGGACTGGCCGCAGAGCGGGCAGCTGACGAACGTCACCGCACCGCTCATCACGTTGACCCCGGTCGACGTGTCGGTAACCGTGCCGTGCGACGTGGTGGCATCGATGCCTCCCTCGGGTGGGGTCATCCTTGGCACCGCGCCGCCCGACGCCAAGCAGGCCGCATTGAACGGACTGTTCGTCAACGTCACGTCGTCCCGTATCGACATCACCGACCGCAACGTGGTGATCGGCAGCGTTCCCCGCGCCAAGGTGATCGGCACAGCCGGCGCCCCGGGCTGCTCGCGCATCGAGATCGTCTCCGACGAGTCGGGCACGTTCGCGACGTTCGTCGGAATCCCCGGTCCGGACGGCAAGGACCTGCGCAGCGGCTTCCCCGACCCGAATCTGCGGCCGGCTGTCGTCGGCGTATTCACCACGATGAACGGGCCTGCACCGCAAGGGCTCTCGCTGTCCGCGACGATCGACACCCGGTTCAGCACCTCCCCGACGGCGCTCAAGCTCACCGCGATGGTGCTCGCCATGATCGCCACCGTCATCGCGCTCATCGCGCTCTGGCGGCTCGACCAACTCGACGGCAGGCGCATGCAACGGGTCATCCCGTCGCGATGGCGCACGTTCACCACGGTCGACGGCGTGGTGGTGGGCTCGTTCCTGGTGTGGCACGTCATCGGCGCGAACTCGTCGGACGACGGCTACATCCTGCAGATGGCCCGGGTCGCCGACCGGGCCGGCTACATGTCGAACTACTTCCGCTGGTTCGGCAGCCCCGAGGACCCGTTCGGCTGGTTCTACAACCTGCTCGCGCTCATGACGCACGTCAGCGACGCCAGCATCTGGATGCGCCTGCCCGACCTGGTGTGCGCGCTGGTGTGCTGGCTGCTGCTGTCCCGCGAGGTGCTGCCGCGGCTCGGGCCCGCGGTGGTCTCCAGCCGCGCGGCGCTGTGGGCGGCCGGACTGGTGCTGCTGGCCGCGTGGATGCCGTTCAACAACGGGCTGCGTCCCGAAGGGCAGATCGCGACGGGCGCGCTGATCACCTACGTGCTGATCGAACGGGCCATCGGCTCGGGCCGGCTCACCCCCGCCGCGCTGGCGGTCACCACCGCCGCATTCACGCTCGGCATCCAGCCGACGGGGCTGATCGCCGTCGCCGCCCTGCTGGCAGGTGGCCGTCCGCTGCTGCGCATCCTGGTGCGCCGCCATCGGGTCGTCGGCACGTGGCCGCTGGTGCTGCCACTCCTTGCCGCAGGCACGATCATTCTGACGGTGGTGTTCGCCGACCAGACGATCGCAACGGTGTTGGAGGCCACCAAGATTCGCACGGCGATCGGCCCCAGCCAGCAGTGGTGGACGGAGAATCTGCGCTACTACTACCTGATCCTGCCGACCGTCGACGGGTCGTTGTCGCGGCGATTCGGCTTCTTCATCACCGCGCTGAGCCTGTTCGCGTCGCTGTTCATCATGTTGCGCCGCAAGCGAGTTCCCGGAGTGGCCCGCGGTCCGGTGTGGCGGCTGATGGGCATCATCTTCGGCACCATGTTCTTCCTCATGTTCACCCCGACCAAGTGGGTGCACCACTTCGGGCTGTTCGCCGCCGTTGGCGCCGCGATGGCCGCGGTGGCGACCGTGCTGGTGTCGGCGGCGGTGCTGCGGTCGGCGCGCAACCGCATGGCGTTCACCGCCGCGGTGCTGTTCGTGCTCGCCCTGTGCTTCTCCACCACCAACGGCTGGTGGTACGTGTCGAGCTTCGGCGTGCCGTTCAACAACGCCATGCCCAAGGTCGGCGGCGTCACCATCAGCACGATCTTCTTCGCGCTGTTCGCGATTGCCGCCGTCTGGGCGTTTTGGCTGCACTTCGCCCGAGGCAGGCAGGAGAGCCGGGTGGCGCGCCTCGTCACGGCGGCGCCGATCCCCCTGACCGCGGGCCTGATGGTGGTCGTCTTCATCGGATCGATGACCGTCGGTGTGGTCCGGCAGTGGGGTACCTACTCGAATGCCTCGTCGAACCTGGCCGCGCTCGCAGGCGGCTGCGGGCTGGCCGACGATGTCTTGGTCGAGCCCGATCCCAATGCCGGTTTCCTGCAACCGGTTCCGGGCAATTACGGCCCGCTCGGCCCGTTGGGGGGGGTCGGCCCAATTGGCTTCACCCCCACCGGCGTGCCCGACCGCATCGTCGCCGAGTCGCGGCGGGAACCGCTGCCCAAGTCGGGCACCGACTACGACTGGTACGGTCCGGCGAAGCTGAGCTCGCCCGGCGTGAACGGTTCGACCGTGCCGCTGCCGTACGACTTGGACCCGAAGCGAGTGCCGATGGCTGGCACGTACGTCGGCACGCCCGCACAGCAGCAGAGCAGGCTGACGTCGGCGTGGTACCAGCTGCCGGCCCCCGACGCCGCGCACCCGCTCGTCGTCATCACCGCCGCCGGCAGCATTACCGGCGACAGCATCTTCAACGGTCGCACCGAGGGTCAGACCGTCGAACTCGAGTACGGCAAGCCCGGTCCCGACGGCGGCTTCGTGGCCGCCGGTCGCGTCGTCCCCTACGACCTTGGTCCCATTCCGTCCTGGCGCAACCTGCGGTTCGACCGCGCGCAAATCCCGGCCGACGCAACCGCGGTGCGCGTCATCGCCGAGGATCTGTCGCTCACGCCAGGCGACTGGATCGCCGTCACCCCGCCGCGGGTGCCCGAACTGCGCACGGTGCAGCAGTACGTCGGCTCGACGCAGCCCGTGCTGATGGACTGGGCGGTCGGCCTGGCGTTCCCATGCCAGCAGCCGATGCTGCACACCAACGGCGTCACCGAGGTGCCACGGTTCCGCATCACGCCCGACTACAACGCCAAACGGCTCGACACCGACACCTGGGAGGACGGGCTCAACGGCGGCCTGCTCGGCATCACCGACCTGCTGCTGCGGCAGAACGTGATGGCCGCCTACCTCAACCACGACTGGGGCCGCGACTGGGGCTCGCTGCGCAGATTCGACACCATCGTCGAGGCCCAGCCAGCCGAGCTCCAGCTTGGCACCGCCACGCGCAGCGGCCTGTGGTCGCCGGGCAGCATCCGCTACAAGCCGTAGCGCACGGGTTACGGTCGACCCATGACCAACCGCGTCAAGCTTGGCAACGCTCTGGTCACCCGCGTCGTCGAAACCCGAGTCGAGATGCGCACGTCGCTCTTCACGGAGACACCACCGCAGGCCTGGGCCGAGAATGCGGAGCTGTTGGAGCCCGACTTCTGGGATCGCGGCGCCGAACAGTGGCGGATCGCGATGCAGACGTGGGTGGTGCAGGTCGACGGGCTGACGGTGGTCGTCGACACCGGGGTTGGCAACGACCGCGACCGCCCGCACATGCCGCCATTGGACCACCTGTCAACGGACTTCCTCGGCGAGTTCACTCGAGCCGGGTTCGAGCCCGGCTCCGTCGACGTCGTCATCAACACGCATCTGCACACCGACCACGTCGGCTGGAACACGCAACTGGTAGACGGGGCGTGGGTTCCGACGTTCCCCAACGCCCGCTACGTGATGCCCGAGCCCGACTACCGGTTCTTCAGCCCCGACGGCGACGGGTATTCGGACGCGGCGGCAATCGTGTTCTCGGACAGCGTGATTCCCGTCGCCGATCAGATGGAGTTGTGGTCCGATGGGCTCGAGCTCAGCGAGTCGTTGCGGCTACGCCCGGCGCCAGGCCACAGCCCGGGATCCTCGGTGCTGTGGCTTGACGCGGGCAAGCCCGCGGTGTTCGTCGGCGATCTCACGCATTGCCCGATCCAGCTCGCGCGGCCCCACGATGCGTGCGCCTTCGACGTCGACGCGGCCGCGGCGGCCGTGACGCGCAAGCGGATCTTCACCGAAGCCGCGCGCGCTCGCGCTGCGGTAATCCCTGCGCACTACCCCGGCCACGGCGGCGCGACGGTGGTGGCCCGCGGCGACCGCTTCGAGGTCGACGACTGGCTGGAGCTCGCCTCGATCTGACTGGAGGCGAGCGCGGCGGTGACCCGCTCGACGGGGAGGCCCGCCCGATCGCATGCGGCGATGACGATCTCTCGGGACTGCGCGACGAAGACGCAGAAGACGACGTCGTCGGTGGGCACCAGCAAGCTCATCAACACGGTCGCCGACGCGCCATCGTCACTGAAGAGTTCGACACCGCAGGTCAGCCTCGCGAAGGCGCGGTCCATCGCGTGCTCCGACACGTCCGCGCGATACCACTCGGCGAGGTAGCAGGAGATGCTGCGGCACGGATCGCTCATCGATCGACGGTAGGCCCGTGGGGACGTTCGATGAATCGGGGATTTCCCTACGGTTACCAGGTCGGCTTCTGGTACACCAGCCAGCGCATCTCGATGGGGCAGTGCTCGCGCGGTAGGTCGAAGACGTCGCGGCCGCTGACCCAGTCGGCGTACCAACTCGTCGGCGGCCATGCCCCTTCGGGTAGGTGGGCCTGCTCGTACTCGTAGACGCTGTCGTCGGCGACGAGCCGCAGCGGCAGCCCCGACGCCGCCGCCCCAAGCTCCTGCGGCGTGAAAATGCTTGTGTAGCACTGCTGCCCGAGCTCACGGGCCCCGTCGTCGGGTACGTAACCGGGGCGTGTCAGGAAGGCGTTGAACACCAGCCGACCACCGGCCGCGAGGCACTGCGTGGCGAGTTGGAAGATGCCGCGCAGCTGCTGGGCGGTGCGAAAGTCCGACACCACCTCGGACAGCAGGATTAGTTGGTAGTCGCGGCGCAGGTCGTCGATCGTGGTGAAGACGTCCCGCTGGATGACCCGAACCCCGAGCCCCTCGCGTTCGGCGTCGGCGCGGATCATGTCGGCGAACTTGGGCGTCAACTCGACCACGTCGACCGGGTGGCCGCGCCGCGCCAACGCGAGGCCGTTGCGCCCGGTCCCGCCGCCGATGTCCAGCACGGGATGCGTTGTCGGATCAGCTGCTTCGTTCGCCAACGCCCACACGCGGGCATCCGATTCAGTGCCGAACAGCGGCGGCTCACGGGTGCTGACCCAGTTCTCGTAGGCACCCTCGACCGTCCACCACTGCGCCTTGACGTGGTAGTTGAGCACGTTGCCGACGGGAGCGTCGTACGAGACGACGATGCTCGACCGCGGTGAGGCCGCATACGCCTCCGCCAATTGGCCTTCGAGCACCTGCCGGACGTGCTCGAGCTCCTCGGCCGAGAACGCCCGGCCCACACCTTCAAAGAGCTTGGCGCACATCGACACGTACTCGTCGAGCATGCCGGGCACCGCGGGCAACGTCACCTCCCCCTTGACCACCGAACGGCGATAGAGCCGCCGGGCGAGGGAAGCGCGCGCGCCGTCCGGGTTCATGACGTCGGCCCAGCCGTGGTCGATGGGGCGACGGTGTTGGAGGCGGGGCCGTCGTTGGCCGCGGGATCGGCGTTCTCCCTGAGGATGTCGTCATGGCAGTCGACGTGGCTCTCGCTCGTCTGCTGCATGCACACCAGCACCGGTTGCTCGGTGTCGGGCGCGTAGGTCTGGTCGTCGGCAGCCGCCGTCACCGTCGGCTGCGAGATCTCCCCTGCGTACAGCGACCACATGTCATTGTTCGTCGAGGGCATGCGTGCACAGTAGGCGGGTGCACCGCTCTCGGTCACCCCGGCACCACCGAGCGTCGCGCAGTCCGCGCCGACCACGACTACGGGCAGCGCGATCCGGCCGGGGGCTGTCGGCTGCGCCGACGGCGCGGTCTCGCGCGCCACCTCACGACGTTCCCGGTGGTCGTCCATCGCCAGGAACGCCACCGCGGCCACGCCGGCGACCAGCACCAGCGCGGCCGCCGCCATGCCGACGACGCGCCACCGACGTCCACCACCGGACTGGACGGGTGCAGCGGCCTTCGCATGCCTCGGGCCCGAGGTGGCGGGGGCCCACATCGTCTCGCCAGTGTCGTGCGCGCCGACGTCCGATGCACCGAGCCGGTGCTCCAGCGCCCGGGCGAAGTCGATGCACTTGGCGAACCGCTCGTCGGGCGTCTTGGCCAGCGCCTTGTCGAAAACCGGCCCAAGGGGAGTCAACTCGGGTCGCTTGGACCCGATCTGCGGCGGCGCCTTGGTGAGATGTTGACTGATCACGACCGCGGGGTTCCAGTGGGAGAACGGCGGCGAACCGGTCAGCAGTTGGTAGGCCGTTGCCGCGAGCGCGTACTGGTCGGCCCGCCCGTCGATCGGCTCACCGGTGAGCTGCTCGGGCGCCGCGTAGAACACGGTCCCGACCGTCATATTGGTTCCGGTCAGGTTGCTGGTGTCGTCGGCGCGTCGGGCGATACCAAAGTCCGCCAACAGAATTCGCTCGTCGGTGGCGCCCGGGTTGGCGATCAGCAGGTTGGGCGGCTTCACGTCGCGGTGGATGAGCCCCTTGCCGTGCGCGTAGTCCAGCGCCTCGGACACCGCCGTGACGAGCCGCACGACCAGATCCGTCGGCATGCCCTTGGGGTACTCCTCGGCCAGCAGCCGGGCCGCGTCCGTGCCCTCGACGTAGTCCATCGAGATCCACAGTTGACCGCCGACGTCGCCGCGGTCGTACACCGTCACGATGTGGGCATGCGACAGCGTGGCGGCGATGTCGGCCTCGCGGTGGAACCGGACGCGGTACTCACTGTCCGCGCACACCGCCGCGGCCAGCACCTTCAGCGCATCCTGACGCGGCAGCCGAGGGTGCTGTGCGAGGTACACCTCACCCATGCCTCCGGCCCCGAGGGACCGCAGGATCGTGTAGCCGGCGATCTCTTCGCCCTGCGCTAGCGGCATGGGCGAATACTAACGGCGCGCACGCAGGCGGCTGACCCTAATGCGGTGTGCCGAGATACGGGAACTCCGCGAGTGTGTCGGTGTGCGGGCTCAGCCCCGTCGGCGGGCACTCGCCTTTGGTGAGGAACGCAAGCCGGTAGTTGATCACGTCGTCGGTGAACACCCGGCCGTTCGGGTACGTCGCGGGCTTGGACGGATCGTAGGTGAGCATGTCGGGCAGGGTGCCCTCCTCGTCGATCGCCGCGATGGCCTCTTCCCGCGAGTAGTCGCCGGTGTGGCCCATCAGGTGGATGAACATGCCGATCCACCGGTCGCGGTCGCGATTCGGTTCCGACGCGTTGTACTCCTCCTTGGTGTCGTCGGTGTTGAAGAAGCTGCTCACCGACGGGTGTCCGGCCCGGTCGACGTGGAGCAGCTCGCCGTCGCGACGCAGACTGCACCGGCCCCAGACGCGGATGTCGGGATCGGCGCCCAGCGCGCTCGTCGGCATTTCGATGATCATCGAGCACACGTTGGCCGTGGTGTTCGAATCGACTCCCGTCCAAGGGGATTCACTGCCGAGGTGCAGATCGGTGAAGTTGCGCTTGCCGGACGTGTCGAAGAGGTTCTTGATGCCGTCGAAGTCGAAGAAGAAGGCGTCGCTGCGCGCGCCCGCGAAGAACGTGAAGCTGCCCGACGTGACGATGTTCGGGGTCTTGGAGAAGGACACCTCGACGGCCTCGAAGATCTTCGACCCGACGGCCTCGGGTTCCTCGGCCTCGTCGTCGCTGGCCAGGTAGACGTCCACGGTCTGACGCCCGTCCTTCGGCTCGGAGAAGACGAAGCTGAACGCGATGTCATTGCGCAGGTCGCCGTCGTTGTCGATGGCGAGCCGGTAGATCGCATCGGGGTGCAGGAAGTCGGCCTGCGGGTTGGCGTTGAGGATCAGCACCGTCCTGCTGGGATCGGCCGGAGATTGGAAGGCGTACAGGTCGCAAAGGTCGAGCCGCTGATCGCCGAGGGGTGGGCCGAGACTCAGGCCAGTGAAATGGTTTGACACGAGGGTCAATTCAACCCCGAAATGCGACCGCCCGCCAGTGAACGGCTACAGCGGGGTCAGACCGTGCTTGCGCAACACCTTGTTGGCGTTCTGCTTGTCGGCCAGCAGGCGCAACGCATTGCGCAGCAGCAGCCGCGTCTCGTGCGGTTCGATGACGCCGTCGATGTAGCCACGCTCGGCGGCAGTCCACGGGGTGGCCAGATTGAGGTTGTACCCCTCGATGAAATCGGCCCGGATCTTCTGCACCTCGGGTGAGGTCGGATCGGGGAAGCGCTTCACCAGCAATTGGGCCGCGCCTTCAGCGCCGATGACGGCGATGCGCGCCGTCGGCCACGCGAAGTTCAAGTCTGCCGACAACTGCTTGGAACCCATCACCGCGTACCCGCCGCCGTAGGCCTTGCGCACGATGAAGGTCACCTTGGGCACGTCGGCTTCCACGATGGCGTTGAAGAAGCGCCCGCCGCGTTTGATGATGCCGCCCTTCTCCTCCTCGACGCCAGGCATGGCGCCAGGGGTGTCGACGACGAAAACCAGTGGCATGTTGAACGAGTCGCAGAACCGGATGAAACCGGCTGCCTTGTCGGAGGCCTCATTGCCCACCGCGCCAGACATGTGCATCGGCTGGTTGGCAATCACCCCGACGGGGCGGCCGTCGACCCGGGCGAACGCAGTGATCATCGACGGGCTGCGTTGGTCGGCGATCTCGAAGACGTCACCGTCGTCGAAGATCCGCAGCAGGATCTCGTGCATGTCGTACGCCGTGTTGTCCGCATCCGGCACGATCGTGTCGAGTTCGTAGTCGTGCGGCGTGAGCTCGGGCTCCAGGCCGGGATTGACGATCGGCGCATCGTCGAAGTGGTTGGCGGGCAAGAAGCTCAGGTAGTCGCGCACGTACTCGTATGCCGCGGCCTCGGACTCGACCACCTTGTGAATGTTGCCGCGCTGCGCCTGGACGTCGGCACCGCCCAACTCGTCGAAGGTGACATCCTCGCCGGTGACGTCCTTGATGACGTCGGGACCGGTGATGAACATGTAGCCCTGGTCGCGCACCGCGACCACCAGATCGGTCTGGATCGGCGAGTACACCGCGCCGCCTGCGCACTTCCCGAAGATCAGGGAGATCTCCGGGACCAGGCCCCGAAGCATCTCGTGGCGGCGGCCCAGCTCGGCATACCAGGCCAACGACGTCGCCGTGTCCTGAATCCGGGCGCCCGCGGAGTCGTTGATGCCGATGATCGGGCAGCCCACCATGGCCACCCACTCCATCAGTCGGGCAACCTTGCGGCCGAACATCTCCCCGACCGAACCCTGGAACACCGTCTGGTCGTGGCTGAACACGCCGACCGGCCGGCCGTCGATGAGCCCGTGGCCGGTGACCACGCCGTCGCCAAAGAACGCGTTCGGATCACCCGGGGTCTTGGCCAGGGCGCCGATCTCCAGGAAGGTGCCCGGGTCCAGCAGCGAGTGGATCCGCGCCCGCGCCGAAGGGATGCCCTTCTTGTCGCGCTTGGCCCTGGCCTTCTCGTCGCCGGGATCCTTGGCGAGCTCGAGCTTCTCGCGGAGTTCAGCCAGCTTCTCGGCCGTGGTGTGTGGCTTGCTGACGGGGGTCGCCGCTTCGGTCACTGCTCGCTCCGGATCCGGTTGATCGCCTCGCTCATGTGCGCGCCGACCTTCGCAATGTACGGCTCGTCGATGGCCTGGATGTGCTCGCCCCCGATGGGCACCACCTCGAGATTTGATGCGAACTCGCCCCAGCCGCCGTCGGGCTTGCGGGTGGCGTAGCCAGGCTCGAAGGTGATCGCGTCGTCGTGGTAGCGGTCCGCCATGTACAGCACGACGCGGCCGTCGTACGGCTGGATGTCGACGGTGTCCAGGGCGCGGTTGTCCAGGTACGACGTGCGCTGGTGCTCGATGATGCCGCCGGGGATCTGTACGCCGGCGTCGGCGACCGCGTTGAGCACGAACTGCACCTGGCCGGAGTCGTCGAGCTCCTCGAGCTGCTCGTAGGGGATCTCGGGGATCTCCACGTTGAACGTCCGCTGAGCGAACGCCGCGTAGCGATCCCAGCGCTTCCGGGTCTCCTCCTTGGTGTGCAGGATCGGCTCACCGGGTCGCACGCAGTCGATCAGACCCACGAAGGGGACGTCGGCGCCGGCCTGCTTGAGCCCGATCGCGCAGGCATACGCCAACGCGCCGCCCAACGACCAGCCCGCCAGGATGAACGGCTTACCGCCATTGATCTCGAGCAGCTTCGGCACGTACTGCGCCGCCCGTTCCTCGATGGAGCCCTCGACCCGCTCCAGCCCGACCATCGGCGTGGCCGCAGGCAGCCGCTTCAGCAGGGGCTCGTAGACCACCGTCGATCCGCCCGCGGCGTGGAAGACGTACACCGGAACGTCATCGTCGGACTCCACCTTGCGGATGGTCCGCACGAAGCCGTCGAGCTCACCGGCTTCGAGGAACTCGCGCACCGTCGTGGAGAGCTCTTCGACGGTGGTGGCCTTCTTCACGTCGTCGACGGTGATGACACCCTCGGCGCGCTCCGAAAGCCGCGCCGCCATCTTCTCGGCCGCGGCGTCGTCCAGCCCCGGCAGCGCGTTGAAGATGCCGCCTGGCGACTTGCCGGTGACGATCGCCCACGTCGCGAACGTGACTCGCTCGGCGGCATCGCGCGGCGGGACGTCGCTGCCCAGTGCGTCGGCGACGGCCTGCTGGTTCAGCACCGCGGCGGCTGCGCCCGCCGCGCTCTGCTTGGGCGCGCGCGGACCCGACGGATCGGTTGGCGGCGGTGGGATCTCGAGGTCGGCCACGGGCGCCGCTCCGGCGGTCTGTTCGTTGACCTCCGCCAGCCTTGCCTCGAGCTCAGCCACCGTGGTGGCGCCACCCATCAGTTCGGCCTGGGCCGCGGCGATCTCCTCGGCGGACTGCGTCTTCTGCTGTTCGGCGAGCTCGGTCACCTGATCGCGGTGCTCGATCGCGTACTGGATCAGCTTCTCGACGGCATAGAGGTTCGCGTCGCGGACGGCGGTCAGCTGGATGGGCGGCAGGTCGAAGTCGTACTCGACCCGGTTCTTGATGCGCACCGCCATCAGCGAGTCCAGCCCCAGCTCGATCAGCGGTACCTCCCACGGAAGGTCCTCGGGCTCGTAACCCATGGCACCACCGACGATGGCGCCGAGCCGCTGCGCGATGGTCTCGCCGCTGTCGGGCGACCACTTGGCAAAGCCTGCTGCGAGACCCGCGCCTGCGGTGAGATTGTCCTGCAGGATCGCCGCGTCATCCTCGATGGCAGGCGCCTCCAGAGTGGCCACGTCCACGGCCGCGCCCGCACCGACGGCCGTGGGCAGCACCGCGGCCTGCCCGCCCTTGGTGACGATCGCGTCGTATACCAACGTGAACGACTCGTCGATGCGCGCGTGCACCTGAACCGTCGCCCCGCCGGGGTGGCGGGTCAGCGTCGTCACCAGGCGGGCGTCGTCCGCGGGCACCGCGCGCTGCTCGAACGCCGTCAGCCGCGCGTCCGGAAGCACCACCGCCGCAGCGGCTTTCACGACGGCGGCAAGATCGGTGGCACCACGCGATACGTACTCCCACACGTGCTTGCCGTCGGGGGTCGCGACGTGGTTGCCGGGAAGCACCGCTGAACTGTCGCCGGTGAAGTGGGCGTCCAGCCAGTGTGGCTTGCGCTTGAACCGGGTGGGCGGCACGTTTGCGTAGTCGACCGCCGGGTCCTCGGCCCGCGTGAAGAGCGTGCGGAAGTCGAGGTCGTGACCGTGCACGAACAGCTGCGCCATGGCCGTGGTCATCGCGTCGACCTCGTCCTGCTTGCGGGCAAGCGTGGCGATCAGTTGGCCATCATGCAATCCAGCGCTGGCCGTCGTTAGCCCAACCTGCATGAGCGCCACCGGATTCGGGGCGAGCTCGAGGAACGTGGTGTGGCCTGCGTCGACGGCGTTGCGGATGCCGTGCGTGAAGTAGACGCTGTGCCGCAGACCCTTCTTCCAGTAGTCGACGTCGTGGATCGGCTCGCCGCCAGGACGGATGAACCCGCCCTCGTGCACGGTGGAGAAGTAGCCGAGCTTCAGCGGCAACGCCTCGATGCCCTGCAACTCTGCGGCCAGCTCACCGAGCAGCGGGTCCATCTGCTGGGTGTGGCTGGCGCCCTTGGTCTGGAACTTGCGGGCGAACTTGCCCTCGGCCTCGGCCCTAGCGATGATCGCATCCACCTGCTCGGGTGGTCCGCCGATGACGGTCTGGGTCGGCGCGGCGTAGACGCAGACTTCGAGGTCAGGGTAGTCCGAGAACACCGTCTTGATCTCGTCGGCCGAGTACTCGACCAAAGCCATCAGCCGGATGTACTCGCCGAACAGCATGGCCTCGCCCTCGCCCATGAGGTGGGCCCGCGAGCAGATGGTGCGGGTGGCGTCGACGAGTGAAAGCCCGCCAGCGAAGTAGGCCGCGGCCGCCTCGCCGAGCGACTGACCAACCACCGCACCGGGTTTCGCCCCGTGCGCCTTGAGCAGCTCACCGAGCGCGATTTGGATCGCGAAGATGACCGTCTGCGTGGTCTCGATGCCGTAGTCCTGGGCGTCGTCAAGGATGAGCTCGACGATGGAGTATCCGAGCTCGTCCTGGATGAGCGCGTCGACCTTGTTGATCCACTCGGCGAACGTCTCGTCGCGCAGGTAGAGACTCTTGCCCATCTTGCGGTGCTGCGCGCCGAAGCCGGCGAGCACCCACACCGGGCCGTTGGTCACGGGGCCGTCGGACGCCAGCACCAATGGGCTCTGCTTGCCGTCGGCGAGCGCCCGAAGCCCCTTGATCGCCTCGTCGTGATCGTGCGCGAGCACGACCGCCCGCGACCGGCCGTGGTTGCGCTTGCTCAGCGACCGACCGATCGCCTCGAGCGACGTCGCCCGACCCTCCGGGCTCTCCACCCAGTCGGCCAGTTCGGCAGCGGTGGTCCGCTTGCGTGAGGTCAGGAATGCTGAAACCGCAAGGGGCACGATGGGAGTCGGCGTTTCCTCGGCTTCCAGCTCCTCGCGGGCCAGCTCGAGCAGCCGTAGGGCCTCGTCGGTCAGTCCCGGCAGTTCGGGCTCGTCGGAATCGGTTGCCTCGGCACCGAGCTCGTAGTAGCCGGCGTCCTCATCGTCCGAGTCGATGAACTCGCCGTACTCGTCCATCCGGACCCCGCCGACGTACACGGCCGTGTCTGCTGCAACCGACTTCTCCTCGACGGCTTCGGCTTCCGGCTCGGGCTCGACCAGATCGGACGGCAGCACCTCACGGACCACGATGTGCGCGTTCGCGCCACCGAAGCCGAAGCCCGAGACGCCGGCGATCTTGTGCCCGCTGTAGCGCGGCCACTCGGTGACGGTGTCGTTGACCTTGAGGTGTTCCTTGTCGAAGTCGATGTACGGGTTGGGGCCGGTGTAGTTGATCGACGGCGGCAGCTTGTCGTGCACGATCGAGAGCACGACCTTGGCCATGCTCGCCGCGCCAGCAGCCGACTCCAGGTGTCCCACATTGGATTTCACTGCACCCAAGAGTGCCGGCGCGTCGGCTGCGCGGCCCCGGCCGATCACTCGGCCCAGCCCGTCGGCCTCGATCGGGTCGCCGAGCATCGTGCCGGTGCCGTGCGCCTCCACGTAGTCGACGGTGCGCGGGTCGATGCCCGCGTCCTTGTACGCCTTGCGCAGCACCTGCTCCTGCGCATCCGGATTCGGCGCGAGCATGCCGTTGGACCGGCCGTCGTGATTCACTGCGCTGCCCGCGATGACGGCCAGTATTTCGTCACCGTCGCGGCGGGCGTCGGCGACGCGCTTGAGCACCAGCATCCCGCCGCCCTCGGAGCGGGCGTAGCCGTCGGCGTCCTGCGAGAACGACTTGCACCGGCCGTCCGCGGCCAGCACGCCGCCAACCTCGTCGAAACCGATGGTGCCCAACGGAGTGATCAACGCGTTGACGCCGCCAGCGACGACGACGTCGGCCTCACCCGTGCGCAGCGCCTTGACGCCCTCGTGCACGGCCACCAGCGACGACGAGCACGCGGTGTCGATGGCCATCGACGGCCCACGGAAGTCGAAGAAGTAGGACACCCGGTTGGCAATGATCGAGCTGGTGGTGCCGGTGATGGCATAGGGGTGCGCGGTCGTGGGGTCGGCCACCGCCAGAAACTGGTAGTCGTTCTGGGACGAGCCGACGTAGACGGCGACGTCGGTGCCGCGCAGGCTCGACGCCGGAATCCTGGCGTGCTCCAACGCCTCCCAGGTCAGTTCCAGCGCCATCCGCTGCTGCGGATCCATGTTGTCGGCTTCCATCTTCGCCAGCGCGAAGAACTCCGCGTCGAAGCCCTTGATGTCGGACAGGTAGCCGCCGCGAGTGCGGGCCCTGGCCACCCGCTCTGCGATGCGCGGCTCGTCGAGGAACTCCGACCACCGCCCCTCGGGCAGATCGGAGCTGCCGTCGCGGCCCTCGAGCAGCGCCGCCCACATCTCGTCGGGGGTGTTCATGTCTCCGGGGAAACGGGTGCCGATGCCGACGATCGCGATGTCGGCCACGTTCGGGTCCGAGCGGCTCCAGTCCTCGCCCTCGACGAACTCCACTTCGGGTTCGCCCTCGACGATCACCGTCGCCAAGGACTCGATGGTCGGGTGCCGGAACGCCACGGTGGCCGTCAGCGTCACACCGGTGAGGTCCTCGATGTCGCTGGCCATCGCCACGGCATCCCGCGATGACAGCCCAAGTTCGACCATGGGCGCGGACTCGTCGATCGAGTCCGGCGACTGGCCGGTCGCGGTGCCGATCCACTTGCGCAGCCACTCCCGCAGCTCCGGGACGCTCATGTCAGTGCGATGCGGCTCAACCGGTTCGATCTGCGAATTGTCTTCGGCGTCAGTCATTTTCACTGCTCACTTCCGCCGCTCAGCGGCTTGCGTGCGGTCAGTCCGTCTGATCTGGGAATGCGTTGGCGACCTTCCCGCTGCGCAGGCTTCCGTCGAGATAGGCGCTACGGCACGCGCGCCGACCGATCTTGCCGCTGGACGTCCGCGGAATGGCTCCAGCGGACGTAAGCAGCACGTCGCGGACGGTGACGCCGTGTCGCACGGCGATGGCCGCCCGGATGTCGTCGACGACGGGAGCCAGGTCCAGCTTGTGGGCGCCGGCCGCACGTTCGGCGACGATGACCAACTGCTCGCTGGAGTCGTCGGCGTCGCGCTTGAGGCCGGCGTGCGCGTTGTCGAACACCTCGTCCGGCAGCTGGTTGGCAGGCACCGAGAACGCCGCGACGAAACCGGTGCGCAGCGCCTTGCTGGCCTCCTGGGCCGAGTACTCGAGGTCCTGCGGGTAGTGGTTTCGGCCGTCGATGATGACGAGGTCCTTGACGCGGCCGGTGATGTAGAGGTCGCCGTCGTAGAAGGCGCCGTAGTCACCCGTGTTCACCCACGTGGCGTCGTCCATCGCACGCTCGGCGTGCGAGGGGTTGGTGCGCGACTTGAGGATGTTCTGGAAGGTCGCGACCGTCTCCTCCGGCTTGTTCCAGTACCCGGTGCCCATGTTCTGGCCACTGATCCAGATCTCGCCGATCTGGCCGTCGGGCAGCTCGGTGGCCGACTCACCGTCGACGATGACGGTCCACTCGGCGATACCGACCTTGCCCGCCGACGCCTGCGCTACGGCCTTGGGTGAGTCCTCGGATACCTCGACGAAGCGGTGGTTGTTCAATTCGTCGCGGTCGACGTTGACGATCTTGGGCGGCTCGCCTGGCAGCGTCGTTGACACGAACAGCGTGGCCTCGGCCAGCCCATAGGCGGGCTTGATGGCGACGGGGTTGAAGCCGTACGGGGCGAAGGCCTCGTTGAAGCGGCGCACGGTGGCCGCCGAGATGGGCTCGCTGCCGTTGAGCACCGCCTTGACGTTGGACAGGTCCAGCGGCTCCTCGCCGTCCTTGGGCAGGCCACGGGCGGCGGCGTGGTCGAACGCGAAGTTCGGCGCCACCGAGATGACACCGCCGACGTCGCCGGGCTTGCGCGCCATCTCGCGGATCCACCGCCCGGGTCGGCGCACGAACGCCGCCGGGGTCATGAACGTCACGTAGTGGCCGATCATCGGCGCCACAAGCGCGGTGATCAGGCCCATGTCGTGGAAGAAGGGCAGCCAGCTGACGCCGCGGTCGCCTTCCTCGCCGTCGAGCGACTCGATGACCTGCACGACGTTGGTGGCGAGGTTGAGGTGGGTGATCTGCACACCCGTCGGGATGCGCGTCGAACCCGAGGTGTACTGCAGGTAGGCGATGGTCTCGACGGCCACGTCGACGTGTTCCCAGGTGGCGCCGACGTCGTCGGGCACGGCGTCGACCGCGATGACGCGTGGCCGCTCGTTCGCGGGCCGGCCGCGGAAGAACTTCCGCACCCCCTCGGCGGAGGCGGTGGTGGTCAGGATCGCAGTCGGCTGGCAGTCGTCGAGCACGGCGTGCAGGCGACCGACGTGCCCTGGCTCGGCCGGGTCGAACAGCGGCACCGCGATGCGGCCGGCGTACAGGGTGCCGAAGAAGGCGACGATGTAGTCGAGGTTCTGCGGGCACAGGATGGCGACCCGGTCACCCGGCTGGGTGACCTGCTGCAGCCGAGCGGCAATTGCGCGGTTGCGGATGCTGAAGTCGGCCCAGTTCAGGTCGCGCTCAACGCCATCGCGCTCGGTCGAGAAGTCGAGGAAGCGGTAGGCGAGCTTGTCGCCGCGCACCTTCGCCCACTTCTCGACGTGCCGGACCACGCTGCCGTTGTCGGGAAACCGAAGCAGACCGTCCTTCAGGAACGGGTTGTGGAATCCCATTTCACTCTCCTGTCAATGCCCGTTTCTCGAGCGTCACGCATGTGGCCATTCGTCCGAATGCCAAACCCCGAGAATCGTACCGGGGAGTAGCCGCGTGTCTGATCAGGCGCTTCGCGCAAGCGCCGGACACAGCTCTTACATTTCTCTTAATGTTAGGCGTATCCCTCGTCGCGGCCAAATCGCCAAGCGGGTTGTGACTCAACCGTGCTTTGGATGTGGTGCATTGTCGATCAGATTCTGCGCCCAGGCCCGTGTCCACTGCGTCGACGTCTGGCCATCCAGCACCCAGAAGTCCGGCGTGTTGTACAAGGCGTGCACCGGCCGCCCGGCCGCACCGATCAGCGTCTCCAGCGTCTGCGGCAGGTTCACGATCGAGAACGCCTCGTTCGGCGCCGCGCAGATCAGGTCGCCCGACGCACAGATCTCGTTGGTGCGGTCATTCAGCACCCCGAACCCGCCGTCGCGCGGCCCCGTCATCGCCAGCCCGAGCCCGTCCAGCATCGGCACCTCGTGCAACGTGATCTCGGCGCCATGCCCCGGCGGATTGGGCCCGACTTCCTGCCCGACCCCCTCCTGGCGACGGCCATCAGCGATCAGCGTGACTCCCAGCACCAGGTCCGCGTCGATGGGCCCGCGGCCGTTGCCGATGTCACTGGCGATATCGCCCGCGATGATGGAGCCCTGAGAGAACCCGACGATGACGAAGCTGGTGAGCGGGCAGCGCGCGTTGATGTCGGTGATGGCCCGGACAGTGACGTCCATGCCCTCCTTGCGGCTGTCGTTGTACGACATCTGCTTGTCGGCGGAGAACGGATTGTGGAACTGGGCCGTGTACGGGACGGTGTACTGCGCCAACCGCTCGGGACCGAAGGCGTCCCGCAGCGGGTTGGTCACGTTCAGCAGCAACGCAATCGGGAACTGCACCGGATTCATGGGGTCCATCTGCGGCGACGATTCCCAGGTGCCCGGAACCGAGACAACCTGAACGTCGGGGCAGCTGGCGTCCTGGAACTCGGGCCGCGTCGACCCACTGGGCGGCACTGCGCTCGGGGGCGACGCACCGGGCGGGTTGGCCGACGGCGGCGAGTCGGGCTGACGCAGCATCACCACTAGCGCGCCAACGACCACGGCGACGAGCACCGTAACGGCGGCTGCTGCGGCCAGCCCGAGGATCCGATGCCGCTTGCGGCGGCCAGAGTTGGTCATGTTCTCCTGCTAGCAGAGCTTGTCGGTTGCGATGCGAATGTAGTCGGCCGTTACCGAGTTGACCTCACCCGCAGGTGGCGCCGCCGAGCTCACCGCGGAGTCGCGCACGTCACCGCGCACCATCGGCAACACGAAGTCCCACACCGCCTGATCCGTCTGATCCGCCGCACGCGCCTGGCACACGTAGGAACCGATGGTCAGCGCGACCAGCTTGCTCGACGGCCGCACCCCCGCGGCATCCAGCGCATCGAGATAGCCCTGCTGCTCGGGCGAGACGACCATGGCGGTTTCGTTGGCCGGTGGTTGCGAAATGGACTGAAGGCCCGCACCGAGGGAGGCCGACTCCGACGTCGGCAACCCCATGCCGACGATCACGTCGTTACTCACGCCGCACCCCGTCGCAACCAGCGCTGCGCACGCCACCAACGAGAGGGATCCGGTAGCCAGCCCGGCCGTTCGCCATCCCTCGTTACGCACGCACTCCAACGTACCGGCTGCGCGGACGGGCGCGCTGGACCGTTTGCTGGTTTCGACTACTTGATGGCCGCCGCCAGGTCGCCGGACAGCGCGGCGAGCTGCGGGCCCCAGGTGCCCCAGTCGTGCTGACCGCTCGTCGGGAAGTCGAAGTGTCCGTTGTGCCCACCGACGGAGCGATAGTGCGAATAGAACGCCCGGTTGCTGCCTTGCGCCTGATCGCAGTACCCGATCATGGCGGCGGGATCAGTGCACGCCAACGCCGACGGGCTGAAGACCCACAGCCGAGTGTTGTTGTCGGCCAACAACTGCACGTGCACATCCGGGTCGTGCCACTTCCACCGGCCCAGCTGTGCCGCGCCCCACATGGCTTGGGTGTTCACCCCACCGAACTGAGCCAGGCCCGCGGTGATCGCACCGTTCATCGCCGTGGCCGACGGGGTGAGGAAGCCCGACATCGAACCGGCGTAGCGGAAGCGATCGGGGTGGAACGCCGCCAGCGTCAGTGCGCCGGTGCCACCCTGCGCGACGCCGACGATGCCGTGCCCGCCCGGCGCCAGCCCCTTGTTCGCCGCCAACCAATCCGGTAGCTCACTGGACAGGAACGTCTCCCACTGCTTGCTGCCGTCCGCCTCCCAGTCGGTGTACAAGCTCCAGGCGCCACCGGCGGGCGCGGCCACGGAGATGCCCTTGCCCGCGAACGTGTTGAAGGCCCCCGCCCCCACCCAGTTGCTGACATCGGGACCCGCGTTGAACGCATCGAGCAGGATCACCGCGTGCGGGCCACCGCCCTGGAACGCCACCGGGATGTCCCGGCCCATCGCACCCGACGGCACCATCAGCATCTCGACGCCGGCCGCCTTGGCTACCTGCGGACTAGCCACCCACAGTCCCGCGGCCAGCGCGATCGCGGCCATCGTCCGGAACATCACTGAGAGCAGCCTCATGTCCACGCACCTGTCCTTGTCCGTCTTCGTTATCCGGCCGTTAGTGAATCACAAACGGCCGGTGGGTTCGCCAGAAACGAGTGACGGCGGCGACCCCAGTGGGATCGCCGCCGCCATGTCGTCTTCATGCGTAAGGGACTACGCAGCAGGCGTAGCGCCGAGCACCCGCTGGATGTCCGGCTTCATCTGCTGCAACTGCGAACCCCAGTAGCCCCAGCTGTGCGTGCCGTTCTGCGGGAAGTTGAACACGGCGTTGTTGCCGCCCGCGGCGATGTACGTCTGCTGGAACGTCTTGTTGGTACGCAACGTGAAGCCCTCGAGGAACTTGGCGTTCATCAAGTTGAACCCGCTGGTGCCCTGGTCTAGATCCGACGGGGTGCCGTCACCGCAGTAGACCCAGAGCCGCGTCCCGTTGGCGACCAACGTGGCGATGTTGACCATCGGGTCGTTGCGCTTCCACGCCGGGTCACTCGACTCGCCCCACATGTCCTTGGACTTGTAGCCGCCCGCGTCACCCATCGACGTGCCGACCAGCATGGGCCACCAACCCTCGGAGAGGTTCAGGAAGCCCGACAGGGAAGCCGCGTACTGGAACTGACCGGGGTGGTAGATCGCCAGCGTCATCGCCGCCGACCCGGCCATCGACAGTCCGACGGCCGCGGTCCGGCTCGCGTCGACGCCGTTGTTGGCCGAGAGGTACGAGGGAAGTTCGCTAGTAAGGAACGTCTCCCACTTGTAGGTGGTGCAACCGGCCTTGCCACAGGCCGGCGAGTACCAGTCGCTGTAGAAGCTGGACTGGCCGCCGACCGGCATGACCACCGAGAGGCCCGAGCCGTTGTACCACTCGAACGCTGCGGTGTTGATGTCCCAGCCGTTGAAGTCGTCCTGCGCGCGCAGGCCGTCCAGCAGGTAGACGCCGGGCGCACCCGCGCCGCCGCTCTGGAACTGAATCTTGATCTCTTTACCCATCCCCGCGGACGGCACCATCAGGTACTCGACCGGCAGACCGGGCTTCGAGAATGCACCTGCGGTCGCCGATCCTCCGATGAAGCCGACGAGTCCTGGCAGAGCGGCGGCCGTGACGGCTGCGACGGCGAACCGCCGCGCCCAAGGGCCTCGCATCTTCCCAAACAAACCCATAGAACTACCTATCCCATTCTTTGTCGTCAGCCGCACTTGCAGACTCGCTGCGTGCGCCTGTAGTCAACCACACCTCGGTGTGATCCTCTTCTCCGCTGATGTCCGTTGACGGTCCCCGCTGTTCGCCGCTCAGCCGTTGAGGGTGGCGATCAGATCGGGCTTGAGGGCTTGGAGCTGCGTTGCCCAATAAGCCCATGAATGGTTCCCCTCGGAGGGGAACACGAAGGTGGCATTGCTGCCCCCTGCCTTGGCGTACTTCTCCTGGAATCGCTTGTTGCTGCCGATGGCCAGTGATTCCAAGCTGTTGGCGTTGAACGACTGTCCCGGGTCGACGCTCTCGTCGAGCGGACCGCCGCCAGGCGCGCAGTAGATCCACAGTCGCGTGCCGTTGGCGACGATCTTGGCGACCTGCTGGACGGGGTCGTTGCGCTTCCACGCCTCATCCCACGGCGGACCCCACATGTTGTCCACGTTGTAGCCGCCCGCGTCGAGCATCGCCACGCGGATGGCCTGCTTCATGAAGAGCGTCGACGGGTTGAGGAACCCCGACAGCGACGCCGCGTAGCTGAACTGTGCCGGGTGGTAGGCCGACAGAATGAGGCCCGCTCCACCGGCCATCGAAAGCCCGACGATGCCGTTACCCGTCATGGAGATGTTCTTGTTGGTCGCAAGCCATCGCGGGAGCTCGCTGGTGAGGAACGTCTCCCACTTATATGTGTAGGTCTGGTTGTTGCGGTTCGACGGTGAGTACCAGTCGCTGTAGAAGCTCGACTGACCGCCGACCGGCAACACCAGCGCGACGCCCGAGTCGTAGAACCACTCGAACACCGGGGTGTTGATGTCCCAGCCGTTGAAGTCGTCCTGGGCGCGCAAGCCGTCCAGTAGGTAGAGCGCCTTCTCGGGCGCGGACGGCGGCTGCATTCCGAGGCCGTGCGGGACCGGGGCCGGGGTCACGGTGCCGTCGGGGCCGACGACGGGCGCGGGCTCGGGGACGGGCGCACGGCCTGGCTGGAACTGGATCCGGATGTCGCGGCCCATGGAGGCCGAGTAGACGTTGAGGTATTCGACGGGCAGCCCGGGGCGCGAGAAGGCGGCCGCCTCCGGCGCGAGGCCGACGTCACCCAGCACCGCGAGCGCGGGCAGCGTCAGCACCGCCGCGAGGACCGCCGAAGCACGGCGGAACGACGGTTTCCCGGCGCGGGTGCGCGATGTCATACGCGGGAGTGTTCTCAAGGTGGTCTGACCATTCCATTTCGTCTGTCCGGCGCTGCGTCGGCAGCGGGTCCCGTGGCACAACCCATGGCAATCGAGATTTGCTCGACTTCTTATCGCGTCGACGTGGCCGAAGCGTTACTCAAGGCCCAACCAAAGCAGAGCACCCGGTCCGCGAACAAATCCTCGTGGTGTTCGTCACGGACCCGTCGGGGGCAAACCGGTGTACGGTGCGACCCTCGGCGGAGGCGGTTGGAGCCCGCAGCGGGCCAGTTCGTACATCGGAACGCGGTCGATGCGGTACTTGGTGAACTCCCACGCGTTGAGCACGTTCGACAGGAACCGGCGCGGACCCAGTTCGCCGCGCACCGAGGTGAGCATGGCCTCGGTCGCCTTGCACTTCAGCGCCTCCTCGGCCTCGGCGATCCAGTCCTGATCGAGGTACGCCGGGATGAACGGCGGCTCCTTGAGGAACGGCCCTTCGGCCACCGCCCAGTCCGGGAAGAGGTTCTTGTCGTGCCCGATCCTGGCGTCCTCGAGGCGGGCGGTGTGCATGGCGAGCGGGTTCGCCAGCCCGATCTGATCGATGACGCGCACGTTCAGTCCGACGTTCATGCCGAGCATGCCGAGGTTGGTGAAGAACACCGTGTGCGGCGGCTCGAGGTCCTTGGGCGCGTCGGGCGGCGGCGGGATCGCGGGCACGACGTCCCACACGTCGTAGTTGCCGGATGGCAGCAGCAGCGCGCCGACGGGGGTGTTGTCGAGCGCCACCAGGACCGCGCGCATGCGCGGGTAGTCGAGATAGTCGGCCGCCGTGAGTGGATGCGCGTTACCGGTGGCCTGCGCGTAGAACCGGCGCTCGTCGACGATGCCGGAGTGCGTGACGCGGGTGGCGTCGGCGCCCATCCCGGGTGAGTTCGCCGCCCACAGCGCCCACCCGGCGACGGCGAGCCAGATCACGCTGGTGGCCCCAGCCAGCAGGTAGCCCGGCCCGCGTGTTGCTCTTGCGTTCTGCGGCAACACGATTGGAATGACGGACAAGGGAATCAACACGCAGAACACCGGTGTCAGCAGCACGCGGCCGTGCATGAAGTCACCGCCCTGACGAATCCAGTAGACCGCCTGGATGAGACCGCTGACGACGAAGAACACCACGACGGCGTTGGGGCTCTGGACGACGCGTCGCAGGTGCCCGCGGTTGCGCTGCGGGCGCCGCCGCGTTCCCCACAGCATTCCGCGCACCGCGAGCAACAGCCCCGCCAACCCGGCCAGCAACACCAGCGGCACCCACAACAGATAGGGGTTGTTGAAGTTCGCCAAATAGACGAAGCCTTGCGGCCACTTGGATCCCGAGGCGTCCTTGGCCACCGCGGTGCCGGGCACCAGCAGGCCGTAGTAGCCCATCCGGAAGATCTGATAGCCCACCGGAAGCAGGCCGCCCGCCACCACGATCAAGAGCCGCCGCCGCCAACCGCTCGCCGCGACGAGCATCAACACCAACGCCAACCCGCCGATCAGGGCGAGCTCAGGACGCACCAGCACGCTCAGCCCTGCGACGAACGCCAGCGCCGCGTCGAACGCCCGGCCGGTCGCGTCGGCCTGCGGCTGGCCTGCCGACGGCCCGATGCGCGGCGCCTGTGACCAGCACACCATCATCCACCACAGCAGGCCGAGATACGCCAGCACCAAACCGTTTTCGAGGCCAGAGGAGGCGAAGTCGCGGGCGGGCGGCAGCGCCGCGTAGACGAGCACCCCGGCGGGAAGCAGCACCGCCCGGCGGCCCCGAAGGCTGGGGGCGTAGAGCCGGCCGGTACCGAGCATGGCGAACACCACTCCGGCCACGCTCAGCGCCAGCGCCAACGCCAACACCACGTACTCGAGCCGCGCCGGACCGCCCACCCAGCCGCCAAGCGTGACCAAATACGTCCACACCGTCGACGTGTTGGCTTCCACGCGCTCACCCTGATTGAAGACGGGACCGTTGCCCGCCAACAGGTTTCGCACCGTCCGCAGCACGATGAGGCCGTCGTCGGCGATCCACCGCCGCTGCCACGCGCCCCAGCCGAACAGTGCGGCCACCACCAGCACGCTCACCCACAGGCTGACCCGAACGGTGACGTCGTACGGGAACGCGGGCCAGCGCTTCGGAGGGCCGGAGCGAAGCGACCCGGGAAGTGGCATCGGCCGGGCGGCCGTCAACCGCACCGTGCGGTCAGCTGAGGAGGACTGCGGCACCGAGCGTTCCGATCAGTGCGACCGCGAGCAGCTGCAACACTCGGTCATTCATTGCGATGTCCTCTGGCTCACCCGCCATGCCGCCGTCCACGTCCACGGCGTAGCGCAGGATCGCGATGGTGAACGGAATCATCGAGATCGCGAACCAGGAGCCGTCCGTGATGCGGTCGCGCTCGAAGGCCCACAATCCGTAACAGACCACGACGGCGGTGGCCGACAGCGTCCAGACGAAGCGCAGGTAGGTGCTGGTGTAGTTCTCCAGCGACTTGCGGATCTTCGCCCCGGTGCGCTCCGCTAATTGCAGCTCGGCGTAGCGCTTGCCTGCCGCCATGAACAGCGAGCCGAACGCCATCACGAGCAGGAACCACTGCGACAGCGGGATGCCCGCGGCGACGCCACCAGCGATGGCCCGGATGAGGAAACCCGACGACACGATGCAGATGTCCAGCACCGCTTGATGTTTCAGGCCGAAGCAGTACGCCAGTTGGATCACGAGGTAGACCGCGATCACGATGGCCAGGTTTGGCGTCGTGAGCCACGAGATCACCAGCGCCACGACTGCCAGCACCACGGCTAGTCCGTAGGCGAGGCCCACCGGTACCACGCCAGCGGCAATCGGCCGGAACTGTTTGGTCGGGTGCTGCCGGTCGGCCTCGACGTCACGCGCGTCGTTGATCAGGTAGATCGACGACGCGGCGAGGCTGAACGCGACGAACGCGATGCCCACCTTGATGAACACGTCGCGGTAGTCGTACTGCACGTCGCCGCCGAGTGCGAACAGCGGCGCAGCGAGCACCAGTAGGTTCTTGACCCACTGCCTGGGCCGGATCGCCTTGACGATGCCGGTGGCAAGGTTCTTCGGCGGGTGTCCGACCGGTGCCGGTTCCTCACTCATGGGTGCTGTTTCTCCTTCTCGGCGCGGTCCGCCCACGCACCAACCGTCTTCGCCACCACGGTGCCGACGACTACCCCGGTGAGTACGTCGCTTGGGTAGTGCACACCAAGTACCAAGCGCGACAACGCCATCGGCGGCACGAGCACCACAGGCAACGGCAGGCCCGTCACCCGGCCTAGCAGGATCGCCGCGGCCGTCGTCGAGGTGGCATGCGCCGACGGGAAGCTCAGTCGGCTCGGCGTGCCGACGTTCACCGCGATGGCCGGGTGATCCGGACGCGTCCGCTTGACGACGCGCTTGATCACCACCGCCGCCGCGTGCGCGACGAACGCGCCAACGCCCGCCGTCAGCCAGGCGCGCCTGCGGCCCGGTTGGAGCAGCGCACCGAGCAGTGAGACGCCGACCCATCCGGCGCAATGTTCACCGAAGTGGGAAAGCGCACGCGCGCCGTCGAGGACTCCCGGCCTACCCGCGAGCGTCGACTGCACGGCGACGAGCACCGCGTCCTCGCCGTGCGGCGGGTCGACGGCGTCGAGGTTCACGTGTGCGCTCTGCTCATCGCCCGGCTTCCGAGCCGGGCAACAGCACCGTCTCCCACTTCTGCTTGCTGGAGAGCACGGGCAACGCTTCCCGGTAGACCCGCCGCATGCGATTGAACTTGCGGGCGAGCAGCGCCTGACGCTTGAGCGATTCGCGGAGTAGTTCGAACATCATGTCGCGGTCCCGCTGGCGGTAGACGACGCCACGGCCATCGGCGGTGGTCACCGTGACACCGTCGACTCTGGACAAGGAGAACCACCGCGCGTCCTGAGTGGCGACGTTGATCTGCGGGCGGTGGTGGTGCTCGGGGTCGTGGGCCTTGAGTTGATGGATGACACCACGCGCGAGGCGCACCGAGATCGCCAGCGCGCCGGTGGGAATCCGTACCTTCTTGCGCCACCGCTTGTCCGACGGCGTCGGCAGTGCGGTCGCACTCGGCAGCACCACGGCGTCGGGGTACTCCTCGCGCATCTTGCGTATGTCGGGCAGCGCGGACTCCAGGATCGAGAAGATGTGCTCGGGTCCGGCGAGGAAGTCGTCCATTGCCTTGTTCTGGATGGCGACGGTCGAATACTCAAGGCAGAGTAGGTGTTTGACCGTCGCCTTGAAATGGCTGGCGATCAGTCCCCTGACGTTGCCGTCCCAATGCATGGCGGCGACGACCAACCGGTTGCGTAGATGGAAGTACGCCTGCCAGTCGATGGCATCGTCCTTGTCACTCCACGCCATGTGCCAGATCGCTGCACCGGGGAGCGTCACCGTGGGGTAGCCGTGCTCGCCGGCGCGCAGCCCGTAGTCCGCGTCGTCCCACTTGATGAACAGCGGCAGTGGTTGGCCGAGCTCCTCGGCCACCTGCCGCGGGATCATGCACATCCACCAGCCGTTGTAGTCAACGTCGATGCGCCGGTGCAGAAGCTTGCTGCGCGGCTCCTCTTCGTCGTCGAGCGGGTACTTCGCGAAGTTGTGGTCGTACTCGGTGTTGACCGCGTGGGTCCACATGAAGTTCTCCGAGTCGACCATCTCGCCCATCACGTGCAGGTGCGACGGCTCCTGCAGGTTGAGCATCTGGCCGCCGACCAGCGTGGGCGACTTGGCGAACCGGTTCAGTGCCAGCGCCCGCAGGATCGAGTCGGGCTCGATGCGGATGTCGTCGTCCATGAACAGGATTTGTTCGCAGTCGGTGTTCTTGAGCGCTTCGTACATCACCCGGCTGTAGCCGCCCGAGCCGCCGAGGTTGGGCTGATCGTGGACCGACAGTCTGCTGCCCAGCGCGGCGGCGGCCGCCTCGAAACCGTGATGGTCCTTGGCCTTCTTGGTGCCCTGATCCGTGACGATGACGGCATGGATCACGTTGTCCACCAACGGATCCGACGTCAATGCCGCCAGCGCGTTGACGCAGTCCGCCGGTCGGTTGAACGTCGGGATGCCGACGGCGACGTTGGCCCGGCCTGGGGCGGGCGTCGGTGCATACCAACCGGCGCTGTGCACCGTCACCTTGGTATCGGTTGTGATGTCGAACCAGATCCAGCCGCCATCCTCGAACGGGTCGAGCCCGATCTCGAACTCCGCCACGGCCCGTTCCGCGGAGTCGCCGCTGGAAACTTCGCTGCCGCCCACCGTGATTCGCGCTCCGGTCGCCTTGGACCGGTACACGTCGACGCGGGCGCTGCCGGTGAGTTCGACCCGCAGCACCACCGACTCGACGATCGACCAGCGCCGCCAGTAGCTGGCCGGGAACGCGTTGAAGTACGTCGCGAACGAGACCTCCGATTCCGCGCCGATCTCCAGCGTGGTTCGGGTGGGCGCGTGCGCGCGCCGCGCATTGGTGGTGGATTCCTCGATGTAGAGCTTGCGCACGTCCAGCGGCTCGCCGGGACGCGGAAGGATGATCCGGGAAAGCAGGCTGACCGCCTTGGACTGCCCGCCGTCGAGCGCGCCCGACGGAATGTCGCTCATGCTCCGCTGCTTTCGTCGTCTTGATGGAGCGCAACGCCATCGCGCAGATGGGGCGCCAGGATGTTGTCGTACATGTTCAACGCACTCGCTATGGCCATGTGCATGTCCAGGTATTGGTAGGTGCCGAGCCGGCCGCCGAACAGCACCTTGGCCGAGGCGGTCTCGGCCCGCGCCCGCGTCCGGTAGGCCGCGAGCACCGTACGGTCGGACTCGGTGTTGATCGGATAGTAGGGCTCGTCGTCGTCATCTGCGAACCGCGAGAACTCCCGCATGATCACGGTCTTGTCCGTCGGGTAGTCGCGCTCGGGGTGGAAGTGCCGGAACTCGTGGATGCGGGTGTAGGGCACGTCGAGGTCGTTGTAGTTCATCACGGGGGTGCCCTGGAAGTCCCCGGTCTCGAGCACTTCCATCTCGAAGTCGAGCGTGCGCCAGCCCAGCCGGCCCTCGGCGTAGTCGAAGTAGCGGTCCAAGGGGCCGGTATAGACCACCGGGGCGTCGGGGTTCTGGGTGCGCAATTCGTCGCAGACGTCGAACCAGTCCGTATCCAGCCGGACCTCGATGCGATCGTCGGCGGCCATGTTCTCCAGCCACGCGGTGTAGCCGTCGACGGGCAGCCCCTCATAGGCATCGTTGAAGTAACGGTTGTCGAAGGTGTACCGCACGGGCAGCCGGGCGATGTTGGCGGCCGGAAGCTGCTTGGGATCGGTCTGCCACTGCTTGGCGGTATAGCCCTTGACGAACGCCTCGTACAGCGGGCGCCCGATCAGCGAGATGGCCTTCTCCTCGAGGTTCTGCGCGTCGGCCGTGTGGATCTCGGCGGCCTGCTCGGCGATCAGCGCGCGGGCCTCGTCGGGGGTGAAGTAGCGGCCGAAGAACTGCGACACCAGGCCCAGCCCCATCGGGAACTGGTAGGCCTGCCCGTCGTGCAGCGCGTAGACGCGGTGTTGATATCCGGTGAAATCGGTGAACTGGCGCACGTAGTCCCACACCCGCTTGTTGGAGGTGTGGAAGAGGTGGGCGCCGTAGCGGTGTACCTCGATGCCAGTCGTGGGCTCGGGTGACGAGTACGCGTTACCGCCGATGTGGGGCCGTCGGTCGACCACAAGAACACGCTTGTTCAGCTGTGTGGCGATGCGCTCGGCGATCGTCAGGCCGAAGAATCCGGAGCCGACGACGAAGAGGTCGAAAGCGGGTCCGGCGGGCTGGAGCGCAGCGACCTGGGGATCAGGGGACATCATCGGCAGCAAGGGTATCCGACTGAAGGGTCACCACCCGAATGCGTCGTCGGCTGGTCCCCCGCGACAGGCAGGTCGCAATTCGCTCACGATTGCGCATCGTCACTCCAGACTCACTCGTCACATCCGTACCATCGACCAGGTCGGTATTGACGGATTCGCAGATGGTCACGCCGGCAGTCCGAAGCACGAGACACCTAACACACGTAGTCCAGATAGTTGAGGAGACTTCCGTGCCGAACCGACGTCGACACAAGCTCTCGACAGCCATGAGCGCAGTCGCCGCCCTGGCCGTCGCAAGTCCAGTTGTCGTGGCCGCCCTTTCCGGCGGGACCACCACCGAGCAGGCCGCCCCGCAGCACCGCGAGTTCGTGCAGGCCGCTCTCGTCACCGACCTGCCCAACGAGTTGCTCGGGGCCCTGTCACAGGGACTCTCGCAGTTCGGGATCAACCTGCCCCCGATGCCGACGGGCCTGCTGACCGGCGCGGGTGCACCTTCCGCGACGACGCTCACGTCGCCGCTGACCACTCCCGGTCTGACGAGTCCTGGGCTCACCAGCCCGGGTCTGACGGCGCCGGGGCTGACCTCGCCAGGCCTGACGACCCCGGGGCTGACGGCCCCGGGCCTGACGACGCCCGGTCTCACGACCCCCGGACTCACGACGCCAGGGCTGACCACGCCAGGTCTGACGACCCCTGGCCTCACGACGCCGGGCCTGACGGCGCCGGCGGCCACGGCAACGCTCCCGGGTCTCGCTGACACGTCCCTGACCAACCCGGCCCTCACCAGCCCTGGACTGACGAATCCGGCACTCACCAGCCCCGCCGGAGCGGTGCCCGGGCTGACCACTCCCGGCGGCCTCCCCGGCCTGACCGGGCTGCCCGGCGCGGGCGAGATCCCGATCGCCGATCCGATCGGACTCGATCCGGCGTCCGGGACCTACCCGATCCTCGGTGGCGACCCTTCGCTCGGGCTCGGCGCACCGGCTGCCAGTTCCGGTAGCGGAGGCTTGCTCGGGGACCTGAGCAGCGCGGCCCAGACACTGGGCGCCGGCCAGGCGATCGACCTCCTCAAGGGCATGGTGATGCCCGCGATCACCGGGGCGATCCAGTCGGCTGGGGCACCCGCTGCGGCTGCGGCCGCAGTCCCCGCTGCCGTCGCTCCCGCGTAAGGGCGCACCGGCGACGATCCTGCTGCGAGACGGCACCGCAGAAGCCAAGCTCTGCGGTGCCGTTGCAGTTGACAGCGGCGTTTCCCGTGTCGAAACACAGGTAACACCCGACACATACGTAACATCAGCCCGTGCCGTCTCGTCACCCTGCGCCGCTGCTGTTCTCCGCGTTCGCGGCGACGGTCGTGATGTTGCCGTGGGCGATTTACGGGGTGCCCGAGGACCGCGCCGAGGAACGACCCGTCGCTACCGCGCCGATGATCGTCGAACGACCACTCACGGGCATCGGCGGCGGCGAGACCATCCGCGACGTCCACCAGGACACCCCCTTTTCGATGGTGGCATTGACCGCCGAAGACCTGACCGGCACCGAGGCCCGGGTGCGCGCCCGCAAGCCCGACGGGTCGTGGGGTCCCTGGTACGAGGCGGAGGCCCTTGACGGCGTCGGCGAAGATTCGCCAAAGACCCGCGGCACCGATCCCATCTTCGTGGGCCGCACCACCGATGTTCAGATCTCCGTGCGCCGGCCGGCAGGAGCCCCGGTGTCAGCGGCGGCACCCTCGGCCGACCCGGCGCAGCCGGGACTTGGCTACGTGCCCGCCAACGCCGAACAACCTTTTGCGCCGAACTTCAACGCCGTGCTGATCAGCCCGCCGGAGGCGCCGGCCGACATCGACGTCAACCCGCCCGAGGCGGTGTCGGCCCCCGGCCAGGCTCCCGTCATCATCGGCAGGCCGCAGTGGGGCGCGGACGAATCACTCAAGTGCGGAAACACGGTGTACGACAACGGTGTTCGCGCAGCCGTCGTGCATCACACCGCCGGAAGCAACGACTACGGGCCAGGTGACTCGGCCGGAATCGTGCGGTCGATCTACGAGTACCACACGCGCATGCTCGGGTGGTGCGACATCGCCTACAACGCGCTGGTCGACAAGTACGGGCAGGTCTTCGAGGGACGCGCTGGCGGCATGGACCGACCGGTCGAGGGCGCACACACCGGCGGGTTCAACGAGAACACCTGGGGCGTCGCGATGATCGGCGACTTCGAGACCGTCCCGCCGACTCCGATTCAGCTGCGCACCACCGGCCGCCTGCTGGGGTGGCGGCTCGGGCTCGACCGCGTCGACCCGCTCGGCAACGTGGCGCTGACGTCCGCCGGCGGTTCGTTCACCCACTTCGCCAGGGGCGTCACCCCGACGCTGCCGACGATCTTCACCCACCGCGACGTCGGCAACACCGAATGCCCTGGCAACGCCGCATACGCGGAGATGGGGCTGCTACGCAGCATCGCCGCCCACTTCAGCACCCCGTTCGCGCCGAAGACGCTGGCCGACTCGCTGCGCGGCGGCGCGATCTTCGCAAAGTGGGCGTCGATGGGCGGAGAGACCAGCCCGCTCGGCACGCCCACCTCACCCGAGGCGTCCGGCGACGGCGCGAGCCGATACGTCACCTTCGCCAATGGCGCGATGTACTGGTCGCCGGAGAGCGGCGCCGAACCGGTGACTGGGGCCATCTACGAGGCCTGGGGCAAGCTGGGCTTCGAGCGCGGCGCGCTCGGCCTTCCGACCAGCGGTGAGATCCAGGAACCGCAGTGGATCGTCCAGAACTTCGCGCACGGCACGTTGAACTTCGACCGCGAGAAGGGCACCGTCACGCGCGTCATCGACGGCATCGCGCTCGAGCTACCGCCGTCGTTGTCCGCATCCGCGCCGGTGCAACTGGAGCGGTTCACGCCCATCACCAAGGATTAGAGCCACCAGCGTTCGAGCACGCGGGCCAACCCGTCGTCGGTGTTGGGTGCAGTGACCTCGTCCGCGGCGTCCATCACTTCGGGATCGGCGTTGCCCATGGCGATTCCGAGCCCCGCCCACCGAATCATCGGGACGTCGTTGGGCATGTCGCCGAACGCCACCACGTCGTCGGCGGCGATGCCGAGCGGGTGCGCGACCTCGGCGACGCCGGTGGCCTTGCTGATGCCCAATGGCATCACCTCGATGAGCCCGTTGTTGGTTGAGTAGGTGATGTCTCCTTGCAGGCCAACGTGTTTGGCCAACACCGCTGCCATGTCGCCGCTTCGGGCGCCCGGCTTGCGGATCAGCAGCTTGATGGCAGGGGCGCTCAACAGGTCGGTGAGCGAGACCTCGGTATTGTCGGGGTTGAGCCACGCGTGCTCGTAGCCGGGCGAACTGATGAACTGCGGCGTCGCCGCGTCGTGCGCGGTTCGGCCTACCCGTTCGACGGCCAGCCCGGCGCCGGGGATCAGGCGCGTCGCCAGCTCAGCCAGCTGGGCGAGTTGGTCGGCCGACAGCGTCCGTGCGGCCACGATGCGGTCGGTCGCCGAGTCGTAGAGCACGGCACCGTTGGCGCACACCGCCATTGGTGCGATTCCGAGCGCCTCGGCGACCTGCGGGACCCAGCGCGGTGGGCGGCCGGTCGCCAAGACGAAGTGCGCACCGCCCGCCACGGCGGCGTGCACGGCCGCACGCGTGCGCGGCGAGACGTTCTCGTCCGCGTCGAGCAGGGTGCCGTCGACGTCACTGGCGATGAGCGCTGGCAGCACTAGCTCGGCTCCGCCCGCTTACGGGCCCGCTCGGCGAGTTCCGCCTCGTCGAGCTGCCTGGCTTCCTCCATCGTGGGTGCGCCGCCGCCGAGGCGCCTCGGCACCCAGTACGCGCCGTCGGGATGCGGATACTCGTCCTGCACGCGAAACAGCAACGCGTTCATCGCGTCCCGAAGCTCGGTAATGGCCTGCTCGACGGACTCGGCGGGGACGTACGGGGTGCCGACGGCCACGGTGATGGGAATCTTCTTGCGCCCCAGGTTCTTCCGATGGTCCTTGGTCCAGATGCGCTGCGCCCCCCAGACGATCAACGGGACGATCGCCACGTGTGCTTCCTGCGCCATCCGCACGGCGCCGGACTTGAACTCCTTCAACTCGAAGCTGCGGCTGATGGTCGCCTCGGGGTACACGCCGACGAGCTCGCCCTCGCTCAACTCGTCGACGCCCTCCACGTACGCGTCCGCGCCGGCGCGGCGGTCCACCGGGATGGTCTTGGTGTGCTTGATCAGGAAGTTGACGATACTCACCTCCTGCATCTCAGCCTTGATCATGAACCGCAGGCGCCGCTTTCGGTGCATCGCGGCGAGCGCCGCGGGAAGGAAGTCGAGGTAGCTGGTGTGGTTGATCGCGACCACGGCCCCGCTTGAGGCAGGGATGCGTTCCAGATCCTGGTAGGTGATCCGGGTGCCGGTGGCCCTGACGGCGGTACGCCCCGCGATCTCCAGCGTGCGGAAGACCGGTTCCATGTCGATTTACTCCGGCGCCTCGCCCGCGTTGCCGGACTCCAGGCGCTGCGCCCGCTGAGCGGCCTTCTCGGCCGCCTCGTCGAGGTCCATCTGGTTGGCCTCGGCCAGCGAAGGCGCTCCGCCGCCGAGGCGCTTCGGCACCCAGAACTCGCCCGGCGGGTGCGGGCCGTACGCGTCCTGCACGCGCTCGAGCAGATGCTGCATCCGCGAGTGCAGCAGCGACGTCAGTTCGGCGGGCGGCAGCGTCGGGTAGATCGGCTCGCCAACGGCCACCGAGATCGGCACCTTGGGCCGCCACATCGTCTTGGGATGCCCCTTCGTCCAGATGCGCTGGGAGCCCCAGACGATGTGCGGGACGATCGGCACGTCCGCGGCGATGGCCATGCGCGCCGCGCCGGACTTGAACTCCTTGATCTCGAAGCTGCGGCTGATGGTCGCCTCGGGGTAGACGCCGACCAGTTCGCCTTCCTTGAGCTTCAGGCAAGCCTCCTCGAACGACGCAGCGCCACTGGCGCGGTCGACGGGGATGTGGCGCAGGCTGCGCATGATCGGGCCGGTGACCTTGGAGTCGAAGACTTCCTTCTTGGCCATGAAGCGCACCTTGCGGCCACGCCCCTGCCGGAAGGCGGGCAGGCCGGCGAAGGTGAAGTCGAAGTAGCTGGTGTGGTTGATCGCGACGACGGCGCCGCCGGTTACCGGAAGATTCTCCACGCCGGTGATCGTGAACTTCAGCCCCTGCAGCCGCCAGACCAGGCGGGCGGCCTGAATCACTGTCCCGTAAACCGGTTCCACACCAGGCAGCCTAGTCCGGCGACGTTGCCGAGAGGCCACCCGTATGGTCGTCGAATGCCGCGCGTGCTGGTGCCGCTGCCGGACCGCGACTTCGACGTCACCGAGGTCGCCGTCCCATGGCGGGTGCTGACCGACTCCGGCGTTGACGTGGTCTTCGCCACCGAACGCGGCGGGAACACACCCGCAGCCGACCCGCGACTGCTGGACGGCGTCCTGTTCGGACAGCTCGGCGCCGAGGCCGAGCCCAAGCGGTTCTACCGGGAACTGCTGGGCGACGGGGCGTTTCAGGCGCCGCTGGCCTGGCCGGAGCTGCACGCAGGAGATTACGACGGACTGCTGCTGCCGGGCGGCCACGCGCCGGGGATGCGGCAGTACCTGGCGTCGCAAACGCTGCGCGACGTGGTGTTCGCGTTCTGGGCGACGGGCCGGCCGGTCGGCGCGATCTGCCACGGAGTGCTCGTGCTCGCCCGCACCATCGACCCCGGAACCGGCCGAAGTGTGCTGGCCGGCCGGCGCACCACGTGCCTGCCCAAGTTCATGGAGCGCAGCGCGTACTTCCTCACCGCGTGGAAGCTGGGCCGGTACTACCGCACCTACCCGGCCTACGTCGCCGACGAGGTGACCGCTGCGCTCGCGCAGCCCGCCGACTACGAGCGCGGACCGCGCTCACTGACCCGCGGCACCGTCACCGACGACGGGCCCGCATTCGTGGTCGAAGACGGCAACTACCTTTCGGCGCGCTGGCCCGGCGACGCGTATCTGTTCGCGACTCGCTTCCGCGCGCAGCTGGCGTGACGTTCCCCACCGACCCCGTGCCGGTGCCCGACGTCGTCGCGCACATCGCTGCTGGTCGCCGCGACGCGTGCGCGCCCAACACCCTGATCGGTGACGACGGCCGGTGCAGCGGTCACGTGGACCTCGGCGACCTGGGCGTCGCCGACCGTTGGTCGGACCTTGCGGTGGCCTCGATGTCGTTGGATTGGAACTTCGAGCGCAACTACGAGGCCGACCTGTTCGACGCCTACGGCGTGACGCCCGACGAGGCGCGCATCGCGTACTACCGTGCCCGCTGGGAGGAGTAGCTGCCCGCGGCCGGTTAAGCTGCACCTTGAGCATTCGGCTACCGGAAAGGGCATTCGTGCAGGTCACCAGCGTCGGCCACGCCGGATTCCGGATAGATACCGCGGCCGGAAGCATCCTGTGCGACCCGTGGGTCAACCCGGCCTACTTCGCGGCCTGGATCCCGTTCCCCGACAACAGTGCGCTGGACTGGGACGCGCTCGGCGACTGCGACTACCTCTACGTCAGCCACCTGCACGCCGACCACTTCGACGCCGCGCACCTGCGCGCGCACGTCAACAAGGACGCCGTCGTGCTGTTGCCGGACTATCCGGTCCCCGACTTGCGGCGCGAACTCGAGGCGCTCGGCTTTCACCGGTTCTTCGAGACGACGGACTCGGTCAAGCACCGCGTCAGCGGTCCCAAGGGCGACCTCGACGTGATGATCGTCGCCCTGCGGGCTCCCGCCGACGGACCCATCGGCGACTCCGGGCTGGTGGTGTCCGACGGCGAGACCGTCGTGTTCAACATGAACGATGCCCGCCCCGTGGACCTCGAGGTCCTCGCCGCGGAGTTCGGCCACGTCGACGTCCACATGCTCCAGTACTCCGGGGCCATCTGGTACCCCATGGTCTACGACATGCCCGCACGCGCCAAGGAGACCTTCGGCGTCCAGAAGCGCCAACGTCAGATGGACCGCTGCAGGCAATACATCGCGCAGGTCGGTGCGACGTGGGTCGTTCCGTCCGCGGGTCCGCCATGCTTCCTCGATCCCGAGCTGCGTGAGCTCAACGACGACCGCGGTGACCCGGCCAACATCTTCCCCGACCAGGCGGTCTTCCTCGATCAGCTACGCCAGCACGGGCACCACGGCGGCCTCCTGATGATTCCCGGATCGGCCGCGACATTCACTGGGGTACAGCTTGATTCGCTGCAGCATCCGATGCCCGACGAGGAAGCCGAGGCGATCTTCACCACCGGCAAGGCTGCGTACCTCGAGGCCTATGCGCAACGCAAGGCACCCGTGCTGGCGGCGATCAAGGCCGGCTGGGCGCCTGCCGAGGGCGAGCCGCTGCTCGAACCGCTGCGGGCCCGCTTCGAACCGATCATGAGCCAAAGCGACCAGATCTGCGACGGCATCGGGTATCCGGTCGAGCTGCGCATCGGGGCAGAGACGGTGGTGCTCGACTTCCCGAAACGGGCGGTGCGCGAACCGATTCCACACGAGAAGTTCCGCTACGGTTTCGAGCTCCCGCCCGAGTTGGTGCGCACCGTGTTGCGCGACGACGAGCCCGACTGGGTCAACACCATCTTCCTGTCGACCCGGTTCAGGGCCTGGCGGGTCGGCGGCTACAACGAGTACCTGTACACGTTCTTCAAGTGCCTGACCGACGAGCGCATCGCCTACGCCGACGGCTGGTTCGCCGAAACGCACGACGACTCGGCATCGATTCAGTTGGACGGCTGGGAGATTCAGCGCCGCTGCCCACACCTGAAGGCGGACCTGTCGAAGTTCGGCGTGGTCGAGGGCAAGACGTTGACGTGCAATCTGCACGGGTGGCAGTGGAACCTCGAGAACGGCAGGTGCTTGACGTCCAGGGGGCACGAGTTGCGAAGCTCTCGGCCATGAGCAGCGAGGCGTCTTACGACGACGGGCTCATCCAGCTGGATCGGCACGCACTCACGTTGCGGCGGTACCACTTCCCGTCGGGCACGTCGAAGGTCATTCCGTTGCAAGCGATCCGGGGCTACAAGGCGGAATCGCTGGGGCTGCTCGTCAACCGGTTCCGCATCTGGGGCACCTCGGACCTGCGGCGATGGCTTCCGATGGACGTCTGGCGGCCCATCAAGTCGACGCTGGTGACGCTCGATGTGCCTGGCACCCGGCCCAGTCCGGCGTTCACGCCGCTGCGGGCCAAGGAGTTCGTCGCGGTTCTCGACGAGCTGCTGGCCCAGTAACGCTGCTGAGCGACCAACTAGCAGTTGCCTATACTTCGCGAGTTCTGCACCAGGGTCGTGAATTCGGCCAATCAACGACCGTAGTGCAGAACTCGCGAGGCGCGCAACGCTAACCCTTGTCACGCAGGACGGTCGCCTCCAAGACCCGCTGCAGCTGGCGCATCACGGCCTTGTTCGTCGCGGCCGCTGCCCGCTGCACGGCACCCGGCGCGGCGGGTTCTCGCACGCGTATCGGATCGCCGACGCGCACCACCCCTGGCGTCGTCACGTCGGCGTAGACACCGAGGAAGCGGTCGGTGGCTTCGTGGAGCCGTCGGGTGAGCCCCCGGTCGAGTTCCACCCCGGGTTGGGGGCGGGTCGGCACGACACACCTGATGGTGGGGTTGGTCACCCGCAGCACCACCGGGCCCAGTACGACGTCGCCACCCACCCAGGCGGACTCCGGGAACTCGGCCGCCGTGTCGTCGACCGTCACCAATACGTTGGGCCGGAACCGCCGGACATCGTAGGGAGTCCCGTCCGTCGACAACGACGCGAGGCTCGCCATGCTCAACACGTGGACGGGGCTCAGATCCGCGAAAATACCTGGCGGCGTAGAGAATCGGGCCAGCGTGAGCATCTGCTTGGTCGAGAACACCGATGAGTCGATCAGGGCCTCCGAGTCCGACAGCCCGAAGTCGCGGCGCACCTCACTCGGCGAGAAACCGGCCCTGGTCTGACGAACGGACAGTCGGTGCAGGCTGGTGTCGTCGATCGGCGGGAGTGCCGTCAGGCGGACGTCGCGGCCCAGTAGTTCCGACAGCGCCCCGTCGAGGCCGGGGTCCGAACTGGAGCGCTCAATGCCGTCGGGAAACGTGATGATCACTTCTGGCGCATTGCCTGGACCCGCATCCGGTCCCGGCTCGACGGCGTAGCGGGCCGAACAGCCAAGGACCGCCGACAGCTTGCGCGCAGTGAGCGTGATGTCGTGCTCGAGATCCCTTACCGCCCAGAGCCGATCGGCGTGCACGCCGCGCTTCTCGATGCGCACCTCGTCGAGCTGGACGCCGCCCATCGACTTCACGGGGTAGCGCCACAGCTGCGTCACCGAACCGGTCATGAGCGCTCCTATCGGGCGGACACCGTCTGTCGCAGTTCCGAGTATGCGTCGCTGGCGGTGTCGTAGACCCGAACGATGGCCTGATCGCCCGGCCGCAGGAACGTCGACTCTCCAAGCTCCGTGTACCGCGTCGCTCCGATGCCGATGAGCACGTGCTCGGGGTGCCCGCTGGCGACCATGAGCGCGCCGACGTCCTCCAACGGCGTGTCGGGCGAGCCCTTCTGGTTGTCCAGCCGCTCGGTGATCCAGTCGAGCAGCACCTCGCCGTAGTACGAGTAGCCCAGCAGCGGGCTGTCAACGCCGTACTCGTGTTCCTGCCCGTCCGCGGTGCGCAGATGGCAGACCAGCCGCAGCGTCGCCGTTGGCCCGTCCGGCGTCAGGTCGCTGATGTCGAAGAATTGCGCCGCAACGCCTTTCGACGCGGGACCCCAGTTCTTCTTGTAACTGATCTTCGGCGCTCCAGGCCGCCGGATGGAGCAGTCGTTGAACGCGCCGAGCGCGATCGGCTGGAGCGACACCACGGTGTCGCCCTGCCAACGCACCTCACAGGCCAACCCGACCTCGGGTTCGATCTGCAGGTTCAGCGGAGTGTCGCTCTGCGGCAGCTGGATCGCGTCGTGCGACAGCGGAAACTCGCCGAGGAAGCTGTCGTATCCCGGTGCGTACCAAGGGAAGATGCCCTTGGGGGCGGCCCCCTCGGAGGCGACGTTCACGAAGTCGGCGGCCTCGCCGGCCTGCTCGAGGTGTCCCGCGAAGTTCCCGGCGACACCGAATCCGAACCACGTCCTCAGTTCCTCGTACTCCAACTCGATCACGGCTCCAGCACCGACCTTCCGACGTAGGGCACCAGCGCATCGGGCACCCGGACGCTGCCGTCGGGCTGCTGGTGGTTCTCGAGGATGGCGACCAGCCAGCGCGTGGTCGCCAGTGTGCCGTTGAGGGTCGCTGCGGTCTGCGGCTTCCCGTTCTCATCGCGGTAACGGGTGGCGAGCCTGCGCGCCTGGAAGGTCGTGCAGTTGGACGTCGACGTCAGCTCGCGGTAGGTGCCCTGGGTGGGCACCCACGCCTCGCAGTCGAACTTGCGGGCGGCCGACGACCCAAGGTCACCCGCCGCGATGTCGATGACGCGGTAGGGCACCTCGATCTTGGCGAGCATCTCCCGCTCCAAGCCGAGCAGTCGCTGGTGTTCGGCCTCGGCATCCTCGGGCTTGCAGTAGACGAAGCCCTCGACCTTGTCGAACTGGTGCACCCGGATGATCCCGCGGGTGTCCTTGCCGTGGCTGCCCGCCTCGCGGCGGAAGCACGACGACCAGCCCGCGTAGCGCTTGGGCCCGTCGGAAAGGTCGAGGATCTCGTCGGCGTGGTAGCCCGCGAGTGGGACCTCCGACGTTCCGACGAGGTACATGTCGTCGGCCTCGAGCCGGTACACCTCTTCGGCGTGGGCGCCGAGGAACCCGGTGCCGGCCATCACCTCTGGGCGCACCAGCACCGGCGGGATCATCAGCGTGAAGCCGTTCTCGGTGGCCAGCCGCACCGCCAGCTGCATGATGCCGAGCTGCAGAAGCGCGCCGAACCCCGTGAGGAAGTAGAAGCGCGACCCGGACACCTTGGCGCCGCGCTCCATGTCGATCAGGCCGAGCGCCTGCCCGAGTTCGAGATGGTCCTTCGGATCGTCGAGGACGTGGGGCTCGCCCACCGTCTCGAGCACCGCGAAGTCGTCCTCGCCGCCGGCCGGGACGCCGTCGATGATCACGTTGTCGATCGCCATGTGAGCCGCGGTAAGTGCCTGCTCGGCGGCGGTCTGGTCGGCTTCGGCGGCCTTCACCCTCTCGGCGAGGTCCTTGGCGCGCGCCAACAGGGCGGGCCGGGAGTCCGCGGTGGCCTTTCCGACCTCCTTGCTGGCCGCCTTCTGCTCGGCGCGCAGGTTGTCGGCGGTGGAGATCGCGGAGCGCCGTGCGGCGTCGGAGTCCAGCAGCGCGTCGACGAGGCCGGGATCGGATCCTCTGGCCCGTTGCGACGCGCGCACCCGGTCGGGGTCTTCGCGCAGCAGTTTGAGGTCGATCACGACCGCAACCCTACTTTTGTGCCTCGGCGCTGCGGAGCGTAGGTCGGCTGGGCCATTCGGCCGTCAGAGCACAACCACATAACTTTACAACTGCAACTCTTGTCACGGTGCTCGGCGCGCCTGTCACAATGGACGCGATGTTGGACGCACCCCCGGCCACCGAGTCGGGCCTCGACGCGGCGGAGCAACCGCCCAAACGGACTGCGTGGTGGCAAAGCCTTCAGGCCACCCCGACCCGTCGTGCTCTGCTGCTGACGGCGCTCGGCGGCCTGCTCATCGCCGGCCTGAGCACCGCACTCCCACGCGGCGTCGAAGGCACAGGTCCGCTCTCCGCGGCGTCGGCGCTGAGCCGCGGGAGCGAGACGTTCGACCACGTCAAGGGCGGCGACTGCCTGAACTGGACGGAACGAACGCTGGACGCCGCCCAGATCGTCCCGTGCACCGACGAGCACCGCTTCGAAGTCGCCGAGACCATCGACATGCGCACGTTCCCCGGCAGCGAGTACGGGCCGGATGCGGCGCCACCGACGACGGCCCGGATCCAGCAGATCACCCAGGAGCAGTGCCAGGCGGCCGCGCGCTCCTACCTCGGCCCGAAGTTCGACCCGGACAGCCGGTTCGTCGTCAGCCTGCTGTGGTCGGGTGAACGCGAATGGCGTGACGCAGGTGAGCGCCGCATGTTGTGCGGGCTCCAGCTGCCCGGCCCAAACAGCCAACAGCTGTCGCACAAGGGCAAGGTCGCCGACGTCGACCAGTCGAAGGTGTGGTCGGCCGGAACATGCGTGGGCATCGACCCCACCATCAACCAACCGACCGACATCCCCGTGGACTGCGCGGCGCCGCACGCGACGGAGATCACCGGTTCCGTCAACCTGGCCGAGAAGTTTCCCGACGCCTTCCCCACCGATGCCGACCAGGACGCGTTCGTCAAGGACGCGTGCGCCAAGATGACCGACGGGTACCTGGCCCCGATGCAGCTGCGCACCACCACGCTCACGCTGATGTACAGCACCATCTCGCTGCCGAGCTGGACGGCGGGCAGCCACCAGGTGTCGTGCAGCATCGGCGCCACGTTGGGCAACGGGGGTTGGTCCACCCTGGTCAACAGCGCCAAGGGTCCCTTGCTGATCAACGGACAGCCGGCAGTGCCGCCGCCCGACATCCCAGAAGGTCGGCTCGACCTGCCGCCGATCCCGATGCCTTCGATCGACGCCTCGTCCCAGTACGACCAGTCGCAGATCGACCTCAGCCAGCAGTACCCGAGCCAGAACACCGGCCAGCAGACGCAGCACCTGCCCGGCCAGCAGACGTCGACGCAGCAGAGCCCGACCTCGTCCGGCACCGCGCCACCTCCGCAGGGCAACACGTTCCTCAACGGACCGCCACCGCCTCCGGCGCCACCGCTGGACGGCCCGCCACCACCAGAGGGTGCGCCGCCACCTCCTGGTGACGCCCCGCCGCCGCCACCCGGAGCACCGCCGGTCGGGGCCGCCCCTGGCCCCGCTCCGCCCCCAGGCGAACCAGCCCCGGCACCCGTCGTCCCGCTCATCCCGCCGCCACCGGGCGCGTAGCCGCGATGGCCGTGCGGATGAGCCCGCAACGGTTCGACGAGTTGGTCTCCGACGCACTAGATGGAATCCCACCGGCGTTGACCGCGGCGCTGCAGAACGTCGTCGTGCTGGTGGAGGCTGCGCATCCCGAGGAGCCCGACATCCTCGGGCTCTACGTGGGCACGGCACTGACCGAGCGTGATTCGTCGTACGCGGGATCGTTGCCCGACACCATCACGATCTATCGCGACGCGCTGCTCGACATGTGCGAGAGCGAGGACGAGGTCGTCGACGAGGTGGCGGTGACCGTCGTCCACGAGATCGCCCACCACTTCGGAATCGACGACGACCGGCTTCACGAACTCGGTTGGGGATGACTGCGCGCGGCACCGCGGATTCGACGGCGAGCAGTGCTATGAACGGCCCTATGACCAACCAGTGTCACGAGTGCCGCGATGGTCTCGAACACTGTCACGGCACCGTCATCCATCACGTGCGGTTCGGCTCCGAGTGCACCGAACCCGGATGTGAACGGCCCGAGCTCGAGCATGCCTACCGGCTCGACTGCGAGGCCGTCGGCTGCCGCTGCTCAGTGCCAACCGCCGTCGCGAGCTGAGGCGTCAACCCATCGGGTCGGCGCCGTGCAGGGCGTCCTCGACGGGGTGCACTTCGGGCTCGGGATCGAACGGCGGCAGCAGCGCCGCCCACTGAACGCAGCTCCACCGTCCGTCGGTGATCGGGCTCAGGACCACGCACTCGGTGTTCGCGAGGTGGTGCTCGAGCGCGAAGCTGCCATCGACGCCCGACAGCACCGCCCCCACCAGACGAATCGCGGCCCCGTGGCTCACCACCACGACGTCGCCCTTCCACGCCTCGTCGTCGAGATAGCGCATCCGCAGCTGCGTCACGACGGGGAGATAGCGCTCCAGCACCTCGGTGGCGCTCTCGCCTCCCGGTAGCGGCACGTCGAGTTCGCCTTCATGCCAGCGCTGGTAGGTGGCGTTGAACTGTTCGACGGCGTCGTCGTCGTTGCGGTTCTCCAGTTCGCCCACTTGGACCTCGTGGATGTCCTCCAGCGTCAGCGTCGGCAGGTGAAGCTCCGCGCCGATCTCGGCGGCGGTCTCGGTGGCGCGCAACGCCACCGAGTGGGCAACCATCCCGATGGGGTGCGCCCAGTCGCGCGCGAACGTGCGCGCCTGCTCGCGCCCGAGTTCGGTCAGGGCCGCGCCCGGCGGCTTGGTGTCGAGCCGGCGGTCGACGTTGCCGAAGGACTGCCCGTGGCGGACGAGCACCAATCGGCCCGTCACCTGTGCGCTCTGCTCTTCGCGCAAGCGCTCATCGCGTCCCCTCCCGGAGTCGGGCCAACCACGTCGACGCCTCGTCGGTGGTCGGCGATACCGCCCCTGCGGGGGCGTCGGTCGGCCAGGAACCCAGATATCTCACGTCTGCACAACGTCGGTGCAGCGCCACGAGTGCCTCGGCCACCGGAGCGTCGTCGATGTGGCCGACACAATCGAGGAAGAACACGTAGGTACCCAGTTCCTTACGCGTGGGCCGGGATTCGATCCTGGTCAGGTCGATGTCACGGATGGCGAACTCGGTCATCGCCGTCACCAGGGCGCCGGGGATGTTGTCGAGCCGCAGCACCACCGACGTCCGGTCGGCACCGGTGCGCCCCTGCGGCGGCCCCGGCGGGGCGACGAGCACGAAGCGGGTTCTGGCGTTGGGCTCGTCGACCACCCCGGTGGCCAACGCGTCCAGCCCGTACATCTGCGCGGCCAGCGCGGTGCTCACCCCGGCATCGGCCCGACCGTGCGACACGTCGTCGGCCGCAGCCGCATTCGAGATCGAAGGAACGATCGTGGCGTCGGGCAGGTGCTCCCCAAGCCACCGCTGGACTTGCGCCGCCGCGATCGGGAAGGCCGCAACGGTTCGCACGTCGGCGGCAGTCCTGCCGTCGGCGACGACGATGCTGAAGGCCACGTCGAGGGTGAGCTCGCCGAAGATCTGCAGCGGTGGCCCGAACGCGAGGCTGTCCATCGTCGGCGACACCGAGCCCTCGATCGAGCTCTCGATGGGCACGCATGCGTAGTCCGCGTTGCCCGCGCGCACGGCGTCCAGCGCAGCGGGCGTGCTGACCGTATCGACTTCCTCGGCGGGCCCGGGCAGCATGCCGCGAGCGGACATCTCGATGAGCGCTGCTTGGGAAAAGGTTCCGCGCGGACCGAGGTAGGCGACGCGTGGCACGGCTCAACCCTATCGGCTCGTCGGGCCGCGCCCGGCGAAGTCGATTCGGTAAACCTTGCGCGCTTCGGTGAGGCTAGCCTAAGTTAGGCTAACCTCATTAAATGGAAGGCAACCAGATGACCGTGCTGGCACCGACGACGGCCGAGCGAATCCGTAGCGCATGTGCGCGCGGCGGCGGTGCGATGCTCGCCGTCGAGGGACTCGAGCCGTCCGCCACCCCCGTGCACCACCTGCTCGCCGACGGGTCCTTCGCCATCACCGTGCCCGCCACCGGACTGCTGAACGGCATGGTCGTCGCGGCGGGTGGACACGGCGTCCAGGCGGTCCTCGAGCTGACCGACTACGCGCCGCTGCCGCTGCGTGAACCGGTCCGGTCGCTGGTGTGGATCCGCGGCAGGCTGCATCACGTGTCGACCGCCGACGTCTCCGGGCTGCTCGACGTCATCGCCGCCGAGAGCCCGAATCCCGCTCTGCTGCAAGTGAACACCGGCGAGGCGCAGGCCGCCCGTGGTGACACCCCCTACGCGCTGATGCGGCTGGAGATCGAGTCGGTCGTCGTCGCCGACTCGACCGGTGCCGAGGCCGTCTGCGTGAGCACGCTGCTCGACGCGCGCCCCGACCCGTTCTGCGCGCTCGAGTCCTGCTGGCTGCAACACCTCGAGTCCGCCCACCGCGAGGTGGTCGACCGGCTCGCCAACAGGCTGCCGACCACACTGCGCCGCGGCCGGGTCCGCCCGCTCGGGCTGGACCGCTACGGCGTCCAGCTCCGCGTCGAGAACGAGGACGGCGACCACGACGTGCGGCTGCCTTTCAACACACCCGTCGACGACGTCACCGGGCTCAGCCAGGCCATTCGCGTGCTGATGGGTTGCCCGTTCCTCAACGGACTGCGCGCGCGCCGCATCTAGTGGGGCCGCTAGCGTAGCTGCGGTGACCGCAGCGCCCGACGAGCCCGCGCCTGCCGAGCGGCGGGTACTGCGTACCGAGGTCCTCGTCGTCCTTGCGGTGACGTTCGGGCTCAGCGCCTACACCGCCGTCGTCAACCTCTCCGAGGCGGTGATCCTCGGCCTGTCGGGCCAGCGCGTCTTACTCAACCGGCGCCAGTCGCCGATTGACCTGATCGACCTGCTGCTCAACCTCACCTTCGTGTTCCAGCTGCTCGCCTGGGGCGCGTTGGCGCTGTACCTGTTGTGGCGCAGCGGCATCGGGCCCGCACGCATCGGGCTCGGACGATTCCGCTGGCGGCCCGACCTGCTCGGCGGGCTCGGGCTCGCCGCCCTGATCGGACTGCCCGGGCTGGGGCTGTACGTGGCGGGCCGGGCCCTTGGCATCGGCGTCGAGGTAGTGCCGTCCGCGCTCACCGACACCTGGTGGCGGATCCCGGTGCTGCTGTGCGTCGCATTCGCGAACGGATGGGCCGAGGAGATCATCGTCGTCGGGTTCCTGCTGACCCGGCTGCGGCAGCTCGACGTCAGCCCGGGCAAGGCGCTACTGCTGTCCAGCCTGCTGCGCGGCACGTACCACCTGTACCAGGGCTTCGGCGCGGGGCTGGGCAACGTCGTGATGGGCCTCGTGTTCGGCTATGCCTGGCGACGAACGGGTCGGCTGTGGCCGCTGATCATCGCGCACGGCCTGATCGACGCGGTGGCCTTCGTCGGCTACGCACTACTAGCCGACCACCTCGGCTGGCTCGGCTGATCGAGCCGTATCGGCACGTACATTCAATCCGTGAACCACGATCGGCCACCGCCGCCGGGGCCCGACCCTTGGCGAGGTCGGCCGCCGTCGGAGCCGTCGCAGGTGATTCGCCGAGACCCGCAGTACCGCCCACCCCCGCCGCCATTGCCTCCTGCCCAGCGGCCCCCGCCGCCCCGTCGCCAACCCCCGCCGGCGCCTCCGCCTCCGCGCCCACCGGCACAGGCGCGCCCACCGGCGCCGCCGCCGAAGGCCCGCAAGCCACGCCGCAAGCGACGCTGGGGGCGCATCGTGCTGGCCGTTCTGGTGGTGTTCGTCCTCGCGGTCGTCGGCACCGGACTCTGGATCGATAACTCGCTGCACCGCATCCCCGCGCTCGCTGACTACGCCGAGCGGCCCGCGGCGGGACGCGGCACCACGTGGCTGCTCGTCGGCTCCGACAGTAGGCAGGGGCTTACCCCGGAACAGCAGGCCGAGTTGACCACCGGGGACGACATCGGCGACGGCAGAACCGACACGATGCTGCTAGTGCACGTGCCGGGGTTCGGCTCCGATGTCCCGACGACGATGGTGTCCATTCCGCGCGACTCCTACGTCCCGATCCCCGGGTACGGCGAAGACAAGATCAACGCGGCGTTCACCCTGGGCGGCGCGCCACTGCTGGCCCAGACCGTGGAGCAGGCCACCGGGATGCGGCTCGACCACTACGCCGAGATCGGGTTCGACGGGTTCGCCGTCATGGTCGACGCGGTCGGTGGCGTCACGATGTGCCCGGCGGAGCCCATCAGCGACCCCATGGCGGGCATCGAACTGCGCGCGGGCTGCCAGAAGCTGGACGGGCGGTCGGCCCTCGGTTACGTCCGCACCCGCGCCACCCCACGGGCCGACCTCGACCGGATGGTCCATCAACGCGAGTTCATGTCGGCGCTGATGCATCGGTCGGCCAGCCCCGCAGTGCTGCTCAATCCGCTGCGCTGGTACCCAATGGCCCACGCTGCCGCCGGGGCCGTGACGGTCGACCTCGACGCACACGTGTGGGATCTGGCCCGGCTGGCGTGGGCGCTGCACGGCACCGTCACCACCACCACGGTGCCGATCGGCGACTTCAGCGAAAGCGACTCCGGGTCCATCGTGGAGTGGGACAGCGAGGCGGCCAGTCGGCTGTTCGAAGCCTTGGCCGCCGACTCAGCGATCCCCGAAGACGTCCTCGAGGCCGGCCGCATCAAGTGAGGGAATGCTTGCTTTAATAAGGCATACCTTTGATGACAAGGGCTCTGACCAGCACTATCCTCGACCGCATGACTGACGCGACCGCACTCGACACCAAGTTCCACCACCTCCTGCGCGACCAGATCCGCACCGAGTTCACCGCGTCGCAGCAATACCTCGCCATCGCCGTCTACTTCGACGGAGCCGACCTGCCACAGCTCGCCAAGCACTTCTACGGCCAGTCGCTCGAGGAGCGCAACCACGCCATGATGCTGGTGCAGTACCTGCTCGATCGCGACGTCGAGGTCGAGCTCCCTGGCACCGACGCGGTGCGCAATGCGTTCCCCTCGGCGACCGAGGCACTGAAGCTCGTGCTCGACCAGGAACGGGCCGTGACCGAGCAGATCAGCAGGCTCGCGAGCGTCGCGCGCGAGGAAGGCGACTACCTGGGCGAGCAGTTCATGCAGTGGTTCCTCAAGGAGCAGGTGGAGGAAGTCGCGCTCGCGACCACCCTGATCCGGATCGCCGACCGGGCCGGCGCCAACCTGTTCCACCTGGAGGACTTCGTCGCGCGTGAGCTGCTCACCGCGACGAAGGCCGACCCCAACGCACCCAAGGCCGCGGGCGGCAACCTCTAGCCATCCGGCTGATCGCGGCCCGCCCCGGTCAGTCCGTTCTGCAGCCAGCCCTTGGTCCGGCCGGGGTGATTGGTGGCCACCCATGCGACGCCGAGTTCGCGGCAGTAGCGCACGTCCTCGTAGTGGTCGACGGTCCAGCAGTACAGCGCCCGGCCGTGCGCCGCCGCCCTGTCCACGAGTTCCGGATACTCGCGCAGGGTCGCGATCGACGGACCGACGGCGGTGGCCCCGACCGTCGTCGCGGCACTACCGCCCAGGAATCGGGACGTCTCGCCGAGCAGCACCGTCGGCAACATCGGTGCCGCCCTTCGGATTCGCCAGACCGCAGCCGCCGAGAAAGACATGACGACGGCACGGGACATGTCGGCGGACGCGGGCGATGCGATGCCATACCGGTGCAGCAACGCCAGCACCTTGCTCTCGACCAGCGCGCCGTACCTGACGGGGTGCTTGGTCTCGATGAAGATCTTCACCGGCCGCTTGCAGTCGAGCACCAGCGTGATCAGCCGATCGAGTGTGAGCAATCCGGTGTCGCCCTGGCTGCCGTCGGCTCGCCAACTGGAATGCCATGTGCCGTAATCGAACTCACGCAGCTGAGCCAGCGTCAACTCGCTGACCAGCCCGGTGCCGTCGGAGGTGCGGTCCACCCGCCTGTCGTGCACGCAGACCAGATGGCCGTCGCGCGTCAGCCTGACGTCGCACTCGACGCCGTCGGCGCCTTCGGCCAACGCGAGCTCGTAGGCGGCCACCGTGTGCTCGGGTCGGTCTGCGGAGGCCCCGCGATGGGCCACCACGTATGGATGGCCGAGCGCTTCGCCACCCGAGTTCATGAGGCCTATGCTGCCGGGTCTGCCCGCATCGACTCAACCGGAATCGCCGATTCCTGCTCGACGCGTTCGGTGGCCTCGGGTTTTGCGGCGCGGGCGGGCGCAGCTGGGTGGGCGGAATTCCAGTCGCCGGCGATCACCCAGCGCTTGATGGGCTTGTCGACGGGACTGCTGGTGAAGCCACGGAACACCTTGTTGAGCAACAGCAGCGCGATGAGTCCGATCAGATACGCGAAGGTGAAGGTCACGGTGTTGTCGGCCACGCGCTGAGCGTCATGCGCGTAGAAGGGCAACGCGGTGATGGTCGCGAAGGCCGACACGAAGAAGCTGACCACCCACGCGCACCACCAGATCACGATCGGCTTGCGCAGTTCGTGGACCCGCGCCTCGAGGACGGCCAACTCGATGACGAACACCGGTGCGAGCAGCAGGTTGACCACCGGTATCAGGCAGCCGGCCCACAGCTCCGTCTTCGACCGGGTCTCGGGGAGTTCGAGCCGCTCGAACGTCGCCGCGCGTCGTGCGACGAGCCAGCTAGTCAGCACGATCGCCGTGGTGACCAACGAGAAGAACGCCAGGACGCTCGCGGCCACGCCGCCGACGGTGGCGGCGTCCGCCAGGATCGGGTTGAGCAGCACGCCGCGATTGACGAGCAGCAGTGCGTACCGGAACACGTGCAGCAGCGCCGCGAGGCCGAACGCGAACATCGCCACCAGGAGCGTGGCGCGCACCATGCGCACCGACGGGCCCGAAGCCTGCACCGCGGCCTGGGGCTGATCGACGTAGTCGACGTGGTCCTGCAGACCCCATCGCGGAATGGTCGCGTAGCGCGGAGTGGGGCCCAGCGGTCTGCGGCCCCGTCGTGGCGGCGGCCCGGAACCCGGTCGCACGGCGATCCATCGATACCCCGCGGGCAGTCGGGCCGCGGGACGTTGGCCGCCGGCGGTCGGCAGCGCGGCGCTGTGCGGCGCCCAGCGTTGGTCGACGGGTGCAGCGACCGCAGGCGCCGACGGCGCAAGCAGCGTGCCGTTGCACCGGGGGCACCAGACGCGCTGCCGGTCGCGGACGTTCCACCGCGTACCGCACCGCGAACAGACCTGGATCACGCGACCAGCCTACGGTTCCTCAGACGGTGCCGACGGCGCCGCCGTCGGTGACGACGGTTCGACCAGCACCGGCCCAGGCGAGCATCCCGCCGTTGACGTTGATCGGCTCGTAGCCGTTGCGGACCAGGTACTGCGAGACCCGCAGTGACCGACCGCCCGCGTGACACACCACGAACAGGGTGGCATCGGCGTCGAGCTCGCCCATTCGCGCCGGAACGTCGCCCATCGGAATGTGTCTGGCGCCCGCCGCGTGGCCTCGCGCCCACTCGTCGTCCTCACGCACGTCGAGCAGAATGACCGATTCGTCGAAGGTCACGGGGACGTCTGCGACGTCGACTTCGGTGACCTCCCCCTCGCTGGCACTCATGGGCACCATGCTGACACGCCAGGCGCGTCCGCGCACCCACCTGGTCGCCCAGCACAGCAATGACCCAACCATCCACAGTTTCCACAAGTTCATCCACAGCCGACCCTGCGGCCAAACCGGCCCTGAACCGCGCAATCACCGCCGCGGGAGCACCGAGCTGTGGATGAATCCGGGCTGTCGAGGGCAATTCTCAACAGGTCGCCCGCGCCGGAGCGAAAAGGGTTGGCGGACTAACGAAATCCGATCGGGGGGGCGGTTCGTGCCACGCCGGTCGACCTCCGATTTTCCCGCTGGTGTCCGGGGGGCTATGATCGGCGTCACAACGAGCGGTTGTGACAGAACTCACGGGGGATGGAATTGATCTTGCAGGTCAGGAGGGTTTGATGGCATCGCATCCGATGGGACCGGGGTCCGCAGTGCCGCCTTCTGAGTGGCACGCGTCAGCGCACGTCTACACCCGCGGTCAGCTCATGGCCTGCATGCGCGCCGGCGTCATCGCGCTCATCCTGCTCGGCATCCTGGCACTCATCGTCTGGTTCTAACCCTCGCATTCGGCGTGAACGAAGAAGGCCGGCCCGACATCGTCGGACCGGCCTTCACTCGTTCGTGTGTCAGGCGGGTGGGTAGACGCCCATGCCCTTGGCCTTCTCGGTCTGCCAGAAGATGTCGGTGATCTCGTCGATCGTCTTGAGCAGCTTCTCGGCGACGGCGACGTCGGTCGACTTCTTGACGTCACCAGCGCCGTGCACGCCGTCCCAGAACAGCTGGTGCAGGTTCGGGAACTGCTCGAAGTGCTCCTTGGCGAAGAAGTCCGCCCACAGCACCGTCAGGTGATGCTTGACCTCCTCGGCGCGCTGCTCCTTGATCAAGATGGCGCGGGTCCGGAAGTGATCGTCATCGGAGTCGTTGTACTTCTGGAGCGTCTTGAGGCACGAGAGCGCCTCGATCCGGGCCTGTGCGGGATCGTAGACACCGCAGTACAGGTCGCAGTGGGCATGGGCGGGGGTGGCGTTGGCGAGAAGTCGTTGCAGCATGGACCTAACTTACCGTTCCTTACGAGTGAGCGACAGTGAGTGCTGCTCGGCTGCGGCCCGAACGGTGTTGGCCGCTGGCGGCGGGTGTTCTCCGACGGACCGGTGCGCATCGTGTGCGTGCCGGTGGGCCGGAACTGCCGTGCCTTCCAACGCGGTTCGGTTGGTGATCGGGCCTGGCCGGTGGTGTGCCCGCAACGGTCCTCTGTCCGTTGCGGGGTCCTGCCGGCCGTCGCCTGATCTTCAATCCGAGGCCACGTCTGCCGATCGCGGTCGCCGCACCATGATGACGGGTGACTGGTTCGGAAGTCTGTTGCTGTAGGGGTTTGGCCCAGTGTTGGGCACCCCACTTACTGGTGTATGCGGGATCGACACCGATGATCGCGATGCCACGGCGGGCCGCCATCGCGGTCAGTCGGTTGCGGAACTTGGCGGTGGGGATGCCGGCCACGGTGCGGCGGAAGGTTCTGCCACGCTGACCGCGGCCCATCGTCTCGCGGCCGGCGGCGCGGGCGTCGGCGAAGTCGAGGTTCTCGATGACGACCGCCGTGCACGACGCATGCGTCGCGGTGTCGAGCAGCGCGGTAATCGCCGCACGGACCCGCCCATCACGCCGCGAGGCCGCCAAACCTGCGGTGGCTACCGGGATCGTGATCGGGTCCCCGACCGGATTCCCCGACCCGTCGAGTACACAGGCGGCGAGGTGATCGGCGTTGAGATCGACACCGAGCACCGGGCCGGTACGTAGTTCGTCGATCGATGGTGCCGCGGTGACCACGTCTTGTTTCCAGGACGCGTCCAGATACCAGTGGCCGGTGGCCGGGTCATGGGTGATGTCGTAGCGCACCGCCCGCCGGCCCGCCACCCGCAGCGCCCACTCGGTGCCGCGGTGGGAGAACGCCACCGGCGCCGCGACGGTGAGATGCGTGCCGTACTGGTCGGCCAGCGCGGCGGGGACCTTGATCCGCAACCGGCCGGCCTCGTCGACTCGGATGGTTTCGTTGCCACCAGCCTTGCCGGATTCGCCGTCGGCGGTCAGAAACATCCGGGAGCAATCCCAGCTGGCCCGCCACTGCTGTTCGGTCATGGCGGCCTGGTCGAGGTGGTTGCGGTTGCGCCACAACCGTTTCCCGCCCACCGTGATCGACGGCTGCCCGGCGGCCAAGGCCTTCTCCGCGGCGGCGAGTCGCGCACGCAGTTGCGCTAGACGCCGCGTCTTGGCGAATCGCTCACCGGCCGAGCGGTAACCACGCCGACGCCCAGTGCCCTGCTCGCCGGGCCGCAGCGCGCACCGCTGCTCCAACACTCCGACGGCCTGCTCCAGATCGGCCACCTGCGCACCCAGAGCTCGCATGCCCAGCTGATACTGATCCTCGACGGCTCGGGTGATCGCACCAGCCCACCTCGACGACGACACCGCGGTCACCGCCTGCTTGCGCTGCGCCCGCCACCGGGCTTGTGGTGCCCGATCCAGTTGGCCCAGCTCAACCCGGCCAGCGAACTCAGCCCGATACACCGATCCCAGAAACGATCCGATCGCCGCCACAGTGACGGCCTCGGCCTCGCTCAGGTGAATGCGGGTCCGAATCCGCACCCCCGAAGGGCCGGCGGCCACCACCGGATCGCCAATCCTGCGCAGCGCTCGACGTTCCCCCATGAACAACATCCTGACCGTCGGCACCGACAAAGGCGGCGGGGCCAACCGTTGTTAGCCTTTCGGAGTGGGCGACAACCATCCTCCGCGACGCTGGCCACTGCGACTGTTCAGAGTCGTTGAGGATTCGATGCGCCCGGCGCTCAACCCGGGCGACACGATGCTCGCGGTGCCTGGCGGCGAGCCTCGGCGCGGCCAGTTGCGGTTGTTCCGCGACCCGAGGCTGTCGACCCGCTGGTTGGTCAAGCGCGTCGGCGACGTGCACGAGTCGGTTCACGGCACGGTATTCGAAGCCCGCGCCGACAACCCCCACGCGCCAGGTGCGGTGGACTCCCACGAGTTCGGGTTGATCCCTGCGGTCGGCTCGTACCGCGTGGTGTGGACGTTTCGTAATACAAGCGCCTGACGTTCTGGTGCGTGTCCGCTTGCCGGTGGCGTCGACTGGGCCCATTCTGGAGGGATCGACCCACAGCCGTGTCGGAAGTCCCGAGATGTCGGAGGCGAAATGGACACAGGACCAAGCGGAGCCGTCGAAGTCGCTCCATTCGGATCGGCTGGAGCGCTGAAGGGTTTCGTGGTGTCCGGCCGCTGGCCGGACTCGACCAAGGAGTGGGCTCAGCTTCTGATAGTGGCCGTCCGGGTGGCCTCGCTACCCGGGTTGCTTTCCACCACAACGATTTTCGGTGTCCGGGAGGAACTGCCCGACGAACCCCAGCCCGGTACCGTCGGTTTGGTGCTCGCCGAGGGCACCGTCGTCGGCGATTCCGCCATTCCCCCAGGCTATTTCGCGGACCGCCAGCCACCCGCCCTGTTGATGCTGCATCCACCGTCGGAGACCATGCCGTCGCTGCCGGAATGCGCGGGAGCGGCATCGGGTTGCGTTCTGCTCCCGGGCCTTCCACACCTCGGACTCGACCACCGGGCCGCGTGGGTGGAGGCCGAGTCCGACGGGACGATCACGTCGATGGTCAGCCGGGTCGGCATCGATCCGATCAGCCACCCCGACACCGCGATTCTCGCCATGCTGCTTGCGGCATAAGGGTTTTCGAATACCGCGATTCAGTCCTCGAAACGAGGTTTACGGGTTCCCGAAATCTCGGGAAGACTGGCGCGGCCGTGGAAATGCCATTACCGTGTAGACATCAGCGAAGGGGAGTAGCCCCCAATCGTCGTGTCGACATACTGGCGAATAGCCCGGCCGGCGAACCGCACCTTGCGGTGGGCGAGACCTTCGACCGAATGTCCGACGGGTAGTGAGCATTTCACCCGCCGGCGCCGCGTCGAAAGGTCGTACCCATGCTCACCGCAGCACTCGTCAGCCTCGGGGTGGTGTTCCTCGCCGAGCTCGGCGACAAGTCCCAGTTGATGACGATGACGTATGCGCTGCGTCATCGTTGGTGGGTAGTGCTCTCCGGCGTCGCCATCGCGAGCTTCCTCGTGCACGGTCTGTCGGTCACCATCGGGCACTTCGTCGGGCTGACGCTGCCGGAGAAGCCGATCGCCTTCGCCGCCGCCATCGCCTTCCTGCTCTTCGCGGCCTGGACCTGGCGGGACAGTCGGCGCTGCGACGACGACGAGGAAGTCACGGTCGCCGAACCGCGGTACGTCATCTTCGCGGTGGTCTCGTCGTTCGTCCTCGCCGAACTCGGCGACAAGACCATGCTGGCGACCGTCGCCCTGGCCAGCGACCACAACTGGGCCGGGGTGTGGCTCGGGGCAACGATCGGCATGGTGCTTGCCGACGGCGTCGCGATCATCGTGGGCCGACTCCTGCACCGCAGGCTGCCCGAGCGCTTCCTCCACGTGTTCGCGAGCGTGCTTTTCCTGCTGTTCGGCCTGTGGCTCCTGTTCGACAACGCGTTGGGGTGGACGGCGATGGCCGTCGCGGCCACGACGGTCGTAGCGGTCGGCGCCGTCGGCGCAGGGGTGACCGCGTTCGTCAGGAGCCGCCGCGGGCGTGGAGGCCAGCTGGACGTGTTGGAATCATCGCCAGAATCGACCCCCAGCCACGCTGGCTACCGTCCCCCGGCTGACTGACCTCGACGGAGCGTCAGGCGCGCTTCTCAGCTACGTGCGCGTACACGTCACCCTTAGCTACGCGACGTGGCGATCTCTCACATTCTGAGCAAATGACGATATGCGTCGTCGCAGGCACCTGCCCGATAGCCGGGAGTTAACTATGAGCCGCCTGTGACGAAACGCGCGGAGACCCGCCAGTTGGGCAAAACTACCTCAGCGTTAGTATTTGCCTCGCCGCTACGGCCCTCGGCGCCGTCCCCACGATCAAAACTTGCTGCTAGATGGCGTGGAATGCGGATCAACACGGTAGCGAGTTCGACTTTTCAGCGGTTTGCACTTGGCCTTGCGCACATCACTCGCTACGATGATCAGCAAATAGGGCGACAACGGCGCCCGCTCGTAACGCTAAGTGGAGGATTATTCGATGAGCATGACTTTCGCCGCCAGGCTGAACCGACTGTTCGATACCGTCTACCCGCCAGGACGGGGTCCTCACACGTCAGCCGAAGTGATTGCCGCGCTCAAGGCGGAGGGCGTCACCATGTCGGCTCCGTACCTCTCGCAACTGCGTTCAGGCAATCGCACGAATCCGTCCGTTGCGACCATGGCCGCGCTCGCCAATTTCTTCCGCATCAAGCCTGCGTACTTCACCGATGACGAGTACTACGAGAAGCTCGACAAGGAACTGACGTGGCTGGCCAACATGCGTGACGAGGGCATCCGGCGTATTGCGGCACGCACCGTCGGGCTGTCCCCCGAGGCGCAGCAGGACCTCGTCCAGAAGGCCGACGAGCTCCGCCGCCAAGAGCACCTGGACGATTAGCCCGTAGGGCGCTGCGGTACACCGCCCGGCGAACGTTCGTGGTGGTGGGCTCAGCCCACCGCAACCTCGTCGTCTGATCTCTCGAGCGCCCGGTACTGGCTGGCGATGGCCAGAATCCACTCCCGATCCGAGTAGGACGCCGGTTGGCGCAGCCAATTCGGACCAGGGAATTTGACGTTTGCCACGTCTCGATCCGCCCCGCGGCCAGCATGAATCCACGCCGCTACGCGACGGGCCTGCTCATTCGGCGAGGTCTTCGGCAGCTCGGGATCCGGCACCCTGGCCGCGCGTTCGGCATCGTCTCCCAGGGTCCGCGTGGCCTCCAAGTACAGCGCGTCGGAGATCATCGACATCTGCTCGGCGACGCGGAACAGCAGCGGCCCACGCGGACGGATGCCGATCCCCACGTTGGGGTGGCGCTCGTGTAGCTCGTCGAGCAGCGGCCGGATCAGCCTCATCTCCCGACGCGCACCGAACCAATCCTCGACGCTGGGCAGCAGCGACCCACTGGCCACCACCAGCATCGCGCAGCCCAGCAGCGTCGCTGCCGAGCCCACCCCGACGAATTGAGTGCTACCGGCCGCCCGCAGCAAGAAGAACGCGGCGGCGAGCACGATGAGCACGATCCCGATGGTGAACACGAACAAGGCCCTGCCGCGCCGGGTGCGGTTGGAGTGGCGAACCCCCGCCCATACGACCAGGCACAGCGCGAACAGCACGTAGAGCAGGGGCGGCAGCCACGAAAGCGTCGGCGCCCCACCGGGGTCCAGATTGCGCCGCAGGAATTCCTCCGGCGCCATCTCGGGCTGCTGCGGGCTGATGAAGAACGCGACCAATGTGACGGCGGCGATCAGCGCGGCCACGCCGTACTGCGCCACCGCGATGCGGCGGGTGGTGATTGGGGAACGGCTCGAGGACGCCGAGGTGATCATCACGCAGCTGCCCGCGGCGCAGCTGATGAGTGCCACCTGGCTCAGCACAGTGGAGACGTTGGGCCACCGGAGCAAGGTGTCCAGAAGCAGCGTGAGCGGCTGCCAGTTGAGCGCCGCGACCAGTCCGAGGCTGCCCAGCGCGAGAATCATCGCAGCGCTCACCAGGGATTGCTTGTTGACCAGTGCCCAGCCGATCCGAAGGCCGGTCGCCAGCCCGAGGAGGCCGGCGATCACCCAGATGATCAACCAAACGCCTCTCCGAGCCGCACCTGGACGATCGAGGAACGATCAGACGGCAATCGTCCGAGCCGGTAGATCAACAGGGCCGCGAAATCCTCGGCCTCTTGCTCGGCGTCCTCCCCGCTGGGCCCCATGCAGCCGGTGCGCTGGTTGAGCATGTATCCGATGAGATCGGAACTGGCGAATTCCATGCTGTCGCGAGCGGCCTCGACGACCGAGATCCCCTCATGGCCGAGCACCAGGTGTCCGAGTTCGTGTGCGAGCGTACGGTCGCCCGCGGGCAACCCCTCCTGGAGCAGGAACACGTCACGGTCGACGTACTGGCGCCACTGGCCGCACACGCCCGTGGGCAGTTCGGCCATCTTCAGCTCGATCGGTCTGTCGCGATCTTCTGCGACGGCGTCCACCAAGCGGGCGAGCGAAACCTCACCGCTGCGCGGAGCGAGATCGAGCACAGCGTTGACGGCGCGCGTGACGCGGCGACTGGCAGACATACACACCCCTCTCGAAGACTCCCACTATGACCCTCCACCCACGTCCGAGCGGACGAATCCCGTCAACCCATGAAGCGCCCCGTTCCGCTCGCGCGGACGGTGTGACCCGCCCTCGCCTGGCGGTAGCCCAACAGGCCGCCTGCACCGGTCAGAATAAGTATCCCCGTGACGCCCGGCACCGCGACCGCGGCGACCTGACCGAGCCCCGCCGCACGCAGGTAGTCGACGTACCCCGCGCGGTAGGACGGCGCGGGGGCCGAGCCGCTACCCGCCGAGAAGGCCGGTGGACTCGACGGCTTCGGTTCTGCCGGAGACGTCGCGGGCTTGCCGCCGGTCCTGCCCGTCACCGGCGGCGGCACGGTCCCACCGGGACGCGGCCCCACTCCGGGTCCGCCGACACCGCCCGCACCGGCTCCGCCGCTCCCGCCGCCGGCAGCGCCCGCTCCGGGCACGCCGAGGGACGGCACGACGATGACCGGCAAGCTGATCGGCACGAACGGAAGCTGCGCGGCCGCGGTGGCTAGCCCGTTCACGGCGTCGATGATCGGCTCGAACGGAATCCCCGGGAGTTCCGGTACCTGCGGCAGTGGGAACGGCAGCTGCATCGGCGGGGGCACAGGGGCGGGGTGTCCGATCGGCGGCTCGGCGCCACCTCCGCCGCCTCCACCGCCGCCCGGCGGGTTGCCTGGATCGGGAATCGGCCACCAGCAGGGGAACGGCCAGCCGGGATGCTCCGGCTCTTCGGTCTTCGTCGGCTCGGCCGAGGGCGTCGTCGTCTCCTCGGAAGTCGGATCCACCGTTGGCTCGACCGCGAGTTTGGCTTCGGGATCGATCGTCGGCGCAGTGGTGGTGCCGGTGGGCAGCGCCTCGGTGGTGTCCTTCGTGGCGGCCGTAGTGGCCCCGGGTTGTTCGCTAGAGTCGGGTGCCTTCGTTTGCGGAGGCGCTTCTGATTCGGCTTCAGAATGTTTGCTGGGCGTTGCGGGTGCGGTGCTGGCGCTGGTTTCGCCGACGGGGAGCCCGTTGCGCCCGTCACCTACCTGAGTCACCGGCTTCTCGGTGGGTGCGCCCGTCCCCTCAGGTGCAGTGACGCCGGTCTTCGGCGCCTCGGTGGTGGGTTCGGGGGCCGTCGTGCCGGAAGGCCGAGGTGCAGACGTGCCCGGCGCGCCACTCGGCGGCTCGCCGGTCGTGTCGCCACTCTGCCCCTGATCCGGTTCGGCAAAGGCCAATGAGGCGCACGAACCACCTACCAACAGGCCCGATGCCAAGACGCAGGCGGCCGCCGCCATCTTCGTTCGGGAAGCCACGTCGTCACCACCCCTCACGGCATCTAGCTTCGGCAATCTCTAGAACCCGTCAATTGTTGCACAACGTGCGTGACGTGTTTGCTGCGAGTGCGAATCGCCGTATTCCAGCGGGGGCGGAACCACCGCCGCAGCGACGCGGCGATAGTGTGAGCCATACCAGCGGAGCCAACGTCGCACAATGGCGATGAGACGACCGGGAGGCAGTCGGGATGGGCCTGTTCACACGGCGTAAGAGCAGGGCTACTCGACGGGCGGAGGCCCGGGCCATCAAGGCCAAGGCCAAGATGGAGGCCAAGCTCGGAGCGCGGAACGAGGCGCGTCGCATCAAGGCCGACGACAAGCGTCAGACCCGCGCGATCAAGGCGGGCGTCAAGTCGCAACGCGGCAGCGACAAGGCCGCACTCAAGGTTGCTGAGACGCAACTGAAGGCCGCCCAAGAAGGGAAGCTGCTCTCCCCCACCCGCATTCGCCGGGCGCTCACCGTGTCACGCCTTCTCGCCCCGGTGCTGACGCCACTGATCTATCGCGCCGCCATCGCCGCGCGCGGCTTCCTCGACGAACGTCGCGCCGAGCGGCTCGGCGTCCCACTTAGCCAGCTCGGACAGTTCTCCGGGGCGGGCGGGGGGCTCTCGGCCCGGGTCGCAGGCGCCGAGCGGTCACTACGCCAGGTCGCGGAGCTCAAGCCCAAGGACACCGAGACCAAGCAGTTCGTCGCGGCGATGACCGGCAGGTTGTCCGAACTATCCGCAGCGGTGACGGCCGCGGAGAACATGCCCGTTCCGACCCGCAAGGCCAGCCATGCCGCCATCTCCGACCAGCTGAATGGCATCGACGCCGACTTGATGGCGCGCCTCGGCGTCGTCTGACCGAATCCGTGAGCGCCGTCGCCACCACACTCGCGGCCCGCTGGCGCGGGGCGGCGACGGGGGCGCTCACCGCAACGCTGTCGCTGGTCGCCCACACCGCCGGTGGCGGCGCGCTGCCGTCCGGTTCCGGAGCCGCGCTGCTAGCCGTGATGGCAGCCACCCTGGGAGTACTTGCGGCGACGATGCCTGGCGTCGCGACCGCATCCGGTCTGTTCGTGCTGCTGGCGTCGGGCCAGGTGCTCGGTCATCTCCTGCTCGACGCGGCCGGTCACCAGCACGCGGCGGCGCTCGGTCCGCCTTCGACGGTGATGGTCGTCGCCCACGTCGCGGCCGTGTTCGCCGGCGCAGCCCTGATCGCCGCGGCCACTCGACTGGCGGACGCGTTGTCGCGGGCCGTTCACGCCGTCACCGCACCCGTGAGCCCACCGATCCGCACGCGACCCGTCGGCGCGGTCCGCAGCGCCGACCAACCGCTGCGTTCCGCCTTGGCGCTCGCCGCGTCGGTGTCACATCGGGGTCCTCCGGTCGGGCGGACACGCTGACCACCCCTGACCTTCCCGACCCCGAAAAGGCAACCAGCACATGAGCTCAACATCTCTGGCGCTCTCCCGCGCCCTCACCACGGCGGGTGCGGCGGCCGCCGCCATCGCCGCAGCCGTGGCGTTCGGTGCGGCCCCCGCGTGGGCGCACGTCCACGTGGACGCCGACGACGACGCCACACCTGGCAGTACCGCAATACTCACTTTCCAAGTGCCCGGTGAATCCGAAACAGGCGCTCTGACAACACAGTTCAGCGTCACGCTACCCAACGTCGCGTCGGCCAGAGCCGAGCAGATGCCGGGCTGGACCACGCGGCTGGACCGCGACGCCGCATCCGGGACCGTCCGTTCCATCACCTGGACGGCCGCCCCGACGGTCGGCATCTCGCCCGACCAGTTCGGGCTCTTCCGGGCGTCGGTCAAACTGCCCGACCAGGAGTCCGTGACCCTTCCCGCCACGCAGACGTACTCCGACGGGACCGTCGTGAAGTGGGATCAGGCGCCGCTGCCCGATGGCGCCGAACCCGAGCACCCGGCGCCGGTGCTGACACTCGGAGGGTCGGCACCGGAACATCAAATGGCGCCCATGACAACGCCGTCCGTCGCGGCGGCGCCTGCGGCGGTGGCGGCCGAACCGACCGCGTCCGCCGACGACACCGCCCGATGGCTGGCCGGCGCCGCGCTGGTCGTGGCCGCCCTCGCCGTGGCCGCAGCTCTGGTCAGGGGCAGGCGCACGTGACGAGACGAGTGACCGTCGCGGCGGTGATCTTGGCCGTGCTCGGGATGCTCGCCCTCGCGGGAGCGGGCGCCGCATCGGCGCACGCCACCCGCGTCGCGGCCGATCCTGCACCGGATGCCGCCGTCGAGCAGGGTCCGTCGCGAGTCACCGCCACCTTCAACGAACAGCTGCAGACGACGTTCGCCGCGATGACGGTGGTCGGCCCGGACGGCAACCTGTGGTCGACGGGCTCCACCCAGGTGGTCGGCGCGACGGCCTCGGTCGACGTGCTCCCGCTGGGTCCCGCCGGCACCTACACCGTCAACTACCGGGTGACCTCGGCCGATGGGCACGTGGTGAACGGCGCGTGGACGTTTGCGCTGACGGTCGCCGGCGCGGGCACCCCGGGCCCGCCCGCCGCGGCGGGCAACCAGTCCGACGGCTCGCTGCCGGTGTGGCCGTTCGTCGTCGTGGCGGTGGCGATCGTCGGGGCGGGCGGCTGGTGGGCGGCGCGGCGCCGACCGTGATGCCGTGAACTCGTTGGGCGACAGTGCCGTTCGGGCGGTGGCCGACATCGCGGCCATCGTCACGCTCGGGCTCACCGTGGTACCGCGATTCGACGATCCGCGGTACCGCGCCGAACTGGCTGACAAGGCGGCACGGCCGCTCATCGTGAGCTCGGCGGTGTGGGCGATGGCCGAGTTGGTGCGGCTCGTCGTCGCTGCGGCGCAGGCGGCGGGGGTGTCGCTGGTCCGGCTCGACGTGCGCACCGCCACCGACTTCGCCGTGGGCACCGCCGCGGGCCGCTCGGGGCTGACCTGCCTGGCGGCAGCGGTGGCGGTAGCCGTCCTCGCGTCCACGCGGCCCAGTTCGGCGGCCTCCAGCGTGGCGGCCACCGGGCTTGCCGCCTCGGGACTGGCGGCCCGCAGCCTGGTCGGTCACTTGTCGGCCAGCCCCGTCGGCGGCGTCGCTGTCGTGCTCCACGCGCTCGCGGCGGCGCTGTGGTGCGGAACGCTGGCCGCACTGGTGCTGACCGTCGAACGGCGCGGTCAGTGGGCCAGGGTGCTGCCGAAGTTCTCGTCGGTGTCGCTGGCGTGTGTGGCCGTCCTGCTGGTCTGCGGCGTTGCGGGTGCCGTCGTGACGTTGCCCGGTCCCGCCGCGCTGTACCAGACCGGCTACGGGCGCCTGCTGTCGGCGAAGGTCGTCGTCACCGTCGCGCTCACCGCGCTGGCCTGGCGCAACCGGGCGCGATGGCTGCCCGCGGCGCGTTCCCACCGCGCCACCGCTGACGTGTCGCATCTTCGGGCGCGGATCGAGCTCGCAATCATGGCGGTCGCGCTGGTGCTCGCCGCCGCACTGGCGGTCTCGGCCTAGCGTCAGAAGCGAACTGGCATGATGGGCAGAACTGCAGGATTCACACGGTTGGACGAGAAACTGCAAAGGAGCAAACCCATGGCCGACGAGCAGGATCCCCCGGTCTCGAAGCCCGACCCCGCGTCGGGTGACGAACCGGCCCCGCAGCCGCCTGCCAAGACGCCTCCTGCGAAGGCCGCGAAGAAGGCACCGGCCAAGAAGGCCGTCGCGAAGAAGGCGCCAGCCAAGAAGGCTGCTCCGGCTAAGAAGGCACCGGCGAAGAAGACCTCGCCCGGGCCGAAGATCGCCGACACCAACGGGTCCGGTACCACCACGTCGCCCGCCAAGGAGGCTGCGGCACAGGCTAAGTCGACGGTGACCACTGGCGCCCCGGTACTCGTACCCCAGCCAGGCCCGCCGCGGTCCAACCTGCCGGTGGCCGCGGCCATCGCCGCAGGTTTGCTCGCCATCCTGGTAGTACTGCTCGCGCGCCGCGGTTCCGACGACGAATAGGCGTGACGGCTTGACCCTGACGCGACGTCAGGGTGGATCGTAGGTCGCGTGGACGCGAAGAATGTCGGATCCGTCGCCGAGTTGACCGGCGTCTCGGTGCGCACCCTGCACCACTACGACCATGTCGGCCTGGTGGTACCCAGTGTGCGCACGGCTGCCGGTTACCGGGGCTACACGGATGCGGACGTCGAACGGCTGCACGTGGTGCTGGTGTATCGGGCCGCGGGGTTGCCGCTCGACGAGATTCGCGCCCTGCTCGACGACCCCGAGGTCGACGAGTTGGCCCGGCTGCAGCGCCAGTACGCCCTACTCCTCGAGCGGGCGGACGGACTGCAGCGCACGATCAAGGCACTGGAGGAACTGATGGACGCCCATCACAGTGGCATTCAATTGACCGCGGAGGAACAGGTCGAGCTCTTCGGCACGACGGCATTCGGCGAGGAGTACGCCGTCGAGGCCGAGCAACGGTGGGGCGACACCGAGGCGTGGAAGCAGTCGCAGCAACGGGTTTCACGCATGTCGAAACAGGACTGGATCGACGTCAAGGCCGAGGGCGACGCGCTGTTGGCCGACCTCGCCGCCGCCAAGCGGGCGGGCGTTGTCCCCGGATCACCGGAGGGAGACGACCTCGCAGCGCGGCATCGCGCGGCGATCGAGCGGTTCTACGAGTGCGGCGGCGAGCTGCACCGCGGGCTCGTGGAGATGTACCTGGCCGACGAGCGGTTCACGGCGTACTACGACGACGTCGAGCCCGGTTTGGCGCAGTTCGTCCGCGATGTGGTGGTCGCTAGCATCTTGAGGTGACCATCGAACCTCGCGCAACGGCCGATCTCGTCGACGACGTCTACCCCGACGTCCGAAGCTGCGACCTGCAGCTGCAGAACTACGGTGCGACGACGATGTTCGCCGGGCCGATCACGACGGTGCGCTGCTTTCAGGACAACGCGCTGCTGAAGTCGGTGCTGTCGGAGCCTGGTAACGGCGGCGTGCTGGTCGTCGACGGTGCCGGCTCGTTGCACGCCGCGCTGGTGGGCGACATCATCGCGGGACTGGCGAGGGACAACGGCTGGGCCGGTGTGGTGGTGCACGGCGCGGTGCGCGACGTTTCGACGCTGCGCACCATCGACGTCGGGGTCAAGGCGTTGGGCAGCAATCCACGCAAGGGCACCAAGACCGGCGAAGGTGACCGCGACGTCGCGGTCACCTTCGGCGGTGTGACGTTCAATCCCGGTGAGGTCGCCTACTGCGACGAGGACGGGATAGTCGTCGTGAGCAGCAGCTAAATCGTCACCGACGCACGGTGTTTGGTGAAGTGCAGGGACTCCTCGTCGACCTTGCCCTGACGGATCAGGCGCAGATCGAGCAGGTAGTTCTGCTTGAGCCGCCATGGCGCCTTCGATCCGGACTTCGGCAGCAGGTCCATCGACCGTTGGAAGTAACCGGGGGTGAAGTCCATGAACGGCTGTTCGTCGACGCTGGCGCCGGGATGCTCCGGCACGACGGTGTCGAAACCCTTGGCGTCCATGTAGTTCAGCACGCGGCACACGAACTCGGAGACCAGATCCGCCTTCAGCGTCCATGACGCGTTCGTGTATCCGAAGGTGATGGCGAAGTTCGGGATGCCGGAGAACATCAGGCCCTTGTACGTCATCAACTTCGTCAGGTCGATCGGCTCACCATTGAGCGTCGGCGTCAACCCGCCGAGCAGCTGCATGTTGAGTCCCGTTGCGGTGACGATGATGTCGGCGTCGAGCTCCGCACCACTGTCGAGCTTGATACCGGTCTTGGTGAACTTCTCGATCGTGTCGGTAACGACGTCGGCCTGGCCCTTGCGGATGGTCTTGAACAGATCACCGTTGGGCGCCAGGCACAGTCGCTGGTCCCAGGGGTTGTAGCGCGGCCCGAAGTGCTTCTCGACGTCGTAGCCCTCGGGCAGCCGACGCTTCGCCATGGTCAGCAGGGTCTTGCGGAAGTACTTCGGGAAATTGCGTGCCAGTTGGTACTGCGCGGTGGCGAACCCGATCGCCTTCCACCGGTTGACGACGTGCGCGGCCTTCTCCGGCAGGAACTTGTTGACCTGCACGGCAATCGGGTCGACGTCGGGCAGCGAACCGATGTAGGAGGGTGAGCGCTGCAGCATCGTCACGTGGCCCGCGCCCGATGCGATCAGCGCGGGGATGAGCGTCACGGCGGTGGCGCCGGAGCCGATGACGACGATCTTCTTGCCCTGGTAGTCGAGGTCGGTGGGCCAGTGCTGCGGGTGCACGATGGTGCCCGCGAAGTCCTCGGAGCCCTCGAACTTCGGCGAGTAGCCCTCGTCGTAGTTGTAATAGCCGCTGCACGCGAACAGGAACGAGCAGGTGAGCTGCTCCTCGTTGCCATCGCGATCGACGGTCAGCGTCCAACGGTTGTCGGCCTCGGACCAGTCGGCGGCGACGACCTTGCGGCCATAGCGGATGTGCTCGTCGATGCCGTTCTCGGCCGCGGCTTCCTTGACGTAGGACAGGATGTCCGGTCCGTCGGCGATCGCCTTCTCCGACGTCCACGGCTTGAACCGGAAGCCGAGCGTGAACATGTCGGAGTCGGAGCGGATGCCCGGGTACTTGAACAGATCCCACGTGCCGCCCAGGTTCTCGCGGCGCTCGAGGATTGCGTAGCTCTTCGTCGGGCAACGGTCCTGTAAGTGCCAGGCCGCGCTGATGCCGGAGATGCCTGCGCCGATGATCAGGACATCGAGGTGTTCGGTCATGCCCACACGCTATCAACACGGTGTTGAATTGGTCAACGGTGTGTTGAAAAACTCAACACCGAGTAAGGTACTCGTCGTGAGCACCGCCAATCCAGCCCGCGCCGCACGTGGTCGCCGCACCACGCGCCCGTCCGGCGACGAGCGAGAGGCCGCGATTCTCGGCACCGCCGTCCGGCTGCTGGAGAAGAAGAAGTTCGCCGACATCTCGGTCGACGACCTCGCCAAGGGCGCCGGGTTGTCCCGTCCGACCTTCTACTTCTACTTCCCGTCCAAGGAGGCCGTGCTGCTGTCGCTGCTGAACCCCTTGATCCAGCAGGCGGACACCGGGTTCGACGGCGCAATGGAGTCGCTGCCCAGCGACCCGTCGCGCGCCTTCCGCATCGGCATCACCACGTTCTTCGAAGCGTTCGCGGCCTATCCCGTGATGGCGCGCGCCGGCGCCGACGCGTTCGCCACCAGCCCGGAAGCCCGCGCGACCTGGGACAGCTTCATGGGCAAGTGGATACACCAGACCGCCGCACTGATCACCGCCGAGCGCGACCGCGGCGTCGCGCCCGACACCATCCCGGCGCTGGACCTGGCCACGTCGCTGAACTGGATGAACGAACGAATGATGATGGCGACCATCGCCGACGAACCCGGAGCGGTGCCCCGCGACCGCATCATCGATACGCTCACCCACATCTGGCTGACCAGCATCTACGGCGAAGTCGGCTGATACGTCGTACCGCGATGCGAACATATGTTCGTGTCCAGGGCTCCCAGCGCGGCCCACATCCTGCACGCTGATCTCGACTCGTTCTACGCGTCGGTCGAGCAGCGCGACGACGCCTCGCTGCGCGGACGGCCGGTGATCGTCGGCGGCGGGGTGGTGCTCGCCGCCAGCTACGAGGCCAAGGCCTACGGCGTGCGGACGGCGATGGGTGGGCGGCAAGCCCGGCAGCTGTGCCCACACGCCATCGTGGTGCCGCCCCGGATGTCCGCGTACTCACAGGCCAGCGCCGCGGTGTTCGAGGTGTTCCGGGACACCACTCCCTTTGTCGAGCCGCTCTCCGTGGACGAGGCATTTCTCGACGTGGGCGGGCTCGCGCGGGTGTCGGGCACGCCGGTACAGATCGCGGCACGGCTACGGGAGCGGGTCCGCGTCGACGTCGGGCTGCCCATTACGGTCGGCATCGCGCGCACCAAGTTCCTCGCGAAGGTCGCCAGCCAGGAGGCCAAGCCCGACGGCTTGCTCCTCGTGCCTCCCGACCGCGAGTTGGCGTTCCTGCACCCGCTGCCCGTGCGCCGGCTGTGGGGCGTTGGCGCCAAGACCGCAGAGAAGCTTCGCGCCCACGGCATTCACACCGTGGCGGACGTCGCGGAGCTCAGCGAGGGGACGCTTGGTTCGATCGTCGGCGGTGGCATGGGCCGTCAGCTGTTCGCGCTGTCACACAACATCGACCGGCGGCGCGTCGTCACCGGGGTGCGCCGGCGCTCCGTCGGTGCGCAACGCGCGATCGGGCGTGCGGGAAATAACATGTCACACAGCGAGGTCGACGCCATCGTGGTCAACCTGATCGATCGCATCACGCGCCGGATGCGCACGGCCGGACGCACCGGGCGCACCGTGGTGCTGCGGCTGCGGTTCGACGACTTCAGCCGGGCGACCCGCTCGCACACCATGCCGCGCGCCACTGCGTCCACCGATGCGATCCTCGCCACGGCGCGTGCCCTGGTCGCCGTCGCCGCCCCGCTGATCGCCGAAAGAGGCCTGACGCTGGTGGGTTTCGCGGTGTCCAACATCGATCGGGACGGCGCAGCGCAACTCGAGCTCCCGTTCCCGCCGTGCCACGACCTGACAGCGCTCGACAGTGCCGTCGACGAGGTGCGGCAGCGGTTCGGCAATGCCGCCGTGATGCGCGGCGTATTGCTCGGCCGCGACCCCGGACTCGAAATGCCCATGCTTCCGGACTGAGTTGACCTCAACCTTGGTCGAGGTCATAGCGTTGGCGCGTGACCGCAATGCAATTGGGACGCTTTGGTCTGACGGTCGATCCCGGAGGGTTCGCGTCCGCTGCCGAGCTCGAGCAGTTGGGGTTCACCACGCTGTGGATCGTCGGCGGTCAACTCGACCGGCTCGATCGACTGGCCGAGCTGCTCGATGCGACGGAGCGTGCCGTGGTGGGTTCGGCGATCATCCCGCCCGACGTCTACGACGCCGCCACGGTGTCCGCGTTCTATCACCGCGCCGAGTCGTCCACACCGGGCCGGCTGCTCGTCGGCGTCGGTTCGCCGCACTCCGAGCGACCGCTGGCGGCGGTAGGCCGCTACGCCGACGAGCTCGACGGCGGCGGGGTTCCGCTCGAGCGCCGGGTGCTTGCCGCATTCGGACCCCGCGCGCTCGACGTGGCGCGCGACCGGTTCGGCGGCGCGATGCCGGCCCTGCTCACGCCCGAGTACGTCACGTTGGCTCGCGAGAGGGTCGGCCCCGACCGCGTCCTCGCGGTGGGGCTCTACGCCGTCCTCGACCACGACGCCGAGGCCGCCAGAACCACCGCACGTGGGCCGCTCGACTTCCTGAGCACCCTTCCCGCATACGTGAAATCGCTACGCCGGCAAGGCTTCAGCGAGTCCAGCGTGACGGGATTGAGCGACGACTTGGTCGACGCGCTCGTCGCTACCGGTGGTCCCGACGACATCGCAGCACGCGCCCACCTGTTGCGGGCCGCGGGCGCGGATCACGTCCACCTGACGGTGCTGCACGACGCGCACCAGCCGGCGGGCGTCGATGCGGCCCGGCTCCTGGCGCCCGCGCTGGCAGGCGGCTAGGCAGGCGCGCCCCGATTTGGTGTCGGCCACCCCCACGAGCCTTGCGTAAACTTATGTGCGCGATGAGAGAGAGCGAAACGTGAGCTTGTTGGGCGAAGCCCTAGAGCTCCTCAAGCGGTATGGCGAAGTCCTCGGCGGCGACGGGGCGAAGGGGCCGTCGCTACTTGACAGGATTCCCCCCGACATCACGGATTTCGCCACGTCGCCGATCCTGCTCGCGGCGCAGCTGACCATCAAGGGCATGAGGGGCACGGTTGGGTCCGGCGATCCCGAAGACGGCGAAGCGTTCAAGAAGTCCGCCAAACTCTACGACGAAGCCGCTCAGCTGCTCATCGACGCATCGGTCGCCGATGACCAGTGGGACGGCACGGCGGCCGACGCGTACGACGCGAAGAACGACACCCACCGCCATCTCACCTTCGAAGTCGCATCCGCCGAGAATGACCTGCGTGGCCATCTCGGTGAGCTCGCCGCGCAAGTGACGGAGACGCGCGGAACCCTCGACGGTGCGTTCGGCTTCCTTTCCGACTTCGACACCGCGACGTCATGGATGAACGCCGTTCCCGGCGGTGCGCTCGCCAAGGCGATCGCCGACACGGGAGCCGCCGCTTCTCAGCTGTCGCGGTCCGAACTGGCGATGTCGAAGCTGCTTGGCACGTCGTTGCTCAACGCTCACCGGATCCGCGAGACGATCACCACCTACCAGGCGGCCGCTGCCCAGCAGCTGCTCGATTCCGATCGTGAACGCCCCTTTCCATGCGGCGAGCCGTTCGGTGACGAGCGCACCAACGGTCAACTCCCCCAACGTGTCGATCCGAAGACCAACGGACAGTTCGAGCTGCCGGAACCCCCGCCCATCGAGCACCCGCCTGCTACGCCGTACGGAACACCGGCGCCGAGGTGATCGTCGAGCAGAGAGAGGATGCAGCGTGAGCGCTGAGTCGGACAACCTACGCGTCGTCACCGAACACATCGATGAGCTTGCCGCCAAACAGGTTACGGCGGCGGGCACGATGAAGATCGCGGGAGAAGTCGTCAACGACTTGGGTCCCAGCGTGTGGAGCACACATGGGGTGGCATGCGCGGCCAGCAATCTCGCCGTGAACGCAGTGGAATCCGCGCGCGACGCCGCGAGGTCGAAGCTGTGGCACATGTCGGACGATCTCGGCACTCGCCTGAGAACCGCGTCCTCGAACTACGCCAACTCCGACTGGGTGGCTGGGCGCGACATCGACGCGTGCGGGTTGTAGCGGCGCGATGGCCCGGGACGGTTCATGGGATGACGACGACGATCTCGGCGAGTACGCCTCTTCCCTGGATGCGCTGGCCAGCTTCGCGGCGCCCATCGCCGACGGCATCAGCGAGGCCGAGGAGGGCTTGACGGTTCTCTTCACGGTGGAGAATCCCGCCCGGACGGTGTCGGCCACCGCGCTGGTGGGAGGGCAGATTCAGCACATTGGATTGACCAACGTGACGGCCATGACCGAACGGGAAGTGTCCGAGGAGATCAAGGTCGTCGCGAATCTGGCCGCGCGGAAGGCACAGTCGGCTCAGCACGCCGTCGTCGTCGAACTCATGCACACGATGGGACACGACCGACTGATGACCGGGAGCTTTCTCGAGCGCGAAATCGGCCTGCCGTCACCGGAATCGGTGAACGACATTATCGCCCAATCCTTTTCGACCCGTCGCTCACCCGACGGCGACTGGGTGTGACGTGACGTCCAGCTCCGACGCGGGTGCGCCGCGTCGGCGCCGATGGTGGTACGTCGGCGCCGCCGTCACCGTCGTCGCGGTCGTCGCGGTCGTCGTCGGCCTGTGGTGGGTACGGGACGGTCGCTACGACGTCGCGCGACGGGGATGGCAGCCTACGGATGCCCTGTTGGCGCCCATGCGAGAGCAACCGATCCCGGGGTGGCGGATTCGCGTGACAGATCTTGGCCTGCCCGCGGCCATCGATGGCACCGAAGCCAGCCGGATCGGCGTTGGCAACGAACCCGGCGGGCCGCGGCCGATCGTCGGGACAGTGGGTGACGATGCGTTCCTGCTAGCGATCAGCGGCGCTACACCACGTCCCCAATGGTGGTTGACCGGAATCGACGTCCGCAACGGCCGGAGTCTGTTTCCCGCCGTCGCACTGACCACGACGAGACCACCCGAGTGCTTCCTCAACGGACCCGCGTACGTGCTGTGCCTTAGCGTGGACGCCTCCCCCACCGCGTGGGTCATCGACACCAAGACGGGCGCCATGGCATACACGGGCCCCACCGACCTGCGTACTGCCTCGCAGACCCTGTCGGTCCGTCAGGTCGGCAACTACGCCGTCGCCGAGACGGACGGCCAAGGCGTGTATGGCATCGGACCGCGAGCCGAGACCACCTGGTTCGTGCCGGGACATGGCAGCGCCCAACCGAACTCGCCACGGGTCTCTGGGTCCGCGCCGTCGGCAGTCGCGACGCAGGACGCCAACGCCGCGCAGGCCCGGGACGCCACCGTCTTCGCGCTGGGTGACGGCACGATCGTCAAGCCCGAGATCCCCGAAGGCGTCCCGCTGAAGACCACCTTCGTCTACGCGGGGGGCTTCGCCGCCGACGTCGAGTCGGCTAGCGTCCTGTTCTTCGACGAACACGGGAAACGGCTGGGCGATGCCGAAGGCTCGCTGAGTACCGACCAGTCAGAGCTGCCGGTCGTTACAGAGCACGATGTGTCGACCGTGTACTCCCCCACAGGTGCGCCACTGCTTCGCGGCAAAACCCCACCTCCCTCAGTAGTCGGCACGACGGCCTTCGTCAGTGAGGCTGGGCCACAAGGTGTCCCGCTGTTGCGCCAATACGACCTCAAGACGGGTGCCAAGGGCTCGGCCTGTGAGTTCAATCTGAACAACTATCTCGGCACCGACGGATCGGTGCTGGTGTTCGCGGTGGGCAACCCGGGCTCGGGGTCGGTGGCGAAGGCGATCGACCGCGCCACGTGCGACACGCTGTGGACGCTTCCCGCCGAGATTGATTCGCTCGCCCGAATCTGGCGCGTCAACTCCACCCTGGTTCGCCTGTCCGACGACGGAACCGAACTGTGGTCCCTGGTCTCACCGACCTAGAGCGTCAGGACGCCGTCCACGCCAGCAGCTTCTCCACCGGCCAGGTGTTGACGATGCGGTCGACGGGCACGTCGTTGTCGAGGGCGCGTTGGGCGCCGTAGCCAAGGAAGTCGAGCTGGCCGGGCGCGTGCGCGTCGGTGTCGATGGAGAAGTCGCACCCGATCTCGAGCGCCAACTGCAGCAGCCGGGTCGGGGGATCGCGCCGCTCGGGTCTGGAGTTGATCTCGACGGCGGTGCCGTGGTCGCGGCAGGCGGTAAAGACCTTCTCGGCGTCGAACTTCGACTCCGGACGGGTGCCGCGGTTGCCTTCGACGAGCCGCCCGGTGCAGTGCCCGAGCACGTCGGCCTGCCCGCCCGAGGCCGCCCGCACCATCCGGCGCGTCATCGCCGCCGGCTCCATCTTCAGCTTGGAATGCACGCTGGCCACGACGATGTCGAGCCGCTCGAGCAGTTCGGGTTCCTGGTCGAGCGTGCCGTCGTCCAGGATGTCGACCTCGATGCCAGTGAGGATGCGCATCGGCGCGAATTGTTCGCGCAACTCGTCGATCACGTCGAGTTGTTGACGCAGCCGCTCCGGCGACAGCCCGTTGGCGACGGTCAGCCGCGGCGAATGGTCCGTGAGCGCGCAATACTCGTGGCCCAACGACTGTGCGGTGGCCATCATCTCGGCGATGGGCGCCGACCCGTCCGACCAGTTTGAGTGCAGGTGCAAGTCACCCTTGAGCGCCGCCCGAACCTCCCCGCCGCCGAGCTCCTTTGCCGCCGAGCGTAATTCGACCAAGGTGTCGGGTTCGCGGCCGGCCCACGCCTGGGCGATCACCGTTGCGGTCTTCGGGCCGACGCCCGGCAACGTCTGCCAGCTGTTGGCCCGCCCATGTTTCTCGCGCTGCGTCTCGTCGAGCAGCTCGACGACGTCGGCGGCGTTGCGGTAGGCCATCACGCGGCGCGAATCTTCCCGGGCGCGGTCCTTGTAGAACGCGATCTGGCGCAGTGCCTGCACGGGATCCATGTGTCCAGTCTGTCCCGCGCGGCTCCCAGCTTCCGGGTCTAGGCTCAAAAGAGTGCGATTCGCCTTCAAAACCTCACCGCAGAACACCACCTGGGCCGAGATGCTGCCGATCTGGCAGACCGCCGACGACATCGACGTCTTCGAGTCCGGCTGGACCTTCGACCACTTCTATCCGATCTTCTCGGACTCCACCGGGCCGTGTCTCGAGGGCTGGATCACCCTGACGGCACTGGCCCAGGCCACGACGCGGCTGCGCGTCGGCGTGCTCGTCACCGGTATCCACTACCGTCACCCCGCCGTACTCGCCAACATGGCGGCGGCACTGGACGTCATCTCGAACGGACGGCTCGAACTCGGCATCGGCGCGGGCTGGAACGAAGAGGAGTCCGGTGCCTACGGCATCGAGCTCGGCAGCATCAAGGAACGCTTCGACCGTTTCGAGGAGGCCTGCGAGGTGCTGACCAGCCTGCTCACCAACGAGACAACCACCTTCGACGGCAAGTACTACCAACTCAAGGACGCCCGCAACGAACCGAAGGGCCCGCAGCAGCCGCATCCGCCGATCTGCATCGGCGGCAGCGGCGAGAAGCGCACCCTGCCCATCACGGCGAAGTACGCCGACCACTGGAACTTCGTCGGCGGCACTCCCGAGGAGTTCGCTCACAAGCGCGACGTGCTGCACGCCCGCTGCGCCGACATCGGCCGCGACCCGAAGGAGATCACGCTCTCGGCGCACGTGCGGCTCGGCGAGGACCGCGACTACGCGAAGGTCGTCGACGAGGCCGGCGCGCTGGGCAAGGAGGGCCTCGACCTGGCGATCATCTACCTTCCGCCGCCGTACGACCCGGCCGTGCTGGAGCCATTGGCCGAGGCCATTCGCGATTCGGGGCTCGTCACTTAACTGACGGCGAAGTAGATATGGCGGCTAAGCAAACAGTTGGCGCGGGCTTCCGCTACGCCGGCGGACGGCCGGCGAACCGCGGGTCAGATGCCGTAGCGCATTAGTTCGTCGGCGGTGATCAGGCGTTCCTGCTTGGCCGGGAACTCGCGGCATTTGACCGGGTGGCGGAACAGTGACCAGGCGATTCGAGTCATCCGCGACCGGGCGAGCGGGTTGGCGTACATCGTGTTCACTCCTGCGTTCGGCGTTGATAGCACCGTGGGGTCACACTAGCGCACGAACCCCGTTAGTTCATTAGACACCTGTGATCTGGCTAACAGAAGTAGCCACGCCGAAGTAAACGTCAGCTGTTTCTGGTGTGGTGGGTGTGGCTGGTGTGACTCAGCGCTGCGGCGCAGCGGTCGGTTTGATCGGCGCCGGCAGCGCGGTCTGACCCATCAGGTAGCGGTCCGCCCCGGCCGCGGCTGCGCGTCCCTCGGCGATCGCCCACACGATCAGCGACTGCCCGCGCCCAATGTCGCCGGCCACGAACACGCCAGGCACCGAGGACTGGAAGTCCGCGTCCCTTGCCACGTTGCCGCGGTCGGTGATTTCGACGCTCAGGTCCGCGAGTAGACCCGGCTTCTCCGGCCCGACGAAGCCCATCGCGAGCAGCACCAGGTCGGCCTCGAGCTCGAAGTCGGTGCCTTCGACCTTCTCGAACTTGCCCGCGTTCATCACGACCTCGTGCACCTTCAGCCCGGCGACGCGGCCGTCGGCGCCGACGAACTCCTCGGTGTTGACCGAGAAGACCCGCTCGCCGCCCTCTTCGTGGGCCGAGGACACCCGGAACATCAGCGGGTACGTCGGCCACGGCGTGGAGTCGGCCCTGGCCTCCGGTGGCCGCGGCATGATCTCGAACTGGTGCACGCTGGCCGCGCCTTGACGATGCGACGTGCCCAGGCAGTCGGCGCCGGTGTCACCGCCGCCGATGATGACGACCTTCTTGCCCTTGGCGGTGATCGGCGGCTGCCCGCTCTCGTCGAGCACGTCATCGCCCTGCTGGACGCGGTTGGCCCACGGCAGGTACTCCATCGCCTGATGGATGCCGTCGAGCTCGCGGCCGGGAATCGGTAGGTCACGCCCTTCGGTGGCGCCGCCCGCCAGCACCACGGCGTCGTAGTCGGCCCGCAGTTGGGCGGCGGTGATGTCGACGCCGACGTTCACCCCGGCGCGGAAGACGGTGCCCTCGGCCTCCATCTGCGCCAGCCTGCGGTCGATGTGGCGCTTCTCCATCTTGAACTCGGGGATGCCGTAGCGCAGCAGGCCGCCGATGCGGTCGGCCCGCTCGAACACCGTCACCTCGTGGCCGGCGCGCGTCAGCTGCTGCGCGGCGGCCAGGCCCGCCGGTCCCGAACCCACGACCGCGACCTTCTTGCCCGTGAGTTTGTCCGGCGGCAGCGGGACGACCCAGCCCTGCTCGAAGGCGTTGTCGATGATCTCGACCTCGACCTGCTTGATGGTCACCGCGTCCTGGTTGATGCCAAGCACGCACGACGCCTCGCACGGTGCCGGACACAGCCGGCCCGTGAACTCGGGGAAGTTGTTGGTGGCGTGCAACCGCTCGATCGCGTCGCGCCAACGGTCCTTGTAGACCAGGTCGTTCCACTCCGGAATGAGGTTGCCCAACGGACAGCCGTTGTGACAGAACGGAATCCCACAGTCCATGCAGCGGGCCGCCTGGCCCTTCAGCACGTCGTGGGAGAAGTCCTCGTAGACCTCGTTCCAGTCGTTCAGGCGCAGCGGGATCGGCCGGCGTGGCGGGGTCTCGCGAGAGGTGATCTTGAGGAATCCGCGCGGGTCAGCCACTAGCGGCCGCCATGATCGCGGTGTCCACGTCCTCGCCGGTCCGTTCTGCTTCGGCGATGGCGGCGAGCACGCGCTTGTAGTCGCGCGGCATCACCTTGACGAAGTGCTTCAGTTCGTTCTCCCAGCTAGCCAGAATGCTCCTGCCAGGAGCCGAATCGGTGGCGTCGACGTGCGCGACGAGCATGTCGCGCAGCCAATCGACGTCGTCGGCGCCGAGCGCCTCCAGTTCGACCATCTCGGCGTTCAGGTTGTCGGGCAGGACCCCGTTCGGGTCGTACACGTAGGCGATGCCGCCCGACATGCCCGCGGCGAAGTTGCGTCCGGTGGGCCCGAGGATGACGACCTTGCCGCCGGTCATGTACTCGCAGCCGTGGTCGCCCACGCCCTCGACCACCGCGTGGGCACCGGAGTTGCGCACCGCGAAGCGCTCCCCGACGACCCCGCGCAGAAAGGCCTGACCGCTGGTGGCACCGAACAGGATCACGTTGCCGCCGATGATGTTCTCCTCGGCGACGTAGTCCTGCGGGGCGCCCTCGGACGGTCGCACCACCAGGCGTCCGCCCGAGAGGCCCTTGCCGACGTAGTCGTTGGCGTCGCCGTACACGCGCAGCGTGATGCCCTTTGGCACGAACGCGCCGAAGCTGTTGCCCGCGGAACCGTCGAAGGTGATGTCGATGGTTCCTTCCGGAAGCCCTTGTCCGCCATGAGCCTTCGTCACCTCGTGGCCGAGCATGGTGCCGACCGTGCGGTTGACGTTGGCGATCGTGGTGGAGAAGCGCACCGGGGTGCCGCTGTCGATGGCCTCGCGGCTCTGCGTGATCAGCTGCTGGTCGAGCGCCTTGTCCAGCCCATGATCCTGCCGCGAACTGCAGTACGAGTCCTGGTTCATGAACGCCGACTCTGGCTCGTGCAACACGGGGCCGAGGTCCAGCTTGTGGGCCTTCCAGTGCTCGGCGGCCTGCGTCGTGTCGAGCGCGCCGACCTGTCCGACCATCTCGTTGACGGTCCGGAAGCCCAACTGCGCCATCAGTTCCCGCACTTCCTCGGCGATGAAGAGGAAGAAGTTCTCGACGAACTCCGGCTGGGCGTTGAAACGCTCCCGCAGCAACGGATTCTGCGTGGCGACGCCGACCGGGCACGTATCGAGGTGGCAGACCCGCATCATGATGCAGCCCGCGACCACCAGCGGTGCGGTGGCGAAGCCGAACTCCTCGGCGCCGAGCAGCGCAGCGACCACCACGTCCCGACCGGTCTTCAGCTGGCCATCGACCTGCACCACGATGCGGTCGCGAAGTCCGTTGAGCAGCAACGTCTGCTGCGTTTCCGCGAGCCCCAGCTCCCACGGTGCGCCCGCATGCTTCTGCGACGTGAGCGGTGTGGCGCCCGTACCTCCGTCGTGGCCAGAGATCAGCACCACGTCGGCGTGCGCCTTGGAGACGCCCGCGGCGACGGTGCCGACGCCGTTCTCGCTGACCAGCTTCACGTGCACGCGAGCGCTCGGGTTGGCGTTCTTCAGGTCGTGGATCAGCTGCGCGAGATCCTCGATCGAATAGATGTCGTGGTGCGGCGGCGGAGAGATCAGCCCGACACCTGGCGTCGAGTGGCGCACCTCGGCCACCCACGGGTACACCTTGTGACCCGGAAGCTGGCCGCCCTCACCAGGTTTCGCGCCCTGGGCCATCTTGATCTGGATGTCGGTGCAGTTCGTCAGGTAGTGCGACGTCACGCCGAAGCGACCGGAAGCGACCTGTTTGATGGCGCTGCGCCGCCAGTCACCGTTGGCCTCCGGCTCGAACCGGTAGACGGCCTCGCCGCCCTCGCCCGAGTTCGACCGTCCGCCAAGGCGGTTCATCGCGATGGCCAGCGTCTCGTGCGCCTCGGCGGAGATCGAGCCGTAGCTCATCGCACCGGTGGAGAACCGCTTGACGATCTCGCGGGCCGACTCGACCTCGTCGATCGGAACAGGTGGCCGCACGGCCTCGCCACCAGTGCGGAACTTGAGCAGCCCGCGCAACGAGGCGAACCGCTCGCTCTGGTCATCGACAAGCTTGGTGTACTCCTTGAAGACCGAGTACTGCCCGGTCCGGGTGGAGTGCTGCAGCTTGAACACCGTGTCGGGGTTGAACAGGTGGTACTCGCCCTCGCGGCGCCACTGGTACTCACCGCCGACCTCGAGTTCGCGGTGCGCGCGCTCGTCGGGCCGATCGAGGTACGCCAACGCATGCCGCGTGGCGACGTCGTCGGCGATGTCGTCGAGGTCGATGCCGCCGACCGGGCAGTGCAGGCCGGTGAAGTATTCGTCGAGCACCTGCTGGCTGATGCCGATGGCCTGGAAGAGCTGCGCGCCGGTGTAGGAGGCCAGCGTCGAGATGCCCATCTTGGACATCACCTTCAGCACGCCCTTGCCGGCCGCCTTGACGTAGTTGGCCTTGGCCTTGTCGCTGGAGATGTCGGTGATCGCGCCGCGGTCGACCATGTCCTCGATGGACTCGAACGCCATGTAGGGGTTGATCGCGGCGGCGCCGAAGCTGACGAGCGCGGCCATGTGGTGCACCTCGCGGGCATCTCCGGCCTCGACGACGAGCCCGACCTGGGTGCGGGTGCGCTCGCGCACCAGGTGGTGGTGCACAGCCGACACGCTCAGCAGCGACGGGATCGGCGCGAGCGATTCGTTGGACTCGCGGTCGGACAGCACGATGATGCGGGCGCCGTTGCGGATGGCAGTCGAGACCTTTGCGCGAACGTCGTCGAGCGCCTCCCTGAGGCCCTGGCCGCCGCGCGCCACCGGGTAGAGGCAGCGGATGACCGCAGCGCGCAGCCCGTGCTTGTGCCCACGGACCTCGTGGTCGGGGTCGACGCAGATGAGCTTCGACAGCTCGGCATTTCTCAGGATGGGGTTCGGAAGGATGATCTGACGACAGGAGTCCGCGTCGGGATTCAGCAGGTCGCCCTCGGGCCCGACGGTGCCCTGAAGGCTGGTCACCACCTCTTCGCGGATGGCGTCCAGCGGCGGATTGGTCACCTGGGCGAACAGCTGCTGGAAGTAGTCGTAGAACATTCGGGGCCGCGCCGAGAGCACCGCCACCGGGGTGTCGGTGCCCATCGAGCCGAGCGCCTCGACGCCAGTGCGGGCCATGGGCGCCACCAGCATGTTGAGCTCTTCGTAGGTGTAGCCGAAGGCCTGCTGGCGCAACACGACCCGGTGATGCGGCATCCGGACGTAGTCACCGGGCGGCAGGTCGTCGAGGTGGAACTGCCCGGCGTCCAGCCACTGCTGGTACGGATGCTCGGCGGCGAGTTCGGCCTTGATCTCCTCGTCGGAGACGATGCGGCCTTGGGCGGTGTCGACAAGGAACATGCGGCCGGGCTGCAGGCGCAGCTTCTGGACGACGGTGCCGGGGTCGAGGTTGAGCACCCCGGCCTCGGACGCCATCACGACGAGGCCGTCCGCGGTGACCCAGATGCGCGACGGTCGCAGCCCGTTGCGGTCGAGCACCGCACCGATCACGGTGCCGTCGGTGAAGCACACCGACGCCGGACCGTCCCACGGCTCCATGAGCGACGAGTGATAGGCGTAGAACGCCCGGCGAGCGGGGTCCATCGACTCGTGGCGCTCCCACGCCTCGGGGATCATCATCAGCACCGCGTGCGGCAGGCTGCGGCCACCGAGGTGGAGCAGTTCGAGCACCTCGTCGAAGCGAGCGGTGTCCGATGCTCCCGGCGTGCAGACCGGGAAGATCTTGTCGACGTCGGCGTAGGAGCCGAAGACGTCGGTATTGATCAGCGCCTCCCGGGCGCGCATCCAGTTCTCGTTGCCGGTGACGGTGTTGATCTCACCGTTGTGCGCGATGCGGCGGAACGGGTGGGCCAGCGGCCAGGACGGGAACGTATTGGTGGAGAAGCGCGAGTGGACGATGCCTAGGGCGCTGGTCAGCCGCTCATCCTGCAGGTCGAGGTAGAAGGCCCGCAGCTGCGGCGTGGTGAGCATGCCCTTGTAGACGAACGTCTGACCAGAAAGGCTTGGGAAGTACACGGTTTCGCGGCCTGGGCCGTCCTGGCCCGGGCCCTTGGTTCCGAGCTCGTGCTCGGCGCGCTTGCGCACCACGTAGGCGCGCCGCTCGAGCTCCATACCGGAGGCACCGCCGATGAACACCTGGCGGAACGTCGGCATTGCGTCGCGTGCGAGCGCACCGAGGGACGAATCGTCGGTCGGCACGTCGCGCCACCCGAGCATCTGAAGCCCCTCGGCCTCGACGATCTTCTCGACGGACTCGCACGCCGCGGCGGCGTCTCGGGACGATTGGGGAAGGAAGGCGATGCCGGTGGCGTAGCTGCCCTCTTGCGGCAGCTCGAAGTCGACGACGGCCCGGAGGAACTCGTCGGGCACCTGCAGCAGGATGCCCGCGCCGTCGCCGGTATTCGGTTCGGCGCCCTGGGCGCCGCGGTGTTCGAGGTTCAGCAGCGCCGTGATGGCCTTGTCGACGATGTCGCGGCTGCGTCGCCCGTAGATGTCAGCGACCATCGCGACACCACACGAGTCGTGTTCATACGCGGGGTTGTACAGCCCTTGTACCTGGGGCGCCATTCCCACCTACCCTTTTCCAACACGCCTTCAACCACAACGGAAGCCTTATGCATGGCAGCCGTCTGGAGACGGCGTATGCCTGGCCTGGGCGAAGGGGGCCTGCGTGCAGCATTGAACGGCGGGCTTTGTCCCATTCGCCTCGAATTTGAAACGATATGACAAAGACCGCCTGACATGCCAACTTAGTCATGCCTAACTTGCCTTGCGCGACGCCGCCCGGCAGGGCCGTCGATATCCGGCCTGCCGGCCTCCAGTTTCATTGCGCACCAAGCCTTTTCGATGGATCATCGCTCCACCAGCGCTCCGGCAGCGAACAGGAAGCCCGCGGACGATACCCCTCAATGATTTGCTGCAAACTGTGACAAATCCCTCTTACTGCAACTATCGGGCGACTTTAATTTGCTCAAAGCCTGTTCGGATTCTTAGACACCCGCTCCGCCGAGCGCCCTGACGCTGGCCTCGGGGCTCAGGTCGAGGCGACGCAGCAACTGGGCGTTCAGCGCCACCACGACGGTCGACAGCGACATCAGGAGCGCGCCGACGGACATCGGCATGACGAAGCCGATCGGCGCCAGCACCCCGGCCGCGAGTGGTACGGAGATCAGGTTGTAACCAGCTGCCCACCAAAGGTTCTGCTGCATCTTGCGGTAGGACGCGCGCGACAGCAGGATCGCCGACAGCACCGAGCGCGGGTCGGAGCTGGCCAGGATGACACCGGCCGACGCGATGGCGACGTCGGTGCCTGCTCCGATCGCGATGCCCACGTCGGCGCGGGCCAGTGCTGGCGCGTCGTTGACGCCGTCCCCGACCATGGCCACCACGAGCCCCTCGGCCTGCAGTTCGGCGACCTTGGTCTCCTTCTCTTCGGGCCGCACGCCTGCGAACACGCGGTCGATGCCGACCTGGCCCGCCACCGACCTTGCCACCGGTTCGGCGTCGCCAGTGATCATGACGACTTCGATGCCGAGCCGGTGCAGGGCCGCCACGGTCTGCCGGGATTCGTCGCGGATCTCGTCGGCCAGCGCCAGCGCTCCGACGACGACACCGTCGACCAGCACGTGAAGGACCGTTGAGCCCTCGTCGTGCCAGCGCTGCGACTCCGGGAGTTCCGCCGCGCCGACCTCCGCGAGCAGCCGCGGCCCACCCACGCGCACGGTGTGGCCCGCCACGGTCGCGGTCACCCCGACGGCGGGTGCCGACGCGAAGTCGACGGCAGCGGGTACCTCCACCTCTCGCCGGCGGGCGTCCGCGACAATGGCACGCGCCAGCGGGTGCTCGGAGTCGGACTCCGCGGCAGCGGCCAGCGCGAGCACGTCGGCCTCCGTTCGGCCGGCGGCGGTCGCCACTGCGTTGACGGCGGGTTCGCCCTTGGTCAGCGTGCCGGTCTTGTCGAACAGCACGGCATCGACGGTGCGCATCGTCTCGAGGGCCATCCGGTCTTTGACCAGGACGCCACCGCGGGCGGCACGTTCGGTGGCGATCGACACCACCAGTGGGATCGCAAGTCCCAGCGCATGCGGGCAGGCGATGACCAGCACGGTGATGGTGCGGATGACGGCCTGCTCGGGCAGGCCCACCAACCCCCACACGACCGCGGTCACGACCGCCGAGCCAAGTGCGAACCAGAACAGCCAGCCCGCGGCGCGATCGGCCAGGCGCTGGGCTCGCGACGACGAGTTCTGCGCCTCGGTGACCAGCCGCTGGATGCCTGCCAACGCGGTGTCCCCGCCGACCGCCGTCACCTCGACCCTGATGCCGGAGTCGGTGGCGACGGTTCCAGCGACGACGGAATCCCCGACGGCGCGCGGCACCGGTCGGGACTCGCCGGTCACCATCGACTCGTCGACCTCGGCGGAGCCACCGACGACGCGGCCGTCCGCGGGGACGCTGCCGCCGGGACGCACGACGACCACGTCGCCGACGCGGAGTTCCTCCGGTGAGACCGTCACCACCTGTTCCCCGTCGGGACCGTACTCGACGCGCTCGGCGGTGTCGGGCAGCAGCGCGGCCAGCGAGTCCAGCGCCGATGACGTCTGCGCCAGCGACCTCATCTCGATCCAGTGGCCGAGCAGCATGATGACGATGAGCAGCGCGAGCTCCCACCAGAAGTCCAGTTCGTGGTGCAGCAGGCCAACCGCCGCACCCCAGGAAGACAGGAACGCGACGGTGATGGCCAGCCCGATCAGCAGCATCATTCCCGGTGCACGCGAACGGATTTCGCTCACCGCGCCGGTGAGGAACGGACGGCCGCCCCACACGTACATGACGGTCCCGAGCACGGGCGACACCCAGCGCAGCCAGGGCGCGTCCGGGAGTTGGTAGCCGAGGATCATCGCGAACATCGGTGACAGCGCCACCGTCGGCACGGCCAGCAGCAGCATGATCCAGAACAGCCTGCGGAACTGCGCCACGTGGTCGGCGTGCCCGGAGTGGCCGGCATGGCCAGTGTGCTCGGCATGGTCGGCGTGCGTCTGCGTCATGCCGCCACCATACCCCCTAGGGGTATATATTTTCGCTCGGGTGAGCGCATCCCGCTGTTAGCATCCGCACCATGGGAGAAGCGCTGCGCTTCCTTGGTCGAGTCCAAGGGGGCGTGGGCGACTTCGTGCGGCGCTCAGGCTATCTGCGCAAGTGGCTCATCCTCGGCATCGCGATCGGCGTCATCGCGGGCCTCGGTGCGGTGCTCTTCTATCTCGCGCTCGACTACACCGGACGGTTCCTACTCGGCTATCTCGGCGGCTACGACGCTCCGACGGCGGTAGGGGACGGCGGCCAGCCGGGCTCGAGCGGATTCGATCGGGCGTGGGCCATCCCGCTGATCACGTTCGGCGGGGCGCTGGTGTCAGCACTGATCGTCACGAGGTTCGCGCCCGAAGCCGAAGGACACGGCACCGACAACGCGATCGAGGCCGTGCACACCGACCCGCGGTCCATCCGGGCGCGGGCGGTGCTGGTCAAGATGGTGTCCAGTGCGTTGACGATCGGATCCGGCGGGTCCGCGGGCCGCGAGGGCCCGACGGCACAGATCTCGGCGGGCTTCGGCTCGTTGCTTGCGCGCCGGCTCGACCTGTCCGACGACGACGGCCGGGTCGCCGTGGCCCTTGGCATCGGCTCTGGCATCGGCGCGATCTTCGGTGCGCCATTGGGCGGCGCGGTGCTGGCCGCGTCGATCGTCTACCGCGAGGACTTCGACTACCGCTCGCTGATCCCCGGGTTCATCACGTCCGGGACCGCGTACACGGTCTACGGGCTGTTTCTGGGCTTCGAGCCGATGTTCGGCTCCGTGGCACCCGACTACGTGTTCGATCCCGCCCAATTGGGGTGGTTCGTGCTCATCGGAATCGTCTCCGCCGCAATCGGATACCTCTACGCCCGCACGTTCTACGGCACCGTCGCGCTCACCAATCGGTTGCCGGGCGGCAAGGTGCTCAAACCGGCGCTCGGCGGACTGCTCGTCGGACTGCTGGCCCTGCTGATCCCGCAGGTCCTCTCCAGCGGCTATGGCTGGGTTCAGTTCGCGACGGCCACAGACACCCTGATGGCGATCCCGCTGTGGATCGTGCTGATCCTGCCGTTCGCCAAGATCCTGGCGACGTCACTGTCGATCGGCACCGGCGGGTCCGGCGGCATCTTCGGGCCTGGCATCGTCATCGGCGCGTTCGTCGGGGCCTCGATCTGGCGGTTGGCCGACCTGGCCGGACTGCCCGGAATTCCCGACGGCCCAGGTGTTTTCGTGATCGTCGCGATGATGGCGTGTTTCGGAAGCGTCGCGCACGCGCCACTGGCGGTGATGATCATGGTGGCCGAGATGACGAGCTCGTTCTCCGTCCTTCCCGGCGCGATGATCACCGTCGGCATCGCCTACCTGCTGATCACGCGAACCGACGTGTCGATCTACAAGTCGCAGCGGCTCAATCGTGAAGCCGCCCAAGCCGAACGCGCGGAAGCAATTAGAGAGGCCGGACCATGACCACGAGCCACAGCAGGCACGTCACGTCGCTCACCGAAGGCCGTGTCGTGGAGGAGTCCGACCTGGGTTCCATCCGTCGGGTCACCGCGGACGACTTCCCGATCCTCGCCGGCATGTCGATCAAGCGGATCGTGCTCAACCCCGGCGCGATGCGCACCCCACACTGGCATGCCAATGCCAACGAGCTCACCTACTGCGTATCGGGCACGTCACTCGTGTCGGTCATCGACACCTACAGCAAGTTCGCCAGCTTCACCGTCTCGGCCGGCGAGATGTTCCACATCGACTCGGGCTCACTGCATCACATCGAGAACATCGGGGAGGAGCCAGCGGAGTTCATCCTGTCGTTCCGCAGCGAGCGGCCTGAGGACTTCGGCCTCGCAGCCGCGTTCGGCGCGATGACCGACGCGGTGCTCGGCAACACCTATGACCTGCCCGCGTCGGACTTCGCCAAGATCAGGCGTACCACCGTCGATCGGCTGTTGGCCAAGCGTCAGGGCGACGCCGTCGTCCCCTCGACTGCGCACTTCGACGACCCGCACAAGTTCAACGTCGAGGCGCAGAGCCCGCCCGTCGGGATCGCCGTCGGGTCGGCGCGCCTTGCGCGGCTTCAGTACTGGCCTGCGCTCAAGGACCTCTCGATGTACTCGCTGCGCATCCGCGAGGACGGCATGCGTGAACCGCACTGGCACCCGATCACCGCCGAAATGGGTTACGTCCACCAGGGTTCCGGGCGGATGACGGTGATGGAGCCCGACGGCACGCTTGACACCTGGTACCTCAAGGAGGGTGACGTGTACTTCATCCCGCGCGCCTACCCGCATCACATCGAGGTCGTGGATGCGCCTGGGTCAAACCCCGGGTCGCTTCGCTCCTGCCCGCCGGACATTCACTTCGCGATCTTCTTCGACCAGCCCACGCCAGGCGACATCGGATACCGCGCCTCGGCCAGTGCCTACTCGCGCGAGGTGTTGGCCGCGACGTTCAACGTCCACATCGACGACCTTCCGATGTTCCCGTTCACGAAGGTCGACCCGCTCATCGTGACGCGCAACAACCCCGTCGACGCATGAGCGAGGCTGCCGGATTCGACGGCTTCCCCGAGGCCGCACTCGACTTCTACGACGACCTGGAGCTGGACAACACCAAGGCGTTCTGGGAAGCGCACAAAGCCGTGTACACCGACAGCGTGAAGGCGCCGATGACGGCGCTAGCCAGTGCGCTGGAGCCGGAGTTCGGCACGGCCAAGGTCTTCCGTCCGTTCCGCGACGTGCGGTTCGCGAAGGACAAGACGCCTTATAAGACGAACCAGGGCGCCTTCGTCGGAGCCGGCCCCGCCTGCGGCTGGTACGTCGAGATCGCGGCGCGCGGGGTACGCACCGGTGCGGGCTTCTACGACGCCGGCGCCTCCGACCTCGGCCGCATCCGAGCGTCGATCGCGGACGATGCGACCGGCAAGCAGTTGCGGCGGATGCTCACCAAGCTGGAGCGGGCCGGGTTCGAGGTCGGCGGCGACCGGCTCAAGACCGCACCGCGCGGATACGACGTCGACCACCCGCGCATCGAGCTGCTGCGGCACCGGTCCCTGACGGTCATGAAGGACTACGGCTTCGAACCGGTCATTCACACCCCCGGCCTGCTCGAGGCTGTCCGCGCGGACTGGAAGGCCGCGCGGCCATTGGTCGAATGGATCAGCGCACGCCTCGGCGAGTAACGACCTGGTAGCGATCGGTCACCGTATCAACAAGATTCGGATACGGCCGGGTCCGATCAGCCGGTATCGTGCGACCCTCGGCCGAGGCCACCTCAGCGGCGAGGGGCCGAGGGAGGTCACATCATGAGTGAGCCAACGATGTTCCACCGCTTGGCAGCCGAGTTCATCGGCACGTTCTGGCTCGTGCTCGGAGGCTGCGGCAGCGCCGTCTTCGCTGCCAAGTTCATGTCCGGGGACACGTCCGTGGGAATCGGATTCCTCGGCGTCTCACTGGCATTCGGTTTGACCGTGTTGACGGGCGTGTACGCGTTCGGCACGATCTCCGGCGGCCACTTCAACCCCGCCGTCACGCTCGGTGCCGCGCTGGCCCGCCGCGTCGAGTGGAAGGCGTTGCCGTCCTACTGGATTGCTCAGGTGGTCGGCGGTTTCGTCGCCGGCGCAGTGATCTACGTGATCGCCAGCGGCCAGGACGGCTGGACGGCGACCGGCAACATGGCCGCCAACGGCTTCGGCGACCACTCCCCCGGCGGCTACTCCATGGTCGCGGTGCTCGTCGCCGAGGTGGTGCTGACCGGGTTGTTCATGCTCGTCATCCTCGGCTCGACCGACGACCGCGCGCCAAAGGGCTTCGCGGGCTTGTCGATCGGGCTGACCCTGACGCTCGTCCACCTGATCTCGATCCCGATCTCGAACACGTCGGTCAACCCGGCCCGCTCGACCGCCGTTGCGTTCTTCAACGGTGACGGCGCGCCAGCGCAGCTGTGGTTGTTCTGGCTCGCCCCACTCGCCGGCGCCGCCATCGCCGGCATCGCGTACCCGTTCCTGTTCGGCCACCACGAAGAGCTGGCCGACCGGCCGGTGCGCGACGACGCGCTGGAAGGAGCCGCTTAATTCGTCGCCAGGCCGGAATCGGGCCCGCACCCACCACGAGGGGTGCGGGCCCGATCTCCCGGCTGGCTACTTAACCGGTTCTTACCGGCTTCTACTTGGCCGGTCGCTGCTCTTCGCGGCACGTGCGGCGGACTTCTCCGTCTTCGCGCCGCTGTTGGCGAGTTCGCCGCCCGAGTTCTCCAGGTGAGCTCTGACGAACCACTGGAACTTCTCCAGCTCACCCGCGTGGCCGATGAGGATGTCCTGCGAGACGAGGTCGATGTCGTCGAGTCGGTGGATGGCCTTGCGGGTGTCCTCGTTGATGCCGGTGTAGACCATGTCGAGCGCGGCAAGGTGTGCCAACACGGTGTCCCGGCCCACCGAGTAGTCATCCCAGGTGCGATCCTTGAGGATCGCGCCCGGCGTGCCCTGAGGCGAGTTACCAAGCGCGGCAATGCGTTCAGCCACTTCGTCGGCATACCCACGGACCAGGTCGACCTGCGGGTCGATCATCTCGTGGACACCGATGAAGTTCGGGCCGACGACGTTCCAGTGCACGTGCTTGAGCGTCAGATGCAGATCGTTGTAGGTGCTGAGCTGCTTCTGCAGCAGCTCCGCGACTTCGCGGGCGTCCTTATTCGACATTCCGGGCACGGTGAATCCGGCCATGTGCTTGCCTCCTTTGGCTTTAGTCATGTACCGCCTACCCGCCGCGAGAGTCCCCTAACCGTGCGATGCCCCTCGGTCGAGGGTGAACACGACCTCATAGAGCCCGGGATTGGCCTGTCCGAGGGCCTTGTTGCGGTCGAGCCAGCCTTCGCGCCGAAGTCGATCGACGACGCGCTGGGCAGCTTCGAGGCTCTCGCTCTGGGCATAGTTGACGACCCTGGTGCCGTCGATGCTCCGGTGCACGCTGGCCGAGATCCAACCAGGCGTGGTGCTCGCGAACGTCGCCGCTTGGATCAGGAAGTCGATCAGCGCTTGCTGACCGTCCTCAGGCACGGTGAAGACGTTGATCTGGGTGACGATCGTGGTGTTCGGTTCGATGGTCGGCATGGGTTCGTTCCCCTGGGTTCGGTGCGCAACGTCAAGCTACCGACGCTGGTGCGCCGGTTGCTTGCCGTGGGTTCGCGCGAACGCGAAACGGAGCTTCCACCTGCGAAGGGGTCGGGCTTACCTTTTACCGACCCTGGTCCTTTTCGACATCGTCAGCGTAGGCCACGCGGCTACAGGGCGCGCAGGTTGGGAATGGCCTGCCGGGCGCCGAAGCGGGGGTTGCGGGCCAGCCCGCTCACTTCGAGGAGTCGCACGGCACGCTGTCGGTGGGGCCGCAGCGGCTCGAGCAGTTCGATCATCTCGGGATCGTCGATGCGGTGACCGAGCAGCGTGCACCCGACCATGTTCGCCAGGTGATAGTCGCCGACTGAGATGGCGTCGGCGTCCCCCCAGGCCCGCTGGGCGACCTCGGCGGCCGTCCACTCACCGACCCCCGGCAGCGACGTCAGCGCCGTCCTGGCCTGCTCGGGCGGTCGCGTCGTCAACCGCTCGATCGAGTCGGCCCGCTGTGCGCATCCGACGATGGTGCGTGCGCGGCCGGGGTCCACGTTGGCCAGGTGGAACTCCCACGACGGCACGCGTCGCCACACGTCGGCCGTCGGCGGTACCCGCATGCGCTCGGGCGCCGGACCCGGCGCAGGTGCGCCGTACTTGGTGACCAGCACGCGCCACGCGCGGAACGCGTCCTTGCCCGAGACGCGCTGCTCCAACACGGCCGGGATGAGCGCCTCGAGCACGCGGTCGGTGCGCCCGAGCCGCAGATGGGGCACCTTGCGGTGGGCGGCGGCGATGGTCGGCTCGGTGGGTGCGAAGCCGCTGCGGTCGTCCTCGGCCCCGAGCCAGGCGGGCAGCTTCTCGACGAATTCGGTTGCGCCGCTTCCCCATGCCTCGCAGTCGACGACGTCGCGTGCGGACGTGCTGATCCGCGCCGTCACCGGGCCACTCGGCATCGACGTCGTCTTCCAGATGACGGACCCGACCACGACGTAGGTCGGGTCGCCGGGTCCGCGGCGCAGCGGCGACAGCGTCGTCGCGGGGCTGACGGGACCCCCGAACGCCACGCTCGCCGAGCTGCTCACGGCTCGAGGCTAGGCGCTCGGACTAGCCAACGACGACGTCGGCCTTGTCGGGGTAGAACGCGACGTGTCCGGCGATGCCCGCGACGGCCGGGTACGGCTGTTCGTAGGTCCAGATGACGTCGGCGACCGTGTCACCGGCGGCGGTGACGTCGTAGTAGCTCGCGTCGCCCTTGTATGGGCAATAGGTGGTGGTGTCGCTGCGGGTCAGCGCGGCGGCGGTGACGTCGGTCAGCGGGACGTACTGCACCGCCGGATACGTGGATTCCTGCAACGTCAGCGCATCGTCGGTCTCGGCGACGACCTCTCCGTTGACGCGGACGGTGACGTGTCGGCCGGTGGGTTCGACCGTGATGGGATGCGCTGCGGTGGGTTCTCGGATCTCGCGATCGGTCATGTAAAGGCCAACGATGCGGTACCGCCCAGGATTCCTCACCTGCTGGCTACGATCGCGGAATGACGCAACCCGGACCGCCCACCGCGGAAGAGACGGTTACCATCGCCGCCGACCCCGCCGAGGTATACGCCCTGATCACCGACCTGCCCACCTTGGCGGCGCTGGCCGAGGAGGCCGACGCGATGGAGTGGCACAAGGGCGACTGCGTGGAGTGCGGCGCGGTGTTCAAGGGCCACAACAGCAACCGCGGCAAGAAGTGGACGACGACGTGCACCGTCACGGACGCCGAACCGGGCCGGGTATTCGCGTTCGACGTGAAGAGTGTGGTCATCCCGGTGGCGCACTGGCGCTATGACATCGCTGCTGCCGACGGTGGCTGCACGGTCACCGAACGCACGTGGGACCGGCGGCCCGGCTGGTTCCGCAAGCCCGCGGGCATCGCCACCGGGGTTCGCGACCGCGCGACGGCCAACGCCGAGCACATCAAGCTCACGCTGGAGCGGCTCAAGGCGAAGGCCGAGGCTGCCTCGGTCTGATGGTCAGGGCCGCCCGGTGAGCCGGTCGGCGATCTTGGCGATGGGCGACGACGTCGCACGTCCGCCTGCCTCGTGCCGGTCGGCCAGCTGGTAGGCGACGTAGAGCCCGCGCACGCCGAGCCAGCGCAGCGGCTCGGGTTCCCACTGCCGCGAGCCGTGCCCGACCCAAGGAAGCTCGGTAAGCGGCGTCTTCCGGTCGAGCACGAGGTCGGCGAGCGTGCGTCCGGCGAGGTTGGTGGCGGTGACGCCGTGCCCGACGTAGCCGCCCGCCTCGCCAAGGCCCGTCTTGCGGTCGAGCGTGACCGTCGCCTCCCAGTCGCGGGGCACGGCGAGCACGCCACACCAGCCGTGCGCGATCGGCACGTCGCGCACCTGGGGCAGCACGTCGTGCAGCACCGCGGTGAGGTGGCGGATGGTTCGGGCGGGCACGCGGCCATCGAGGTCGGTGCGCGACGCATAGCGGTACGGGACGCTGCGTCCGCCGATGGCGATGCGGTCGTCGACGGTGCGCTGGGCGTAGAAGAAACCGTGCGCGGTGTCGCCGACGGTTTCGCGGCCGTCCCACCCGATGTCGCTCCAGAGTGCTTGCGGGATGGGGTCGGTGGCGATCATCGAACTGTTCATCGGGAGCCAACGGCGACGCAGTCCGGGAAGCGCAGGCGTGAAGCCCTCGGTGGCGCGCAGCACGATCGGGGCGGTGACGGTGCCCAGCGGAGTCACGGCGCGACCGGGGTCGATGCGGGTGACCGGCGAGCGTTCGTAGATCGGCACGCCGAGGCGTTCGACGGCGTCGGCCAGTCCGCGCGCCAGGTGTGCGGGCTGGATGCGTGCACAGTGCGGGGTGTAGTAGGCGGACACTACGTTGTCGAACCGAATCCGTTGCGCTGCTTCGGCTGACGTCAGGGCGACGACTCCGTCGTTGCCCCATTCACGTTCCTCGGCGAGCGCCGCGGCCAGCCTCGTCGCCTGGGCTGGGTTGCGCGCGATCTCCAGGGTGCCGCCCTTGACGATGCCTGCGTCGATGCCCTCTAGTTCGGCCACCTGGGTGACCTCGTCGACGGCCTCGTTGAGGGCGCGTTGCCACGCCACCACGCTGTCGCGGCCGTGGCGCTTGGCCATGGCGTTGCGGTCACCGGGGACGAGGCCCGACAGCCAGCCGCCGTTGCGGCCAGACGCACCGAACCCCGCAAACCGGGCTTCGAGCACGACGATGCGCAGCTCTGGGTCGGCCTTCTTGAGGTAGTACGCGGTCCACAGCCCGGTGTAGCCGGCACCCACGATGCACACGTCGGCGTCGCGGTCGCCTGGCAGTGGAGGACGCGGTGACGGGTACCTGTCCAACCAGTGCGAGACCAGACCGTTTATCGGGTTGGGCGATGAGGGCACCGTGTGATTCTGGCACCTGGTGTAATCGGCAGATGACGAGCCTTGACCGCCGCGGCAGCGTGTTCGTGCTGACCCTCGGCGAGGACGAGAACCGCTTTCACCCCGATCGGCTGACGGCGATCAACGCCGCCCTCGACGAGGTCGAGGCCGCCGAAGGCCCGAAGGCGGTGGTCACGACGGGCGTCGGGAAGTTCTACTCGAACGGGCTCGACCTCGACTTCATGGGCGCCAACCCCGACGCCGCCGAGGCGAACCTGCGCGACGTCCACGCCTTGTTCGCCCGCGTGCTGACGTTTCCCGCGCCGATCGTGGCCGCGCTGCAGGGCCACACGTTCGCGGCCGGGGCAATGCTGGCGCTGGCGCACGACCTGGCGGTGATGCGGTCAGACCGCGGGTACTTCTGCCTGCCCGAGGTCGATCTCGGCATTCCCTTCACCGTCGGCATGAACGCCCTGATCCGCGCTCGACTGCCCATCGCAATCGCCCACGAGGCGATGACGACCGGCCGCCGCTACGGGGGCGAAGAGGCACACGAGGCCGGACTCGTCGTCGGTGTCGGCTTCGAGGACGAACTGTTGGACATCGCCGTCGCGCGCGCCGAGGAGCGCGCCGCGAAGGCCGGCCCGACGATGGGCGCCATCAAGGCCCGGCTGTACGGCGAAGTGGTGGAGGCGCTGAAATCCGAGTAGCGCGGTACTCGCGTTCTGGCCGCCGAAGCCGTGGATGATTGCCTCGCGCTCAACGGGAGGAGTCGGCGATGTCGGACCAGTCGTTCCCGTACGACGCCTTCCTGTCATACGACCATGACGACCGGCCGGTCGCCTACGGGATCCAGCGCGGCTTGCACCACATCGGGCGGCGCATCGGACAGCTGCGCGCGCTGAGGGTGTTTCGCGACTCCACCGATCTGACCGCCAGTGCCGACCTGTGGGGCAGGGTCACCCAGGCCATGGACGGATCCCGCTACCTGATCGCCGTGCTCTCCCCCAACGCAACGGTCTCCCGCTGGGTCGACAAGGAAGTCGCCTACTGGCTCGAACACCGTGGCCCTGACCACCTGATGTTGGTCGTCGCCGGCGGGCGCCTGGTCTGGGATGACGCCGCGGGCAGGTTCGACCCCGACCAGTCGGACGCGGCGCTACCTGTGCTGACCAAACCCAATGTCCTTCCTGCCCAGCCGTTCTACGTCGACGTCAGCGGCGATGCGCCGTGGGATCCCTCGGGGACCCTGTTCCGGGAGAAGGTCACCGACCTGGCCGCCCCCATTCACGGCATGCCCAAAAGCGCACTGGCGAGCGATGATCTGCGCGAACAACGCCGGTTCCGGAACCTGCGCCGCGCCGCGGTCGCCGCGCTGGTGATGCTGACGGTGGTCGCCGTCGCCGGCGCGGTCATCGCGGTCAACCAGCGAGGGCAGGCCATCAAGCAGCGCAACGAAGCGGTGGCGCTCGCCTTGGCTGCGGCGTCGCGAGATACCGCGGCCAGCAACCCGGCGCTGGCGCTGGCCCTGGCCGCCGAGAGCGCTCAGGCCACTCCCGAGCCGACGTGGCAGGCGACGAGCGCGCTGGTGTCGGCTCGGCTTGCGATGAATGCGGCCCCCGCTCAGCTGGTTCGGGAGCCACTGGTGGGCCACACCGGCGACGTGAGTTCGGTGGCGTTCAGTCCAGACGGTCGTGTGTTGGCCTCCGCTGGTGAGGACGGCATCGTGCGGCTATGGGACCCAGCCACGCACGAACAGCTCGGCGAGATCGATGATGCTCGACGTCCAAAGGCGTTGGCCTACAGCCCCGATGGCCGCGCGCTGGCCATCGGGGGAGACAGCGTAGGGCTGTGGGACACCCAGGGTCACCGATGGATCACCGAGCCACCAACCGACCGCTACAACAACGTGACTTCACTCGCGTTCAGCCCGGACGGCCGGCTGTTGGCGGCCGCGTCCCGAGACCGAATGATTCTGCTGCTCGATGGGGCCACCGGCCAACCCACCGGCAGGACGCTCACCGGGCATACCGATGGCGTGCTGTCGGTGACGTTCAGTCCGGACGGGCGCCGGTTGGCCTCGAGCAGCGCCGACCAAACGGTGCGGCTGTGGGATCCGGTGACCGGCGAACCCGTCGGCGAGCCGCTGCGTGGCCACACCAAACTCGTCAACGCGGTGGCGTTCAGCCCAGACGGCCGCCGACTGGCCACGGCGAGTTGGGATGGCAGCCTGCGGCTTTGGGATCCCCTCACCGGCCAGCAGATCGGTGACCCGATGGCGGGTGACGACGCAGGCGGAGTGTCGAGTGTGGCGTTCAGCCATGACGGTCACCTGCTTGCCTCGGCCGGCTTCGACGGCACCGTGCGATTCTGGGATCCCGATACCCGCAAGCCGATCGGTGCACCCCTCACCGGGCACACCACATACGTCCACTCGGTGGCGTTCAGCCCCGACGGTCACCTGTTGGCGTCGGCGGGCGCCGACGGCACCGTGCGGTTGTGGGAGCCGTCGCTGGCTGCGCCGATCAGCGAGTCGCTGGCCGGCCACGGTGCCATGGTCACGGCAGTGGCATTCAGCCGCGACGGTGACCGGCTGGCCTCGGCCAGCGCCGATCGAACGGTCCGGCTGTGGGACCCCAAGAGCGGCAAGCTGATTAGTGAACCGCTCGCCGGCCACACCAACACTGTCCGATCGGTGGCGTTCGGTCCCGACGGCCGGATCCTGGCCTCCGGGGCCGATGACAAGACGGTCCGGCTGTGGGACCCCGCGACGGGCAGCCCGGTCGGAAGCCCGTTGATCGGTCCACCCATCGACGTGGTACAGCCAGGCGAGGTCTACGACGTCGCGTTCAGCCCCGACGGCCACTCGCTCGCCGCGGTGGACAATTTCGTTGTCCGGCTGTGGGATCCGGCTAGCGGCCAACTGATCGGGAAGCCGCTCATCGGTCACCGGGGCACCGTATCCGCGGTCGCGTTCAGTCCGGACGGCCGCCTGCTGGCCTCGGGCGCAGCCGATGGGACTGTGCGGCTGTGGGATCCGGCCACTGGCCAGCCGATCGACGAGCCGTTCGTCGGTCACACCGGCCCCGTGCAAGCGGTGGCGTTCAGCCCCGACGGTCACCTGCTCGCCTCCGGCGGAGACGACGGGACCGTTCGCCTCTGGGACCCCACGACTGGGGCGCCCGTCGGACAACCGCTGGTGGGCCACATCGGGGCGGTGACCTCGGTGACGTTCAGTCCCGATGGTCACCTGCTCGCCTCGGCGGGTGCCGACAAGACCATCAGGTTGTGGGACCCATTGCTGCACAGGCAGCTCGGTGATCCGCTCCGCGGCGCCGACCGAGTGAACTCGGTGGCGTTCAGTCCAGACGGCAACCAGTTGGCGTCGGCCCTCGGTCAGTTCGGCCCGGCTGGCGTGGAGAACTCGGTGCGACTGTGGCAGCCGATCTGGGAGGTCGCCGGGGCCTGCCAGCTCGCGGCTCCCTACGTCTCCAGGGCGCAAGTCGAGTTCTACCTGCCGTCGGGCCGCGCGCCTGTCTGCGACTACCCGACCTGACTGCGGATAAGTCGCTCGGATCCGGTTCAGAAGGGTGGTGGTTCGCAGCGGCGCGCCCACTCGGCCGGGGGGTCGAGTTCGTTGAGCCGGCGTTCGTCGTCGATGCGTTGTTGGCGGTCTTGGGTGCGGGTGGTCTTGCGGCGGGGCATGGTCAGGCCGGCGGTGTGCGCGGTGGGTAGTTCGGTGACGGTGACGGGCGCGGTGGGTTCGCATAGCGTCGGGAACAGCAGCCGGCTGCCGGGGTGGGTGGTGTAGGTCTGACCGCCGGGCGCGGTCCAGATGACTGTGCCGTCGGGTAGTTGTCGGTCCCGCCAGCCGCCGGGTCCGCCCCAGAAGGTCTTGAGCAGATGATGAAACCGGCAGAGGCACTTGAGGTTCGACGCACACGTCGGCCCACGTGGATACGCGATCGTATGATCCACGTCGCAGTGTGTGGCGGCGACCTTGCAGCCGGGGAAGCGACACGTCAGGTCGCGACAGCGCACGAAGTCGGCCAGCGCCTTTGAGGGGGTGTAGCGCGGTTCGGGCGGCGCATTCCCGGGGTGAATGATCGGCACGGTGGTGGCGTTGATCGCGGCGCGGGCGACGACGGGTCCGGGCAGGATGGGGCCGCCGATGAGCACCCCCGGTGGGGCGGCGAAGGGTTCACCGGGGTCTGCATTGGACTCTCGAATCACCTCGGCGAGTGTCATCTCGCGCAGCGGCTTGCTGAACATCGGCGGTGATTCCCCGTCGAGGGAGTCGTGTTGGGCCGCAGCGGACCCGTCGGGCAGGCTCTGGAGTCCGGGGTCACGATCTGGGCCGTGTCCGTCATGGTCGTCGGGATCGGGATCGGGATCGGGCGTGGGGTTGGGGTCGATGGTGGTGATGGTGTCGTGGTGGGCCACGACGTGGATGACCACACTGCTCGCCGGCGGATTGGCGGCGGCGGGGCATTCGGCGTTGCCGCACAGGCAGGTCAGTCGGTCTTGCCCGTGGGCCAGGGCGCCGAGGCCGTCGGCGCGGCGTTGATCGTGGGTGCGCGGGTCGGCGTCGCAGGCGGTGGCGGCGAGTGCATCGAGGCGTTCGTCGAAGGCCTTGGCGTCGGTGGCGAACAGCGAAGCCCACAGCGTCGCGACTCCGGAGGCGTCGTCGAGGTATACCTCGACGCTACGGCTGCGGGCCTCGCCTTGGGTGCGGCGCAGCGCGTAGGGGTCGAATTCGGTGATGAGTGCGTCGATGGCCTGGTCGGTCTTGTCCAAGGACATCGGCCCCCACTCCTGCACGGCGCGGGCCAGTGCGGCGTCGACGGCGCGTAGTGCGGCTGGGTCCTTGATCAGCGCGCTGCGGTGCACCATGGTGGCGATCAGCCGGTAGCCGATCACTCCGGCGGTGAACAGCGCGGCGACCTTGGGCAGGCGATCGCGCAGCGCGACGGCCACCAACAACAGGTGCGAGGCGGCACCGGAGGTCAGTTGTTGGGCGGCCCCGATCTCCGCGCACACCGCGGCCCAGTTATCGAGGCACCACTGGTCACGATCGGCTGATCCGTCGGCGGCGTAGCGGGCGTCGAGCATGGTGACCATTCCCGTCAAGCGGCGGGCGCAGGCGGCGTTCTCCACCCGCGCCCACGCCCCGACCGCACCTGCGCCGCAAGCGCTGTCAGCCTCGGCCACCAACTGATCCAACATATTTTCGAATCTAGCTGTGCGCACCCACCGCGGGCCACCGCCAAACCGTCATCTGTGGATGAAACCCGGACTGTGCACAACTCGGCATCAGCACCCGAAAATGTCAGTGCCCCATGCTATTCGGGCCGCCACAAGACTAGAGCAAACCCAGCGCCGCCACCGCGCACTCGACAGCCGACACCGCTCAACGACCCGCCTATGGATGAAAACGCAACTGTGGATAACAGACCCGAAACGGGCTCGCCTTGTCGTACGTCCGACACAAGTTGCGAACAAGTACGACAGAAGACGAGGACGACGGAAAGGCAGTCCGCCATGTGCTGGCAATGCGACCACCCGGACAAGACGATCGACGACTACCTCCACGTGTTGCGCTCGACCATCCGTCAACATGGGTGGGCGGTGCAGTACGTGGAGACCGACCGCGCCCCCTACGCGTACACGGTCGGCCTGCATGCTCGCGGACTGCCCGAGTTGTTGATGACGGGCTTGGCCCCCAAGCGCTCGGCGCAACTACTGAACCACGCCGCCGAGCACGCGATCGTGGGCGGAGTTCCCGTGCCCGGTGCACAGTTCTACCTGCTGGACGGGCTCCGGGTCGAGGTCGTCGCGGTGGAACACCCTGATGCCCACATGGGCATGGCGCTCGCAATCGCCAGGGCGCCGATTCAAGCGCGACAGTACGTCTGGGCCGATAGCCGGCGCCGTTGGCCGTGGGCGCGCGGTTTCGAAAATGGGATGCGAAGGCAACCAGTCCTTGGCTCGCGTGCCGCCTAGCCTGGCCGCCCGAACGCGTAGCGGTGGTACTGCGCCATGTAGCGCAGCGACGGGACTGCCGACATGACCTTCGCCATCACGCGATAACCCGGCGAGACGTCCTTGAACGAGGCCGCATCGAACGGCGAGACCCACGACAGCAGGCGCGTTCCTGGTACCGCGTCGAGCACCTCGTCGGGACCGTCGATGCCCCAGTACAGCGTCGATCCCGAGCGCCGCACCACGGTGTTCATCCACTGCGACTTGATGCCGAGGCGGTTGAAGGCGTCGAACTGCAACTCGCCCGACGGCGCATGGTCGACGACGCGACGAAGTAGGGCCGTGCCGTCGTCGCGGGTCAGGTACATGGTGAGACCTTCGCCGATCATCAGCGTCGGACGGTCGCGCGGGATGTCGGCGAACCACGCCGGGTCGGTGACGGACGCCGCGATCACGTGATAGTTGTCGCGCGTCGGGTAGAGCTGCGTCCGCAGCGTGATGACGTCGGGGTAGTCGACGTCGAACCACTCGACTCCGGGGCCTGGATCCAGCCGGAAGAACCTGCCGTCGAGTCCGCACCCCAGGTGAAGCACGACGGCATCTGGATTGACGGCAAGGAACTGGCGGGCCCAGGTGTCGAAGTGCGCGCTGCGGGTGGTCACGCTGGGCGAGTTGCCTGCGGTGATCGCGGTCTTGGACCAGTCGTAGTCGATGCGGTCGGCGATCTGCTTGGCCAGCCGGTCGCCGAGGATGGGCTTCTCGAGACCGGCGTCGAGCGCCTTGGCGTAGAACGTGGCGAGCATGGTCTGCGGGGCGCCGGAGAGGTCGACGTGCAGCTTGTCGGTCATGAACCCAGCCTAGGTCGCCGCACCCCACATGCCGACGCCCTGAACGACGGGCGGCGTGCCGTTCAGCCCGCCCGCTTGCTCTTGCGCTTGGCGTCCCGCAGCCCCACCCAGAACCTGGCGGCCTCGCGGATGGATTCCTCGACCGGCCTTGGCTCCCAACCGAGTTCACGCTTGGCCTTGCTGCAATCCACCGGCGCCTCGGCGCGCATCAGCCGCAATGAGCCGATCGACAGTAACTCGTCGGTGCCCTTGAACCGCGCCTTGGCGCTGCCCAGTACCGCCATCGCCCACGACATGGCCAGTGGTAGGGCCTTGGTGGGGGCGGGCACGCCCGCAGCGTCGGCGGCGATGCGGACGACGTCGGCGTTGCTGATCATCTTGTCCGAGATCAGGTACCGCTCGCCGACCTTGCCATGCTCGGCCGCGAGCACCAGGGCGCGTGCGGCGTCGTCGATGCCGACGGCCTCCAGTTCGATGCCCGCCATGACGAACGGCAGCTTCCCGAAGGCCGCTCCGACGATGATGGCGCCGTGTGGGGTGCGGCCCCAGTCACCGCTGCCGTAGGTGGTTGACACGCACATCGCGACGGCGGGCAGCCCGTAGTCGCGGGCGTACTCCATCACCAAGTTCTCGGCCTGCACCCGGGAGCGGACGTACGACGTGAGGCCGCGGTCGACGACGACGTCGTCCTCGGTGGCGGTGTGGCCCCGCCGGCGGCCGACGGTGACGTAACTACTGGTGAAGATGAACCGGTGCAGCCCAGCATCTTTCGCGATCTCCAGCACGTTGCGGGTGCCCTCGACGTTGGTGCGGAACAGCGGCGCCGGGTCCTTGAGCCAGCCACGCGTATCGACCACGCAGTAGTAGACGTCGTCGCAGCCGGCCATCGCCTCGCGCAGCACGTCGTCGCTCCAGATGTCGCCGACGAACCTGGTGACGTCGAGGTCGTCGATGCCCATCGTGTTGGCGCCGTCGCGCACCATCACCCGAACATCGTGGCCGCCGTCGACGAGCTGCCGCGCGACGTGCGAACCGAGGTAGCCGTTGGCGCCGATGACGAGCTTGGGGCTCACTTGACTTGCCCCATCTGCTTCATCCACGCCTCGGCCTCGTCGGGCAGCGTGCCGAGCGTGCGCGCCTTCTTGCACCACTTCATCGCCGCGGAGACGAAGCGCAGCGGGTTGTAGACGTCCTCCTGGCGGGACCACAGCCCGTCGCCCGCGTAGGTGACGATCGAGATGTTGGTGGCGCTGATGATGGTGCCGTCACCCGGGTCGCGCATCGGGTTGTCGAGCTCGCAGACGATGCGGCCTCGCGCTTCATCCACGACCGACCACAGCGACGGGAACGACGTCATGTAGCTGCCGGGGAAGGTCTCCATCGTCTGCCATATCCAGGGTCGCACCTGCTCGCGGCCACGCATGGTGCCCGCGGCGTGCTCGACGTACAGCACGTCGTCGGTGTACTGGTCAACCCACGGATCCCAGTTGCGTGTCTGCGCCGCGTCGTCGACCGTCTGCTCGAATTTCGCGAATGCCTCGACTAGCTCGTCGCGGCTGAAGGTGGGTCCCGTCACACCCAGAACTAGAACACGTTCTACCTCGGTTGTCGAGAATCCGCGCGAACCCGGCAAGGGTAGTGTCGATCCCTCCGCGGGAGGAGTCCCTGACGATGGTCCATCTGGGTGATGTCGAGCTAGCGGTGGATATTCGAGGCGTCGGCTCTCCGCTGGTGCTCATTCACGGCTTCGCGGGCGACCGGCACACGTGGGACGGGCTCTGGGAGGCACTGAGCATCGGCCGGCGGGTGGTGCGGTACGACCTGCGAGATTTCGGCGAATCACTGACCGTGGGCGACACGCCCTATCGGCATGCGGATGATCTGAAGCGTCTGCTGGACCGGCTCGGGATCGGTCAATGTGATGTGCTCGGGCTGTCGATGGGAGGCGGCGTTGCCATCGACTTCGCGCTTCGTCACCCGGAGACGGTGGATCGAGTCCTGCTCGTCAGTCCTTCGCTGATGGGCTGGGATTGGTCCGATTCTTGGCGACAGCAGTGGGACGACATTGTCGAACTCGCCAAAGAAGGCAACATGCCAGCAGCGCGCCGCTCCTGGTGGCAACATCCCCTCTTCGAGACCACTCGACGCAATACCGTTACTGCAGAACAACTCTGGAAATCGATCGAAGGCTACTCCGGCCATCACTGGAGCGCGATCGATCGGCAAGAGCTGCTGGCGGTTCCGCATCTCGAACAGCTTCACGAGCTGGCGGCCAAGACCCTGCTTGTTTCTGGCGGCCTGGATCTCCCCGAGTTTCTGCTGATGGCGGATCTGATCGAAGCGACCGTTCCGCATCTCGAACGCTTTGACTACCCGCATGCGGGCCACCTGGTCACCCTGGAGTTCCCTCAGCAACTGGCTTCCGATGTGAACGCGTACCTCGATCGCCGACCCTCATTGCTAACCAAATCATGACGGCGGTCGACGAGGTCCCGAAACGGGAACTAACCAAATGCCACGTGAGGTTGTAGGAGTGCCAACCTTAGGAGGACCAGTGGCAAGGGAGTACAACAAGAATCCGGACGCCGTGGGCGCGCTGTCACCCGAGCAGTACCACGTCACGCAGGAGAGCGGCACCGAGCGCGCGTTCACCGGCGAGTACTGGGACAACCACGAGCCGGGTATCTACGTCGACGTGGTGTCCGGTGAGCCGTTGTTCGCCTCGGTGGACAAGTTCGACAGCGGCACCGGCTGGCCGAGTTTCACCAAGCCCGTCGATCCGGACAACGTGGTGGACAAGCGCGACTTCAGCCACTTGATGCTGCGCACCGAAGTCCGCTCGAAGCACGGCGACAGTCACCTCGGGCACGTGTTCAAGGACGGTCCGCGCGCCGAGGGAGGCTTGCGCTACTGCATCAACTCGGCTTCGCTGAAGTTCATCCATCTCGATGACCTCGAGGCGCAGGGCTACGGAGACTACAAGAAGCTCTTCACGAAGAAGGAGGCTCAGGCATGAGCGACAACAAGACCGCGATCCTGGCAGGCGGCTGCTTCTGGGGCATGCAGGACCTGGTGCGCAGGCAGCCCGGCGTGGTGTCGACGCGGGTCGGCTACACCGGCGGGCAGAATGCGAACGCCACCTACCGCAACCACCCCGGGCACGCTGAGGCGCTCGAGATCGTCTACGACCCAACGCAAACCGACTTCCGCAACCTGCTGGAGTTCTTCTTCCAGATCCACGATCCGACCACCAAGGACCGTCAGGGCAACGACCGCGGAAGCAGCTATCGGTCGGCGATCTTCTTCACCGACGACGAGCAGAAGCGCGTCGCGCTGGACACCATCGCCGACGTGGACGCCTCGGGCCTGTGGCCCGGCAAGGTGGTCACCGAGGTGACGCCGGCCAGTGACTTCTGGCAGGCCGAGCCCGAGCATCAGGACTACCTGCAGAAGTACCCCAGCGGGTACACCTGCCACTTCCCGCGGCCGGGCTGGACGCTGCCCAAGCGCGCCGAGGTTTAACCCAGCGTGGTGGTGCGGCGACGCATCACCACGCGGCCGCCGGCCTTCGGGGTGTAGGCGACACCGCGCGAGTGGATCTTCTCGTCCGGGGCGTCAGTGGTCTCGATGGCGAAGTGGCGCAAGACCGTTCGCAGCACCACGTCCATCTCGACGTTGGCGAAGACCGCGCCGACGCACCGCCGGGTGCCGCCGCCGAACGGCATGAACGACAGCCCGGGACGTTGGCCGAGGAACCGCTGCGGGTCGAAGCGATCCGCATCCGGGAACTCGTCGGTCCGCCCGTGCATCTTGTTGATCGCGACCGTGACCGAGTAACCCTTCGGGATCACCCACTCGCCCAGTTCGAACGTCGGCGCGTAGACGTGGCGGCCCGCGAAGTCGATGACGGTGCGCACGCGCTGGATCTCGAGGATGGCGGCCTGGCGGTACTCGTTGTCATCGGTGGCCGCCTCGGCCTCCAATTTCGTGAGCACCTCGGGATGGCGGGTGACGCGTTCGAACGCCCACGCGAGCGTCGATGCAGTGGTCTCGTGCCCCGCGGCCAGCAGCGTCAACAGTTCGTCGGCGATGTCGCGATTCGACATCGCCGAACCGTCCTCGTAGGTGCTGCGGAGCAGCAGGGCGAGCACGTCGTCGCGAGTCTCGAGCTCGGGGTCGGCCTTCACGTCGGCGATCAGCTGGTCGATGACGGCGTCGTACTCGCGCCGGTACCCGGCCAGCCGGCCCCACGGGCTGAACCGACCGCCGTAGTTGCGCGACGGGGCGGGGAGCACTGCCAGCCGCGATCCGAGCGTCACCCACGGCGGGATGATGCGGCGCAACTCGTCGAGGCGTTCACCGGCGGCACCGAAGACGGCGCGCAGGATGGCGTTCAGCGTGATCCGCATCATCGGCTCCAGCGTCTCGAACTCCTGACCCTGCGGCCAGGCCGCCATCTCGCGCAGCGTCTCCTCCTCGAAGATCCGCTCGTAGTTCTTGATGCTCTTGCCGTGGAACGGCGGCGTGAGCAGGCGGCGACGTCGTTTGTGCTCGGCTCCGTCGAGCGCGAACACCGAACCCGGTCCGAGGACGCGGCTGAGGTTCGGCTGGATGTTGCCGACGTCGTCGGTGTTGGCGGTGAAGAGTTGCTTGGCCAACACCGGATCGGCGATGACGACCGCGCGGCCGAACACCGGCAGGGTCATGGTGAAGACGTCGCCATAGCGGCGCGTCAGGCGCTCGACCGTCCACGTCCGGGACACGGCGTACGCGAACCCCTGGATGAACTTGGGAAGGCGCGGGCCCGGTGGGAGGTTGACCGGCTTCGGCGACGGCGGGGTCGTTGGGGCTTCGGCGATGGTTGCTTCCGTCATGCGGGGCTCCCGTCATCTGGTGGTACTACGGTGTACCACAGGTTAGTACGGTACGGTACCGGTAAGTACCGTGCCCGCGCAAGAGTCTGGAGGAGGCCTCGTGACGACCACGCTCAACGAGTCGACTCAGACGGGCCCGGGGGCCGACGCTTTCCGCGACCGGCTGCTCGAAGGCCTTGCGCAGTCGATCGACGAGCGGGGCTACCGGGACACCACCGTCGCCGACATCGTCCGCCACGCCAAGACCAGCAAGCGCACCTTCTACGACCAGTTCGCCAGCAAGGAAGAGTGCTTCATCGACCTGCTGCGTACCAACAACGAGGACATGATCGCCGGCATCCTGGCCGCCGTCGACCTCGAGGCCGCGCCCCACGGACAGGTCGAGGCCGCACTCACCGCATACATCGATCACATCTCGGCGCGCCCCGCCATCACGTTGAGCTGGATCCGTGAGGCGCCTGCGCTCGGCGAGGCGGCGAGCGCGCTGCATCGGCTCGCGATGGACCACCTGTCCGACATGCTGATCGGAATCAGCGTCAGCCCGGGCTTCCAACATGCTGGGCTGCAACCGATTTCGCGGGAGCTGGCCCTCATCTTGCTCGGCGGACTGCGGGAGCTCACCGCGTCCTACGTCGAGGACGGACGCGACGTGCGGGAGATCGCCGCGTCGTCCGCCGCTGCCACTCGAGCGCTGCTGGGGCTGACGCCCTAACCGAGCATCAGGCGCGCCGACTTCTCCAGCCGCCGCGCGATGTCGGCGTACGACGCGTAGCCCATCCCCGCCCGCACCAACGCGCCCGAGTACAGCATCTCCAGCGATTCGATGACGTCGGGATCGGTGTCGGGCCCAAGCGCCGCGGCCAGCCGCTCGCGGATGTCGCGGCCGATCCGCTGTCGTAGCACTTCCACGTCGGGGTCGCGGCCGAGCAGCGCATTCGTCACGGCGCCGGCGAACTCTGGCTCGTCGGCCATCAGCAACGCGATGTGGTGGAGCACGTCGATCACTCGCGTGGCGCGATCGTCGGACTCGTGCCCGACGGGTGCCGCTGACGCGAGCCGCCGCCAGAACACCTCGGCGACGAGGTGTTCCTTGCTGGAGAAGTAGGTGTACGCGGTGGCCGCACCGACGCCGGCTTCGGCGGCCACGCGACGTACCGTGAGGCCTGCGAAGCCCTCGCGGTTCAGGAGCTCGACCGCGGCCCTTCCGAGGCGATCGACGGTGTCGGCCTGCTTGGCGGTCAGACGGCGCCGAGTCGACTCCAAGGTCGGATCGGACACGTGTCTGGACGCTACTACAACACCCTCCTAGCGGCAACGGTAGGTTAGCCCGCATGAGCTCCACCGACATCGCGTTGCCGCCATCTGCCGCCCGCCTGTTCGCCCTGGCCGAGCAGGTCACCGGATTCATGCCGGCCGACGAGGGACGTGCGCTCTACGACGCGGCCGTGCGCTACCTCGGCGACGGGACCGGCGTCGAGATCGGCACCTACTGCGGCAAGTCGACGGTGCTGCTCGGCGCGGCGGCCCAGCAGACCGGCGGGGTGGTCTACACGATCGACCACCATCACGGATCCGAGGAACACCAGCCGGGGTGGGAGTACCACGACACGTCCATGGTGGATCCCGTCACCGGCTTGTTCGACACGTTGCCGACGCTGCGGCACACGCTCGACGCGGCGGGCGTGGACGAGCACGTCGTCGCCGTGGTGGGCCGCTCGACGCTGGTTGCCAAGTCGTGGCGAACTCCGTTGCGGTTCTTGTTTATTGACGGCGGCCACACCGAGGAGGCGGCACAGCGCGACTTCACTGGCTGGGCCAAGTGGGTGGCCGTCGGCGGCGGGCTCGTCATCCACGACGTCTTCCCCAACCCCGACGAGGGCGGCCAGGCGCCGTTCCACATCTACCGCCGCGCGTTGGACTCCGGTGAGTTCACCGAGGTGTCGGCGACGGGCACGTTGCGCGTGCTGGAGCGGGTGGCACCGGCCGCCTAATCCGCCGAACGACGATTACCGCCACGCATTTTCCCGATATTGCGTCACAAAACCCGGCACTCGGCGAGCCGTCCATCCACAGCCTGGAGTTCATCCACTGCGGGGGTACCGGTACGGCCCTGATGTGCCTAGGTCGTCGCACGCGCGCGGTGCCGTGGACGCATGGCAAATATTGGCGAACCCTTCATCGGAACCGAAGCCGTCGCAGCTGGCAGGTTCACCCGCCGCACTCTGGCGAGCAGGAACACCCTCATCTACCGCAACGTCTACCTGCCTACGGAGGGCGAGCTCACTCCGGCCAAACGCGCGGTCGCTGCATGGCTCTGGTCGGACCGCACGGCGACAGTGGCTGGTCGCTCCGCCGCCGCGCTACTCGGTAGCGGGTGGATCGAGGATGACGAGCCCGCCGAACTCACTCGAACCCGCGAGAGCACCAGCGACATAGTGATTCACCGCGACCGGCTTCGTGACGACGAAGTGTGCGAGGTGCGTGGCATACCAACGACGTCACCCGCCCGCACGGCATTCGATCTCGGCCGCCGACCGCGGCTCCGGAGAGCGGTTGCACAAGTCGATGCACTCGCCAATGCCACCGGTGTGACTGCGCCGCAAGTGAACTCAGTGCTGCGCCAGCACAAGGGCGCACGCGGAATCGTACAACTCCGCACCGTCGTCGACCTAATGGACGGCGGCGCGGAGTCACCTCAGGAGACGCACACGCGGCTGGTTCTCATCGATGCGGGCATGAAGCGTCCGGTGACGCAGATCAAGGAACGCAATCGCTGGGGTCACGTCTTCGCCCGGATCGACATGGGATGGCCCGAGTTCAAAGTCGGAGTTGAGTACGACGGTCCGCAGCACTGGATCGATCCGTTGCGGCGCTCCCGCGACATCGACCGCAATGCCGAACTGGCGGCTCTGGGCTGGATTCTCATCCGAGTGAATGCCGAGATCCTCTATCAACGACCGTGGATCATCGTCGAGCGATCGGTCGCGGCGCTACGCGAACGGGGTTGCCCATGGCTGGCGAGTGTTCGTTTCTGCCACGCTTCTTACGAAAAAGCGTGGCGGTAATCGGCGTTCGCGCGGTTGAGGGCTAGCGTTCGCTGGCCGCGCAGGCGCAGTCGAACTCACCCTCGAGACCGCGCGGCAGGTCGGCCCCGCGGAAGATGCCGCTGCCCGCTGTCGTCGACGTCAGCGCGTCCGCGGCCAGGATCATCGCCGCACCCGTCCAGGTGGTGCGTTCCTCGGGCCAGCGCTTGCCGTCGGCGAACACCAGTCCGGTCCAATAGGATCCGTCGTGCTCGCGCAGGTGGTGCATAGCGGCGAACTGCTCGTGGGCGCGGGCCGAGTCCCCAATCGCATCGAGTGACATGACCAGCTCGCACGTCTCGGCGCCGGTGACCCACGGCCGGTGGTCGACGCAGCGAATGCCCAAGCCCGGCACCACGAACTGGTCCCAGCGGGCATCGATGCGCGCCTTGGCCGCTGGGCCGCGCAGTGCGCCGGTGAGCACCGGGTAGTACCACTCCATTGCGTGGGAGTCCTTGGTGTTGAACGCTTCTGGATGCTCGGCGATGACGTGGCCGAGCTGACCGACGGCCACCTCCCACTCGGGCTGCGGTTCGTCGACGTAGTTCGCCAGGGCCAGCGCGCAGCGGATGCTGTGGTAGATGCTCGCGCACCCGGTCAGCAGTGCGTCCTGAACGATGCCTGCATCGCTTCTGGCCCAGGCGATCTCGCCGCCGGTCAGTTGCATCGTCAGTACGAAGTCGACGGCCCTGCTGACCACGGGCCACATGGTTTCCGCGAAGCCCCGGTCCTGCGTGACGAGCACGTGGTGCCACACGCCGGTCGCAACGTACGCACAGAAGTTGCTGTCGCTGTTGGCATCCTCGACCACGCCGTTGCGCAGCTGGATCGGCCACGAACCGTCGGCTCGTTGCGTCCTACGGCACCAGTCGAATCCGGCTCTGGCCTGCTCCCATAGCCCGCCGACCGTCAGCGCCATCGCGTTCTCGACGTGGTCCCATGGGTCGGTGTGCCCGCCGACGAACCAGGGCAGCGCGCCGGACGACTCCTGAGTGGCGGCAATGGATTCCGCGGTCTGGCGGCACTGCGCAGGCGTCAGCACACCTGGTACACCGGGTGGCTCAGGCCGTCGCACCACTCACACCACCGGCTTGCTGAAGTACAGTGCGACGCTCTTGCCGATGAGCGGGTTCAGCACCGCTTCGGCGTTTCGGGTCAGCCACGGCCGCGACATCATGTCCCACACCAGCAACTTGTGGTAGGCCGTCACGGCGGGATGCTTCGGCTTGTCAACGCCCACGGCGCATTTCAGCCACCAGAACGGCGAGTGCAGGGCGTGCGCGTGGTGACTGTGGTCGAACGTCAAGCCTCGGGCAGCGACCTTCGCGTGCAGCGCGTCGGCGTGGTAGATGCGGATGTGACCACCCTCGTTGGCGTGGTACTCGTCGGACAGCATCCAACAGATCTTCTCCGGCAACCATCGCGGAACCGTGACCGCCAGCCGGCCGCCGGGCTTGAGCACCCGGACGAGCTCGTCGATGGCCCGGTCGTCCTCCGGAACGTGCTCGAGGATCTCCGAGGCGATGACGCAGTCGAACGAACCGTCGGCATAGGGCAGGTCCAACGCGTCGCCTTTGACGGCCTCCGCCTTGGCCGAGGAGGGCGCTTCGCCTTGGGCCTGCATGGCCTGGAGGATGGCGTCGACGTCATTGAGGTCTTCGACGCTCTGGTCGAATGCGACGACGTCGGCTCCCCGCCGGAACGCCTCGAAGGAATGCCTGCCCGCGCCGCACCCGACGTCGATGACGGAGCTACCCGGGCCGACGCCCAGCTGGTCGAAGTCGACGGTCAGCACGTAGTGGTCCTGTTCTGCACTCGTTCGCAGGCACGTTCGTAGACCGAAACGGTCTGCGCGGCCACGGATTCCCAACTGAATACGTCCACCGCGCGGCGGCGGCCCGCGGCTCCGAGCCGACGCAGCTCCAGCGGCGAGTCGAGCAGTTCGCCCAGCACCCGGGTCAGTTCGTCGACGTCGCCGGGATGGACGAGGCGCGCGCACTCGCCGTCGACCCCAACCACCTCGGGAAGCGCCCCGGCGCGGCTTGCGACGATGGGCGTGCCGCTGGCCATCGCCTCAACGGCGGGCAGCGAAAAGCCTTCGTACAGTGAGGGAATGCAGGCCACTTCGGCCGACGACAGCAGAGCGGCGAGCTCGGCGTCAGTGAGCCCGCTGGAACTGTGCACGATGTCGGAGATACCCAATTCCGCGATCAGCTTCTCGGTGGGCCCGTTGGGCTCCAGCTTCGAGACCAGCTGCAGCTCGAGGTCGCGTTCGACGCGCAGCCGCGCAACGGCGTGCAGCAGGTGACTGACGCCCTTGAGCGGAACGTCGGCGCTGGCGATCGCGACGATGCGGTTGCGCACCCGATGCTCGGCGGGCTTGAACAGTTCGGTGTCGACGCCGAGGGGCACGACGTGCAGTTGTTCGGGCGACACCGCGAAGTCCTCGACGATGTCCTTCGCTGACGTGGACGACACCGTCAGCAGTTCGGGAAGCTCTCGCGCCACCTGCTTCTGCATCTCGGCAAAGCCATACCATCTGCGTACCAACGGCTTTCGCCACCACTTGGCTGCGGCGACGTCGAGCACCCGGTCGCGGGTGATCGGGTGGTGGACGGTGGCGACCACCGGCAGGCCGAGCTCCGCGATGTCCAGCAGCCCGGTGCCGAGGCTCTGGTTGTCGTGCACGACGTCGAACTCGTCACGGCGCGCGGCGAGGATGCGCGCCATGCGCAGGCAGAACGTCTTCGGCTCCGGGAAGGCCGACGTCCACGTGGCGAGCAGTTCGAGCACGTCGATGCGATCGTGCAGCTCGCTGGGACGCGGGATGCGGAACGGGTCGGGTTCGCGGTAGAGGTCCAGGCTCGGCACCTCGGTGAGCCTCACCCTCGGGTCGAGGCCGTCGGGGTATGGCGGTCCGGAGAACACCTCGACGTCGTGACCAAGCTCGACGAGACCCCGGCTCAGGTGGCGAACGTAGACGCCTTGCCCACCACAATGCGTCTTGCTTCGGTACGACAGCAGGGCAATGCGCATGGTCAATTCACCGCGGCCAGAGTCAGTAAAAGGGCTCTGGACATGTGTCCAGACTATAGTTTGACTGCCTATGCTCCGCAATCCGGCCGTCCCTGTCTGACTACCACAGCCAGCTCCAAGGTGTCCGGACCAGCGGGCGCTCAGGCCGGCGGGAACCCGCCCGTGGCCACCGGGCCCCAGCGGGTCGGCGTGACCCTGATCAGGCACTTTCCCTGATCGACCATGGCCTGGCGGTACTCGGCCCAGTCCGGATGTTCGCCGGCGATCGCGCGGTAATAGTCGACCAACGGCTCGACGGCAGCGGGCAGCGCGACGACCTCCGCGTCACCGTCGATCTGCACGTACGGACCGTTGAACTCGTCGGAGAGCACCGTCACGCTGGCCCGCGGGTCACGCCGCACGTTGGCCGACTTGGCGCGCTTCGGGTAGGTGGCGATGACGAGCCGTCCGGCCTCGTCGACGCCGCCGGTGACCGGTGAACTCTGCAGGGAGCCGTCCGCGCGGAAGGTCGTCAGCACCATGCGGTGGCGCGGCCGTACGAAGTCCAGGAGCTCGGCGAGTCCGACGACGTCGGCGGTGGCGATCTTTCGGGGCATCGCTTCAGCCTATCGACGCCGCAACGTCCATGCCGGAATCCAATGCGTCACCGACTTTCGCTGTGCGCCATAGGCGATTTCGTACGTCACCCACCCCCACCAGAAGCCCTGTTCGCACAGCCCCCAGCAGCTCAGCGTGCCCTCGACGACGGAATGCATCTGCAACCCAGCGGGGTGGTAGCCGCCCGCCCGGTGCGGTTCGCGGGGAAACACGGCCGCGAGGTCGATGAGCACGGCGACCGGCGGATCGACGCGGCGGAAGGCCTGCGGCATGGGCTGGCCGTGATGGCCGATCGACTTGAGCTCACCCATTTATCGATCATATGTTCGAATGATGTCAACGACTCTCGAAACTGATCCCCAGATACCGTCAAGGAATGCTTGACGAATCGATGTATGTCAACTCATCATTGACGCATGTCCGGTTCGTTCACTGAGACTGGTCAGCAGCTTCACCGCCAGCTCGGCCAGATCCTCGCTGCCCCGGTTCTGCGTGGCGAGAACGATCCGCTCGGGTTGGTGCGCGCAGCGCACGAGGTTCGGGACGGGGCCGAGGCGTTGCTGACCGCGGCCGTGCAGCAGGCACGAGAGGCGGGCCGAACGTGGCAGGAGATCGGCGAGGTGCTCGGTGTATCTCGTCAGGCCGTTTTTCAGCGTTATGGAAAGCCGATTGATCCGCGAACTGGAGGAGTCATGAACACCACTGCACTTCCTGGGGCCGACGAGCTGGCCAGGACGGTCATCGATGATCTCGCTCATGCCCGGTGGGCTGATGTCAGCGCGCGCTTCGATGCCACGATGCGCGACGGGCTTACCGACGAAGGGCTTGCCGAGGCATGGGCTCACATCGTGGGGTTGGCTGGGGCCTACGAGGGCCACGGAGACACTGACGCCGTGCGCGCCGGCGACTTCACCACTACCAACACGCCCTTGAGCTTCGAGGCTGGCGATTTCGTCGCTCGCATCACCTTCCGTGACGATCGAACGCTAGCCGGCCTGTACATCCTTAATCCCGATGTGGCCGGCGGTGCTGGTGGATCGGCCGCCACGTGAATCAGTAAGCCGCCCAAGCATGATCGTGATCGGCGGGCCGCTGCGCCAGTTCTCTGGCGCGAGCGGTGACGGCGTCGTCTGGTACCGCCCCCAGCCCCGGGTTCCCCCATGTCAGCGATCCCGTCCACGGCATCACCTCTCGTAGCTCCGCGCCCAACTCTAGTTACGAACGGTCGCGTTCTACGCTGGATCGTGTACCTGCCGCCGAAGTTCGCGCCGTCCGAGGACGAGACCGCTGCCGCACTGGCCCGCGCGGGTTTCGCCCAGCTGGTCACCCACACGCCGTCCGGTCTGATGGTCACGCCGCTACCACTGCTGTACGACCGTGACCGCCATGCGCTGCTGGGGCACGTGGCCCGACCGAACCCGCACTGGCAAGCGGGCGGCCACGAGTCCGTCGCCATCTTCACCGGTGCCCAGGCGTACGTCTCACCGAACCTCTACGCCACCAAGGTCGAGACGGGCAAGGTCGTCCCCACGTGGAACTACGAGGTGCTCAACGCATATGGGCGACTCGTGGTCCACGACGACGTGGACTGGGTGCGCGAACTCGTCACGCGGCTGACCGACCACCACGAGGCTGATCGGGCCACGGCATGGCGGGTGACCGACGCTCCGGAGACCTTCGTTCGGGGCCAACTCAACGCGATCGTCGGACTCGAACTGCCCATCGAACGCGTCGAGGCGAAGGCGAAGATGTCGCAGAACCAGCCCGCCCGGAACCGGGCCGGGGTGGTCGCCGGGCTGGCCGCCGGTTCACCGACGGATCAGGCGGTGGCCGAGCGGGTCGCGGCGCTAGACCCGGAACGGGGCAACACGAAGGCGAACGGGCGCGGATAACCCAGGTTCGTCAGCCGGGCCTGCCGGATCGCCGCGAGGTCGACGGTCCGCACCTGGCCCGACGACGGCTCGTAGCACCGCACGCGCGTTCCATCCCGCCCGACCAACAGCGCCCAGTGCCGCGGGACGACGTTGCCGAGCAGCATCGCCACCGGCCAGTCCGCGTCGACCGCGGCCAGCACGTCGGCGAGCCCGTCGCGCCGGCCCCACCACAGCCGCCAGCGGTACCGCACGCCGTAACGCGCACTGTGCGCGCTGATCGCCCTGGCGATGCCCATCGGCGTCGTGCCGTACCGGCGCGGCCAGATCCGGTTGACGCTGAGGTGGATTCGGCCCTGCTCTCCGGCGAACCACGCCCGACCCGCCGCGCCGACGGTGTGCTCGTCGCGGCCGACGAGCTTGCGTCGGTAGGCGGGGTCGAGCAGCGCGCCCGCGACCACGGCGACGGCGGGACCGCAGGAGACGCCGTCGCGCTGCGTCAGGTGCATCGCCGCGAGCTTCACCCCTCAAGGCTAAGACGGGCACCGACCGGCTATGGGAAACCGTCAACTTTCCCGGGTCCGGCGTAAGGATTCCGTTTGGATGGTGGGCTGAACGCGCCCGCGGAGGTGAACTCGACCAATGAGCGAGTTTGTGCAGCTGCTGTCGATGCTGGCGATCCCAACGGCGCTGCTGTTGGCGTGCCGCTACGTCAATCGTCGTGGCGAGGCCTACCGCCCCGAGCAGTAGTAGCTCCGGCCGCGAGGTGCCTAGGATTTCGGCATGCGCCTCGCGATCCGAAGCCGGTTCGCGCGGCTGTTCACCGGACTGTGTGTCGTCGCCATCACGCTGGCCGCGCCGGCACTGGCCGATCCGAACGCGCTGTGGATCATCACTCACGACAAGTGCGTGCCAGATCAGGAACGGCGCGACGACCCCGCCCCGTGCGCGCTCGTCGACCTCGCCGGTGGTGAGCGCGGCGGCTATGTCGTGCTGAAGGATCTGGTCGGCGCAACGCAATTCCTCCTGATCCCCACTGACCGGATCGACGGCATCGAGAGTCCGGAGTTGCTCGAACCGGGCGCGCCCAACTACTTCGCGGCGGCGTGGCGCGCCCGCAGCTTCGTCGAGCAGCGCGCAGGCACCTCCATCCCGCGCGACTGGATGAGCCTGGCCATCAACTCCGCCGTGGCCCGCTCCCAGAACCAGCTTCACATCCACGTCGACTGCGTGCGTGCGGACGTACGGGAAGCGTTGTTGCGCAACGTCAACGGCCTCGGACCGACCTGGACTCCGTTTCCGGAGCCGCTGGCCGGACACGACTATCTGGCCACCGTCGTAGCCGGCGACGACCTCGACGGCGTCGACCCGTTCGTGATGCTGGCCGACGGTGTCGTCGGCGCGAAGGCCGACATGGGCGCCGAGACACTGGTGGTGGTGGGCGCGTACCTCGCCGACGGCCGGCCGGGTTTCGTGCTGCTGTCGGACCGCGCCGATCCCGCGGCGGGTGTGGAAGCCGGCGGCGAGGAACTGCAGAACCACGACGCATGCCCGCCGCCGAGAGGCCAGTGGAGCAAATGACGACGCCATGATTCTGGCGCCTTGATGGTCCGTTAGCCCAGGTAATTACCCGGTACCCCTGGTTTCACCTAGCGGATTCTGGCAACATTACCGACCAGTAAGAATGGTTGCTCCACTCACCGGATGGGAATGAGCAGGCAATGACGACGGAGTCCCTTGCAGCGGCCAACGAGGGTGGCGGCGCCGCGCTCGACCAGGTAATCGGCATGTCGGCCGTCGCAGCGGTGGTGTCCCTCGCGCTGCTGTGGATCGGCTACCTCCACCGCCAACGCCGCATCACGTGGCTGAAGAACCTGGCGGAACGGTTGGGCACCAAGTTCAAGCGCCCGCCGTGGGTGGCACTGCAGGTGTTCCTGTTCACCGCGACGATCATCGCGGCGCTGTTCGGCTTCATCTGGGACGTCAGCCTGCACATCGGCAAGGGCCGCGACCCCGGTCCGCTGGCCAACCCCGCCCACTACTTCATCCTGTTCGGGCTCTTCCTGCTCTTCATCGCGGGCACCCTCGCGATCGTCCAGCCCTACGACAAGCCAGGTCCCGCCGCGATACGCATCACCCGCACCTGGTTCGCGCCGGTCGGCGGTGTGCTGATGGCGCTGTGCGGGCTGTACGCGCTCATCGGATTCCCGCTCGACGACATCTGGCACCGCATCTTCGGCCAGGACGTCACGCTTTGGGGCCCAACGCATCTCATGCTGATCGGCGGTGCAGGACTGTCGCTCATCTCCGTGCTGCTGCTGGAGTACGAGGGCAGACGGGTCATGCCCCCGGGAGACCAGACGGACGACACCTGGTACCTGAAGCTGTTGCGCTACTTGTCGTTCGGCGGCCTGTTCATCGGGCTGTCGGTGTTCCAGATCGAGTACGACTTCGGCGTCGAGCAGTTCCGGTTGGTGCAGCAGCCCATGATGATCGCCGCCGCCGCGGCGCTTGCCGCAGTGGCCGCCCGCATGGTGCTCGGCCGTGGTGCCGCGCTCATCGCCGCCGCGCTGGCGGTCGTGCTACGCGGTGCCGTGTCGCTGGTCGTCGGCCCGGTATTCGGTGGTCCGACAAGCTGGTTCGCGCTCTATCTCGGCCCGGCGCTGGTGGTCGAACTCATCGCCCTGACGCCGCTGTTGAAGAAGCCGATCCTCTTCGGCGCGGTCGCCGGGCTCGGCGTCGGCACCGTCGGCCTCTGGCTCGAGTCGTTCTGGATCGACGCGGTCTACCACTACCCGTGGCCGACGAGCATGTGGCCGGAGGCGCTGGCCATGTCGGTGCCAGTCGCGGTCGGGATGGGTGTCTGCGGCGCATTGCTCGGCATGGTGCTCACCGGGCAACGGCTGCCGCGGTCCGCGCTCGGCATCACGGCCGTCGTCGTCACCGTGCTGGTCATCGGCGGCGCGGTCGCCAACGGGCTACGTACCGAGGTGCCCGCGAACGCCAACGCCACGATCACGTTGATGGACCTGTCCAGCGACGCGGGCAAGCGCATGGTCTCGGCGGACGTGCGGATCGCCCCAAGCGACCTGATCAGCTCCGACCCCGAGTGGGTCACGATCCTGGCCTGGCAGGGTGGCCTGGCCAACGACCGCGGGCTGGCCATCGACAAGCTGGAGAAGGTCGGTGAGGGCCATTACCGCTCGACGCAGCCGATCCCGGTGTGGGGTTCGTGGAAGACGTTGCTGCGCGTGCAGGACGGCAACACCATGGCCGGCGTTCCGATCTTCCTACCCGCCGACCCCGGCATCGGTGCCGTCGAGACGCCCGCCCTGGCGTCGAGCACCCGGCCGTTCGTCGGTGAGCTCACCATCCTTCAGCGCGAGCGCAACCAGAACCACCCGTCGTGGTTGTTCACCGTCGCCGCACTGGTGGTGTTGGCCTGCACGCTGGTGCTCATCGCCGCGCTGACGTGGGGCGCCGGGCGGATCAACGCCCGCGATACGTTCACCGACGCCGAGGTAACGCCTGGGCCCAAGGAACCGGTGCCGCACGCCTGATGACGGTCGAAAACCTCGCCGATCACACGCTGCTGCTGGCGCTGCCCGCGTTCGCGCCCGCGGTGGTGGTGGTCGGCGTGGTCGTCTACGTGGCGATGCGGGATCGGCGCAGACCCGATGACGACGAGGCCGCCGCCGACCTCGGAGACGAGCCTCACAGTGAGCGCCCAGGCGCTGCCGACCAAGATGGAACCCCGTGACCACTTCGCCCCTTTCCCGGACACTGCTCACCCTGGCCGCGACCGCGCTGATCGTCGCGGGCTGCGGCGGATCCACCGGCACCGAGACGTCCAGCTCCACAGCGAGCGGGTCGAGCAGCCCCAGCGGGCCGCCGGCATCCACCGCCGCGCCGCAGCTCACCGACGATCAGTCGCCACCGACCCGACTGGTCGTCGACGTCACGATCAAGGGTGGTGAGGTGACGCCGACCAACGAGCCGCTGCAGGGCGCGGTCGGCGAGCCCATCGTCATCCGGGTCAACAGCGATGCCGCCGACCAGTTGCACGTGCACTCCAACCCGGAGCACACGTTCACCGTGGAGCCCAAGAACGGGCAGCAGTTCCAGTTCACCGTCGACGTGCCCGGCAAGGTCGACGTCGAACTCCACGAACTGAAGAAGACGGTCGCCACCATCACGGTGCAGTGACGGTTCTCGCCCACGGGTTGGGCGGGTCGGCCGATCTTCCGATCCCGTACACCTACGCGCTGATCGGCGCAGCGTGGGCGTTGACGTTCACGTTCGCCGTCGTCGCGCTCGCCTGGCGGCGGCCGCGATTCGACCCGGCCAAGCCGGGTCGCCCACTGCCCCAATGGGTTACGTCGGCGGTGGACGCGCCTGCGACGCGGTGGGCGGCGGCGATCGCGGGGCTGCTGTTCGCGGGCTGGGTGACGTTGGCGGCGGTGTTCGGCCCGCAGGACGGCGCCAACCCGCTGCTCGGCGTGTTCTACGTGCTGCTGTGGGTGGGGCTGGTGGCGGTGTCGCTGGCGATCGGGCCGGTGTGGCGCGCGGTGTCGCCGGTTCGCACCGTGTACCGGTTGCTGCCGCCGTCCCGCCGACCGCCGCCGACGGCGTATCCCGCGGGTTGGGGGTACTGGCCCGCGGCGTTGGGCCTGTTCGCGTTCGTCTGGCTCGAACTAGCCAGCCCCGATCCGGGTTCCCTTGCAGCGGTGAAGATTTGGCTGCTGCTGTACCTGGCGGTGACGCTGGCTGGCGTGCTTGTGTTCGGGACGCGCTGGCCGGCCAACGCCGATCCGTTCGAGGTGTACGGGGTGGTCGCATCGCGGCTGTCACCGCTGCGCCGAAACGCGGATGGCCGTGTCGCGCTGGGCAACCCGTTCGACCACCTACCCTCGATGCCGGTACGCCCAGGCACGTTGGCGGTGCTCGCGGTGCTACTGGGGTCGACGGCGTTCGACAGCTTCTCCGCGATGCCGCAGTGGCGCAACTTCGTCGACGCGCACAGCGATTCCCTCCCCGCGGGCGCAGTGCTGATCCGCAGCGCCGGGCTGCTGGTGTTCGCGGCGGCGGTGGGCGCGACGTTCTGGCTGGCCGCACGCGCCACCGGCGGCGTGACGCGGCAGCAGCGGCGGGCCTTGCCGGGGCAGATGGCGCACTCGCTGATCCCGATCGTCATCGGCTACGTGTTCGCCCACTATGTGACGTATCTCGTCGAGCGTGGACAGCAGACGGTGATCGGGCTGCTCGGGCTCCGCGACGTCGAGGTGAATTACGTACTGTCCCTTCATCCGTCGGTGTTGGCGACGCTGAAGGTCTGCTTCGTGGTGGCCGGGCACATCGCCGGCGTGATCGCCGCGCACGACCGGGCGCTGTGGCTGCTGCCAAAGGGCCATCAGGTGACGGGCCAGCTGGCCATGATGCTGGTGATGGTCGGCTACACGTTCACCGGGTTGTACCTGCTCTTCGGCGGCTAGGGTTGGACCCATGCGGGCGCTGATCGTCGTCGACGTACAACGGGACTTCTGCGAGGGCGGGTCGCTGGCCGTCGACGGCGGCGCCGAAGTCGCGCAGAAGATCACCGACCTGCTGATCGAGCACGACTACGACCACGTCGTCGCGACCAAGGACTACCACATCGACCCGGGCGACCACTTCTCCGACGACCCCGACTACCGGGACTCCTGGCCGCCGCACTGCGTCGTCGGAACCTCAGGCGAGGACTTCCACCCCGGGTTCAACCCGGTGCTCGCCGAAGCCGTCTTCCACAAGGGCCACTACTCCGCGGCCTACAGCGGTTTCGAGGGTGCCCACTCCGATGACGGCACCTCGCTGGCCGAGTGGTTGCGGGAACGCGGCGTCGACGAGGTCGACGTGGTGGGCATCGCCACCGACTACTGCGTGAAGGCCACCGCGGCCGACGCGGTCGCGGCCGGCTTCGCCACCCGGGTGCTGCTCGACCTGACCGCAGGTGTGTCACCGGCAACCACGGCCGACGCCGTCGAGTCGCTGCGCGCCGCGGGCGTCGCCATCGTCTAGCGGGTTGGGTCGACGGGGCGCCCAGTCCACTCCGGCGGGCGCTTGGCGAGGAACGCCCGCACCCCCTCCTTCGCGTCGTCGTGTCCCATGAGCGCGAGGTGGATGTTCGTCTCCCGCTGCCCCACGGCGGCGCGGTCCAGCTCGAACGAGTCCCACAGCAGCCGCTTGCTCGCCGCCACCGACATGGGGGCGGTGTTGGTGGCGATGTCGGCGGCCAGCTCGAGCGCGGCGGGCAGCACCTCGTCGGCGGGCAGCACCCGGCTGCCGAGGCCAAGCGCGACCGCGCGGTGGCCGTCGAACGTCGCCCCGGTCAGCAGGACTTCCGCCGCGTTCGCGATGCCGACGAGCCGGGGCAGTACCCAGTGCGAGTAGGCGTCGCCGACGACGCCGCGGCGGACCTGCACCACGCCGTAGCGGGCGTCGGCCGCGAAGAACCTCACGTCGCACTGCAGCGCCAGCGTCAGCCCCAGACCAAGGGCGTGCCCGTTGATCGCGGCGATCACCGGCTTGCTCAGCGACCACGCGGGCACGTCGAGGCCCGCCGCGCTGAACCCCGGCCCCGGGGCGTCGAACGTCGCATCGCCCGCGGCCAGATCGGCGCCGGCACAGAACGCCGGAGGCGTGCCGGTCAGCACGATCACCCGGACCGCGTCGTCGCCGTCGCACCTGGTGTAGGCGTCGGCCAATTCCTCCCGCATGCCGTCGCCGATCGCGTTGCGCTGGGCGGGCCGGTTCAGCGTGAGAGTGGCCACACCGGCCTCAACGCGAGTTTGCAACGTGCGGTAAACGGGCAGTTCAGCGTGTGTGTTCAACCGGCTCAGCTCCTGTCGCAGCGGTTCGCCCGCCAAGGTCTCGCCCCTCGGAACACCGTAAGGTCACCTTGGTCGACAAGGCGAAATTGCCAGACGAAAGGTGCATCTTGACTTCAGGCGCGCAGGCCACCCCCAAGGCTCCCGAACAGGAGATCTGGCGCGGCAAGGCCTACCCGCTGGGCGCGACCTACGACGGGTCGGGGACAAATTTCACGCTGTTCAGTGAGGTCGCCGAACGCGTCGAACTGTGCCTGTTCGACGCCGACGGCGCCGAGACGCGAATCGTCCTTCCCGAGGTCGACGGCTTCATCTGGCACGGCTTCGTGCCGGGCATCGAGCCCGGCCAGCGCTACGGCTTCCGCGTAGCCGGACCCTACGATCCCGCGACCGGTCACCGGTGCAACCCCAACAAGCTGCTGCTGGACCCCTACGCCAAGGCCATCGACGGAACCTTCGAGTGGAACCAGTCGCTGTTCGGCTACACCTTCGGCGACCCGGACAGCCGCAATGACGACGACTCAGCCGCCGCGATGCCCAAGTCGGTGGTGATCAACCCGTTCTTCGACTGGGGCACCGACCGGCCGCCGAACCACGAGTACGCCGACACCGTCATCTACGAGGCTCACATCAAGGGGCTCACCGCGACGCATCCGGACATCCCCGAGTCGATCCGCGGCACCTACGCCGCGGTTGCCCACCCGGCGATCATCGATCATCTGAAGGCGTTGGGCGTCAACGCAATCGAGCTGATGCCGATCCACCACTTCGCGAACGACGCCACCCTGATCGAGAAGAAGCTGTCGAACTACTGGGGCTACAACACGATCGGGTTCTTCGCGCCGGACCACAAATACGGCAGCAGCGCCACGCCGGGTGGGCAGGTGCAGGAGTTCAAGGCCATGGTGCGGACGCTGCACGACGCGGACATCGAGGTGATCCTCGACGTCGTCTACAACCACACCGCCGAGGGCAACCACATGGGTCCGACACTGTCGATGCGCGGGATCGACAACGCCGCGTACTACCGGCTCGTCGACGACGACAAGCGCTACTACACGGACTACACGGGAACGGGCAACAGCCTCAACGTCGGACACCCGCACTCGCTGCAGCTGATCATGGACTCGCTGCGCTACTGGGTGACCGAGATGCACGTCGACGGGTTCCGCTTCGACCTGGCGTCCACGCTGGCCCGTGAGTTCTACGACGTCGACAAGCTATCGACGTTCTTCGAACTGGTGCAACAGGATCCGACGGTCAGTCAGGTCAAGCTGATCGCCGAACCGTGGGACGTCGGGCCTGGCGGGTACCAGGTTGGCAACTTCCCGCCCCAGTGGACCGAGTGGAACGGCAAGTACCGCGACACGGTCCGCGACTTCTGGCGCGGCGAGCCCGCGACGCTCGACGAGTTCGCCTACCGCCTGACCGGTTCGGCCGACCTGTACGAGCACACCGCGCGGCGGCCGGTGGCGTCGATCAACTTCGTCGTCGCCCATGACGGGTTCACGCTGCGGGACCTGGTGTCCTACAACGACAAGCACAACGAAGCCAACGGCGAGGGCAACAACGACGGCGAGAGCCACAACCGGTCGTGGAACTGCGGCGTGGAGGGGCCGACCGACGACGCCGAGATCACCGCGCTGCGCGCGCGTCAGGAACGCAACTTCCTGACCACTCTGCTGCTGTCCCAAGGTGTTCCGATGATCGGCCACGGCGACGAGCTCGGCCGGACGCAGGGCGGCAACAACAACGGCTACTGCCAGGACAACGCGGTCACCTGGGTCGACTGGGCGGCCGCCGACACCGAACTACTCGAGTTCACGAAGTCGGTGTCGGCGCTACGCGCGGCGCACCCGGTATTCCGGCGACGTCGCTTCTTCAGCGGCAAGCCCGTGGGCAGACGCGGCCAGGAAGGCCTCCCGGACATCACCTGGTTCACTCCAGAAGGCACCGAGATGACCGGTGAGGACTGGGGATCGAGCTTCGCCAAGTCGGTCACGGCCTACCTCAACGGGCAAGGCATCCCCGACCGAGACGCACGCGGGCAACGGGTGACGGACGACTCGTTCGTGCTGTGCTTCAACGCACACTACGAACCGATCGAGTTCTTGATGCCCCCAACCGAGTTCGGCTCCAAGTGGCAGACGGTGCTGCGCACCGACGGAGCGGACGAGACGACCGTGGCCGCCGCGACGGCTCTGACCGTCGAGGCCCGCACGGTCATCGTGCTGCAAGCGGTCGACAAGCCCGCCTGATCACTCGACGACGTCGTAGAACGATCCGCCGTCCTCCGGCGTCCCGTCGATCTGGCCGCGGTCGCGGCCGTGGTGGGTCGGGTCGATCCGATCGAGTTGGTCGCCGCTCATCAAGACGAGTCCGCCACCTTCGCCCGAATCGTGGGAATCCATCGACACCGGATCCTCGGGCGTGACGTCGGGGACTTCGTCGGCCAGCCGCTCGGCGAGCGACTCGTGCTCTTCGGCCTCGATCCATCGCTCCGGAGGGTCGACCACCTCGTCGCCGTCGTCGTTGCGCACCTGTTCGGAGTCGAGGCTCTCGGACTTGTCCAACAGCCCTTCGGTTTCCTCACCGCTCATGCCGCCATGTTGCCCGACTCAGGGCGGGGAACATACCGCGACATCTAAATTGGCCTGGTGAAGTGGGCAGAGCGGGTGGCGGGCCACGTCAACGGTGAGACGGTGGTGACGGCGGCATTGTTCCAGCGGCGTGGGTCGGGCAGGGTCGGCGACGAGGGCGGCATGCCGTCGGGCGCCGCGTCGGAGTTGGAGGCGCCGGGCTTTCCGTCGAACACGATCTTCGCGGTGACCGACGCCGGAATGCTCTACGCGTTTCACAAGAACCCGGACGACGGGCTCATCGGGCGCTGGCCGCTCGCGGAGGTCGGCGCGCGGCTCGAGGAACGGGAGTCCAACTGGAACCACCTCGAGATCGTCGGCTCTTGGGAACTCCTGCTGACGTTCCCGAGTGGGCGTTCGGGCGCCTTCGAGAGCTCCAAGCGCGACGAGGACTGCAAGGCCACCTGCCGGGCCATCGCGGCGGGCGCAGGCGAGCTGACGCGCAACCTGCCCAAGCCCCGCTCCCTCGATCCCAACTTCACCGACTGGGATCCCGACGACATCGACACCTGGGACGAGCGCATCGTCATGGTGGCCGACGAGGCGGACTTCCTCGAGTGGCAGCGCGAGTGGCTTGAAGAGACCGGCCGCAGTTAGCGATTTCGGCGCGCTTTCGCCCGCTCACAGTCCGCGAGCGCGCCCAAATCGCGAGATGCCGGGTGGTAATTAGCTCTGCAACAGAGGTATTGTGGTCGACGTGGAGACTCGTACCGACCTCGCCGTGGAGCTCTTCGCGACCGTCGGCCGGTTTCGTCGCCAGGTCCGCCGCTCCGGCGGCCCCGCGATCGGCACCGGGCTGCCCGAATCCCAGGCCGAGTTGCTCCGGCTGGTGGGCCGCCAACCCGGCATCTCGGTGCGCCAGGCGGCGGCCGAGCTCGGGCTCGCCGCCAACACCGCGTCCACCCTGGTGTCGCGACTGTCGGCCGACGGGCTGCTGATTCGCGCCGTCGACCCCGACGACCGCCGCGTCGGCAGGTTGCGCCTTACCGAGTCGGCACAGGCCGTCGCCGACGAGTCGAGGGCGGCTCGCCGCGCCGCGCTGGTGGCGGTGCTCGAACGCCTCGACGACACCCAACTCGACCGCCTGACAAAGGGATTGGAGGTCGTCTCGGAGATGACCCGCATGCTGCAGGAGGACCGAACATGACCGCCCCGGCGATCGAATGCCGCGGACTGCGCCACCGCTACGGCGATTTCGTCGCCGTCGACGACCTGAACCTGACGGTCGAGGCGGGCGAGACCATGGGCCTGCTCGGGCCCAACGGGGCGGGCAAGACCACCGTGGTGCGGGTGCTCACCACCCTGACTCCCGTCCAGGAGGGCCAGGTGCGCATCTTCGGGCTCGACGCCCGCCGCGACACCATGGACATCCGGCACAACATCGGCTATGTGCCCCAACAACTCTCGATCGAGTCGGCGCTCACGGGTCGGCAGAACGTCGACCTGTTCGCCCGGCTGTACGACGTGCCCCGTCGACAGCGACGCGCCCGCGTCGACGAAGCGCTCGACGCCATGAGCCTGCTCGACGTGGCCGACAACCTCGCCGGCACCTACTCCGGCGGCATGGTGCGGCGCCTCGAGTTGGCCCAGGCGCTGGTCAACCGGCCGTCGCTACTGCTGCTGGACGAGCCCACCGTCGGGCTCGATCCGATTGCGCGCGACAGTGTTTGGACTCAGGTGGCGGACATGCAGGCCGAATACGGTATGACCGTGCTGCTGACCACCCACTACATGGAGGAAGCCGACGCACTGTGCGACCGCGTCGCGCTCATGCACCACGGCGTGCTGCAGGCCGTGGGAGCGCCCGAGGAGCTCAAGGCCGGGCTCACCTCCGAGGCCTCCCCCACCCCGTCGCTGGAAGACGTGTTCCGGCACTACGCCGGGTCCGACCTCGACGAGGACACCAGACGCGGTTTGCAGGAGATCCGCACCAGCAGAAGGACGGCCCGCCGTGTCAGTTGATCGCGCCGTTCACGTCGAGCTGATCCGGGCCCCGCGCGGCCTGCGCCGGGTCAGCGGTCTACTGCGTCGCATGGGCGCCTTCGGGCTCGTCGAATTCCAGAAACTGGGCCACGACCGCAGTGACCTGATCACCCGTATGGTGCAACCGGCGTTGTGGCTCTTGATCTTCGGGCAGACGTTCTCGCGGCTGCACGTCATCGACACCGGCGGCGTTCCGTATCTTTCGTTCCTCGCGCCCGGCATCATCGCCCAGTCGGCGCTGTTCATCTCGATCTTCTACGGCATTCAGATCGTGTGGGATCGCGACGCGGGCATCCTCGCCAAGCTGATGGTGACACCCGCCCCGGCCGCGGCGCTCGTCACCGGCAAGTCGTTCGCGGCGGGTGTGCGCTCGGCCGCACAGGTGGTCGGGGTGCTGGTGATCGCGTACCTGATGGGCATCGGACTGACGTTCAACCCGCTGCGCATCCTGGCGGCGATGGCGATCGTCGTGCTTGGCTCGGCGTTCTTCGCGTGCCTGTCAATGACTTTGGCGGGTCTGGTGCGCAACCGCGACCGCTTGATGGGCATCGGCCAGGCCATCACCATGCCGCTGTTCTTCGCCTCGAATGCCTTGTATCCGGTGGACGTGATGCCGAGTTGGCTGCGGGCGCTCTCGGCCATCAACCCACTGTCCTACGAGGTGAACGCGCTACGCGCAATCCTGTTGGGCACGCCGGGCAACACCCTGCTCGACGTCGCCGTGCTGGTGGTCGCCGCCGTCGTCGGCGTGCTCGCCGCGTCCGCGTTGCTGCCCAGGCTGGTGCGGTAGTCAGCGGCGCGATGACAGGTCGTACACGGTGGCGCTGCCCACCTTGGTCGCGGTGAAGTTGGCCGCCACCCACTTGGCGATATCCGCGTGGGCGTGGGAGTTCCACCCAGGGCGGTGACTCCCGGAGCCCGTGCTGACGTAGTACGCGACGCGATGGTTGGCGACGTCGTCCTTGAACTGCGGCAGCGTCGGCGCCGGATCGGTGCCCGAGAACCCGCCGATCGCCATCACCGAAGTGCCGGAGGACAATTCGAGCGCCGCAGCGCTCGACGACCGTTCGATGGCGGCCGACCACTTGGTGTCGGTCTGCTTCAGCATGTCCGCCAACTCGGGGCTGTCGACGCCCCTCGCCATGCCTCCGCCGAAGTGGCCGTCTTGAGCGGGGCCCACCGATGGCCCGCCACCCTCGTGCGCCGCGCCAACCGTCGCCACCGCGTATGCCGTAGGCCCGGCTAGCGCCGCCGTCAACGCCAGCGCCAGGGCCGCCGCGGCCGCCGCCGGCCTGGCTCGCGCGAGCCATCCGCTCGCCAACACCACCGCCGCCGCCACCGCCACCGCGAGCACCGCCCACCGCAACGCGGGCAGCCAGTCGGAGTTGCGGTGCAGGATCCACCACCCGAACGCCCCGGTGGCCAGCAGGAGAATCGCGAGTGCGCCTCGGTACCAAGCGGATTCGCGACGGGCCCACAGCTGGCCAACGCCGAGGGCGAACATCGCGGCGATGGGCGGTGCGATGGACAGGCTGTAGTACGGGTGGATCATGCCGTGCATCAGCGTGAGCACGGCCGCGTCGATCGCGAGCCAGCCGCCGAACATGATGGCGCCCGCGCGCACGAGATCGGTTCGAGGCGCGCTGCCCCGGGCGATCACCACCAGCACGGTGGCCACCAGTGCGGTGGGCAGCAGCCATCCGATCTCGTAACCGAACTCACCCGACACCAACCGCATCGACCCCGATGACTGGGAGCCGAACCCGCCGAAGGCCATCTGTGGACCCGTGCGTAGCTGCGTGCCCGCGAAGGTGCCGACGTCCGCGGGCGGCGGCGTGAATGCCGGGTGGTTGCGGCCCATCACCCTCGCGAAACCGTTGTAGCCGAGCACCAGGTTCATGAAGTTGTTGTCGGCGGACCCGGCGAGGTAGGGGCGCGACGACGCCGGCCACAGCAGTGTCAGCACCACGAACCAGCCCGCAGCCGCAACGAACGCGGCGGCCGCCCCCAGCAGGTGCAGCAACCTGCGCCGCATCGGGACGGGCGCGGCGACCAGATACGCCGCCCCGAGCGCGGGCATCACCATGACGCCCTCGAGCATCTTGGCCAGGAACGCGAACCCGACGGCGACGCCCGCGAGCGCCAGCCAGCGCGCCCCGTTGTGCTGCAGCGCCCTCACTGTGCAGTAGGCCGCGGCGGTCATCAGCAGCACCATCGCCGCGTCGGGGTTGTTGAACCGGAACATCAGCACCGCGACCGGCGTCACCGCCAAGGCCAGGCCTGCCAACAGCCCCGTCCACTGGCCACTGATGCGGGCGACCGCGGCGTACGTCAACGCCACGGCGGCCACGGCCATCAACGCCTGCGGGATCAGCATGCTGGCGCTGCTGAATCCGAATAGCTGCCCGGAGAGTCCCATGACCCACTGCGACAGCGGCGGCTTGTCGACGGTGATGAAGTTCTGCGCGTCGAGCGACCCGAACAGCAACGCCTCCCAGTCGCGTGACCCGGCCTGGGCGGCAGCGGCGTAGAACGGGTTGCCCATGCCGTTGATGGTGATGTTCCACAGGTAGAGCGCGGCCGTGGCGACCAGCAGGAGCACCAGGTAGGCGCGGCGGAAGGGGATGCGGAACGCTCGCGTGGACTGCGGCGGGTCGGCGGGCCCCTCGTTCGACGGGTCCCAGGTCTCCGGCCGCTCGAGCGTCTCTGTCACACCGACCAGTGGGCCATCGCGACATTGTGGCAACCTGTGAACCGACGGCGAGCCTGCTGCGGGTCCTGCCTCTGCAGCCTCATCGGTAACGCGGCGACGGCCCGGCGACGAAGTTCAAGTGACGTCATGATTCGGCCGATGTGCTGGACTTTGTTAGTTTTGAACTGCCAAGCGCCGGCTTTCCGGTGCCCAAGATTGGGGAGACTGTGCGCAACGCCTTCAAGATCGCCAAGGTGGTGGCCGCCGTTGCGGCCGTCGCCGTCGTGTCGGCCACCGCGGTACAGATGTTGACGCCGTCGCCGTCGCCGTCGGCGAAGCAGGAGACGGTGACCGTCCCCGTCCGCGAAACCGCGTCGATCAACGCGTCGGGCAGCACGGTCGGTATCTCGGACTCCGACATCTACGGCATGTCGCCCGAGGACGTGAATCACACGTTCGACTTGATGACCTCGACCGGTGTCCGCACGGTGCGCGTGATGATGCCGTGGGCGGGCATGGAGCCCAGCCCCGGCCAGTACGACTTCGGTCAGGTCGACATGATCGTCGACGCCGCCAACGCCCGCGGCATGTCGGTGCTGGGCACCCTGGTGTCCTCGCCCGGTTGGGCGGTCGAACCCGGACTGCCTGCCGTCTCGAGCCCGCCCGCGTCTGCGGCCACCTATGGCGACTTCGCCGGCGCGGCAGCCAGCCACTTCCGCGGCCGGGTCGCCGCCTACGAGATCTGGAACGAGCCCAACGCCGCGATGTCGTGGACGTCGGGTCCGCAGGGCCCCGAGCCCGCCGTGTACGCGGGGCTGCTCAAGGCGGCGTACCCGAAGATCAAGGGCGCCGATCCGTCCGCGCTCGTCATCGGCGGCGTCGTCGGCGCCGTCGTGTCGTTCTTCTCGCTGACGATGGATCCGGTGACGTTCGTCGAAAAGATGTACGGCGCAGGCGCGCAAGGCTCGTTCGACGCGCTGTCCTACCACCCGTACCAGTACACGACGATGTTCTCGGCGGGCGGCAACCTGCCGAATTCGCCGATCCTTCAGCTCGGGGCGATTCACGACAAGATGTCGGCCAACGGGGACGGCGGCAAGAAGATCTGGGCCACCGAGTATGGCGAGCCCACGTCGAGCGTCGACGAGGCCACGCAGGCCGCGTACCTGACCGACTTCCTGACGAAGTGGCGGGCGCTGCCCTATGCGGGCCCGGCGTTCATCTACACCACCCGCGACCGCAACACCGGCAGCGGCGCCCCCGACGACACGTTCGGGCTGTACCGGACGGATTGGTCGGCCAAGCCAGCGGCGGCCGCCGTCCAGGCGCTCGCCTGACGGCTAGCTGACCAGCCGCGAGATCGACTCCAGCGGGATGCCGAGCCAACTCGGGCGGTGTCGGGCCTCGTAGCCGACCTCGTACACGGCCTTGTCCAACTCGTAGACGGCGAGTAGCTCCGCGGAGTCGCGCGGATCGGCCCCCGACTCGGCGGCATACCCCACGCAGAACGCCGCCCGGTTGCGGTCCACCCATTCGCGGGCCCGCGCCGCCAGCTGCTTGTCGAGCTGCTCGTCGCCGCCACGGTCGGGCGGCCGCTCGACCACCCGTTGGTATGCCGCGTACTCGTAGGACCGCAGCACGCCCGCGACGTCACGCAGCGACGAGTCGGGGCGGCGGCGCTCTTCCAGCGGCTGTCCGGGCTCGCCCTCGAAGTCGATCACCACCCACTTCTCCGGCGTGCGCAACACCTGGCCCAGGTGCAGGTCGCCGTGCACGCGCTGCACGACGACTTGGCCGTCATCGAGTCCGTGGGCGCACTTGCGGTAGCGCTCCTCGATGAGCTCGACGTACGGCGCCAGGTCGGGCACCGCACTGGCCACCGAGTGCAACCTGGCGAGCAGCGTGTCGGTGGGAAACGGTGCGTGCGTCGTCCCGAGTGTCTGCGCCAGGCTGCGGTGCACGGACGCGACCGCCTCGCCGAGCCGTTCGGACTCCGCCGCGAAGTCTCCGCCCACTTCGTCGGCGTACAGGTCGCCCTCGGCGAACAGGTCGCGCGTGCTCGCCATCGCCATGTCCCAGCCCTCGGCCGAATTGGCCGCGAAGTCGGTGACCATGCCCAGTGCGTACGGCTCGCCGTCCGATTCCGTCTCGAACGAGCCGAGCAGCCGCGCCACGTGGGGGTTGCCCGCCCTGGCCAGCTCACGGTTGAGCTCGACGTCGGGGTTGATCCCCGGTGTCACACGGCGGAACACCTTGAGGATCGCGGTGTCCTCGAACACCACGCTCGTGTTGCTCTGCTCGACACCCATCGGCCGCGGCCAGGCCGCCACCGGCAGCTCCACGTCGGGTTCGCGTGAAAACCGCAGGGGCCCGACGACGGCCGACTGGTCGATGAGCGCCAGCAGGTGCTGCGCCGCGATCGGGTCGTAGAGCGCGTCGTAGCCGACGCGCACGCCGTGCTCGCCCGCGGCCTCACCGATGGTCGCGGCGTCGCTGAACTCCTCGCTCGGGCCGGTCCCCCAACGCACCAGCAGCTGGTAGCGCTCGGCCGGTCCGTCGTCGGCGTACGAGACGTCGAGCAGAACGTGGTCGAGGTCGTCGCGCAGCGCCACGACGGCGTGTGGCACGGCGGAGCGCAGCTCGCGGCCCCGCCCGGCGTACCACCGCTGCTGCGGTAGCCACTCGTCGAACGGCAGGTTCACGGCTGCGCTCCTTCCGTTTCGCTGGGGTCTCGCAACGGCGCCCTGAGTTGGAACCAGTAGAACCCGTGGCCAGGCAACGTCAGCAGGTAGGGCAGCTGGCCGATGGAAGGAAACTCGACGTATCCGGTCATCTCGACGGGCGTGTACCAGTTCCACTGCTGCAGGTTGAGCTCGATGGGCTGCGGGAACCGCGACAAGTTGTTGACGCACAGCACGGCGTCGGTCTGACCGTCCTCGCGGGTGAGCTCCCGCACGTAGGCGAGCACCGACGGGTTGGACCCGCCCAGCTCCCGGAAGCCGCCGATGGCGAACGCGTCGTGGCGACCGCGCACCGCCAACATGGTGCGCGTCCAGTTCAACAGCGACGTGTTGCTGTCGCGCTGGGCCTCGACGTTGACCGACTGATAGCCGTAGACGGGGTCCTGGTTCGGTGGAAGGTACAGCCGGCCGGGGTTGGCGGTGGAGAAGCCCGCATTGCGGTCGGGTGTCCATTGCATCGGGGTGCGCACGCCGTCGCGGTCGCCGAGCCAGATGATGTCGCCCATGCCGATCTCGTCGCCGTAGTACAGCACCGGAGAACCGGGTAGGGACAACAGCAGCGCGGTGAAGAGCTCGATCTGGTTGCGGTCGTTCTCCAGCAGCGGAGCGAGCCTGCGCCGGATGCCGACGTTGGCCTTCATCCGCGGGTCCTTGGCGTACTCGGAGTACATGTAGTCGCGCTCTTCGTCGGTGACCATCTCCAACGTGAGCTCGTCGTGGTTGCGCAGGAAGATGCCCCAGTGCGCCATGTCGGGGATCTCCGGGGTCTGCGCCAGGATCTCCGAGATCGGGAATCGGGATTCGCGGCGGACGGCCATGAAGATGCGCGGCATCAACGGGAAGTGGAACGCCATGTGGCACTCGTCGCCGCCGGTCGCCGGGTCGCCGAAGTACTCGACGACGTCAGCGGGCCACTGGTTGGCCTCGGCCAGCAGCACGCGCCCAGGGAACTCGTCGTCGATGACCTTGCGGCAGTGCTTGAGGAAGGCGTGCGTCTCGGGCAGGTTCTCGCAGTTGGTGCCCTCGCGCTCGAAGAGGTAGGGCACGGCGTCGAGCCGGAAGCCGTCGATGCCGAGGTCGAGCCAGAACCGCAGCACGTCGAGCATCGCCTCCTGGACGGCCGGGTTGTCGTAGTTCAGGTCGGGCTGGTGGGAGAAGAACCGGTGCCAGAAGAACTGCCGTCGCACCGGGTCGTAGGTCCAGTTGGACTCCTCGGTGTCGACGAAGATGACGCGCGCATCCGAGTACTTCTCGCTGGTGTCGCTCCACACGTAGTAGTCGCCGTACGGGCCTTCGGGGTTGCGCCGCGACTCCTGGAACCACTCGTGGCTGTCCGACGTGTGGTTCATCACCAGGTCGGTGACGACGCGGATGCCACGCCGGTGCGCGGCGTCGAGCAGGGCGACGAAGTCCTCGACAGTGCCGAACTCGGGCAGCACCTTGTAGAAGTCCCTGATGTCGTAGCCGCCGTCACGCAGCGGCGAGTCGTAGAACGGAGGTAACCAAAGGCAGTCGACGCCAAGCCATTTCAAGTAGTCGAGCTGCTCGGTTAGCCCCCGCAGATCGCCAGCTCCGTCGGAGTTCGAGTCGTAGAACGCCCGGACTAGGACCTCGTAGAACACGGCGTGCTTGAACCACGTGCGGTCCTCCGGCAGCACGCGTGCATGCCGGTAGTCGTCGGCGGTGGGATGCTCCACGACGCCGTCATGGCTGACGTCGGGTTCGTCTTCTTCGGTCACGTGGCTCATCAGTTCTGAAACCTACCCACGGAACCTGATTCTGAATCACGCCGCGGTCGGCGGCGCGTCGGGGGGTGTGCCACCCTCGATTTGTGCGGCGAGCGTGTCCCGCAACGTGGCGGCGCCGGCCGGGTCCTGCGCGTACTTCGTGGCGAAATGCTTTCCCTGACGGGCGATTTCGACCGGCCACCGGGCGGTCCCGACGAGTCGCAGCAACACGATGAACGGCATGACCACCAGTTCGAGTGCGAGTTCGAGCAGCGATACCACCACGAACAGCACGATGACGACGGCGTAGAAGAGCACCTTGGCCGCACCCCACACCACCCAGACGAGTCCGGCCAGCACCAGCAGCACCACCCGGAGCACGACGTTGCGGGGCAGCCCCTCCTCGGAGGTAGCGGGCGGCTCACCCTCGGCGGCCGGTTCGCTGGGCGAGCTACTCCATGCTTCGCGGAACGACAGCGCCCGGCGCCACGGATACCAGCGCCGGTGCACCCGCCACTGCACGCCGGCGGGATCGAGCACCTGCCGCGTCGCCACCCGACGAACCTACCGTTCCTCAGAACCGATCGTCGGCATCCCACCCGTAGCGCTCGGCGTGCGGCACCGCCGGTCCCGCCAGCTGCCGCCATGCCAGCGCCGCCACCCCCGCGAGCACGCAGACGTCGGCGGCGTTGAAGATCGGCGCCCAGCCCACCGAGACGAAGTCGACGACCGCGCCGCGCATCGGCCCGGGGCCACGGAACAGCCGGTCGGCCAGGTTGCCGCACGCGCCACCGAGCACCAAGCCGAGGGCGACCGCGGCGGCCCTGGACGCCACGCTGCGCCCGCGCCACGCGACGACGCCGACGATCGCCGCCAGGACCAGCGTGAGGTACACGGTCGAGTTGGCCCCCCACGAGAACGCTGCGCCCGGGTTGCGGATGAGCAACCACGCCACCACCTCGCCGACGACGGGTACCCGGTCGCCCGGATCCAGCACGCCCACCGCGACGGACTTCGTCACGACGTCGACGACCAGCGCGCCGGCGGCGGTGCCGAGCAGGAGTCCGAGCCTGGGGCGGTCGCGCATCGGTTGATCTTGGCGGGCGCCAGTGACCGAAAGGTGAACAGTCTGCGACCAGGTCACCTCTTAGCGAACGAAGCGCACCGCATCCTCGCGCAAGCGCCGACCCGAGTTCGCCTGCCGGTATCCGACCACGCTGCCGCTTGCGGTGAGGGCCATCAGGCCGAGCACGCCCGGCACCGCGACCGCGGTGAGCTCGCCGATGCCCGCGGTGCGCAGATACTGCGGATAGCCCTGTCGCAGGGCAGGACGGCCCACGGGCGCGGACGCTCCACCGGGAATGACTTCGGTGACCTGGACCGAACCGTTGGGCGTCACCGAACCGCGGATAGCGGGGGTCTGCGCGCCGGCAGACCCGCCGCCGATCACCTCGGGGCGGGCACCGCCGCCGCGGATGGGCTCCGGGAACCCGCGCGGCGCGCCGGCGATGGGCGGCGGCGGGACCATCGGGGCTTGCAGTACCGGAAGGTTCCCGCCACCCGGTCCTGCGGCGTACGAATGGGAATCGACGCCGTCGGCATCGAGCACCGGTTCCTCGGCCGTGATCCTGAACGACGGCTCCGGCTTCGGCGGCGGGAACGGGTTGTAGGGCGCATACGCGTCGGCGATCAACGAGTTGACGGTGTTGAGCGTCTGTTCCACGGTCGAGTACGTCGTATAGGGATCGGTCAGGTCGATCGACAATCGGAGGCCTTCGGTTCCTGGCAACGTGGGCAGGGGCACCGTGAACGCGGGGGTGAATGGCAGTTTGACGTCAGCGGCGGCCGACGTCCACACCGGCGTCTTGGGCGCGACGGGCTCGGGGGCCGTCGGCTCCGGCACCACCGGCTTGCGCGGCACCACGCCGTCGGACCCCGGGTCGGATTTCTTCGAGCTGGGCTTGACATCGCCGGGTTTCGGGACGTTAGGCGTGGCCCATTCGCCGGGAACGCGGCCGTTGCCGAAGATGCTCAGCGGCCGGTGCAGGAAGTCGCGGATCTGCTCGGCAATACTCCGCGGAATGGGGGCCGGGATGACGGTCGGCTCGGTTTCGGGGGGGTTGCCGGCGTCGGTGCTGGTCTCGGTGTCGGTATTGTTGCCGGGGTCGTCGGGGTCGGCCATCGCAATCCCCGCACCCGCACCGCTGAGTATTAGCGTCGCTGCAAGCGCGCCAATTATCAGGCCAAACCGGGCAGACGGGGTCGGCACAACCCTCTCGCTTCGAGTTGAATGGTGACCCATCGCGGGGTCGGTCTGCAGTTAATTGTCGCATACAAAACTCCTGGTACGTCAGTTTTTTGGTAGCCACGCACTCGGGTAGGGTTCGGTCGTGACGACCCGCGATCACGGCGACCCCGGCGATGCGCCGTCGGTCCCGCCCCCGTTGACCCCCATTGCCGAATTTGCGCGACCGTCAGCGGCCGAGGAGGCGCGCACCATCGCCGTGTCGACCAACACCGGCACGCTCGCCACCCTGACCTCGGCGGGTGACCCGTGGGCATCGTTCGTCACCTACGGACTGCTCGGCGGGGCGCCGGTGCTGTGCGTCTCGAACCTCGCCGAACACGGCCGCAACCTCGCGGGTGACCCACGGGCCAGCATCGCGATCGTCGCGCCGACCACGGACACCGATCCGCTGGCCAGCGGCCGCATCACCCTGGCCGGCGTGGTCGAGCGGCCGGCGGGTGACGAGCTCGCCGAGGCACGTCAGGCGCACCTCGACGCCGTCCCCGCGGCGAAGTACTACCTCGACTACAGCGACTTCACGCTCTGGGTGCTCCGCGTCGACCGGGTGCGCTGGGTGGGGGGCTACGGGCGCATGGACTCCGCGGACGCAGCGTCCTATGCGAGCGCCCAACCCGATCCGGTCAAGCCGGTGGCAGCGGGCGCCGTCGAGCACCTCAACGCCGACCACGCGGACTCCCTCGTCGCCATGGCGCGAAAGCTCGGCGGTTACCCCGACACCGTCACCGCGACCTGCACCGGCGCCGACCGCTACGGGCTCGACCTCCGCGTCACCGCCGAGCGCGGCGTGGCCTACACCCGCATCGGATATGCGAAGCCAATCGACTCCATCGATGAATTACGCATGGCCACAGTCGAATTGGCTCGACGCGCGCGGGAAGCCTGAGCTCGCCACGGCGGGCCGATACCATCAGGTCATGCCTGCCGACACCGAGCGCCCGGACACCTGGCGAGCCGCGTTCGACCTGATCCGCACCCGCGGCCACGAGCGTCGCGAGGAGCCCTTCAAGCTGGCCAGCGGCCAACTGAGCCACGACTACATCGACGGCAAGTTCGCGGTGGACACCGGCGAGCGGCTCACGATCGTCAGCAAGGCGGTGGCCGACCTCGCTGCTAGCCACGGCATCGAGTTCGACGCCGTCGGCGGCCTGACCATGGGCGCCGACCCGCTCGCACACGGCGTCGCGATGGTGACCGGTAAGGCCTGGTTCTCCGTGCGCAAGGAGCAGAAGCAGCGCGGTCGGGAGCAGTGGGTCGAGGGCACCCGCCTTCAGCCCGGCACCCGGGTGCTGCTCGTCGACGACGTCATCAGCACGGGCGGCTCCACGGAGCTCGCGCTCGAGCGGATCGCCCCGCTCGGCGTCGTCGTCACCGGCGTCATTCCGATGGTCGACCGCGGCGACGTCGCAGCCAAGCGCTTCGCCAAGCGCAACGTGCCGTTCGTCGCGCTGGTCACCTATCGCGACTTGGGCATCGAACCCGTCAAGGACGTGTGAGCTAGCTGGGCACCACCAGCACGCGGGTCTGCTCGACGCCGACGGTCACCGACGCCCCAGGCTCGAACACCCGAGCTTGGGTCGACGACAGCTGCGCGTCGATGACGGCACCGTCGGCCAGTGCCACGTACACCCGCGAGATCGGCCCGAGGAACGCGACCGACTTCACGGTCGACGTGCCCGCCGCATCCGCGGTGACGGTCACCGACTCGGGGCGCAGCAGCGCGGTGCCTGCACCCGATGCGATCGACCCGTCCAGCGTCGCCACCTCGGTGCCGAGCAGCCGGGCGCGCCCGGACGCGACGTCGGCGGGCACCTTGTTGTTCAGCCCGACGAATTCGGCGACGAACGGCGTGGCGGGATCGGCGTACACATGCGCGGGTGGCGCGAGCTGCTCGAGCTTGCCCTGGCTCATCACGCCGACCCGGTCGGCGACGGCGAGCGCCTCCTCCTGGTCGTGCGTGACGAACACCGTCGTCGTGCCGACCTCGAGTTGCACCCGCCGGATCTCGTCGCGCAGCTGGACGCGCACCTTCGCGTCCAACGCGGACAGTGGCTCGTCGAGCAGCAGCACGCTGGGCTGGATCGCTAATGCGCGCGCCAATGCGACTCGTTGCTGCTGACCGCCGGACAGCTCCGAGGCGTACTTGTCCATGTGCGCGGAAAGCCCAACCAACTCCAGCATCTCGGACGCGCGGGCGCTGCGCTTGGCCCGCTCGCGACCACGAACCTTCAGCCCGAACTCCACGTTCTGGCGCGCAGTCAGGTGCGGGAACAGGCTGTAGGCCTGGAACACCATGCCCATGTCGCGCTTGTTCGCGGGAACCGACGTCACGTCGCGACCGCCCACCGAAACCGTGCCCGACGTGGCTTCGTCGAGCCCGGCCAGGATGCGCAGCGCCGTCGTCTTGCCACACCCGGACGGGCCCAGCAGCGCGACGAACTCCCCCGGTTCGATGTGCAGGGTCAGGCCGTCCAGCGCGCGTACCGTGCCGTACACGCGAGTGAGGTCGGTCAGCTCTACGGCCACACCGGTCGTCACGTTCTCCGCCTCCGTCTGGTCAATAGCGAAAGTCCTAGCAGCAGCACGAATCCGAACACCAGCACCGCCAACGATGCGGCCACCGACGTCGGGCCGTCGCTCTTGCCGATCGCGACGATCTGCACCTGCAGCGTCTCGAACCCGGACAGCGACGCGATGGTGTACTCACCGAGCACCACGGCGACCGAGATGAACGCCGCCGACAGCACACCGGATGCGATGTTCGGCACCAGCACCCGCACGATCGTCGTGGTCCAGCCCGCGCCGAGTGACCGGGCCGCTTCGGCGAGCGTCTGAAGGTCGATGGCCGACAGCGCGGCGTCGAGCGCCCGGTACGCGAACGGCAACACCACGACCACATAGACGAACGTGAGGGTCAAGGCCGACTCACCGAGCAGATATGTCACCCAGAGGTAGACGTTCTTGAGCCCCACCACGATCACCAGCGCCGGGATGGTCAGGGGCAGCAGGCAGAGGAACTCGACGAGGCCCTTCGCCCACGGTGTGCGCAGCCGCACCCAGATCATGGTGGGCACCAGCACGACGAGCATCGCGACGACGGTCAGCACGGCCAGCAGCAGCGACGTGATGATCGCCTCGTACAGCGCCTCGTCGGTGATCAGGTTGGCCCACGCGGCCCCAGTTCGCCCGCCCTTGATCAGGTTTCGTGTGGAGAAGTCCGCCATCGCGTACAGCGGGAACAGGAAGAACAGGCCGAACACGAGCCAGAGCGCGCCGCGGCCCAGCGTCCTCATCGAAGCCACCGTGCCGTCCGGCGGACCAACAGGTTGTAGGCCACCATCACCACTGCCACCACCACGATCATCTCGAGCGCCAGCGCGTAGGCGAAGCCGGCCTGCCCGAGCACCACCTCGCTGGTGAGCGCCGAGCGGATCAGCAGTGGCAGGATCGGACTGCCCTGGCTGACCAGCGCGGCCGCGGTCGCGTAGGCGGCAAAGGCGTTGGCGAACAACAGAAGTATCGAACCGAGGAACGCGGGCGTGAGCAACGGGACGGCGACTTCACGCCAGTACTGCCACGTCGACGCGCCGAGGCTGATGGCGGCTTCCCGCCACTGCTCGCGCAGGCCTTCGAGCGCGGGCAGGAAGACGATGACCATCAGCGGGATCTGGAAGTACGTGTACACCAGGATCAGCCCGGGCAACCCGTAGAGCCAGCCCGATCCGGTCAGGTTCGCGCCGAGGTACTCCTGCACCCACAGGGTCAGTACGCCGTTGAGCCCGATGGTGGCGAGAAACGCGAAAGCCAGTGCGACACCGCCGAACTGGGCGAGCACGCTGCACAGCGACAACACCGTCCGGCGCACCAGTGACTCGGCGGGCCGGGTCACGATGAGCCACGCCAGCAACGCGCCGAAGATCGCGCCGAGCAGCGCCGTGCTCCCGGAGAGCAGCACGCTCTTGCCCAGCGCCGAGAGGGCGGTCTCGCTGAACAGCGCCTGCACGCGCGCCAGCGAGAAGCCACCTTCGTCGTAGACCGCGCCGACGAGAACCGTGATCGTCGGCACGATCAGGAAGATCGCGACGACCGCGAAGAACGGCAGCAGCGGTAAGGCGTCTCGGAGTCGGCGGAACAGGATCAGCCGACCGCCTTCGCCCAGTTGGCTTCCAAATACTTCTTCGCTTCCTGGTTCTGCGCTTCGGAGATGAACGTTGCGCCGCCGTCGACGGGCGGCAGCTGCCGGTATGCCTCGAGGTCGATGGTGCCCGCGACCACCATCGTGTCCGCGCGCACCGGCCGGGCCCCGCCCTTCAGGTAGAGGTTCTGCCCCTCGTCGCTGTACAGGAACTCCTGCCACAGCCGCGCGGCGGCCGGGTGCGGCGCGTCGGCGTTGATGGCCTGGTAGTAGTACCCCGCGACGGCGGCGTTCGGCGGGATGACGACCTTCCACGACGGGAGCTTCTTGGTCTCGGCGACGTTGAGGTAGTCCCAATCCATGACGACGGGCGTCTGGCCGGACTCGACGGTGGCGGGCGTCGGGTCGACGGGCAGAAAGTTGCCTGCCTCCTTGAGCTTTCGGAAGAACTCGACCCCCGGCGCGATGTCGTCGGGCGAGCCGCCCTGGCTCACCGCCACCATCATCACTCCGGAGAATGCCGCGCCCGCCTGAGTCGGGTCACCGTTGAGCGCCACCTTGCCCTTGAACTCGGGCTTCAACAGGTCGTTGACGCCGGTGATCTCGGGCACCTTGCTCGAGTCGTAGCCGATCGACATGTAGCCGCCGTAGTCGTTGATCCACTTGCCATCCGGATCCTTGAACGACTCCGACACGTCGTCGAACTTCGCCACCTTGTAGGGCGCGAACATCGACGTGTTGGCCAGCGCAACGGACTGACCGAGGTCGAACACGTCGGGCGCGGTGCTCTTGCCCTTCTGCTGGTTGGCGGTGTTGATCTCGTCCTGGCTGTTGGCGTCGGGCTGCGCGGAGTTGACCGCGATGCCGTACTTGTCCGAGAAGGCCTTGATGATGGCGCCGTAGTTGGCCCAGTCGGGCGGCAGCGCGATGACGTTCAGCTCGCCCTCCTTCTTGGCGGCCGCGACGAGGCCCTCCATGCCGCCGAAGTCGGCGGCCGAGGTGGCTTCACCCGCCTTCACCCCCGATTCGGTCCGCGCGCCGTCGTCCTCCTTCTGAGGGGGTGCGCAGGCCACCACTCCGCCCGTGACGAGTAGGACAAGGGCGCACGCGGCGACGAGCCGGGAATTCTTCATTGCCGAACCTTCTTATGGTCGGGAGGCGCTGCGATGACGCAGACCCCAATGCGGGGTGACTGCGCCGGGGCGCCACGGTGAACGAATCGACATCGACCGCGACCTTACCGGTGGGACTGAGCAGCGGCGGACGTTCTCGAGACACCCGATACCGCGGCAGGCACGACGTGACGATTTGGACACGACCGCACGATTGACCAGGTAGCCACCTAGCATCAGAGGGGTGGCTGACAGCGAGGCCTCGGGGGATTCGAGAGTGGACGATCCGGTCGACACCGACCGGCTCGGTGTTCAGGCGCCCGATAGCGCCGAACCCGAGCAGGAGTTCGACTACCTCTTCGAGCAACAGGGCGAGGGCGACCCGCCGACCGAACTCGAATATGCACCGGTAGAACACGGCACCGACTGGGGCCCCGTCGCCGCCGCCGACGAGCCTCGCGACGACAGGTTCGACGCCTTCGACGCGAACACCTGGCACTTCAAACCCGCTCCGACTCCGTGGTTTGCGACCCGGACCGCGATCCTGGGCATCGGTGCGGTGTCGATCGCGGTGGTTGCGCTCGTCGTGTCGGTCGTGCTGCTCGCGTTCCAGCCCTCCGAAGACGTTCCCACGCAAGGCACGTCGACGACCCCTAGCTCGGCGCCCACCACGGCGACAGCCACCAGCAGCGCCCTACCCCCGCCGCCGCCTCCGCCGCCCCCACCACCGCCACCGCCGCCTCCCTCGCAGTCGGCGCCGGCGTACTACCCGCGCAGTCAGCCAAGGCCGACCAAGAAGCCGGAAATCAACGTCACGCGTGCGCCGATGAGCGTGTCACCCCAGCCGCGCGGCACGAGGTGACCAGCGAGTCGGATCCCGCCGCCGTGTTCGCGGCCGCTCCCGTCGCGGCGCTGGCGACGGTGGGGTCCGACGGTGCGCCCCATGTGGTTCCGGTGGTCTTCGCGCTGCACGACGACGTCGTCTACACGGCCATCGACGCGAAGCGGAAGACCACCCACCGGCTGCGTCGGCTCGCCAACATCGCCGCCAATCCGCGGGTGAGCCTGCTGGTCGATCACTACGACGAAGACTGGTCGCAGCTGTGGTGGGTGCGCGCCGATGGCGTTGCGGCGGTTCACGACAGCGGCGAACAGATGGCTGCGGGCTACGCACTGCTGCGCCAGAAGTACTCACAGTACGAGCGGATCGCGCTGAACGGTCCCGTCGTCACGGTGAACGTCCTGCGCTGGTCGTCCTGGGAAGCATGAACGGTAGCTGACCCCTCCGTTTCGGGCGACCATCACGCACGGGTCTGTTGAGTGACGCGCGGCACGAGAAGGCTTGTGACGTAGATCAATTCCTGCCAACCGTCGATCATTTACTGCCACCGGAATTAAATGCCTGACCACTTGGTTTGACCTATCGGACCGGGTTGGGAAATGGCCCCCAAACCGGCGATTGGGGAGCATCCGAGCCGCGGTAGACCTACCACGGCTCGCGTGCAGAAGAAGATGAAGAGGTAGCACCACATGAAGAAGTTCGGATTTGCCACTGTCGTTGCGAGCGGGCTAGCCGCCGCCGTCCTCGGGTTCGCTGCACCCGCCTTCGCCGCACCGAGCGGCCCGGGCAGCGCCCAGGACACCATCAGCAAGCTCGAGGCGCAGGGCTACAACGTGATCGTCAATCACGTTGGCACCACGCCGCTGGATCAGGCGAGCGTCGTAAGCGTCCGTCCCGGACAGACCTACAGCCGCACGGATTCCGGCAACCCGGGTGACGATCTGCTCACCACGGTGACCGACAAGACGGTCTACGTCGACGTGAAGTAGCCCATCGCGCGACGGCTTGAGAGGGGCACCCCGCATGGGGTGCCCCTCTTTCGTGCGTCGGTGCCTTGTGCCACGCCCCGGTTCGGGGAATGGTGGATCGACGGGGACCCCAAGGGCGCTGGAGGGGCATGTCATGGCAGACAAGGCGAATAGTTCGCACGGCAACGGAGCCGCCCCCACCGCGGACGATCCGGCTTCCATCCGCAACGTGGTGCTCGTCGGGCCGTCGGGCGGCGGCAAGACAACGCTCGTCGAGGCGCTGCTGGTGGCGGCGAGCGTGCTGACGCGACCAGGCTCGGTGGCCGACGGCACTACGGTCTGCGACTGCGAGGACGCGGAGGTCGACCAGCAGCGCTCGGTCGGACTCGCACTCGCGTCCCTTTCGCACGACGGCGTGAAGATCAACCTCGTCGACACGCCCGGCTACGCCGACTTCATCGGGGAACTGAGGGCCGGCCTGCGGGCGGCCGACTGTGCCCTTTTCGTCGTCGCGGCCAACGAGGACGTCGATGAGCCGACGCGCTCGCTGTGGTGGGAGTGCAGCCGGGTCGAGATGCCGCGCGCGGTGGTGATCACCAAGCTCGACCACGCGCGCGCCAACTTCGCGAACGCGGTCGCGACGGCGCGGAAGGCGTTCGGCGACAAGGTGATCCCGTTGTTCGTGCCCGACGGCGGCGGCGTGACCGACCTGCTGTCCGAGTCGGCGCCCGACGAGCTGCGCAGCACGCTGATCGAGGGCATCATCGAGGAGTCCGAGGACGAGTCGCTCATGGAGCGCTACCTCGGCGGCGAGTCCGTCGACCGCGCGGTGCTGATCGACGATTTGGAGAAGGCCGTCGCGCGCGGCTCGTTCTTCCCGGCGCTCCCGGTGTGCAGCACTACCGGGGTCGGCACCCGCGAACTGCTCGACGTGATCGCGCGCGGCTTTCCTGCGCCGCTCGAGCACCCGATGCCCGAGGTCTTCACCTCAACCGGTGCGACCCGCCCGTCGCCCGCGTGCGATCCGGCGGGTCCGCTGCTTGCCGAGGTGGTGAAGACGACGTCGGACCCGTACGTCGGCAGGGTCAGCCTGGTCCGGGTCTTCTCGGGCACCATCTGGCCCGACATGACGGTTCACGTGTCGGGCCATTTCTCGTCGTTCTTCGGATCCGAGGCGGTCGGGCCACTCGCCGGACACGTCGATCACGACGAGGACGAGCGCATCGGCGCGCTGTCGTTTCCGCTCGGCAAGCGCCAGCGCCCGGCACCCGCGGCGGTGGCGGGTGACATCTGTGCGATCGGACGGCTCAGCCGCGCCGAGACCGGGGACACGTTGTCGGACAAGGGGCATCCTCTGGTGCTGAAGCCGTGGACCATGCCCGAGCCGCTGCTGCCCATCGCCGTTGCGCCGCACGCCAAGACCGACGAGGACAAGCTCGCGGTCGGGTTGGGGCGGCTGGTCGCCGAGGATCCGACGCTGCGCGTCGAGCAGAACTCCCAGACGCATCAGATCGTGTTGTGGTGCATGGGCGAAGCGCACGCGGGAGTGGTGCTCGACGCGCTGTCGAAGCGCTATGGGGTCGCCGTCGACACCGTCGAACTGCACGTGCCGCTACGGGAGACGTTCTCGCGACCAGCCAAGGGGCACGGCCGTCACGTCAAACAGTCCGGCGGGCACGGCCAGTACGCGGTGTGCGACGTCGAGGTCGAGCCGCTGCCGGAAGGGGCGGGCTTCGAGTTCGTCGACAAGGTCGTCGGCGGCGCCGTGCCGCGCCAGTTCATCGCGAGTGTGGAGAAGGGCGTTCGTGCGCAGATGGAGAAGGGGGTGTCGAACAGCGCGGGCCCAGGTCATCCGGTCGTCGACATCCGCGTCACGCTGGTCGACGGCAAGGCCCACAGCGTGGACTCGTCGGACTTCGCGTTCCAGGCGGCGGGCGGGCTGGCGCTACGCGAGGCCGCGGCCACGGTGCCGGTGAAGCTGCTCGAGCCCGTCGACGCCGTGTCGGTCGTGGTGCCCGACGACTTGGTCGGCGCGGTGATGAGCGACCTGTCGAGCCGACGCGGCCGCGTGCTGGGCACCGACCGCGGGGCCGACGACCGCACGGTGGTGAACGCCGAGCTGCCCCAGGCCGAGTTGACCCGCTACGCCATCGAACTGCGCGCGCTATCGCACGGCGCGGGTTCGTTCACCCGAACCTTCGCCCGATACGAGGCCATGCCAGAATCAGCAGCCGCCAAAGCGAAGACGGGAGTCTGATGGCACTGCGCATCGTTCAATGGGGAACCGGTGCCATCGGCAAGGAAGTGCTCGCGACCATCCTCGATCCGCGGTCCGGGCTCGAATTGGCCGGGGTGAAGGTGTATTCCGACGACAAGGACGGGGTCGACGCGGGCGTCCTGCTCGGGCGCGACCCCGTCGGGGTGACGGCGGCGAAGGACACGGCGACGATCCTCGCGCTCGACGCGGACTGCGTGGTCTACACACCGCGGCTCACCGACGTCGACGAGGTCTGCGCGATCCTCGCCAGCGGCAAGAACGTGGTGACGACGGCGTTCCTGTTCCATCCGGACCGCATCGCCGCGACCGACCGCGACCGGCTGCTCGCGGCGTGCCACCAGGGCGGCACCACGGTGCACGGCTGCGGGCTCAACCCGGGCAACATCTCCGGAGCGCTGCCGCTGGCGCTGAGCGGGATGAGCCGCACCATCTCCAAGCTGACGCTGCAGGAGCGCGCCGACTGGTCGGTTTACGACAGCACGGCCATCACGTTCGACAACATGCGCTTCGGTGCGCCCGTCGACGAGATCAGCGTCACCGCAAACGATTTCCTCGCATTCAACAGTTCGATCTTCACCGAGCAGGTCTGGCTGCTGGCCGACGCCTTGCATGCGGGCATCGACGAGGTGACGGCGACAGTCGAGGCGGTCGCCGCCGAACACGACCACCAGATCTTCGATCACGTGCTACGCGCGGGCACCACCGCGGGGCAGCGGTGGAACTGGGTCGGCAGGCGCGCGGGAGAGCCGCTCGTCGAGATCGAGACGTTGTGGACCGTCGGCAACGAGTACCCCAAGCACTGGCCGAAGCCTCAGCACGGCTGGACGCTGACCATCGAGGGCGACCCGTCGATGCGGACGCACTTCTTCTCGCTGGCCAGCTTCGAACGGGACGCCACGATGCTCGAGCACGTCAACTCCGCGAATGTCGCAACTGGGATGCAGGTGCTCAACGCGGTGCCTGCGGTGTGTGCGGCCGCGCCGGGTTTCGCGACGGCGGCGACGTTGCCGCAGGTGCACACCCTCATCGGCTTCGGCAACGCCTGAGCTCGCCGACACCGACGCCAGCCACCGCCCCTCGAAACTGCGGTGAGATCGCGATTCTCGATGTTTTCGCGATCTCACCGCAGTTTCGACGAGCAACGTCAGCGAATTCATTGGTCATTGCCAGACCCCATGTCGGGGGCTAGCCTCACCCTTACTGAGAGCTGGCTGATTGTTTGCTGCCTCCCGGGGGGAGGTCGTCGTCGTGGGATGTGCGAAGTACGTGGGCCGGGTCGGCGCGCTGGCGGTGGCACTGGGCATTGGCTCGGCGATCGCAGGCGCGGCGGGGGTCGCGGTAGCGGAGCCGACGAACCCCGACACGGCGTCGGCCACGGAGAAGGGCCAGGCGCCACCCCCGCCACCTGCACCGGAGGCGCCCGCCTCGAAGGACGACGCCCCACCTCCCGCCCAGGAACCAGCAGACCCTGACGAGAACGCCGCGCCGGAATCGGCAACGGAGTCGACCGTCGAGGTGGCGGACGGCGTAGTGGTGTCCAGTTCGGGCGGGCCGCACACCTCGACACACAGCGCATCCGAGCGCGTCTCGAAGAAGTCGGCCAAGCCGAGGCAGACGGCTACCCCTTCGTCCCCGTCGACGCCGGAGTCGACGACGTCCAACCGTCGCGCCGTCGACGCCGATACCGCGAAGCCGAGCGTCTCGTCGCCGGCGCCCTCGGTGGCCAAGCAGTCGTCCTCCGAGCCGACGTTCGCGACGACTGCGACGGTGCGCGCCTCGGTGCCGCAGCCTTCGACGCCGCCCGCCGCGGCGCCCGCTCCGATCGTGAACGTCGTGTTGAGCGCGCTGGCCGCGGCGTTCGGAGCCACCGGTGGACCAACATCGCCCGTGCAGTCGCCCATGGCGTGGGTCGTCACCGCCGTTGCCCGCCGCGACCTGGGCGAACCGCTCGACACGACCGCCGCCGCGCGCACCTCCGCCGTCACGCTGGCCGCGGCCGCCCCCAATCAGCCGCCGACGAATCCCGTTGCGACGGTGAGCACTCCGAACTCCTCGACGGGCGTGGTGACCGGAACCGTCAGCGCCACCGACCCCGACGGCGACACCCTGACCTACACCACCCCGGCCAACACCACCAAGGGCAGCGTCAGCATCACCAGCACCGGAGCCTTCACCTACACCCCCACCGCCGCCGCGCGGCACGCCGCCGCAGCAGTCGGCGCCACCACCGCCAAGGAAGACACCTTCACCGTCACCATCAAGGACCCCTACGGCGGCACCACCACCAAGGCCGTCACCGTCACCGTGCTCGGCAAGAACACCGCACCCACCGGCTACGCCTACGTCGGCTACCCCAACGGCACCACCGGCGTCGTCACCGGCTCAATCTCCGCCGGCGACAACGACTACGACCCACTGAGCTACTCAGCCACCAACACCACCAAGGGCACCATCACCGTCACCAACACCGGCGCCTGGACCTACACCCCCACCGCCGCCGCCCGGCACGCCGCCGCCGCGGTCGGTGCCCCGGCCACCGCCAAACAAGACACCTTCACCATCGCAGTCAAAGACGGCTACGGCGGCACCGCCAACATCAACGTCACCGTCACCGTGCTCGGCAAGAACACCGCACCGGTCAATCCCATTGCGACGGTGGGCAGTCCGAACTCCTCGGGTGTGGTGACGGGGACCGTCAGCGCCACCGACGCCGACGGCGACATCCTGACCTACACCGCCCCGACGAGCACCCCGAAGGGCACCGTGAGCATCACCCCCGCAGGGGCGTTCACGTACACCCCGACGTCCGCGGCCCGGCGCACGGCCGCGTTGGCCACCGCCACCGCCGCAGACAAGCAGGACACCTTCACCGTCACCATCAACGATGGCTACGGGGCGACCATCACCAAGACGGTCACCGTCACCGTGCTCGCCAGGAGCAACGCCGCACCGGCGAATCCGATTGCGACGGTTGGCACTCCGAACTCCTCGGGTGTGGTGACCGGAACGGTCAGCGCCACCGACCCCGACGGCGACACCCTGACCTACACCACCCCGGCCAACACCACCAAGGGCAGCGTCAGCATCACCAGCACCGGAGCCTTCACCTACACCCCCACCGCCGCCGCGCGGCACGCCGCCGCAGCAGTCGGCGCCACCACCGCCAAGGAAGACACCTTCACCGTCACCATCAAGGACCCCTACGGCGGCACCACCACCAAGGCCGTCACCGTCACCGTGCTCGGCAAGAACACCGCACCCACCGGCTACGCCTACGTCGGCTACCCCAACGGCACCACCGGCGTCGTCACCGGCTCAATCTCCGCCGGCGACAACGACTACGACCCACTGAGCTACTCAGCCACCAACACCACCAAGGGCACCATCACCGTCACCAACACCGGCGCCTGGACCTACACCCCCACCGCCGCCGCCCGGCACGCCGCCGCCGCGGTCGGTGCCCCGGCCACCGCCAAACAAGACACCTTCACCATCGCAGTCAAAGACGGCTACGGCGGCACCGCCAACATCAACGTCACCGTCACCGTGCTCGGCAAGAACACCGCACCCACCAACGCGAGCGCAACGGTCACGAACACCAACGTCAGGACCGGCGTGGTGACGGGCGTCGTCACGGTCGTCGATCCCGACGACAGCACGTTCACCTACACGTCGACCACGTCGGCGAAGGGATCGCTGGCGTTCGGCGGGAACGGGTCGTTCACGTACACGCCTACGCTCGCTGCGCGCCAGGCCGCGACCGCCCCGAACGCCACCACCGCAACCAAGACCGACACCTTCACCATCACCATCAACGACGGCTACGGAGGCCGGGCCACCACGGTGCTCAACGTCGCGGTCACGCCGCTGGGGATCAACGGCCCAATTACTACCGTGAACACCACTGTGGGACAACCGAACCAGGCGCTCGGCGTGGTCGAGGGCACGGTCAAGGGCGTCGACCCCGAAGGCGACGCGCTGACGTACACGCTGACGGGCGGCCCCTCCAGGGGAGCCGTCACCGTCGATGCCGCGACTGGCGCGTTCACCTACACCCCCACCGTGCAGGCGCGGTACGACGCCACCGTCGGCCCCGGCCAGGTCGTCGACGGGTTCACCGTCAGGGTCGCGGACGCGTTCGGCGCCTCGACGTCGGTGGCGGTGACGGCGGTGCCCGTCGCCCCGTACGTGGCGTGGGCCATCGATCAGCGGCCGACGTCGGTCGGCGTGACGGACCCGTACCTGTTCTACGCGTCGCAGGCCGAGACGGACGCGATCCTGGACGCGTTGCAGGCGTCGGGTGTCGACACCGTTCGCATCCACGTCCCGTGGGCCTGGGTCGAACCGGTTGACGACACCTACGACTGGACGGCGATCGACCGGATGGTGGACTCGGCGCGGGCGCGCAACATGACCGTGCTGGCCACGTTGAACCACACGCCCCAATGGGCGGCGACTCCCGGCACTCCCGCGCTGAGCGGCGTCCCCGCGGATCCGCAGAAGTACGCCGACTTCGCCAGCGCCGTCGCCACGCGGTACGCGGGCCGGATCTCGGCCTACGAGGTGTGGAACGAGCCGAACGGCAAGATGTTCTGGGAGCCCGAACCCAATGCCGCGCAGTACACCGCGCTGTTGCGGGCCGCCTACCCGGCGATCAAGCTGGCCGACCCCAACGCCACGGTGCTCGCAGGGTCGATGGGCAACGTCCCCGATACTCCGGGCGAGAGCATCCACGCCGTGCGGTTCCTCGAGCAGATGTACGCCAACGGCGCCGCGGGCTACTTCGATGCGCTGGCTTACCACCCCTACCAGTACTGGGTGCCGTTCTCCGACGCCGACGTGTACCAGGTCCATCCCCGCACCCAGATGGAGGCCATGCACCAGCTGATGGTCGCCAACGGTGACGGCGAGAAGTTGATCTGGGCCACCGAGTACGGGCAACCCGCGGTGGTGGGCGGCGAGCTCCAGCAAGCCGAGTACCTGGCCGACTTCCTGCGCACCTGGCGCGAAATCGACTATGCCGGACCGGCTTACCTGTACACCACCCGCGACGACGCCTCCACCAATCCCACGGATGGGTCCTTCGGACTCTTCCGCGCCGACTTGACCCGCAAGGCCGCGATCGGCGCGGTGGAAGAGGTCATCGACGAGAACGACGCCGCCGACGAAGCGCGCAACCTCTAGCTCCCAACAACCTCGCCGAGACTGCGGGGAGATCGCGAATCTACCGAAAATCGCGATCTGTGAGCAGTCTCGGCGGGGGATTAGAGCAGGCCGAGCAATTCCAGATCGGTGACGTACTTGACGATCACTGCCGGGCTCACGTGCGGAATGTCCTTGTCGGGCCCAATCTTCGCGTCCTGCACCGCCGCCCGGAACAGCTCGGTCGACGCCATCGCACCGTTCACCGGACGCTCCGGCTGCTGGTAGTTGTGCAGCAGCGGAAGCAGCGACGCAGCGCGTTGCTTCTCCGGCAGTGCCCGCAGCGTCGTCTCGAACCGCGACAGCCACTCGCCATATGAATCGAGGCGCCGGATCGCATAGCCGGCCTCGACGAGCCAGTCGACGAACTCGTCCATGCCGATGCCGTCGTCGTACGGGTTCATCACGTGGTAGGTCTCGAACCCGTCCTGCACCCTCGCCCCCAGCGTTGAGATGGCCTCGGCGATGAACTCGACGGGGAGCCCGTCGTAGTGGGCCCGCTGCCGGTGCCCGGACGCGTCGAGCTGGTAGAACGACTGCGGCGCAACGCCGGTCGCGACGAGGCTGAGCATCATGCGGGTGAACATGTCCGGCAGGTTCAGCTGCCCGGCGTAGCTGGTGTCGGCCAGGATCATGTCGCAGCGGAACACCGAGACGGGCAGCCCGAACTTCTCGTTGGCCTCGCGCAGGAGCACCTCGCCGCCCCACTTGCTGTTGCCGTAGCCGTTGGCGTAGCTGTCGTCGACCTTGCGAGTCGCGCTGACCACCCGGACGTCCGCGTCCTCGACGTTGTCGCTCGGGTTCATCCCCGCGCCGACGGCCATCGTGGACACGTAGGCGAACGGCTTGACCTTCGCCGTCAGCGCGATGCGGATGAGCTCCGCCGTGCCCAGCACGTTCGGCCCGAACAACTGGCTGTACGGCAGCACGTGGTTCACCAAGGCCGCGGGGTCGACGATGAAGTCGACGGTGTCAGCCAGCCGCTGCCACGTCACCGTATCGAGGCCGAGGTTCGGCTCGCCCTTGTCGCCCGCGATCACCTCCAAGTGCTTGGCGGCGAGTTCCCGGTAGTGCACAAGCAGTTTCGGGTCTCCCGTGTCGAACGTCGCGTCCAGTCGGGCGCGGGCGGCGGCGTCGTCGCGGCCGCGGATGAGGCAGATGACCTTGCCGTCGACGAGGTCCATGCGCTCGAGCCACTCCAACGCCAGGTACCGACCGAGGAATCCGGTGGCGCCGGTGAGCAGCACGGTCCGGATCTCCGAAGCCGGTCCGGGCAGCGACGCGGCGGCAGAAAGGGTTTCAGAGTCGAGGAACTTGTCCAACGTCAGGTCGCTGGCGTGCACCTCGGTGGCTTCGCGGCCGTGGACGGCGTCATCCGTGGGCCGCTTGCCTCCGCCCGCACGTTCGGCCTCGACGTACGCGGCGATGGCCGCCAGGTCGCTGGCCGGGCTGACGATCACGCCGACGGGCACGTCGACGTCGAAGATGTCGTGCAGCAGGTTGGCAAAGGTCAACGCAGACAACGAGTCTCCGCCGAGATCGGTGAAGGCCGCGTCGGGTGCGACGTCGGCGGCGGCCGCGCTCAGTAGCGCGCCCGCGGCGCGACACACCGTCTCGAGCACCGGCTGCTGCGCCCCGGTCTGCCGCAGCGCCCGCAGCTCGCCTGCCTGGCCGTCGGCCAGGTCGGCATATAGCTGTTCGAGTTCGGGACCGTAGCGTTCCTTCAGCCGCGGCCAGGCCAGCTTCCGGATCCCGGTGAGCAGGCCGTTCTCGAGCGTGAAAGGCGTTGTCTCGATGAGGAAGTCGCGTGGAATCTCGTACGACTGCAGACCCGCTTCGCGCGCTGCGTCCTTCAGTGACGCGCCGATGGCTTCCTTCGAAGCATTCTGCGTGGGCACCACGACGGCGAGCAGATACGGCCGTGCACTGTTGCCGTAGAGGTAGATCTGGCGCACCAGCGGACTGTCGTTGAACGCCGCCTCGAGCTTGGACACGGTGACGAACTCACCTTGCGACAGCTTGAGCACGTTGTTGCGGCGGTCGACGTAGCGCAGCTGATCTGGGCCGAGCTCGGCGACGATGTCACCGGTGCGGTAGTAGCCGTCAGCGTCGAACACCTCGGCGGTGACTTCGGGTCGTTTGTAGTACCCGGGGAACAGCTGCTCGGACTTGACCAGCAGTTCGCCGCGCGGATGCGGAACGTCGCTGGCGAAGTAGCCCAGGTCGGGCACGTCGACCAGCTTGTAGTCGATCACCGGGGGCCGCCGGATCTGGCCGTCGACGAACACTGCGCCTGCCTCGGTCGACCCGTAGCCCTCGGTCAGGTGAATGTCGAGGAAGTCCTCGACCCACGCCTTGAGCTCGGGCGAGATCGGCGCCGATCCAGTCAGCGCGGACACGTGGCGTCCGCCGAGCATGCGCTGGCGCAGCTCGTCGACGCCGACGCGGTCCACCTGGCTGACGTACTCCTGGTACAGCATGTCCCAGATGCGGGGCACGAAGTTCATCTGCGTCGGCCGGGCCAACGCGAGGTCGTCGAGGAAGGTGGACAGGTCGCTGCGGGCAGCGAAGTAGACGGTGCCACCGGCAGCCAACGTGCCGTACAGGACGCCGCGGCCCATGACGTGGCTCATCGGCAGGAAGCTCAGCGTGATGGCGGGCACTACGCCTTGCTGGTCGTCCCAGTGGCCGGCGGCGGAGGACGCCCATATGCTGGCGACCTTGCTCTCCGGGTAGATCGCGCCCTTCGGGGCTCCGGTGCTGCCGGACGTGTAGATCAGCAGCGCCAGCGGGTCGTCGCCGTCGGGGGCGATCGACGGCGTGGGCAGCGGGGCGCCGCGGTCGAGCACGTCGGTCAGCGTCTCGACCACGACGGAGGTGTCGGCGAGCGCTGCCTTGGCGGCGTCGAGCGCCTCGCGTTGTGCGTCGACCTGGGGCAGGTAGTCGAACACCACCAGGCGCTTGGGTGCGGGGCCGGTCTTGATCAGGTTCACGGCGTCGGCGACGTAGTCGATGCTCGATGCGATCAGGCTTGGCTCGGTCTCGGCGATGATCGGCTGGAGTTGGGCCTGCGGTGCACTGGTCTGCAGCGGCACGGATACGGCGCCAAGTTGGGTAAGGGCGGTGTCGACGACGGTGTAGTCGACGCTGGTGAAGCCGAGGATGGCGACGCGATCACCGGGCCGGACGGGCTCGTCGTGCAGCGCCGCAGCGACGGCGCGGACGCGGTCGCCCAACTGGCCGTAGGTGACGGTGTCGACATGGGGCAGCAGTTCGGCGGTGGTGCGGCCCGTGGCGTCGGTGACGAACTCGACCGCCCGCGTAGCGAGCGCGGGCCGGTCAGCGTAGCCCGCGAGGACGGCGCGGACGACCTCCGGCAGACGCAGGCCTGGCTCGGCGGCGGCCTGGCTGACTGCCTGGTCGGGCTTGGCGTCGGCGAATTGCTGGTCGTTTTCGTAGAGCTGGGCAATACGGCGTTGGAGCCGGTCTTCGCGGGTATCTGACGACATGGTGATCCTCTGAAATAGCGCTTCTAGTGGGGCGCTCCGTCGCGCCTTACAGAAACAACGTTAGCAAAACTAAGAATTATGCCCGAATCCGTGACCTGGCAGTTCGCTGTGTGAGCAGCCTCACGTAGCGCTTTTGCTTATATTAGCTAACTATTGAGGCAGGAGGTTTGACCAATGACACGAACTGACAATGACAGCTGGGACTTGGCTACCAGCGTGGGCGCAACGGCGACCATGGTGGCCGCGGCCCGGGCGATTGCTACCAACGCCGACGAGCCCAAGATCGACGACCCGTTCGCAGAGCCGCTGGTACGCGCCGTCGGGGTGGACTTCCTCACCCGGTGGGCCACCGGCGAGCTCTCGGGCGACGACCTCGACGCCGACGGATCCGGCTGGGGACTGCAGCAGATGCCCGCCGCGATGGCCTCTCGCACGATGTTCTTCGACGAGTTCTTCGCCGACGCGGCGAAGGCCGGGATCCGGCAGGCCGTGATCCTGGCGTCGGGCCTTGACGCGCGTGGCTACCGGCTCGACTGGCCCGCCGACACGACGGTGTTCGAGATCGACCAGCCCGAGGTGATCGCGTTCAAGACGACGACGTTGGCCGGCCTCGGCGCCGAGCCGACCGCCGACCTGCGCACGGTGGCGATCGACCTACGCGACGACTGGCAAACGGCGCTGTTGGCCGCCGGGTTCGACACCACCAAGCCCGCCGCCTGGATCGCCGAGGGCCTCTTCGGCTACCTGCCTCCCGAAGCCCAGGACCGGCTGCTGGATGCGGTCACCAAGCTGAGTGCACCCGGGAGCCGAATCGCCACCGAGGCGGTGCGGGGCAACAGCCTCGACGACGTCGACGCCGACGCCGTCCGTGAGCGCATGCGCGAGTCGACCGCCAAGTGGCGTGAGCACGGCTTCGAACTCGACTTCGCGGAGTTGGGCTTTCATGGCGAGCGCAACGACGTCGGCGAGTACCTCGACGCCCGCGGCTGGTCTTCAGTCGGCGCGCCGATGGGTGAATTGTTGGTGTCCAACGGATTTCCGGCGCTTCCGCCGTCCGACGACGATCACGTGACGATGGCCAACGTCGTCTACTACACGTCGACGCTGCGCTGAGCTGACAGGAAGTTCACAGCGCAATTCGCAACCGCAGCACACCGCAGCGGCTACCGTTCGGCCGATGTTCAGCGGGACGGTGAACATCATGCGGTCGGCTCTCCAGAAAAAAGAAGGCCGTCGTATGGGCAGGGATGCTCGGGGCGCTGCTGGTCGGTAGACGCTACTCACCGTGGTGATCGTGGTCGGCTTCCTCGCCGCCTTGTTCGGCTTCGCCTACTGGAAGTCGACGGGTCACTGACTCAGGCCGTTTTGCGCGCGACCTTCAGCTCTAGTTCGGCCTCGTAGGCGCCTTCGTCACGGCCGAGGGCGACCGTCGCCGCGGTCATGAAGACCACCGCGACGGCCAACGCGATGGCCTCGTACCGCCCGGCCTCCAGTTGCTCACCGAGCACGAGCGCACCGAGTATCACGGCGACGACCGGTTCGAGCACCAGCATCGTCGGCACCGACGTCTGCAGTGCGCCTGAGTGAAATGCGGACTGCTGCAACAGCGTTGCGATGACGCCGAGCACGACCAGTGCGTACGGCGCCGGGGTTGCGAGCAGGGACAAGATGCCCCGCTGGTCGGCGATGTGCATGTTGATCTTGGTCACCACGGCGACCACGCCGAACAGCACCCCGACCGAGACCGCAAGCAGCACGGCACGCTGCCAGCCACCGATCCGCACGGCCACGACGACACAGCCGAGGATGATCACGGCACATACGCCCGCGACGATGGCGGCGACGGGCAGCGACGCGGGAGTTTCCTGCGGCCCGGGGTGGGCCAGCAGCACGAAGACCGCGAGCCCGATCGTCAACAGCCCCGCCCAGATCCATTCGCCGCGGGTGACGCGTCGCCCCGCCAGCCGCGCGCTCAGCGGCAGCGCGAACAACAAGGCCGACACAAGGATCGGCTGAACCAGCATCAGTGAACCCTTGATCAGGGCGAGTGCCTGGAACACGTAGCCGAGCACGGCCGCCCCGGTGCCCGCCCACCACATCGGGCTGCGCAACAACGTGGTGACCATGACGGCGCTGACGCCGTCCTCGGATGGCACGTTCATGGTGGCGCGTTGGCGGATCACGATGCCGATGGCCATGAATACGGCCGCGCACAGGGCGAGAGTGATGACGAGCCCGTGAGTGAAGATCAAGAGCGCCCTACCACCTTTGGTGACACTCCTTCATGGGTTCGTGCGACGACGATGTCCGACGCCTACACCGTAGAGGGGTTGTCAGCTCGCTTCGACTCGGGCGTCGGAGTCGACGTCCCCGCGGACCCCTTGCGGCCCGAGCCGGCCGGTCACCCGGCCGACGGCGTCATCGACGCGATGGACGGCGGCGTCGCACACGCCGCGAACCTTGTCACCCGCGGTGTCGACGTCGTCGGCGGCGCTGAGTAGGTACGCGCGGACGTTGAGCCGCATACGTTCGGCAGTGGCGCGCAGCCGCCGCCGCGCGCGGTCGTCGACCTCGATGGTGACGTAGGGAAGAACCTTGAGCCGCATGCGCCCAGAGTAGTTGAGGACGCTGCGCCAGTCAGGTTCTGCGGTCACCCGACGACCGCCGGCATGCTTTCCCAGCCACGAATGGTCGATGTCGTAGAGAACACCGCATTGGGCAAGTCGACCTCCCACTCCGGGAACCGCTTGAGGATCTCCTCCAAGGCGACTCGGCCCTCGAGCCGGGCCAGCGACGAGCCCAGGCAGTAGTGCGCTCCGACGCTGAAGCCGAGATGCGCGCGGACCTCGCGGTTGATGTCGAAGACGTCGCCGTCCGGCGGGAACTGACGGTGATCGCGGTTGGCGGCGCCGATGAGCATCATCATCACGGCGCCCTGCGGCACGGTCTGGCCGTAGAACTCCGCGTCGCGGGTGACGTAGCGCGCCACGTGCGGCGCGGGCGGCTCGAACCGGACCAATTCCTCGACGGCCTTGGGGATCAGTGTCGGGTCCTCGACGAGCTGGCGTCGCTGGTCGGGGTGCTCGGCCAAAACCTTTCCGGCCCAACCAATCAGACGCGTGGTGGTGTCGTTGCCCGCGCCGGCGACGACGTTGATGTAGATGAGCAGTTCGTCGCGAGTCAGCCTGCGAATGGTCCCGGTCTCGTCGACGAACTCGACGTTGAGCAGCTCCGTCATGATGTCGTCGGACGGGTTGTCGACGCGCCAGTCGATGTAGTCGGCGAAGATGTCACCACTGACCAGGCCCTCTTCGGCCGCCTTCATCGGCTTGCCTGCCTCGGTCTTCATCTGGGAAGTGACGTGATCGCGGATCTTCTCCTGGTCGCCCTCGGGGATGCCGATCAGCGCGCTAATCGTCTTCATCGGCATGACGGCGCCGAGGTCCTTGACGAAGTCGAACGTGCCGGTGCCGACGAGCGGGTCGAGGCTCTGGGCGCAGTAGTCCCGGATCTTGGCCTCGAGCAGCGCGATCTTGCGCGGGGTGAACATCCGCGCGAGCAACTTGCGGTGGATGTCGTGCACCGGCGGGTCTTCGAAGATCAGCACGCCGGACGGGATCGGAAAGTCGGCCCTGATCAGTTCGAGGATCGCGCCCTTTGCGGAACTGAACAGTCCGTGGTCGACGATGCCGCGGTTGACGTCGTCGTAGCGGCTCAGCGCATAGAAGTCGTGCTGCTCGTTGTAGTACAGCGGCGCCTCTTCGCGTAGGCGCGCGAACGCCGGGTACGGGTCGGCGTTGATGTCCACGTCATAGGGGTCGAAGTACGCGTCACCGGTTGCTTCACGCGTTGCCGTTTCAGTCACGAAGTCCGCCTCTCTGGGGGCTGCGAGAGCATTGCTTACACGCGTAAGTTACACCGCTGAGCGACCGCTCGACAACAATCGGGCACGATCAGGTGGAGGCGCGCTGAATCAGTCTCGCGACGTTCGCGCTGCTGGGCTCGCTTTCCGACGGATAGCCCAACTCCGCGAGCATCGCCGCGACGGCCACGTCCACGATGGTCTCCGCGTCCAACGCGACCGACGTGAGCGGGGGCCCGCTGACAGCACCGAGCGTGCCCCCGACCACGCCCATCACCGCAAGGTCCTCCGGGCACCGCAGCCCCGCGCGACGGATCCCGTGCAGCACGACGAACGCCGTCTCGTCGCTCTGCGCGCACACCGCCGTGACGCCGTCGGCCACCCAACCCCGCACCACGTCGGCGGCGTCCGAGCCGTCCGCGGCGAGCGTGCCGACGGTGAGCTCGGGGAGCCCGCGCTGCCGCGCCGCGACCTGCAGGCCCGCGAGCCAGTACTCCCCGAGCGGGCGTAGCTTCGGCTCATCCGAGCTGGCGACCGCAAGCTTGCGATGGCCGCGGGAAACCAGGTGCTCGACGCGCAGCTCGCCGATGGTCAGGTGCAGCGCACCCATCGCGTGCAGTTGCGCGCTGCCGAGGTGAATCTGCGGGATGTCTGCCGCCGTGACGGCGTCCAACGCCGCGCCGCTGAGCGGGAAGACGCTGGTGACCGCGATGGGGTTGAGGTCGGCGACGGCGTCGACGACGTTGCGCCCGTCGTCCGTCTCGAACTGCAGCGACAACACCACTCCGTGACGCGCGAGCGCAGCCGTCAGCCGGCTGCCGACCTCCAGCAGCAGTTCGCCGAGCGTGATGCGCGGCACGATGTAGAGCACGACGCCGCTGGCCCCGACGGCGAGGTTTCGGGCCGCGAGGTTGGGGCGGTACCCGAGTTGTTTGGCAGCCGCGTGCACGGCGGCCGTGGTCTGCGCCGAGATGGTCTGGCCCGCGACGTTGTTGAGCACGTAGGTGACGGTCGCCGGGGAGACGTTGGCAAGGCGCGCGACGTCGGCCTTGGTCGGCCTCGGCGCGCGCATCCCTCCCATCGCATCATCGTGGCACGTCAGATCGCCAACGTTCGCAATTGCCGCCCAGCGGTCTCCCGCAACATCAACACCGCGACGAGCGACACCGCCGCCGCGGTCATCAAGTAGTACGCGGGCGTCATCACGCCTGCACGTGCGGTCAGCCAGGTGACCACGTACGGGGTGGTGCCGCCGAAGCCGGCGACGGCGATGTTGTAGCCGATCGAGAAACCGCTGTAGCGCACGCGGGTGGCGAATAGTTCGACGCCCGCGGTGACCGCCGCCGAGATGTACACCGACTCGATCGCCGCCAACGCACAGTGGGCCGCCATCGCCGCGCCGAGTGAACCCGAGTTCAGCAGCAGGAACAGCGGATAGGCGAAGACGACAAAGCACGCCGAACCGGCGATCAGCATCGGCCGCCGCCCGATGCGGTCCGACAGGGCCGCGAACGGCAGGATCAGCACCAGGGCGACGAGGCTGGCCAAGGTGACCGACACGAACGACTCCGTGGTGCCGTAGCCCAGCGGCTTGATGAGGTAGTTGGGCACGAAGGTGAAGACCACGTAGTAGCCGACGTTGAAGATCAGGAAGAGCCCGAAGACTTGCAGGATCGACGGCCACGACGTGGTGACGGCCTCCCACAGCGGCCGCTTCGCCAGCTGATCCGCCTTGCGGAGCTCGGTGAACTCGGGAGTGTCGTCGAGCCGCAGCCGGATGTAGAGCCCGATCAACCCGAGCGGGGCGGCGAGCAGGAACGGGATTCGCCACCCGTAGCTCGCCATCGCCCCTGCGGGCAGCGCGGCCTGCAGGACGGTGACGGTCACCGAGCCAAGCAGGAAGCCGACCACACCCGACCACGCCATGAACGTGACGACGAGTCCGCGGCGTTCATCCGGGGCGTACTCGGCGAGGTACACGGCGCCGCCGCCGTATTCACCACCCGCCGAAAAGCCTTGCAGGCAACGAAAGAACAGCAGCATCAGCGGCGCCGCCACGCCCACCGACTGATAGGTGGGCAACAGTCCGATCGCCAGCGTCGCACCCGACATCAGCAGGATCACCAGCGCCAGCACGCGTTGCCTGCCGATCCGGTCGCCCAGCGGCCCGAACACGAAGCCGCCCAACGGACGCATGAAGAAGGCGGCCGCGAAGATCGCGAACGTCTTCAGCAGGGCGGCGGTGTCGTCGCCTGCGGGGAAGAAGTTGGTGGCGATGATCGTCGCGAGGAAGCCGTAGATCGCGAAGTCGAACCACTCGACGGCGTTCCCGATGGAGGCACCGGTGACGGCCTTGCGCAGCGCGGGATTCGACGGCATGGCGCAATACGGTAACGAGGCGTCGGTCCCTCGGGCGCAGAACGGATTTAGGCATATTGCTTATCCGGTGTGTTCGACAGAGCATGTCCGTCATGGACATGAACCTGATCGGCAAGATCGTCGTGGTAACCGGCGCAAGCAAGGGCATCGGGCTGGCCGTCAGCCAGGCCTTCGCGGAAGCGGGAGCCTTCGTCATCGTGGGCGCCCGGCACAACTCCCCCGGACTGCAGGCGTTGGAAGCCGCGGGTTCGGCCACCTTCGTCGCCGCCGACCTCTCCACACCGGAAGGCCCGCGGGCGCTGATCGCCGCCGCGGCCGAGCGGGGTGGCCTCGACGTCCTGGTCAACAACGCCGGGGCGGTGACGCCGCGGTTCGACGGCATCCTTTCCGTCACCGACGACGACTGGGATGCTGCGCTGGCGCTGAACTTCCTCTCCGCGGTGCGCGCGACGCGCGAGGCCGTCCCGCACATGCTGGCCCGCGGGGGCGGCTCGATCGTGATGATCGGCTCGGTCAACGCGACACTGCCCGAGTGGAACATCGTCGACTACAGCGCCACCAAGGCTGCGTTGGCCAACTACGCCAAGAGCCTGTCGAAGGAGTTCGGCCCCAAGGGAATCCGGGTCAACACCATCAGCCCCGGACCGGTGTCGACCGAGCTGTGGCTCGCCGACGACGGAGTGGCGGCGCAGTTCGCCGCGGCCAGCGGCGCCACCCCGGACGACGTGGTGAGCTCCGTGGCCGCGGGTTCGGCGACGGGTCGCTTCACCACCCCGCAGGAGGTCGCCGATCTCACCGTCTTCCTGGCCGGCGACCGCTCGGCCAACATCACCGGCTCCGACGTGCGCATCGACGGCGGATACGTCACCACCATCTGATGCGTTACACGGTGACCTTCGTCGACGAATAGGTACCAGGCCGTCGCTCGGATTCGCGGCGTAGCGTCGTCGTCATGAGCACTCTCCTCGATCCCAAAGTCGCTGCAGCCCTGGACCGGATGTACACGGAGTCCGGCGAGCAGATGACCACGTTGCGGCAACGGTTCGACGGCATCGACATGAGCTCGGCCACCGCGCAGGAACGGGCCGACGCACTGAGCGACGTGTACATGCCGGTGACCCCAGAAGCGGGCCGGTTGCTCTACGCGCTGGTGCGGGCCACCAGGCCGGGCACCGTCGTCGAGTTCGGAATGTCGCTGGGGCTGTCGGGGCTGCACCTGGCCTCGGCCGTCAAGGACAACGGCACCGGACGTGTCGTCACCACCGAAATGAGCGCGGCCAAGATCGCGTCGGCCAAGCAGACCTTCGCCGACGCGGGCCTGACGGACGTGATCACCGTGCTCGAGGGCGACGCACTGGAGACACTGACCGGGCTCGACGGCCCGGTCGACTTCGTGCTGCTCGACGGCTGGAAGGAGTTCTACCTGCCGGTGATCAAACTGCTGGAGCCGCGGCTCTCCCCCGGCACGCTCGTCGTCGCCGACAACACCAACATGCCCGACACCCAGCCGTACCTCGACTACGTGCGCGATCCCGCCAACGGCTACGTCAGCGTGAACTTCCTGGCCCGCGACTCCGACAGCATGGAGCTCAGCTGCCGCGTCTAACGGCCCAGCGCGACAAGGTTCTGTACGGACTTCTCGACGTCCGAGCGGATCACCCGCGCGACCAGTCCACCGACCGGGCCACTGAGTAGGCCACCCTTGAGTTCCGCGAACAGGTGGAACGTGGTGCCTGCGCCGACTTCGGCGACCGTCATCGTCAGCGAGATGCGCACACCACCGAAACCGGTGCCCCACAATGCGATCCGTCGTGGCGGGTCATACTCGGTGACTTCCCAACCGATGGTGTTGCGGAAGCCCTTGACCTTGATGCGCGACGACACCTTTGTGCCCACCTCGATGATGTCCGGCACCGGACTGCGCCATCCGCCGAAGATGGTCAGCCACTCATCGAAGCGGTGCAGATCCGACGCCAGCTTCCACGCCTGTTCGGGCGACAACTTCGAGGAAACCGAGACGTCGACGTTCGCCATCTCCCACTTGTACCCAATCGGCGCCGGTTAAGCAGGCGGTGTGACGGGCACGACGGGTGCGGCCGGTGCGACACCGAGCACCCGCACCAGGTCGGGCTTCATCGCCTGCAGCTGCGCACCCCAGTACCCCCAGCTGTGGGTGCCGTTGGCGGGGAAGTTGAAGACCGCGTTGCGCCCACCGGCGGCCACATAGTTCTTCTGGAAGTCCTTGTTGGTGTTGATGGTGATGTTCTCGAGGAACTGGGCGCTGTACTGGACGCCGAAGTCACCGGGTGGGTCGAGGTCCGAGGTCCGACCGTTTCCGCAGTAGATCCATATCGCGGTGTTGTTGGCCACCAGGGTGGGAATGTTGACCATCGGGTCGTTGCGCCGCCAGGCCGGGTCGCTCGCGATGCCCCACATGTCGGTGGAGTTGTACCCGCCGGCGTCCTTCATGGCGAACCCGATCATGGTGGGCCACAACCCTTGTGATGGGTTGAGGAACCCGGACAACGAGCCCGCGAAGATGAACTGCGTCGGGTAGTAGGCCGCGAGGATCAGCGCCGCACCCCCGGACATCGACAGCCCGACCACGGCATTGCCGGTCGGCGTGACGCCCTTGTTCGCGGCCAGGTACGACGGCAGTTCCTGCGTCAGGAACGTCTCCCACTTGTAGGTGGTGGTGCCACCGCTGCCAGCCGCGGGCCGGTACCAGTCGCTGTAGAAGCTGGACTGGCCGCCGACGGGCATCACCACCGAGAGCCCGGATTGATAGAACCACTCGAACGCGGCCGTGTTGATGTCCCAGCCGCTGGCATCGTCTGTGGCGCGCAACCCGTCGAGCAGGTACACGGCATGCGGGCCGCCACCCTGGAACTCGACGTGGATGTCGCGGCCCATCGACGGCGACGGCACGTTCAGCTGCTCGACCGGGAGCCCTTCGCGTGAGTAGGCACCCGCAGTGGGCGTGGAGAAGGTGACGCCGAAGAACCCGGGCAGCATCATCACCGCGAGGAGGGCGATCACCAAACGGCGCGTGCCGCGCGGTTTCTCACCAACGAAGGTCGCCAACACCGGAGGTACCCCATCTCTGTCGCATTGCGTCATGGGCAAGCTATCGCGCGCGTTGAGCAGCGCCCGGCACCCCACGCGGGCCGTAATCGCCTTGTTATCAAGGTGTTCCGCGATCGGTGCCGTCAGTTCGCTGGTGAGCCGCCCGTCGTCGGCTGGGAGCACGACGTGAATGACCTGTGAATCGCCTTGCATGACGGGCCATATGGTTCGTCTCAGGGCAAACTCAGAGCACACACAGCAAGGAGTTGAATCATGTCGAATCTCGCACACCACATGCGGCTGCTGACGGGTGGTGGCCTCGTCGCAGGCGCCCTGGCCGCCGCGGCCATGTTCGGCGGCGCCCCGGCCGCGTTCGCCAACGAAGATCCCGCCGCGGACCCCCCGAACTGCACTGCGGCCGACCTGGAAGGCGTCCGTGCGGGCGTATCGGAGGCCACGTCGGCCTACCTGTTCACCCATCCGGACTACAACTGGTTCATGACCAGCCTCGAGGGGCTGTCCCGAGCGGACGTCGCCAAGCAGGTCAGGACCTATCTAGACGCTCACCCGGACACCAAGGCCGACATCATGGGCATCCGGCAGCCGTTGATGGACCTCAAGGACCGGTGCGGCGCACCGCTGAGTCCGTAGCGACTAACCCGCGCCCGTCAGGATGGCGCCGGTGCGCCACCAGATGAGCGCGGCGAAGATCAGCAACAAGGCGACGCTCGCCCCGAGCTGAACCAGGTTGCGGTGCGCGCGCGGCGCGTAGGCGTACACGGCCGCCACCGCGGCGCCGGTCAGCAACCCGCCGACGTGACCCTGCCAGCTGATGCCGGGCGCCACGAAGGTAATCACCAGGTTGACGGCGATCAGCCCGACGAGGCCCCGCATGTCGAAGTGGAGCTTGCGGGCAAGCACGAACGACGCACCGAAGACCCCGAAGATCGCTCCCGACGCACCAAGGGTCGGCGTGTCGACGGGAGTCAGCAGGTAGACCAGCACCGCTCCGCCCAACAAGCTGAGCAGGTAGAGGCCGAGGAAGCGGACGTGCCCAAGGCCACGCTCGAGGGCGGGACCGGTGAAGTACAGGGCCACCATGTTGAACAGGATGTGCATGATGCCTGCGTGCAGGAACCCCGACGTCAGCAGCCGGTACACCTCGTCGTCGTGGGCGATACCCCACGGCCACAGCACGAGCTCGAGGTAGACGGCGGGCACGGCCTGCTGCGCGACGAACATCGCCAGGTTGAGTGCGATGAGCACGTAGGTGACCAACGGCCTGGTGTCCAGCCGCGCGCCCAGCGCCGTGGTCGGCTGCCGCACCGACCGGGCGGCCTCGTCGACGCAGCCCACGCACTGATGCCCGACGGGCGCCGACCGCATGCAGTCGGGGCAGATGCCGCGCTGGCAGCGTGTGCAGCGGATATAGGTGGGGCGGTCCGGATGGCGGTAGCAGCTCATCGCCTGCGGCGGTGTGCTCGGAATGCTCACGATTCATTGTCCCGCACTAGAACCGCCACAACGCTTCCTGGGTGGTGCTGGCCACCAATGCACCCGCTCCGTCGTAGAGCGATCCGACGACGAGCCCGCGTGAGTCGGTGTTGTTCAGCGACCGCACGTCGTAGAGGTGCCACTGGTTGGGGGCGAACGGCCGGTGAAACCACACCGCGTGATCGAGGCTCGCGGCGTAGCCGATGGCGACGTCCGCTGGCACGTCGGGCGGACGCGCGACGGGTACGGGCCCGAAGTCGGACATGAACGTCAGCACACAGGCGCGGATCAGCGGATCGTCTTCGACGATGTCCTTGCTCCTGATCCAGAACGGCGGAGTTGCGAACACCGAATCGTCGCCCGGCGTGACGCGGATGTCGAACCGCTCGGCGAAACCCAGGTCGGGCACCTTCGGAACCGCCACGTCGAACGCGAGCACAGGCGCGCCCTGCGGCTGCCAGTCGGCGCCGGGCTCCGGGCGGTGAAACGAGGCGATCATCTCGAGGATGATCTTGCCGTGCTGGACGGCCGTCACCCGCCGCGTGTCGAACGACCGACCGTCGCGGGTGCGCTCGACCTCGAGTTCGACGTCGACGCCGTACTCGCCGCCACGCACGAAGTACAGATGCAGCGACTGGGGCAGCTTCTCCGGGTCGACCGTGGCGCCGGCAGCAGCAAGCGACTGCGCGGCGATGAGCCCGCCGAAGAGCCGATCGCTCGGGCCGCTGCGTGGGTTGGGCGCGATGAAGACGTCGCCGCGGCGGTCGAAGTGCAGTAGTCGGGCGATCCAGCTTTCGTCGCCCGCGCCGGGTAACCCCTCGGCGAACTTGACACGTGTCATCGATTCGCACCTTACGGGCCGCCGAAAAAGTGTGGGAATCCGGGCCGCTGCGCGCTCCTAGCTGATGAACGCGGGGTACAACGCGTCCCCGTTCGGAAGGAGCCAACCATGAACACCCTGCTCAGCCGCATCACCGCAGTCGCAATCGGCGCCGGGGCCATCGCCGCAGGCGCGCTCGCCACGGGCGGCCTGGCACACGCCGCCACGTTCGACCAGCTGTGCGTGCTCAGTCCGGAGAACTACGCCGACGGTGCCGTCCGCGGGGTCTTCAGCACGCAGAAGCAGGGCTTCGACCTCGCACAGATCTGCCGGCTGTACGACTCCAAGGACTATCTGATCCACACCGAGACCGAGTTGATCCCCGGGTACTACCGGGTGGCCCGACCCGTGCCTCCGACCCAACTCGCGAGCCGCTGACCCGCCGCCGGTGCGGTCATTGCGACGGATTCGAGCAAAGACGATGATGATTACCTCGGTGCACGTCAGATGCGCCATGGGGGTGGATCGATGACCACGTTCGCACTGTCGTCTGCGGGCAGTCTCGACGACGCCACGCTGGCCCGGGCGGCCGCCACGGGTGATCGCACCGCGTTTGCCGCGATCTACGACCGCTATGCCGACCGGCTGTACGACTTCTGCGTCGGCATGCTGCGCGACCGGGACTCGGCCGCAGACTGCGTGCAGGACGTCTTCGTCACCGCCGCAACCAAATTGGTCCAACTGCGCGAGCCCGACCGGCTGCGGTCGTGGCTGTACGCCATCGCGCGGTCCGAGGCGCTTGCCCGGATCCGGGACCGCAAACGTGAAATGCCCAGCGAGGAACTCCCCGACATGCCCACCACCGAAGCCGATCTCGCCACCATGGCGGCGCGCAACGAGCTCGCCGAGCTCATCGCCGAGGCCAGCGGTGGGTTGAGTGAACGCGACCGCCTCGTCCTCGAACTTGCCTACCGTCAAGGGCTCGACGGGCCCGAGCTCGCCGACGCCCTCGGCGTCACCCACAAGAACGCGAACACTCTCGTCGAGCGACTCCGCGACACCATCGCGCGCTCGCTGGGTGCGCTGCTGGTCTGCCGCCGCGTCAAGGCGGACCCCAGCCAGTGCCCCGAACTGGCCGAGCTCCTCGTGGACTGGGACGGCAAGTTCACGGTGTTGATGCGCAAGCGGATCGCCCGGCACATCGACGGGTGCGCGGTCTGCGAGGAGGACCGCGCGCAGCTCGTCAGCCCCGCCGCTCTGCTCGGCGCGGCACCCATCGCGCTGCCCGCCCCGGTGTGGCTGCGCGACCGCACGCTCGAGCACGCGACACTTCCCGCCCCCAGCGCGGGCCCGGCATCCGACGAATCGTGGTGGCCCGACGCCGATGTCGACGTCAGCGACCTCCGCGAGCAGCCCGCCACTCCGTCGACGCCGTCCGCGCCGCCTCGGCGTGGGGTGCGCGTCGGGCTTGGGGCCGCGCTGGTGGCGTTGACCGTCGGAGCCGCGGTGGTGCTCGCGACCCCATCGGCGTTCCGCGTCACGCCGGTCAACGACCCGCAGCAACTCGTGACCACCACGACGGCGCCCGTCACCACCACGCCGTCCGCGGTCCCGCGGATCGCACCCCCGCCCACCGAACCGCCCCCGCCGCCCGTCGTTCCCACCACCACCTTCGAGGTCGCACCCACCACCGAGGCTCCGCCGCCGAGTCCCGAGGCGCCGAAGCGGACGGCCCCGCACACCACGGAGCCGACGGAGGAACCGATCACCACCGAGCCAGGCCCCACGTCGCAGAAGCCTCCGCCGAGCCAGCCGCCCGCTGAACCCGAACCCGAACCCGAGCCGGACGAACCGACGACGCCGCCGACGCCGAAGAGCAAGCCGCCGGTAATTTCGCAGGCTCCGGAGGCGCCCAAGCAGAGCCCAGAATGCCCGCCGCTCAATCCCAACTGCAACGGCGACGGCCCGGTGTTCAGCTGACGTCGGAGGAAGTGCGCCACCCCTACACCAGATAGCAACGCCGACCACTGACCTCTCATTACCCACTTACAGAGAACCGTCAGCCGCCGCATGTAACTCGTCGAATACGGTGCACCGCTTCATCATCACAAGACGAGGGGCCGTGGACGTCACGCGGAACGTGACGGCAGTATCACCCAAAGTGAGGTCCGCGCGACTGCACGTGTGCACCACTGCGAGGCAGAGATCTTCCCCGCGATAGGGCACGACATGATGCTCGAGCCGCGCTGGGCTGCCGTTGCAGAGCGAATCCACACATCGCTTGGCACTCATGGACTGTGACTGGCAGCCACCGTGGCGACGCAGAAAGACCTGACCGTTCGCCGGTGAGCTCGGCCCGCCGTCCGGGGTCTGGGACGGCGGGCCGGTCGAGGTGGCGGCCGATTCGCTCTGTCAAGCAGATGGCGAGGCAGCCGCTGTGGTGGTCAGGCACTTCAGCGGGGCTCCTTGCAATTGCCATGTCCCGCCGCGGTCGTCGGTTCCTTGCGCGGACCCGTCAGGGTTGACGTGTCCTTGCACCGTCAATCCTTCTGGAGCTCCTGGCGGCTTCGAGAGGTAACCCAGGTTGAGTTCGTCGCCTGAGATGCCGCCGTGCAGTATGCCGATCCCCGATGCGTGTTTGGGGTCGTCGGGAAGCCGCGAGGCTTCGATGTAGTGGTCGATGGTTGGGCCGGTAAATACGAACGCAATCCCGTCGATCTCGGTTCCGCCGTTGAAGCTCCACTGAGTGCACGACGCCGTGCTCGGTGCGGCGTCAGCCAACGCGGGCGGCAGGCCTGCGATCAAGAGGCCAGCGGCCATGGTTGCGATGACGATGATCGGTGTGCGGTTCATGTTCGTTGTCCTTCGGCTAGTTGGGAAGTTCGGGGATGAACTTCGCTGTCGATAAAGCTATGGCGCTACGGGTGGGGGTGTCTCGCTTGTGCGCACAACCCGCGAAGAGCGCGATTCCTCGGCTTTTGCGCATTGTGCTCACCGAGGGCACCCGCCCGGAGAGTCGACGGGTGGCTGTACAGACCGCCATTGACCTCATGCGTTTGAGATCTAGAAATTCACGAAAGTCATTGGCACAGTTAGACTTCTGTCACGCGCGTTGGCGTAGACGCGTCCGTGTCGCCCACCTCGGGACGCTGGATGTCGTGGTCGTCAAGGACAACGTCGTCTTCCTCTGGCCACCGAGCACTGGCAAGTGCAGCCGAACATGAGCCCCTGCAAGGGCAGTCGAGATGCAGCGAGGATTGGCCAACCGCAGAGTGGCTAGCTGCTCGCGGAATCTCACGCTGGCGAGGAGTCAGTTGATGCGCCGGTCGTACGGAGCCGCCGACGGTGTCATCCAGACGCCATGAAGGGCCTTGCTTCCAAAGTATCGGGAAGCGAACTCGGACTTTGTCATTGGTGACAACCCGTTTCCGATCGAACGCGGCCCGCCGTCCGTGGGTGTTGGGCGGCGGTGGCAACCGCGGTAAGCAGGCCTGCGGCGAGCATCCCCGCTATCGGTACCCGACTCGTCATCGGTGCCTGTCGACTTGGCCCAGAATTTGGGGCAAGAACAGCAGCGCTTGCCCCGTCAAAGCAAGCCCAATTGGTGAACCCTGCGAGACGGGATTCGCGGTGCCGGGCGCGGTTGTCCCGGCGGCGGTGCTCGGCGCGGAGGCTGCAGCATCGGGGGTGGATGCGGAGGCCACGGCCGGGGCCAGAACCCCGGTCATCAGCAGGCCGGCCGCCAGGGCTCCGATCAGTGGTAAGCGAGTCATGGTTGTGTCCGTTCGGGTGAGGACAAGTTCGGTGTTGAACTTGCTTGCACGAAGTTAGGTGCTCGTGATCGTGGTGTCGCGGTTGTGCGCGCAACCCGCGAATCCGCTGATTCTTCGGGTTTTCCGCATTGTGCTCACCGGGTGCCGGGTCAGCGTGGGGGGCGTTGTGGCGGTTTGTCGACGGCGAAGAATTCCTGTTCGGGGCGTCCGGTGGTGCCGTAGCGGAGTTGGACTTTGACGTCCCCGGAATTGGCCAGGGTTGACAGATACCGTTGCGCGGTGGCCCGTGAGACCCCGATCTCCGCGGACAGCTCAGCCGAGGACATTGGCTGGCCCGACGCGCGAAGTGCCTGCATCACAAGCTGTTTGGTGGGGGAGGCCACCGCTGTCGGCGACTTCGCGGGGGTAATGCGGGGACGCAGGGCATCAAGTGCGGCGTCGACCTGTTCGGCGTCAAGGTGGGAGCCGGACAGTATTTTGCGGTATCGGGCGTAACCCGACAGTCGGGCCGCCAAGTCTGTGGGGGCGAAGGGCTTGACGAGGTAGCTCAACGCGCCCGCGGCCACCGCGGCCCGAATCGATGCGGCATCGTTGGCAGCGCTTAAAATCATGCTGTCGCAGCGTAACTCGCGCACGAAGTCGATCCCGGACCCATCGGGAAGATACACGTCCACCAGGGCCAGGTCGACGGGGTCGGCCTTGCGAGCTGCGGCCAGTGTCGTCGCGGTCGTCGTCACGGCGAACCCGGGTAGCGCGTTGACGATGCCCGCGTGCATGTTGGCGACGCGGAAGTCGTCATCGACCACCAGCACTGTCAGTTCTGCGCCACCCATTGGGCTTCCTCCTTGACCATCACGCCCGGCAGCCGGGCGATGAACTCGGCGCCGCACAGCTCGGCGCCAGGGTTACCTGGGCTCGACAGCCAGACATCACCGCCCAGCGCACGGCTGATCTGTCGGGACAACGCCATTCCGATGCCGCGCCCGCCCGGTATCCCCGATTCGAGCTTGGTCGACTTGCCCTCGGTGAACACGTGCTCGACGAACTCGGGGGTCACCCCGTTGCCGGTGTCGGCGACGGTGATGTGCAGTGTCGAACCATCCTGCAGCAGCTCAACTTCGACGACCTTGGTGTCGTTGGCGCCGGTGCGGGACGCGTCGATGGCGTTGTCGAGCAGATTACCCAGCACCGTCGTGACGTCGACGGGCAGCGTGAGTCGCCCTGGCACCCAGGTGTTCTCACCGATCGTCAGCGTCACGCCGGCTTCACGGGCAGAGGCGGCCTTGGCTGCCAGGAATGCCTGCAGGAACGCGTCACGAATGGTGTCGATCCCCGGCAGCGCCGATCCCAGCGGACCTGACCCCAACAACTCCTCCACATATTGGGCGGCTTCCTCGGTGTGGCCGCCGTGCAGCAGACCGTTGAGCAGATGCAGCCGATTGGCGAACTCATGGCGTTGGGCGCGCAGCACCGTGCTCATCAGCTGCACCGCATCGAGTTGGCGGGTCAAAGATTCGACGTCGGTGCGATCGCGCACCACCAACACCTTTCCCAGCTCGCGTCCCTCACGTGCGACGTGTCGGGCGGACACCACCACGATCCGGTCACCGACGGTGGCAAGTGCGGGGGTCGAATCGGCGCCTTTGAACACTTCGAGCACCCGTGGGGTCAAACCGATCTCCTCCACCGACTTACCGGACCCGTTGGTGATCTCGAGCAAGCGCGCCGCCTCGTCGTTGACGAAGGTGGTCTTCCAGTCGGTGTCGACGGCCAGCACACCCTCGCCGATGCCGTGCAACACCGCGGCCTGACCGCGGATCAACTCCGCCATCTCCGCAGGCTGCAGCCCCATCGTCAGCCCTCGCCATCGCCGCGCCAGAAACACCGAGCCCACGACCCCGATCAGCAGGGCAACCCCGACGAGGACGGCCGCTGCCCGCACGTCGCTCCACAATTGGTGGTGCACCGCCGCGGTCGAGATCCCGACACTGACCTCGCCCACCACCCGATCCGAATCGGGAGCCCGCACAGGAACTTTCGCGCGGACCGATGGCCCCAGTGTGCCCGAATCGCGCTCGACGACCTCGTGGCCGGCCAGCGCCTGGGTGGGATCAGTGCTGACATGCCGGCCGAGTTCGTCGCGGTTGGGGTGCGACAGCCTGATGCCTTGATCGTTGGTAATCACCACGAACAACACGTCGGTGCGCTGCTGGACTTCGGTGGCCAATTGCTGCAACGGGCCATCGGCCAGCTCATCGGTGAGCGCCGGGCTCGGCGTCAAAGGCGCCGTGTCGTAGCGTGCGACGTCAGCGCGCACCGCCGGGGCCGATGCGAGCGCACGCGCCACGTCCAACGACCGGGTTTCGTATTCGGCGGCAAGGCGGTTGTGGCTCAACACGGCAAGCAGCCCACCCGCGATCCCAAGGGACAGCACGACAACGGCGACCTGCAGCAGCAGCACCTGGGTGGCCAAGCGCACATCCACGCGCTGCAGCCGCACCATCTGTCGAGCGTACGGCGTCGCTGCGCACAATGCGCAAAAGCTCGAAATCGCGCACTGCGCGGCTTGTGCGCACAAGCGAGCCACGGCGACTGCGGACCCATAACTTCGGTCGTGGCAACACACCACACCCAACCGTTCGTCATCGCCAAGAGCGACGGCGACAAACAAAGAGGAGAACTCAAATGAACACCACAACGTCTCGCGGACTCGTCCGCTTCATCGCAGGCCCCGTCGCTGCCGCCAGCATCATCGGCGGTGCCTTGGGATTGGCGGCTGTCGCCAATGCGAGCACTGCGCCGACTCCTGCCGTCGCCGCGTCCACGGCACCCACAGTCGGTCCCGCGACCAACGCCAAGGCCACCGACGGCGGAGAATCCACCAACGCTGGCGGCCTCATGCAGGCGACCAACGCCGGGGGCCTCATGCAAGCGACCACCCCGACGGCGGTCGCTGCCGCCGCACCAGATGCGGCGTCGTGCACTCAGTGGGGCTTCAACGGCACAACTAGTCTGTCAATGGGCAACGGAGGCACTATGTTTTTCAATGCGAAGGGTGCCTCCCTTGGGCAACCAGGGGTGCCGACCACCCCAGCCGAGGTGACCCAAATCGTCGGCAATCAAGGGACCGTTTTGTTCAATGGCTTTGTCACCGGCGGGATCGCCGGCGATCAGATCGCTGTGACGTTCGCATCGCCTCAGACCGGGGGCATTCAGCTGACCGGACAGGTCAGCCCGGACGGGTCCGCACGCGGCACCGGCAGCAACGGGGCCTGGAAGATGAACCCCCAACTGAAGTGTGTATGAGCACCGCTACGTAGAGAATGCCGTCCGCCTAAGCACCGGAATCGGCCCGCCACCTGTGGGGATCTAGGGTGGCGGGCCGAACACGTTCTGAGGCTAGTGCTTCCGGCTGGGGTGCCCCTGCGCTGACGTTGGCGTGGATGCCGTCTCCGCGCATGGTGCCGACGAACACTCGCCGAACGCGTGCCCAGATCACGGCGAGTTCCAGGAGCCGCCGCGCGACTGGGCGGCCCGCCGGGCCAAGCGCAGCGGCTGAACGACGATCACGAACAGACCGAACACCGCGAGCGGCGCGGCCAGCGGCACCCACGGCAGGTGGGTGGGGATCGTCGTGGCGACCAACCCAAGCGCCGAAGCGACGAGCACGCAGGCGATGGTCGGCCCGGTGATCGACGCGCGGCCACCGACGTGGAGCAGCAGATAGCACGTCGCGTTGAGCCCAGCCAGCACACACAGCAGTGGCGACGCGTCGGACAACCCGATCGCGCCAACGCAGACGAGCACGGCAACCGTTGCTGCGCTGGGGAATTGGACCGAGGCTACCACCGCGACGGCGGCCGCCAGCGCGGCGATCAGCGCAGGGGCGTCCGCCTGAAGGGCCACCGCGGCGACCATCAGCAGCCCGAAGGCGCTCGACAGCGCTCGCGTCGGACTCATCGCCGACGCTCCCGGCGCCCCGACTTGCGCCGCCGATGATCGGGCACCAGATGCATCGCCTGGTCCAACGCCACGTCGCTCCTCCACGACACCACGTCGACGCCGATCGTGCGCATGTCGCGGTACATGAACGCGCGCTGCAACCCCCACATCCGGTTGATCAGCGGATCCTGCTCGACTTCGAACGGCGGCCCGTCGAGCACGTCGACGGCCACGACGACGTGTCCGCGGCGACAGAGTTCGATCAGCGCGAGCGCGAAGTCGGTGTCCAGCAACGTCGAGAACGCCACCACGAGGGCGCCCGACGGGAGTGCGGCCCGCGGCGCCAACGTTCCCGACGTGGTCTCGAAGCCGTCACCGGCGCCGAGCACCGCGTCGAGCACGCGATAGAACTGTCTGCGCCCGATGTCCGCACCGAGCCAGCGCGGCTGGCCGCCCAGTGCGACGACGCCCGCCCTGTCTCCGCTGCGCAAGGCGCTCTGCACGACTTGCACGGCACCGCGCACCGTTCGCTCGGTCGCTTCGGTGGCGGGCCCGACGGGCTGGTCGTGCGTGTCGACGAGCACCACCACGTCGGCGGCTCGTTCGCTCAGTCGCTCGGTGACGTGGAGGCTGCCGCGGCGGGCACTCACCGGCCAGTTCACCGTCCGCAACTGGTCGCCGGGAACGTAGCTGCGGATGTTGCCGTACTCGACACCACGCCCGACGTGGCGGGTCAGATGCGTGCCCAGTCGGTCGAGTAAGTCGGTGCGCGGCAACGTCGTCGACTGAGCTGGGGCCACGGGGAACACGAACACCTCGGCCGCGTCCACCGACGTGGTCCCCGTCAGCAGTCCGCCTCGCGCGGGCACGGTCAGTCGGGCGCGCATCGGATACCGCCCCCAACGCTGCGCGGACGTCGTCACCTCCACGCGGGCCGAACCGTCCGGCCGGACGTCGAGCTGCGGCCCCGCGACGGTCGAGAGGTCAAGGCCGACCGGGGTTCCGTCGTCGGCCTCCGCCCATACCGTGAGCCGCGCCTCTTCGGCCTCGAAGCAGCGCACCAGCCCCGGCTCTGCGTGGACGCGGACCTTCGGCGGCTCAGGCTGCCACCGCAGCGACGCCAACATGCCGAGCAGCGGCGCGACGAACGCGACGAGCTGCCACGTGCCGGTCACCACCGCGGCGGCGAGTGCCACGGCCACGCAGGTGACCAGCGCCCGCGCCAACCCGGAAGTCCGCCAACGGAGTTCGACGTCCGTGGTGCGTCGGTCGATCACGTCGTGCCGCGGGTGCGCGGCACCGGGACGCGACGCAACAACTCCTCGACCACGTCGCCGCTGCGAACCTGTCGGACCCACATCTCGGGCCGCAGGCTGATCCGATGCGCCATGGCCGGAACCGCCAGCGCCTTGACGTCTTCGGGGATGACGTAGTCCCGCCCCGTCAGCAGGGCGCGCGCCCGGGCCAGCTGCACCAGGTCGAGTTCGGCGCGCGGGCTGGCCCCCACCGCGACCTGAGGGTGCTGCCTGCTGGCGGCCGCGAGTGACACCACGTAGCCCAACACGTCGGAGTGCACGGTCACGTGTTCCACCGCCTCGCGCATGGCCAAGAGGTCACGAGCATCCACCACCTGGTCGACGAGTTGCTCCGGCGCGCCGCGGTCCAGCCGGCGCTGCAACATCGAAACCTCTTCGGCCTCTGAGAGATACCGCAGTTCCAGTCGAATCGTGAACCTGTCCAGCTGGGCCTCCGGCAGTGGATAGGTGCCCTCGTACTCGATGGGGTTGTCGGTCGCCAACACGATGAACGGGTCGGGCAGCGGGTGGGTGACGCCGTCGATGCTGACCTGGCCCTCGGCCATCGCCTCCAGTAGCGCGGCCTGCGTCTTGGGCGGCGTTCGGTTGATCTCGTCGGCGAGGAGCAGGTTGGTGAAGATCGGGCCGCGCCGGAACTCGAACCGCCCCGACTGCATGTCATAGATGGTCGAGCCGAGCAGGTCGGCGGGCAGCAGGTCGGGAGTGAACTGCACGCGGGTGAACTCCAGCCCGAGCGCCGCGGCGAAGGACTTGGCGATCAGAGTCTTGCCCAGTCCCGGAAGGTCCTCGATGAGCACGTGCCCCCGGGCCAGCATCGCGGTCAGGATGAGCGTCAGAGCCGGACGCCTGCCCACCACCACGCGCTGGATCTCGTCGAGCACGGCATCGCATTGCGCGGCCGTCGTGGGCGCCGGTGTCGGCGGGGGTGATGTCATATTCGCTCCAACCTCTGCAGGACGTCGTCGAGCACTCTGCGGCCAGGGCCCGGTTCGTCGAGCCCGGTGCGGGACACGTTGTCGGGATCCACCCACACCCACAACTCGTCGCCGAAGACCATTCGAGCGGTCACCTGGAAGGCCCTCGGGTCCTTGCTCTTTCGTTGACCGGTGGCGAGTTCGAACTGCCGCGCGAGCATCGGGCGCAGGTGCTTGTCCCAGTCCGACCGCGTCGTCTCCGACCGCGCCACCAGCGTTTCGGTCCGCGCCAGCCACCGCCGCAAGGACTCCGACGGGTCGCGCGCCGTCGACTCGTCGGTGCCCTGCCGCTCCTCTCGGGCCAGCACCCACCGCGCGGTCAGCAGGGCCAGCGCCGCGACGCCGGCGGCGGCCAGCAGCGCGGCACCCCTTTCCGGCACCAGAAGGAGGCCCACCTCGACCGCGACGATGAGGCAAACCGACAGCGCGACAACCCCCTTCATGTCGCACCTCGCAGTTCGGCGTGTACCCGCTGCAACACCTGGACCGCGACCTCGCGGTGGCCCTCGTTCATCACGTGCGGGCTGAACCGCGCCTCGTCGAACAGGTCGACCAGCTGTGTCGCACTGTCGGGCCCCAGCGCGTGACGGTCCACGGCGCGGGCCAGCACCTCCGACGCCGTGTCGAAGTCCTGCGGTGCGGCGTCCGGTACGCGCGCCAGTTCACGCTCCATCGCCGCATAGCAGGCGATGATCGCCGCGCGCGGATCCCGACCAGGGTCCGCTACCTCGGCGAGCCCGACTTCGGCTGCGCGCGCGAGGGATTGGGCGCCGTCGGGCGGTTTGTGACGCGGGTCGAGGTCGGGGTCCGGGGTGGATGTCGGCGACGCGGGTCGGCGGCGCATGGCGACGACCGAGCCCGCGACGAGCACCAGGAGGAACAGTCCGGTGGCGGCGTAGAAGTAGCCGATCAGATCCGGCTCGGGGTGCGGCGCCTCGGGTGGCGGTCCCGGGTCGGACTCTGCGGCACCGGGTTTCGGCGTGCTGGTGTCCGAGGTGCCGGGCGGCACGTACGCGGGCGGGTTGAGCCCTACTCCGCCTCCGAGCCGGCTGAGCGCCATCGCCGCGAACAACGCGGCCACGACGACACCGAACGCGATGAGGGCCATCCGCCACGTCGGCCGACCCACGTCGGCTCGGAGCCAGTCGAGCCGGCTCGCGGCGCCGGCGCGTCCCGCCGTGCGATTGCGAGCCCGCACGATCACCGCCATCATCACGATGGCGACGGCCGCGACGAGTAGCCCGACGACGGCGAACAGTGCGAACGGGTTGTCGGCGGCAGGCTCGCGGGGCATGCGCTGGGCACCGGGGACGTACCCGCGAAGGGCCACCGCGGCGACGACCATCAGGACCGCCAGCGCGAGCACCGGCCACGCGGACGCCTTCGTCGGGCTTGCCATGGGCGACCTCCTGCGCCGATATCAGACGTTACGGGGCCTGACCGTGCTCGCGCAGCCACTTCGCGGTCAGTTGGCGGTAGGCCTGTTGCCCAACGCTGCCCGTGCGCGCATCGAATATGTGGTCGGCATACGGCACCGCGACGAGCTCGACGTCGACCCCTGCCGCGCGGGCGGCGTCCGCGAATCGGTACGTGGCACCGGTCGGCACCAGATGGTCGGACTCGCCGAGCAGGATCAGCGTCGGTGGCGCCGACGCGCTGAGGTGCGTCGCGGCCGCGATGGCGGCGTAGCGCGCAGGGAACTCCTGCGGCGACCCGCCGGTGTACGCACCGGCCATCGCTCTTGACGTGTCACCCATGGCGAAGTCCGGGTTGGCGTAGAAGTCCGCGGGATCGACCGCCGGGTAAAGCGTGGACACCGCGGCCACCTCGGGAAGCGTTCCACCACAGGAGGACTCGAGCGTGCCGTTCGCCCTGCGGTACGCCACGTTGATGGCCAGGTTCCCGCCCGCGGAGTCACCCGACAGCGACACCCGGGCAGGGTCACCGCCATAGCGGGGCGCGTTCGTCGCCGCCCATGCCAGCGCGCATCCGAGTTGGCCCTCGACCACGTCCCAGAGATGACGGTCGGCCGAGGACAGGGCGTAGTCGACCGTGATCACCAACCAACCCCGGTCGGCGAACCAGCGCATGTCGGCGGCGTGGGCGTCGCGGATGCCCGCCACCCAGCCGCCGCCGTGGACGAAGACGAGGACGGGGGCCGGCACCGACGGCGACGACGGGCGGTAGACGCTGAGCTCGAGTGGCTCCCCCTCGTACGTCGCGTAGGTGGCCTCGGCGTCTGGCGCCGCCGCACCCTTGGCCCAGACGCCGAGCGTGTCGACGACGTCGACGGCGGCTCCCGCGCGTTCGACGGCATCGATCATGCGGACGTTCGCCACGGTGGCGGCGAGCACCGTGACCACCGCGACGACGGCCAGCGTGCCCGAGAACCAGCCGCGTCGTCGCCACCAAGCCAAGAGCGCGAACGCCGAAGCGACAACCGCCGCGATCATCACCCACGACATCACCGGCGGCACGAATCCGGTCGCCAGCCCGAGGAACGGCAGGTCGGGCAGGAACGTCCCAAGCACGCCGAGCGCGAGGCCCGCAATCAGCACCGTGACTAGGCAGCGGACCACCATGGACACGATGCCCACGATGCGCATGACGTCAACCCGTTGAGCCCGTTCGGGTTTCGCGCTCGGCGGCCTCGACTAGTCGCTTCGAGACGTCCTTGATCGCATTGCGCACGATGGCGAGCACTAGCGGTCCGGTACCTGGCAGCGGTCCGTCGGTGAACGAACCAGTCCAGCGCAGGTCGGTGCCGCCGGACGCGTTCGGGGTGAAGAAGACCTCGGCCCGGTAGTCCTTCGCCGGGCCCTTGCCGTCGGCGAAGACGTAGACGTGCCTGCGGTCCTGCTCGTACTCGACGGTCTCCTCGCGCATCGCCATCGGCCACACCCCGACCTTGCGGATGGCCCCGAGGCCTCCGGGCGCGGGGTCGCCCTGGCGCTCCCAACTCGACTTGACGATCATCGGCCCGGCCCACTTCGACCAGCCCGCCCCGTCGGTTTCGAGCCGGAACAATACCTCCGGCGGCGCGGTACTGGTGCGGTTGAACTCGAAAGAAAACCTGCGGTCCGACATGGTGCGAGACCCTACCCGAGCGCTCCGAGGGTGGTCCCCGTCTCCCGTTCGGCGAACTCCCACAGCCGCGCCGCCGCGTCGTAGTCGCAGGCGGTGGTGGAACGGCCGATCAGCACGGGCCCGCCGCGCAGCCCCCCGATCCCGTCGACCCCGACGTAGCTGCCCGGCGGGATCGGTTCGCTGATGCAGTACAGCGTCGGCGCCGCGCCCGCATCGATGTCGTTGGCGAGCAGGTTCCCCGCCGTCTGAACCACGCGGTGCACCAACGACATCAGTGGTTTGTCCGACACCTTCGACAGGTTCGACGCCACCCAGCCGGGATGCGTGAGTTGGCTGACGACGGGTGAGCGCGCCTCGCGGAGCCTGCGGTCGAGTTCCAGCCCCCACAGCATCACGGCGAGCTTCGAACGTCCGTAGGCGCCCATCGCCTTCCACTTGCTGCGGCGCAGGTGCATGTCGTCGAGCCGCAGCGTGGCCGACTTGTGGGCCTCGGAGCCGACGTTGACGATCTGTGCCCGAACGCGGTCGGCGATCAGGTTCGTCAGCGCGAACGGGCCGAGGAAGTTGGTGCCGATCGTCGCCTCGAAGCCGTCGACGGTCTCGGTGCGGGCCGTCGTGACTGCGCCGGCGTTGTTGACGAGGATGTCGACGTCGTCGCAGACGTCGTCGAGGAGCGTGGGGAACGCGCGGACGGACGCCTGGTCGGCGAGGTCGAGGCGCACGACCGACGTCGTCCCGCCGAGCTCCGCAGCGCGTTGCGCCCCGAGTTCGGTGTTGCGCACCGCGAGGATGACGTGGGCGCCGGCGTCGGCCAGCGCGCGTGCGGTGGCGAGGCCCACCCCGTTGGTCGCGCCCGTGACGATGATGCGCTTGCCGGTCAAGTCACCGAGGCGGGTCGGCGTCCAGGCTTGGGTCACGGTGTCGAGGGTAGAGCTCGTCGAACTCGCGAGCAGGCCGGGGTTCGGTTCGGAATGACGTAAATTCCTTGTTACGACGGTGTTACCCGTATGCTGGTTCCATGCGGGTGAAGAGCGTATTCACTGAAGTCGAGACCCTGTTGTGCCGTAACAATATGCGCGACGTATCACCGCTCGCGCTGGAGATCCACGTGCGGGCGGTCGGGCGCAGCGTCCGCACCGCAAACCCGGCGTTCATCTCCGATGCCGGCCTCGACGCCATCGCGCCGGGCCACGCCACCACTATGGCGGCGGTCGAGTTGTGTCTGGCTGGGCTGTGGCACCGGACCACCAACGGCTACGGCGGCTACGTCATCGCCGATGCGGAACTCATCGACTACATGGCCGAGGTTCCCGTGCTGCGACGGTTCAAGGTCTTCTGCCGCAAGCTCTGGCGGGAACTCAACAGCGAGAAGTTCATCCCGCTGTAGCGCCTCAGAACTGCGGCAGCCGCACCACCTGCAGGAAGAACTGGTCGATCTGCCGCACCGCGCTCATGAACTGGTCGACGTCCACCGGCTTCGTCACGTACGCGTTGGCGTGCAGCTGGTAGCTCTTCACGATGTCCTCTGAGGCGGCCGACGTGGTGAGCACCACCACGGGGATGTGGCACAGGTCGGCGTCGGACTTGATCTGCTCGAGCAGCTGCCGGCCGTCGTACTTCGGCAGGTTCAGATCTAGCAGGATCAGATCCGGCCGCGGCGCATCGCCGAACTCACCTCTTTGGTAGAGGAAGTCCAAGCCTTGCTCCCCGTCGCGCGCCACATGCAGATTGCTCTTGATCTTGTTGTGCTCCAACGCTTCCCGGGTGATCAGCTCATCGCCTGGGTCGTCTTCGACGAGCAAGATGTCGATCGGGCGTACGGCGGCCATCATTGCGGCGATCCTTCCACAACGGCAGTCGCCATCGGCTTGACGGGCAGGGTGAATCTAAAGCGAACTCCGGCGGTGTACGACGTGTCGATCCAGATCGTCCCGCCATGCTGCTCCACGATCTTCTTGCATAGTGCCAGTCCAATGCCCGTTCCGCCGTACGTCTCGCGAGCATGCAGCCGCTGGAAGATGACGAAGACCTTGTCGACGAACTCGTCGGCGATCCCGATCCCGTTGTCCGACACGCTGAACAACCACTCGTCCTGATGCCGGCCCGCGCCGGGCTCGCACTCGACGACGATGCGCGGCGCTTGGCCGGGCTTGCGAAACTTCACCGCGTTCCCGACGAGGTTCTGCCACAGCATGGCCAGCAACATCGGGTCGCCAACGACCTGCGGAAGCGGTGCCGTTCGCACCACTTCGGCGCCGGACTCCTCGATGGCGCTCTCCAGGTTGCCGATGGCGGCGTCCAGGCTCGCGTCCAGCGCGACGTCGGCGTAGGTCGCGTTCAGCCGGCCCACCCGCGAGAACGTCAGCAGGTCGTTGATGAGCGCCTGCATCCGCTTGGCGCCGTCGACCGCGAACGCGATGTACTCGATACCCCGCTCGTCGAGTTGGTCGCCGTAGCGCTTCTCGAGCAGCTGGCAGAACGACGCGACCTTGCGCAGCGGCTCCTGCAGGTCGTGGCTGGCGACGTAGGCGAACTGTTCGAGCTCCGCGTTCGAGCGACGCAGCTCCTCGGTCTGTTCGGCCAACGCCTCGCGCGCCGTCTGCGCCGTGAGGAGTTCGGCGACGATGCGCTGTCGCATGTCCTCCACGTCGGCCGCGATGGCGCGGATGTCCTTGGGCCCGCGCGGGACGATCTTCTGGTCGAACTCACCGTCGGTGATCCGCCTGCACGCCGCGGCCAGCCTGTCGAGCGGGCGAGTCACCGTGCGGTTGACCACGATCGCCAGCAGGATCGCCGTAGCGAAGAACGTGAGAATCATGACCAGCAGCACGCGGTCGCGCCAGCCGCGCACCTCTGCGAGGTTGGCCAGGCCCTCGTCGCGAACCGTCGCCAAGTGCTCGCTCTGCACGTCGAACAGCCGTCGGATCTCGTCGAATTCGACTTTGCCGCGGTCGAGGTCAGCCGGGTCGAGCAAGTTGGTGGCCCCAGGTTTGACGCGCCCGATCAGCGGCTCCGCATAGCTCGACCGCCAGCCCGCCACGGCCCGCTCGACCGCATCCAGGTCGGCGAGAAGTTCGGGCCGGTCGGCCAGCCGCCTGCGCATGGCTTCGGCGGCGACCTGCGCGTCCTTCTGTCCGTCGTAATAGGGGTCGAGGAACTGCCGGTCGGTCGAGATGGCGTATCCACGAAGGGCCGTCTCCTGGTCGCGCACCGCCGTCTGCAAGCGGTAGGACGCCACGCGGGAGGGCTGGATGTCGTCGGTGAGCTCGCGGGCGAACTCGTCGGTCCGGCTCAGCAACACGCTGCCGACGACCGCACCCGCCAGCACGACGACCCCCATGGCGATGAGGACGAGGTTCTGCCAGCCCTGGACCGTCAGCCGGCGGTCCGGCTTCGCCGCCTTCACGCAGTGCGCTCCACGCGCACCACCGCGATGTCGTCGGTGAGCCCGCCGTGCGCATGCGCGAGTTCTTCGGCGCCGTCGACGAGCGCGCGGACGAAGTCCGGGCCTGCCAAGTTGGCCAGCGAGCGGGCCATCTCGAGCAGGCCCGCCTCGCCGAGCCGTTCGTTGCCCGCGCCGGAGTGCCCCTCGAAGACTCCGTCGGTGAGCAGGACCAGCCCGTGTCCGGCGGGTAGTTCGAACGTGTCCGACGGCCAGTCGGAGTTCGCGGGCAGCCCGAGGGCGGGGCCGCTGAACGGATCGACCCACCAGACCGAGCCTGCGCCGTGTAACAACATTCCGGGATGGCCTGCGCGGACGGCGACCACCATGGGGTCGTTGGGGTGGATCGTCAGGCTCAGCACGGACGCGAACGTGCCGACGCCCGCGCGCTCGGCGATCAGGATGCGCTCGAGCTGAGGCATCAACTCGACACCGCGGAATCCGGCCAATACCAGTGTGCGCCAAGCGATCCGCAGTGCGACGCCGAGGGCGGCCTCGTCGGGCCCGTGCCCGGAGACGTCGCCGATGACGACGTGGGCCGTCCCGTCGGGCGTCTGCACCACGTCGTAGAAGTCGCCGCCCAGCAGGCCGTTCTCGCGGCTGGAGCGATACTGCGCGACGACGTCGATACCGGGGGGATCCAGGAGCAGCGGGGTGGGCAGCAGCCCGCGTTCCAGCCGCGCGTTCTCTCTGGCGCGGATGCGGCTGGCGTGAAGTTCGACGGCGGTGAGCTCGGCGCGCTTGCGCTCGATCGCGTAGAACAGTGCGCGCCTGAGCATTTCGGGATCGACGCGACCCTTCACCAGGTAGTCCTGGGCGCCAGAGGCGACGGCCGAGACGCCGAAGTGCTCGTCGGACAGGCCGGTCAGGACGACGATCGGCACGTTGTCGTTCTTCTTCGTGATGCGGTCGAGCGCGCTGATGCCGTTGGCGTCGGGCAGGTTCAGGTCGAGCAGCACGCAGTCCGGCCGCCAGTTGCTGAGCTCGCGTTCGGCATCCGACATCGACGGGGCGACGACCATGTCGATGTCGGTGTTCGCGTCGGCGATCAGCTCCTCGACGAGCACGACGTCGCCGCGATCGTCCTCGACCAGCAGCAGCGACAACCGTCGCCCGGTCCCCGCGGAGTGCTCAGAGTGGTGCAGTTCGGTCGGTCCAGTGCTAATGCACAGACGATACCCATAGCTCCCGACGTGTCACTCGCGTATTCCGCGGTAGATCCCACGCCGAACGATCAACCGCATGAGAATTCGCTCGAACGACCATGCCGGGAAGCGGAAGGCTCGGCCGTTCGGGGCGAACACCTCAAGTCCGTCCGTCTGGATCCCAATGACCGAGCCCCATCGTCGCTTCGGCGGTTGATACGCGCGCAGCGGGCGGCCGTCGAATTCGGCCAGCACGTTGTGCGCGAGCAGCCCGTCGCCACGGTTGCGGGCGGAGCTTCGCAGTGGGTCGGTGGCTGCGACGTCGCCGACCGCGAAGACGCCCGGCTGATCGGGCACCCGAAGCTCCTGGGTGACGCGGACGAAGCCGGCCTCGTCGAGCAGTTCTGGCGGCAACCAGTCGGTGTTGGGTCGCACGCGTCCGATCGTCCAGAGCACGGCGTCGGCGGAGGCCGGCGACTGTCCGGTGCTCCACTCGACCGGGGCGCTGGTGATCTCGTCGCCGGTGAACCCGTCCGGCAGCACCGCGCGGTGGCCGGGATGCAGCGTGACACCGGCCTCGTTCAGCCTGCGCCGGACGCGTTCCCAGGTGCGGTCGTGGTACTGGGTCAGCGCCCGCTCGCCGGGAAAGTAGAGGTCGACGCGCGTGCCGGGCCACGTTCTCGCGATGTTCGCGGCGCTGCTGACTGCCGCGGCGCCACCACCGACGACGATCACCGACGACGCGGCCTTGAGCCGGTCGTGTGCGGTGCGCAGTTCGGCGCCGATCTCGTCGGTGGACTGCAAGGTGGGTTGACGCCAGAACCCGTTGGTGACGCCCGTCGAGATGATGAGCGCGTCGTATGGCTCGTCGACCATCGAGCCGTCGTCGCGCTGGACGGCGACGGTCCGCTGCGAAAGGTCGAGGCCGGTAAGCGTGCCGTGGACGGTGCGCACGCGATCCAGCCCTTGGAACCGATCGAAGGAGATCCAGTTGTGCTTGGCCCAGTGGTCGGGGCGGCTGATGCGCCAGCCGAGTTCCTGGCCGCTCACCAAGGCGGGTTTGGTCGAGATGCCGACGACGTCAGCGTGCTTGGCCAGCCGGATCGCGGTGAGTACGCCGCTGTCGCCGAGGCCGGCGACGACCACCCGTTTGCGGCTCATCCCGCTCCATCGTCGACTTGGTCACCGAGTCTTGCCTACTGATCCGCACCGTACCCTGGCGACGTGGCCGATCTCCATCCCGACGTCGCCGTGCTCGCTCCGCTGTTGGGCACGTGGGCGGGCCGAGGAACTGGTGAGTACCCGACGATCCAGCCGTTCGAATACACCGAGGAAGTCACCTTCGGCCACGTCGGCAAGCCGTTCCTCTCCTATGGGCAGCGCACCAAGGCCGGCGACGACGGCAGACCGCTGCATGCCGAGACCGGCTACGTGCGGGTGCCGTCGCCCGACCGCGTCGAATGGGTGCTCGCCCATCCGACCGGGGTGACGGAAATTCAGGAGGGCACGCTGTCGGTGCACGACGGCGTCATCGAGCTGGAACTGATCGCGACGTCGATCGGGCGCACCGCGTCAGCCAAGGACGTGAACGCGCTCGGCCGGTCCATCCGAATCGATGGGGACACGTTGACGTACACGGTGCGCATGGGCGCGGTGGGCCAGCCGCTTCAACACCACCTCGCCGCCACGCTGCACAGGACGACGCCGTGAGCTCCGACGGGCGGGTACGCGTCCCGGCCAACCTCGACGCGGTGACGGCGGTCGGCGAGGAGGACCACTCCGATGTCGGCTCGCCTGCCGTCGAGCGGATCTGGCAGGCCACGCGGCACTGGTATCGGGCGGGCATGCACCCCGCGATTCAGGTGTGCGTGCGGCGCGAGGGCAAGGTCGTGCTGAACCGGGCGATCGGGCATGGTTGGGGCAACGGCCCCGACGACGCTCCCGACGCCGAAAAGGTGCCCGTGACAACGGAAACCCCGTTCTGCGTGTACTCGACGGCCAAGGGCATCACGACGACGGTGGTGCACATGCTCGCCGAGCGCGGGTACTTCTCGCTCGACGACCGCGTCTGCGACTACCTGCCCAGCTACACCAGCCATGGCAAGCACCGCACGACGATCCGGCACGTGCTGACGCACAGCGCAGGCGTCCCGTTCGCCACCGGACCCAAGCCCGACCTCAAGCGGATGAACGACAGCGAGTACGCCCGCGAGATGCTCGGCAACCTCAAGCCGGTCTACCGGCCCGGGCTGGTGCACGTCTACCACGCCGTGACCTGGGGCCCGCTGATGCGGGAGATCATGTCCGCCGCCACTGGGCGGGACATCCGCGAGATCCTGGCCACCGAGATTCTCGAGCCGCTGGGGTTCCGCTGGACGAATTACGGTGTGGCGGAACGGGACGTGCCGCTCGTCGCCCCCAGCCACGCCACCGGCAAGCCGTTGCCGCCGCCCATCGCCGCGGCGTTCAAGACTGCGATCGGCGGGACGACGCACCAGATCATTCCGTTCACCAACACTGCGCAGTTCCTCACCAGCGTGGTGCCGTCGTCGAGCACCGTCTCCACCGCCGACGAACTGTCGCGCTTCGCCGAGCTATGGCGCCGCGGCGGCGAGTTGGACGGGGTGAGGGTCATGTCGGCCGCGACGTTGCGTGAGGCGACGGTGCAGCGCCGCCGACTGCGTCCGGACGTCGCGACGGGCCTGGTGCCACTGCGCTGGGGCACCGGATTCATGTTGGGGTCCAAGCGCTTCGGGCCGTTCGGACTCGATGCGCCCGCGGCGTTCGGCCACACTGGGTTGGTCAACATCGCCATGTGGGCCGACCCCGAGCGCGAGCTCTCGGTGGGGGTTGTCAGCAGCGGCAAGCCCGGCGGACACCGTGAAGCCAAGCGCTACCCTGCGGTGCTCGACGCGATCAACGCCGAGTTTCCCCGCGTGACCCGCGTCAGCGGATCTTCTCGCCGTACACCCGGTCGACCGTCAACGTCATGAGCACCCGGCGGTCGGAGACCATGACCGCGCGGTACTCGGCCCAGTCCGGATGCTCGCCCGCGGCGGCGCGGTAGTAGTCCACCAGCGCCTCGACCTCGGGGCCGTTCGGGTCGGTGCCTGGCCCGATGAGCGTCACCGTGCCCTCGGCCGTCGCCCACGACCAGCCGTCGGCGCTGGTGACCTCGAAGGCCGCCCGAGGGTCGCGGCGCAAGTTCGCGGTCTTGGCCCGGCCGTCGGTCATCGACACGTAGATCACATCGGCGTCGCGGTCGTAGTACGGCGTCACGGGAGACAGCTGGGGTAGGCCGTTGGACTTGATGGTGGCCAGCACGCCGATTCGGCTCTCGGCGAGCAGGGTGCGGGGATCGAAGGCTGAGGTCATGTGTCGGGCAACCCGTGGCGCGGCAGGGGATATTCCACCCCCCACCGTTTCTTGACGGGTGTCGAGGGCCAGGGACTGGCCAATGTGACGCCGTTCTATGGTGACCAGATGAGCAACGATGCTGATTCCGAGCGGGTCGCCGAGCTGGCGCGCGGGGTGGTGGCCGCCCACGACCCCAAGAAGGTCCCCGTCCCCGAACTCCTCGGCGCGTGTTACGACGCCGGACTGTCGTGGGTGCACTTCCCCGAGGGCCTCGGCGGGCTCGGGGTGTCGCGCGGGCTGCAGGCCGTCGCCGACCGAATCCTGCAGGGCGCGGGCAGCCCGGTGCCGCTGGGCCTGAACCCGATGGGCTACGGCATGGCGGCCCCGACCATCCGGGAGCACGCGCAGAGCGACGACGTCAAGCATCAGTGGCTTCGCCCGCTGGCGACCACCGAGCACCTCTGGTGTCAGCTGTTCTCCGAGCCCGGCGCGGGATCCGACCTCGCAGGCCTCGCCACCTCGGCGGTCCGCGACGGTGACGACTGGGTGATCAACGGGCAGAAGGTGTGGACAAGCCTCGCGCACCGCGCCCGCTGGGGACTGCTGCTCGCGCGCTCCAACCCCGACGTGGCCAAGCACAAGGGCCTGACCTACTTCGTCATCGACATGCACGGCCCCGGCGTCGAGACGCGACCACTGCGCCAGCTGACCGGACAGGCCGAGTTCAACGAGGTCTACTTCACCGACGCCCGCATCCCGGACAAGCACCGGCTCGGCGAGATCGGCAACGGGTGGGGCGTCGCGATGACCACGCTGATGAACGAGCGCACCGCGTTGGGTGGCAGCGGCAGCCGTCGCGGCGCAGGCACCATCTCGGAGGCGGTGTCCCTGTGGGCGTCGCGCCCCCACCAACAGACGCCGGTGCTCCGCGACCGACTGACCCAACTGTGGCTGCGCTCGGAGGCGCAACGCCTGACCTCGGAGCGCTCTCGAGCCGCCGCGGGCGTCGGAGGCCCCGGGCCGGAGGGGTCGATCGGCAAGCTCGTCGGTGCGGAGCTGAACCAGCACATCTACCAGTTCTGCATGGATTTCCTTGGGCCGGAAGGACTTCTATATCACGGCTACCACCAGGGCGCCGCCACGGGAGAGAAGGACTGGCAGGGTCCCATTCAGCAGCGGTTCCTGCGCAGCCGCGCCAACACGATCGAAGGCGGCACCTCAGAGGTGATGCGCAACATCCTCGGCGAACGGATCCTCGGACTACCCGGCGACCTTCGCGCAGACGCAGGCATGGCTTGGAAGGAGATCCCCCGTGGCTGAGTTCACGTTCACCGACGAGCAGGTGCAGCTGCGTGACGCGGTCCGCAAGTTCAGCGCCGAGAACTTCGACGAGCCGACGGTGCGTGCGTTGATGGAGTCGGACCCACCGTTCGACGCGAAGGTGTGGGCGCGCCTTGGCGGCGAGCTCGGCGTGCTGGGTTTGTCGGTCGCAGAGGCCGACGGCGGCGTCGGCGGCACGCTGGTCGACCAGGCCGTCGCGGTCGAGGAGCTCGGCGCCCGGCTCGCCTGCGGGCCCGTCTTCGGCACGGTGTTCCTTGCCATTCCCGCGCTGGTGGCCGCGTCGTCGGGTCCGGCGCGTGACGAATTGCTGAGCGAGCTCGTCGAGGGCACCCGCACGGCGGCGTTCGCCGTCCCGGACCAGGCGGGCCGCTTCGTCCCCGACGCCGTCACTGTGACCGCGTCCGGCGACACCGTCACGGGTGCCGTCAAGCAGGTCGTCGACGCCGGTGCCGCGGACGTGCTGTTGGTCGCCGCCAACGGCCCCGACGGGGTGGCGCTGTACGCGGTCGACGCGGGCGCAGCGGGCGTCGAGCGGACTCCGCTCGCCACGCTCGACCTCACTCGACCTCAGGCGAACGTGCGGTTCACCGACGCGCCCGCGCGTCTGATCGCGGCGCCTGACGACGCAGCGCGGGTGATCGACCACGCGCTGCAGGTTGGTGCGGCGCTGCTGGCCGTCGAGATGGTCGGCGCCGCACAGCATCTGCTCGACCTGTCCGTCGAGTACGCGAAGTCGCGGCTGCAGTTCGGCAGGCCGATCGGCTCGTTCCAGGCCGTCAAGCACCGGCTGGCCGACGTGCTCGTCGACGTCGAGCACGCCCGGTCGACGGCGTACCACGCGGTGTGGGCGCTGACCGACGGCTCCGACGACCCGGCACTGGCGACGAGCATCGCCCAAGCCGTCTGCTCGGCCGCGTTCAGTCACGTCGCGACCGACACCATCCAGGTGCACGGCGGCATCGGGTTCACGTGGGAACACCAGGCGCACCTGTACTTCAAGCGCGCGGCCACCGACGCCGCGCTGCTGGGCACCGCCGAGCAGCACCGGTCGCGGGTCGCCGCGATGGTGCTCGACGACGCGTCGGCCGAGAAGCCCCCGCGGGTGGCCGACGGCCTGCCGGCCTAACTCGGCGAGGTACTCACCAAAGTGCGCGCCAGTTCCACAGCGCGTCGCCGACGAGCAGCACGCCGATGCCGAAGAACAGCGCCCGCACCACGATCGGCGCGTACTTGAACAGCACGCGGACGATTCGCCGCTGCAGCCGTCGTGCGCGCATGGTCTTGCGCACCGATAGGCCGAGCACGAACAGCGCGGGAACCAACGCGCTTGCGCAGTAGGCCACGACGACGAGCGGCCAGGCCGTCGGCAGCACGTCGCGCGCGGAGATCATCGTGAGCGCCGACAGGTACGGCACCGACGTGAGCGCCTGTCCCAGTCCGACGACCAATCCCGCGACGGCGAACAGCCACGGACTTCGCCGCGCCACGTTGAGCGCCCACGCCGGCGGTTGCCGTCCGTTCGACGACGACAACGAGGCGACGGCGATGAGCACCAGCCCCAGAACCAGTTGACCCCAGTACCGCACCGTCGGCGTGACCTCGATGTCCACGCGCTGGGTCAGGAAGCTCAGGCCGAGCACGATGCAGACGCCGGTCGTGCTCGTCGCCGTGAAGACGCCCGCGATGAAGCTCAGCCCGGCAGGCAGCGGCGACCGTCGGGTGAGCCGGCTGTCGTAGACGACCGCGGTCGTGACTCCCAGGTTGAGCAGGTTGAGCGAGTCGAGGAACGCGAACCCCGCGAGGGGCAGGAGGAGAGCCAGCATGTCACACGAAACCCTAGGGGCCGGGCCGCTCCCGGCGCCAACGCGGCGGCGGAACTACGCTCGGGGGGTGGCCACGGTGTTGACGGTGAACAGCGCGCACGTACAGCCCGGTGTGAGCACCGCGACCACCGGCATCGACAAGCGGCCCGTCGTCGGCGCCGTCGCGGTCCGCGCGCCCGGCCCCATGCAGGGCGGGCTCGGCAGCGGTCTCGTCGGCGACACCATCGGCAACCCGAAGGTTCACGGCGGTGACGATCAGGCGGTCTACGCCTACGCCCGGGAGGATCTCGACGTTTGGGCGGCCGAGCTCGAGCGCGAACTCACAAACGGCATGTTCGGCGAGAACGTCACGACGTCGGGGATCGACGTCACCGGCGCCGTGATCGGCGAGCGCTGGCGCATCGGCTCGGACGGTCTGCTGCTCGAGGTGACGCGACCCCGCGTGCCCTGCAAGACGTTCGAGCTGCGGCTGGGCATCTCCGGCTGGATCAAGACGTTCACGCACGGCGGCACCCCTGGCGCCTACCTGCGGGTGGTGGAACAAGGGACGCTTCGCGCGGGCGACGCCATCGAGCTCGTCGACCGGCCCGGACACGGCGTCACCATCGGCACGGTGTTCCGCGCGCTCACGCTCGAGCCGAAGCTGCTGCCGACCATCCTCGCCGCCGACGCGCTGCCCGAGGAGATCAAGGCGAAGGCCCGCCGCCGCGCCGCCGGCTGAGCGAACCCCGAACGCGAAAAGAGGGGCACCCGATGATCGGGTGCCCCTCTTGCTTCGCTGTGTCAGCGGCCGTTGCCGAAGACCGGCGTAACCGCGCCGACGGTCGCCTGCTGCTGGATGTCGGCCACCCAGTCGTGGTGGACGACGTCCGCCTGGGCGGGGGCTGCCAGCCCGAACAGGGCGGCGGCGAATCCGGTGGCGATGGCGCTAGCAAATCCAAACTTCTTCATTTCGAAGACCTCTTCCTCTTTTGCTTCGGTGTTCGAGCCGTGGCGTTCGTGTCGCGGTTCGGACCCTACGTCTTCCGGTTGGGAGATTTCCTACCCGGTCTGACAGCTAGAACGCACTGTTCAGCGCGGTAATTCCATTGGCAGCAATTGAACGGCGGATGGCAGCAATCAACCGGTTGCGCGCCTCGATCCAGGGTTGGCCGACGCTGTTACGTCACCGCGGCGGCGCGTAGTTCGGCAAAGGCGTCTTGCACCGCGTCGGCCATGAGGGCGATGTGGGCTAGCGCCTGCGGATCGGTGCACAACCCGATGCCGATGTCGCCCGCGCACGAGATCGCCGAGATGCGCAGCGCGTGGTGTGCGGCGGGCTCCGACGACGAGAACAGGTTGAGCACGCGTCGACCCGCCACGGAGACGGCGGTACGCGGCCCGGGAACGTTGGAGATCGACAGGCTGAACTCGCGCGCGCTGCCCGCCAGTCGCTTCGCGGCCTTGCCGACGTACTTCACCGCGCCGAGCGCATGGAGCAGCTCGTACATCTCGTCGGCGTCGTCGAGTCGCTTGCGTTCGCGGGTCTGCGCGCTGATGAGGTCGAGCATGAGGAGCGGATCGCGTTCGCCAAGCGGCAGGTCGACGTTCATGAAGGAGTCGCGGTTACCCACGGTGGCATCCTCGTCGCGTCGGTGCAGGCTCACCGGCACCTGGGCGCGCAGATGCTTGCGGGCCAATTCGTGGCGTTCGAGCCAGGTGCGCAGTCCGCAGCCGACGATGGTGAGCAGGACGTCGTTGACGGTCGCACGCACGGGCCGCGACGCGCCGATCGCGGTCAGTTCAGCGAGCGGGGCGGCGGTGAACGCCAGCTCGCGGGAGACGGTGATCGGACGGTCGAACGGCGAGCGCGAGCCTGGACGGCCGAGTTCGCGGAACGCCGCCGCGGGCAGCCTGCGCAACTCGTCGCGGCGGGTGAGCGGGGCCGGCGCCGCGTGCCCGCCGCTCGCGGGGGCCGACTCGTGGGCATCGAAGAGCACCGCGTCAAGGAACCGGACGGCGGCGATCCCGTCGCACATCGCGTGGTGGATGCGTGCCGCGATGGCCTCGCGACCGTCGGCCATGGGCCCGATCACGTCGAACGTCCACAGTGGGTGCCGACGGTCGAGGTGCTCCGACATGAGCTCACTGACGATCCGCCACAGGTCGGCCCGTGACGCGCACGCGCTGTCGGCACGACGCCGGACGTGGTTCGTGACGTCGAAATCCGTTGCGGGAACCCAGCGTGGCTCGGACGCGGACGTGTCAACGCGCTCGGTGGCGCGGGGTTGGCTCGCCAATCTGGCGCCGACGGTGGCTCGTAGCGCGTCGAGGTCGAGCGGCTCACTACCCGGTTCGAGGACGATCAGCTTGAGGGTGTGGCCGGTGATCGCAGCGGATTCGAGAGCGAGGATGCGCGCGTCGTCCGCCGAGAGTCGGTCCTCGTCTGCCACCCGTCGAGTCTAGACGGCGTCGATTGCGCGGTAGATGCGCTGTTCGCTGACCGGGCGCGGCGTGCCCAGCTGCTGTGCCCACAGGCTTACCCGCAATTCCTCTATCTGCCTGGCGATTTCGCGGACGTCGGCGGCATCCGCCCGCCCCGTCGGCAGTGCGGCGACGAGTTCGTCGTATGCGGCCTGCACGGCATGGACGCGCTGCATCCGTTCACCGTCGGCGGCCACCGCGTGCGGTAGCCGCTCCAGTCGGCGTGCGATCGCAGTCAGGTAGCGCGTCAGGTCGGCCAGGTGCGCGACGCCGGTGGCGGTGACAAACCCCACGGGCAGCAGCCGCTCGAGCTGGGCACGGACGTCGGCGATCGCGGTCGCCTGCGCGGGCGGCGGCTTGTCGGGCACCCCGAGCCGCGCCGCCTGCGCCGCGTCGAGCACCCGCTGGACGCGCGCAACCACGTCCAACGTCGTCTCGGTCAGCGCACCGGCCACCCGGTCACGCAGGGCGGTGAAGTCGGCCCGATTCCACGCCGGCGCCGACACCAGAAGGTCGGCCGCGGCGTCGGCACAGTCCTCGAGCAGGGCCGCCAGCGACCCGTCGGGATTCGTGCTCAGCGCCAACCGAGCCCGCGGATCGAGTGCCCGCTCAACGGCTTTCACCGGTGACGACGTCGCAAGGCGCAGCAACCGGCGCGTGCCGGGACCCATCGCGGCGGCCTGCTCCGCCTCCGTCGCGAACACCCGTACGTCGACGCCGCCGCCTGCATCCGTCAGCGCCGGGAAGCCCCGCACGGTGCGTCCCGCGACGCGACGTTCGACGGTGCGCGGGAGTTCGGCCAGGTCGTCGGGCCAACCCCGCAGGTCGCTGCGTTCCAGCCCGTCGGCGACCGCCTCGGCGACGGCGGTGCGCGCGGGTGCGGCCAGCCGCTCCTGGAGCGCGTCGAGATCCTTGCCGCGGCCTAGTTCTCGACCTTCGGCCGACTCAACGACGAACGTGACGCGAAGGTGCGCAGGCAGCTTGTCGAGGTCGAACTCCTCGATGGGCACCCGAACGCCGGTGCGGCGCAGCAACGCACGCTGCAGCCCGTCCAGCAGGGGTTCGCGTTCGGGATCGAGCTCGCCGAGCACTGCACGGGCGGTGTCGGGGGCGGGCACGAAGTTGCGGCGCAGGGCCTTCGGCAAGGATCGGATGAGCTCGGTGACCAACTCCTCGCGCAATGCCGGTACGTGCCAGGCGAATTCGTCACCACCGAGCCTCGCAAGCACGTCGACCGGTACGTGCACGGTGACGCCGTCGTCTTCGGCGGTCGGCTCGAAGCGGTAGCTCAGCGGCAGTTCGGCGTCGCCCGTCTGCCAGGTGTCGGGTCGGTCGTCGGCGTCCTCGGCCCGCAGCAGGTCGGCGCGGGTGAACGTCAACAGCTCCGGTGTGCGGTGCCGTTGTTTCTTCCACCACGCGTCGAAGTGCCGCGCCGACACCACGTCTGCGGGGATGCGCGCGTTGTAGAGCGCGTGAACCTCGTCGTCACCGACGAGCAGGTCGCGGCGCCGGGTGCGCTCCTCGAGTTCGGCGAGCTCCTCCAGCAGGCGCGTGTTGTCGCGGACGAAGTGGTGCCGGGTCTGCCAATCCCGCTCGACGAGTGCATGTCTGATGAACAACTCGCGGGCCAGTGCGGGCTCGAACGTCGCGTACCCGACGCGGCGGCCGGCGACCAACGTCAGCCCGTACAGCGTCACCCGTTCGAAGGCCACCACCTCGCCGCGCTTTGCCTCCCAGTGCGGCTCGCTGTAGCTGCGCTGGACGAGGTGTTCGGCGATGCGCTCGACCGTGGCGGGGTCGATGCGCGCGGCGATCCGGCCGAACAGCCTGCTCGTCTCGACGAGGTCGGCGACCACCACCCAGCCTGGCGGGCGCTTCGTCAGCACCGACCCCGGCGCGAGCACGAACTTCGAGTTGCGGGCGCCGGCGTACTCCCTGCCAGTTCCCGCGCGCTGCCCGATGTGCGACAGCAGTCCGGCGGTCAGTGCGGCGTGCACCCGGGCGGGGTCCGCCGGTTCCGGGTCGTTCGACTCCCTGATGCCGAGCCCCCGTGCGATGTCCCGCAGCTGGCCCACCAGGTCCTGCCACTCGCGGATACGCAGGTAGTGCAGGAATTCCTGTCGGCACATTCGGCGAAAGGCGCTGCCCGACAGGTCTCTTCGCTGTTGACGGAGGTAGCGCCACAGGTTGAGATACGACACGAAGTCCGAATGCTCGTCGGCGAACCGGGCGTGCTTGGCCCTGGCGGCCTCTTCCTTGTCGGCGGGCCGTTCACGTGGGTCCGGGATCGACAGCGCTGCCGCGAGCACCAGCACCTCGTGGACGCAGCCCTCGGCGTCCGCGGCCAGGATCATCCGACCGATGCGCGGGTCGACGGGCAACTGCGCGAGCCTGCGACCAACGTCGGTGATGGCGCCCTGCTGGTCGAAGGCGCCGAGTTCGCGCAGCAGCAACACGCCGTCGCGGATGCTGCGCGCGTCCGGCGGGTCAAGAAACGGAAAGTCCTCGATGTCACCGAGTTCCAGCGCAGCCATCTGGAGCGTGACGGCCGCCAGGTTGGTGCGCAGAATCTCCGGATCGGTGTAGCGCGGCCGCGACGCGAAATCCTCCTCCGAGTACAGCCGGATGCACACGCCTGGCGCCACGCGACCCGACCGTCCCGCGCGCTGGGCTGCCGACGCCTGCGAGATCGGCTCGATCGGCAGCCGCTGCACCTTGGTCCTGCGGCTGTAGCGCGAAATGCGTGCGGTGCCGGGGTCGACGACGTAGCGGACGCCGGGCACCGTCAGCGACGTCTCGGCGACGTTGGTGGCCAACACGATTCGGCGCGCGGTGCGACTTGGCGCAAACACCTTCTGTTGGTCGGCGGTGGGCAGCCGGGCGTACAGCGGGAGTACTTCGGTGCCCAGCGGGTTGTCCTTCAGTGCGTCCTGCAAGGCCTCGGCAGTGTCGCGGATCTCGCGCTCACCGGAGAGGAAGACCAGCACGTCGCCAGGAGGTTCGGCGGCGAGCTCCTCGACGGCGTCGACGATGGCCTCGGTCGGGTCGCGCAACTCGGTGCGCACGATCTCGTGGTCGGGGTCGTCGGGGTCCTCGTCGTCACTGGCGGGAACGACGACTTCCAGTGGCCGGTAACGGATCTCGACGGGGTAGGTGCGCCCGGACACCTCCACGATCGGGGCACCGCCGAAGTGTTCCGCGAAGCGGCCGGGCTCGATGGTCGCCGAGGTAACGATCACCTTCAGGTCGGGCCTGCGCGGCAGCAGTTCGCGGAGGTAGCCGAGCAGGAAGTCGACGTTAAGGCTGCGCTCGTGTGCCTCGTCGAGGATCAGCGTGTCGTAGCGCAGCAGGCGCCGGTCGCGCTGAATCTCGGCGAGCAGGATGCCGTCGGTCATCAGCTTGACGAGGGTGCGGTCGCTGGCCTGGTCGGTGAAGCGGACCGTGTAGCCGACGGCTTCGCCGAGTGGGACGGACAGTTCGTCGGCGATGCGCTGGGCGACGGTGCGCGCGGCGAGCCTGCGCGGCTGCGTGTGGCCGATGGTGCCCCGGATGCCGCGGCCGAGTTCGAGACAGATCTTGGGCAGCTGCGTCGTCTTGCCGGAGCCGGTCTCACCGGCCACCACGACCACCTGGTGTTCGGTGATCGCCTTCGCGAGGTCGTCGCGTCGCGCGCTGACGGGCAGCTCGGGGTAGGTGATGGTCGGAACGGCGGCGACGCGGGTGGCGACGAGGGCTTCGGCCGCGGTGATTTGCTCGGCCAGCCGCCCGAACTGTTCGGGCGTCACGCTGCGCAGCTGTCGCAGCCGGCGGCCCAGCCGGGCGGCGTCCCGAATCGTCAGACCGTCGAGGCGGGCACGCAACGCGCGCACGTCGGCACGGGACGGTTCGGACACTCGGGCAAGGATAGGCGGAGCGTGCTCAGTCCGCTCCGACCGTGGTCAGACAGAAGGGATGGCCCGCAGGGTCCAGTAGCACCCGCCAGCTAGCCGGGTCCCGCTGATGCTCGGCGATTCGTGCGCCCAAGGCGACCGCTCGCTCGACCGCCTCGTCGAGGTCGCTCACCGAGACGTCGAGGTGCATCTGCTGAAGCTGCCCCGGCTCCGGCCACGTCGGCGCCACGTAGTCGGCGACGCGCATCATCGCCAAGGTCTGGGCGCCGTCGGTGATCGCGATGACGCTGCCGTCGGGGCTTTCGACGAGCCTGCGCATGCCGAGCAGCGCACCCCAGAAGTCAGCGAGTGCGGCTGGGTCTGGGCAGTCGATTGAGGTAGCGCCCAGGCGTCCCACGGGTGTCGTCATGACGGGGCAAGCCCGCGAGTCCGGTGGAACAGCACGGCCGCGGCGATCACCACTTCGATCACCGCGAGAACGGTGGCCAGGGTCATCGCCGCCGAACCTGTGGGCACTGCGGGCAGCGCGACGCTCGCGCCGTGGTGATGCGCCGCCATCGGAAGGTGAACGCCGATCATCGCCAGGTTCATCAGCGCCACCAGCGTCCAGCTCCGCGACGTACCGCGCGTCCAGAGGTCGCGCGCACAGTAGAGGCACCCGAACGCCATCGCCACCATCACCGTCGCGGCCACGGGGTTCGTGGCATGTCCGAGCGAAATCACGTGCAGCGCAGCTGAACACACCGCCGACAACGCGAAGGCCCGACGGCCCAACAGGGCGAGCGGCGTGGTCACGTCGACTCCGGGTGTGTTCACGAGTGCTCGCCGCCTTCCGTCCTGCGATTCGGCTATCTAAGTAGACTCCGCGGAGACGGGAAATTCATCCCGAGGCGGGCGAGCTGTCCACTTCGCCTGCACTGAGGGTCGTGATTTCGCCGATTCAACAGCCGTGACTACAGCCGAAACGAGCACGGGGGCAGGCTCAGGGGCGGTCGGGCGCCCAGTAGGCCAGCATCTCGGCGAAGGTCTCGAAGGCCGGCGTGTTGACGCCGTAGACGGGCTCGAAGTGCACGCTCATCGGGAAGCCGAGGCCGCCGACGCCGTCGATGACGCGCTTGTAGAGGTCGACCATCAGCGTGCGGCGCTGCACGGGCTCGGTGCCCGCCAACGTCTTGACGAACTCCTGCTCGGCGGCGACGGCGGCGTTGCCCTGATCCTGAATGAGCCAGCTGATCAGGCCCACCTTGGTCTCGACCTTCGGCACGAAGCCGAACGACAGCAGAATCTCAGGCCGGTGGTCGGTTTCCCTGGCGAACTCGGTGAGGAAGTCGACGATGGCGTCGGAGTACAGCAGTTGGGTCATGCCGTAGGTGGCGCCCTGCTTGCACTTGAACTCGAACCGGCCGTGTTCGCCCTCACGGGTGGGGATCAGGATGACGCCGCGGTTGTCGACCAGTCCTTCGAAGATGCCAAGGGCATCCGTTGGTGCGACGCCGGACCCCTCGCCGTCGTTCATGGTGCGCGGTACTCCGACGAAGGCGATGCCGTCGATCCCAGTGTCGCCGAGCACAGTCAGCCGCTGGCGTAGCGTCGGCTCGTCGAGGAACGCGGTGACCTGGGTACACAGTCCGTTCACGCCCGGCAGCTCCGGCTTGATGATCGACCAGAAGTCGAGCACGTCCATCTTCGGCTTCATCTCGATGGGACGGTCGCCGTCCTCCTCGATCATCCCTGGGATCATGACGTGCCGGAACCGCCCTCCGAGCCCCGCTTCCCCGGCGCTCTTGAGCACCTTCTGGGCTTCCTCGAGGGCCCGCTCGCGCCCCTGGTCGAGGTTCGGCGGGACGAGCTCGAGCGCGATGGTGTTGAGGCTCAACGGACTGCTCCTGTGGGGACACGTGCCTGCGGCGGAGAGTCGACCTCGATGTCGACTCGGCGACCAGATCGCCCTCCGCAAAGAAATTAGCGTACCGAACTGGGCTGGGACACCGCCCGCTCCGTAGGGTGGGTCACGTGACCAGCGCGCCGGAAACCGCCGTCGTCCTCGACGCCGGCTACGCCCGCGAACTGCCGGAACTGGCCGTTGCATCGAAGGCCGCCGACGCCCCCGATCCGCGGCTGCTCGCCCTCAACGAGCCACTCGCCCGCGCGCTGGGCCTCGACGTGGCGTGGCTGCGGAGCCCCGACGGGCTGCGCTTCCTGCTGGGCAACCTCGTCCCGGACGGCGCGACGCCGGTGGCGCAGGCGTACTCCGGGCATCAGTTCGGCGGGTACAGCCCGCGCCTCGGCGACGGACGTGCGCTGCTGCTCGGCGAGTTTGTCGACCCCCACGGGCAACGTCGCGACCTGCACCTCAAGGGCTCGGGCGCCACCCCGTTCGCCCGCGGCGGTGACGGCTTCGCGGCCGTGGGCCCGATGCTGCGCGAGTACGTGGTGAGCGAGGCGATGCACGCGCTGGGCATCCCGACCACGCGTGCCCTCGCGGTAGCGGCGACGGGACGGCCGGTGTACCGCGACACGGCCCTGCCCGGCGCGGTGCTCGCCCGCGTCGCCAGCAGCCACCTGCGGGTGGGCACCTTCCAGTACGTGGCGGCCTCCGGCGAGGTGGACCTGTTGCGCCGGCTGGCCGACTACGCAATCGCGCGGCACTACCCCGCAGCGGCGTCGAGCGAGCACCCGTATCTCGTGTTCTTCGACGAGGTCGTCGCGCGGCAGGCCGCACTCGTCGCCCAGTGGATGCTGGTCGGGTTCGTCCACGGGGTGATGAACACCGACAACGTGACGATCTCGGGAGAGACCATCGACTACGGGCCGTGCGCGTTCATGGACGCATTCGATCCGGCGACCGTGTTCAGCTCGATCGACTACGGCGGCCGCTACGCCTACGGCAACCAGCCCGCGGTGGCCGCGTGGAATCTGGCTCGGTTCGCCGAGGCGTTGCTCCCGCTGTTGTCCGAGGACCAGGAGCAGGCCGTCGCGCTCGCCACTGAGTCGCTTGGCCGGTTCGGCGGCCAGTACGAGCACGCTTGGTCGACGGGAATGTGCGCCAAGCTCGGGCTCGCCGTGGGCGTGGACTCGGCGGTGTTGATCGAGGACCTGCTCGGCCTGCTCGCGGGCGAGGGCGTCGACTACACGTCGTTCTTTCGTGCGCTCGGCCGCAGTGCACGCGGCGACGCGGAGCCGGTGCGCGGGTTGTTCGCCGACCTCGCAGGGTTCGACGCGTGGGCCGCGCGGTGGGCGGCGCTCGATCCCGACGCCGCGGCGATGGACCGCGTCAACCCGGTCTACGTCCCGCGCAACCACCTCGTCGAGGAGGCGCTGGCGGCGGCCACCGAAGGCGACCTCGGTCCGGTGGAACGGCTGCTCGAGGCACTGGCCGCTCCGTATGACCAGCGTCCCGGCCTTGATCGCTACGCAGAACCGAACCCCGACGCGTCCGCCAGCTACCAGACCTTCTGCGGCACTTGAGCTTTCGCTCGGCCTAGGCTCACTTCGCCGTCAGGATGATGTACTGGGCGGCCACCAGCTGGTGCAGCGTGTCGAGCTTGTCGCTCGTCGCCTCGATCGCGTACCGGTCGGCGGGTGCCACGCAGTAGAAGGCCTTCGGGAACGCGAAGCAATGACTGTCCGGAATGTTGGGCACCGGCGCGGCGATGGTGGTGCCCTCGGTCTTGGCGAGCTCGTCGGTGAACGACTTGATGACCATGCCTGCCGACGGCGCGCTCCTGGCCGCGTAGACGTTCGTCCCGGCCATCGCCACCTCGGTGACACCGGTGTCCTTGAACAGCGTCTCCGACCCAACGGGGTTGCTCTGGAAGTGCGCAGCGCCGCGCGCGTCGTAGACGGAGTTCTTTGCGGCGGACGCGCCGCTGGTGAGCGGAACGGTGCGCGCCAGCATCCCGGTCGGGTCAAGCTCGACGGCCGCGAGGGCGTTCAGGTCGGCCGGCGTGAACTTGTCGATGAGCGGAGCCTGGATGTCGACGGCCTTGGCGACCATCGCAGCGGCGGCGTCGAACCCGTCGATCGACTGGACGAAGTCCATGAACACGTAAGGCCCATGAGGGGTGAACGACCGGATCGTGGCTCGCACGCGGTCGGAACCATGGGGAGTGAACGGGTAGGTGGAGGCCGCGGCTTCCGGATGGCCGGGAATCGCGGCGACGGCCGGAAGGGCGCCCGCGATCGGCTTGCCCGACGCGGCCTTGTTCATGTCGGCGCTCGCCGCGGCGGCAGCGGCTGGGTCGGTGAAGCGCATGACGGCATGGACGAGGGCGGCCTTGTCGGTCGCCTCGCGGGCCGAGGCGAACCCGTTGACGAAGCCGTGTTGACCGGCGGCGGCCGCCACCGGTTCCGGTCCGATTCGGGACAACACGCCTGGGTTGTCCATCAGGTAGAAGCTCTCGAGGTATGGCGTGATCAGGGTCTCGTCGACGTCCCACGGCCCGATGACGAAGTCGGCCATCTGCTGCGCCTGAGCGACGGCCCCGCGGGCGGGACTGCCCGCGGTACCGATTGGCGGGAGGGGCTTCGTCGGGTACGTGCCCGCATCGAGCTTGTCGGGGCTCGTGATGGGCAGGACCGGCGGCTGCGCGATCGTCGGGGTGGACGAGGCACTGGTGTCGGTGGTGCCGCCGCCGCACGCGGCGACGAGCAGCGCACAAGCCACCCCGGCTCCGACTCCAAGAACGCGTCGCATCGTGTCTCCCGTCGTTGCGCCGACGTCCAACCTACAGAGCGGGCTCAGGCGTGAAGACTTCGATCGGCCGCACCGGGTTCAACATCACGACGGGGATGTGACGACTCGTCGACCTTTGGTAGGCGAGATACGGCGGGTACAGGTGGGCCATGAAGGCCCACACGTCGTGGCGCTCTTCACCTTCGGGTTCGCGCCACGTCGCCTCGAACGCCTGGGTCGCGATCTGAACGCCAATCGTGTTGCTCGCCAGGATGTTCAGATACCACTCCGGATGGACGTCGGCGCCACCCTTCGATGCGACGATCACGATCTCTCCGCCAACGTTGCCGTAGATCAGCGGACTGATGTAGCTCCTCCCAGACGTGCGGCCCGTGCACTTGATCAAGCAGTGGGTCGTCAGTGCACGGCCGCCGACGGAGCTGAGGTCCACGATGTGGCCGCGGGTGCCACCCGAGGTCAGATACGTCTCCCGGTGCTCACTCGCCCAGTCGGCGTCCCCCATGGATGGCTTCCCTTCGGTCGGCGCGCTACCTCGACCGTCTCACATGGCGCGCCTTCTCGCCATGACCGAGCCATTCGGCAATCGGGATGCAGGTAGTCCGCTACGCTACGGCCCCGCGCCGCTGCACGCCTACACCGACTACCTCAAGGCCCTTTCCGGGCCGAGGCTTCACCCTTGCCGGTGAGCAAATCCCGTCGGTGGAGCAGGGCGACGGTGCGGCATCGGGGTGCGGGTGCTCAGCTACGCAACAAGGCAGTCGACCTCATTCCGGCGCGGGCACCCGTAAGTGCTTGCGCTGCTTGAGTTCGTCCTCGTCGACGAGCTTCAGCATCGGCTGTCCGGGAACGCACAACATCGTGACGACGAAGCGGCTGGGGATGTCGTCTCGATTGTTGCCGTCCGAGTAGTGGATGACGTCACCGCCCGGTTCCCAGAACGCCTCGCCGGCGCGAATGACCCGTGGCGCTTCGCCTTCGAGCTCGAACAGCATCTCCCCTTCGAGCATGTAGCCGAAGGCCGGGCCGCTCGGGTGGCGGTGCGGCGGGGCGCCGGGATCACCGGGCGGGTAGTGGATGACGACCGTCATGGCCTCGGCGCCCTCGGGGATGAACGGCGGGTGCGCTTCCTGAATGACGGTCAACGCCGTCTCCCACATCGGGCTTGATTCCCTGGTCGTTTCGCTGGACATCGGAAACTCCTCTCTCGGTTGGTTCTTCGGATGGTTGGTGCTCAGACGGCCGAGCCGCCGCCGTCGACGTGCAGGGTCGAGCCGGTGACGAAGCTCGCCCTGGGTGAGGCCAGGAACAGGATGGCCTCGGCGATCTCCGACGGGTGTGCGGTGCGGCCCAACGGCAAGGTCCTGCCGAGCTCTTCGTTGGTCTCGCCCCACGCGGCGGCCACTCCCTCGGTGCGGGTCGGGCCAGGGGCGACGTTGTTCACCCGCACCCCGTGGGGCCCGAACTCCACCGCCCACGTACGGGTTAGCGCTTCGAGCGCGGCCTTCGACGCGCTGTAGACCGACGCCCCTGGCACTCCCTTCGAGGCCACCATCGTGGTGACGTTGACGATGCTTCCGCGGCCCCGTTGCACCATCCCCGGCACCAGGCCGGCGACCAGGAAGTAGGCGCCGCGAACGTTGGTGTCGAACACCGCCTCGAACACCGCCGGATCCTGGTCGACGGTGCTCGAGGCGGGGAAGCTCGCCGCGTTGTTGACGACGATGTCGACGTCACCGCATCGCTTCACCAGCGCTCTCACCGAGTCGGCGTCCGACATGTCGGCCTGTATGAAGCGCGCATTCGGGCAGATCGCGGCGACGGCCTCCTCACCCCGGTCGGGGTTGCGGCCGGTGACGATGACCGAGGCCCCCTCCTGGGCGAGCAGCTTGGCGGCCTCGAGCCCGATGCCCGCCGTCCCGCCGGTGATCAGCGCGGTGTGATGTCGCAGTTCCATGCCTACCGCGCACCGGTCGGCACGTTGGTGGCGAGCCAGTCCGCGAAACGGGTTCCGAACGTGGTGAAGCTGCCGAGGGGAACGATGCTCCGTTCGTCGATCACCGCGCCGAAGTAGGGCGCCTGCGGGTCGGTCACCACGAGGCGGGAGTCGCCGTACGCAACCAGCCCGGTGCGGATGAAGTCGTCCATGGCGATCGGCTCGGGCCCGGCGATCTCGGTGGCGCCGTCCAGCGGCGGCTCGGCGGCTGCGCGCGTGACGGCGGTGGCGACGTCCTCCGCGGCGATGGGCTGCATCCGAGCGTGCGGCAACCGCACGACGTCGCCGTCGGTGGCGGAATCGGCGATGCGGATGACGAACTCGTAGAACTGGGTCGCCCGCACGATCGAGTAGGGCATGCCCGATTCCTTGATGAGCTTCTCTTGGGCGGCCTTGGCCCTCATGTAGCCGCTGTCGGGGACGCCGTCGGCGCCCACGACGGACAGCGCGACGTGGTGGCTGACGCCGGCCGCGCGCTCGGCGTCGAGCAGGTTCGCCGTGGACGTGGTGAAGAAGTGCATGACGTCGTCGTCGGCGAAGGACGGCGAGTTCGAGACGTCGACCACGACCTGCGCGCCGGTGAAGGCTTCGGCCAGGCCGGCTCCGGTCAGCGTGTCGACGCCCGACTGGGGGGACGCGGGGACCGCATGGTGGCCCAGTTCGTTCAGGTTGGTGACGACCTTCGAGCCGATGAGCCCGGTTCCGCCGATGACGACGATCTTCATGATGATGCCTTTCAGGGGACGTGTGATCTGGACACCACAAGCGTCGCTTCAGGCGATGCGTGGTCGAACCCTTGAAAGTCCGTAGTCGTTTCCGTGGGGGCCCGAACTAGGTCAAATTGGCCAGGATCTTCGCGAAGGCGTCGCGCGAGGCGTCCGTTTCGAGACCGCCGGTGCTGATGGCGATCGCCACGGTCGACCCCTGCGCGTAGGTGTAGCCCTCGGTCCCCGCGGCGACGTTGAAGTGGGTCACGGAGTGCCCGTCGAGCTGTTCCGATTCGGTGGCGACGGTCTTTGGCGGGTTGGCTTGAGCCATCCGGTCACTCAGGTCGGACAGGAAGCTCTCGACGAACGCGTCGCTGTTCCCCGACTCGAGTCGACCCACTACGACCCTGAGCACCGCGTCGCCCCTTTGACTGACGATGGCGGCAGTGACGTCGGAGAACTGGGACCCGGTGAACGTCGGGTAGACGTCGACGGCGGCGATGGACGTCGTGGTGTAGCCCGGCAGTTCCGCCAATGTCCCGGCGATGGCGGTTGGCGACGTCGACGCCTGAGTGCTCGTCGTGGTCGACGGGGTCGGCTCCGGCGTCGTCGCACACGAGCTCAGCATCACCGCCGCCACGAAAATGGCTGCCAACCTCGCTGCGTTGATCGTCATCACGGATCCTCCTTGGCGTAAGCATCTTGGAGGATTCTGCGGCAGGATCGCGTCCAGCATGACCGACAGCGACGATTCCCCCGCCACATCGCGACGACGCCACGTCGTGCGATTGGCCCTCTTCGCGGCGTTTCTGCTCGGGCTGTTCTATCTAGTCGCCGTCACGCGGGTCGTGGACGTCGAGGCCGTCCGCAGGGCCGTGTCGGCGACGGGTCCCGTCGCGCCGCTGACCTACGTGGTGGTGTCGGCCGTACTGGGTGCGGTGTTCGTCCCCGGCCCGATCCTGGCCGCGGGCAGCGGCATGTTGTTCGGGCCGGTGCTTGGCACGTTCGTGACGCTCGGCGCGACGGTAGGCACGGCGACGATCGCCAGCCTCGTCGGAAGGCGCGCCGGCCGCGACAGCGCACGGGCGCTGCTTGGCACCGAACGGGCTGACCGCTTCGACGCGCGCATCGAAAGGGGCGGCCTGTGGGCGGTCGTTGGTCAGCGCTTCATCCCCGGCATCTCGGATGCCCTGGCCTCCTACGCGTTCGGCGCCTTCGGAGTTCCGTTGTGGCAGATGGCCGTCGGGGCGTTCATCGGATCGGTGCCACGCGCGTTCGTCTACACGGCACTGGGCGCGTCGATCGGTGAGCTCTCGTCACCGCTGGCGTACACCGCGATCGTGGTGTGGTGCGCGAGCGCCATCGTCGGTGTCTTCGCCGCCCGCAGTGGCTATCGCCATTGGCGTGCGCACCCGGGTGAGCGCCCCGACGATCCGGTTCACGAGGCGGAAGCGGGCAACTGAGCCGTCGGCTCAGGCGCCCAGTTCACCCGCGATTCCGCGCTCGATCTCCGCGCGCGTGCGCTCCGGCAGCACGACCAGACCGTCGAGTTCTCTACCGGCGAGGTCGTAGGCGCTTTCGCGTTCCTGCGGCGTCGCCGCCGAGTTCGTTGCCACCCGCAGCAAGCTCAAGGCGCGGGTGAGCCGTTGCTGATCGATGCGCGAGAAGTCGTTGCGGCGTCGGCGAATCGCTTCGGCCTCCGCCACACTGAACGCACTCACGTACTCCTCGACGGCGTCGAGGTACTCCCTGGCGGCATCGCGGTCGTCGAGCAGTTCTTCGGCCTTGCCTGGCCGAATCAGGTCGGCGCGCAGCTTGGCCCGATGGAATCGCACCGTGAGCGGGTCGCGCATGTCGGTCATCACCGGAAAGTCGAGCAGCTTGGTGACGTCGAGTTCGTAGTCCAACCAGCGGGTGTCCGTCCGGTCGTGCTCCTTGACGGCGCGCGATATCGCTCGCCATTGCGCCGACTTGTTGCTGGTCCCCTGCGCGTGCGGTGCGGTTATCGTTTCGGCGTCAGCGGCTTGGCGACCTTGAGCAGCCGCCCACGCCTTCCGGCCAGCGATGATCACCCCGACCAGCGGGACGAGGATGATCAGCAGTTCGACGAGACGAACGACGAGGCCCACCCATCCAGGATGCCACCAGCCCGTCACTCAGCCGTGCGTGGCAGGGTCCGGATCGCGGTTCGGACGGCCAGGTAGATCGCCGTCGAGGTGACGAGGAACAGGGGCCAACCCATCGCGATGCGCGCCACCGCGAGCAGCTCTGCCTGGTTCGTGTCGTAGAGGTAGTACTGCACCAGGAAGCGGGCCCACGACGCGGTGGCCATCGCCGCGGTGGCGACGTCGAATGCCAAGCGCACCCGCGGAACTCGGCGCCAGTCGCCGTCGCGACCGGTCATCCACGCCCACCCCACGCCGACGAGGGGCCGACGGACGAGCAGCGAGCTGGTGAACACGATCGCCGCCAACAGGTACATCCAGATGCCCGGCAGATAGAAGTCCTTGGCCTGGCCGGTGACGAAGGCGAACGCCGCCCCGACCGCGACCGCCGCGAAGCCGAAGAGCGCAGGTCGGATGGACTCCCGACGGAGCAGCTGCCACGCCAGGATGAGCGCCGCGACGCCGAGCGCCGCCGCCAGGGCGGGCCCGAGCCCCAGCAGTTGCGACGACGCGCCGAAGACCGTGACCGGCAGCGACGAGTAGACGAGTCCGCGGATCCCTCCCGCGCGTGCCAACAGTGCGTCGAACGGCGAGCGTGTGTCGGTCACCCGATCAAGCGTACGGACTGTCGGGACGGGCGCTCAGGATCCTGATCCGGAGGCGAGCTCCGTCACCGCCGTCTGGCCGTGCGCGTGTACCCGGTCCGCGACGAAAGCCGCTGCCTGGCTGGTCAATCCGGATTGGACGTAGAGGCTGTGCGCGGGACGGTCGTCGCCGTTGGAGCAGACCGGGTCGGCGCCGTTGCACAGGTCGATGGTCTTGGCTCCGTACAGCGGGCTCAGCGCCGTCAGCGGTCCACCGAAGCGGTTCAACGGGTTTCCGAAGACGGCCACCGCGGCCACGTGATTCGCCACCTCGGGCGGCATGGGCTGCCCCAAGCCGAACAGCGCGCCCGGATCCGCAGTGATTCCGTCGATCACGGCGGCGCCCTGCGAGAACCCGCCGAGCACGATGCTGGTGTTCTGGCACGCAGCGGCGGTGGCCTGAACGTGTGCGCTGGCATCTCCTGCGCCGTCGGTGGCCTTCAGAAAGTCGTAGGAGGCAGGGTAATTCACCGCGTACACCCGCACCGTCTTGTTACCAAGGTCACTCTTGAGCGCATCGACGAACCCTTGGCCGACACGCCCAACGCCGTCGGGTTCGGCCGTTCCGCGGGCGAACACCACCTCGACGTCCGGACATGCGTCCGCCGCCGACGCGGCGGGCGAGAGCCCAATTACGCTCGCAGCGAACAACATCCCGGCACTCACCGCGAACACTGCGCGCGCCACGCGGCGTGGTTTCGTCTGATTGGACATGGCTTTCCCCTTGATCGTCGCAGTTCGTAAGCTGCTCTATGGAACTCCGCCGACACGATTTGAATTCCGCTGCAGCAATCGGTAGCCGACAATCGAGGCGTGCGCTATGTCACGAGAACGCGGGGATGAGGCCCCGGCGAGTTCCCGTGACCGCTTTCGATGCCGTCGCCGAGCGCTGGGCCGACGTCGACGCGTCCGGCGACGTCGATCGTGACGAGCTGACCGTGTCGACCTACAACGTGTGGTTCGACTCGTACTTCGCCGACGAGCGCTACCGCGCGATTGCGGAGCTCCTGTCCCGAACCATGCCCGACGTCATGGTGTTCCAGGAGATCACTTCGGACGCGCTCGCCGTGTTCCGCGCACAGCCGTGGATACGCGAGTACTACTTCTGCGCATCGATCGTCGGAGCCGAGCTCGGCAACTACGGAATGCTGCTGCTGTCCCGGCTGCCGATCACCCGGGTCACCTACACGCCGCTTCCGACCCAGCTGGCGCGCGGATTCCTCCTTGCCGAGTTCACGATCAACGGCTCACCCCTGCTGGTGTGTTCGGTGCATCTGGAAAGCGGCAAGCAGAACGCGGGGCTGCGGGCCCGACAGTTGCGCAGCATCTACCGAGCCACGGGATCGTGCGACGACGCGATCGTGCTCGGCGACTTCAACATGCGCGACGACGAGAACGGGCGCATCTCCGCGCCCTACGTCGACGTCTGGCCGGCGTTGCGGCCGAGCGACGCGGGCTTCACCGAGGACACGTCGATCAACCACATGCGGCTCGACAGCAAGAACAAGGATCGCCACGTCCGCTTCGACCGCGTGCTGCTCCAGGGTTCCGCGTGGTCGGCCTCGGCCATCGTGTTGTTGGGCACCGAGCCGGTGTCGCCCTCGCTTCCGCGGGTGTTCCCCTCCGACCACTTCGGCGTGTGGTGTCGGCTGAACCATCCGGCGGCAGCACCCGCGCCCGCGCCCACCGCACGACGCCGCCGCGGGCCGCGCTGGTTGCGCCCGTTCCGGTCGTCGCACTGACGCACCGTCAGTCGGGTTCCCCGTACTCGTCGAACCAGTACGCGAGCTTTCCCCGGCGACTCACCGCACGCAATCTGGATTCGGCTGCCGCGCGCGTCTTGCTGGTCGTCACGATCAACAGTTCGTCGCCCGTCTCGATCCGGGTCTCGGGCAGCGGGACGAAGGTGTGCCCGTGGCGGATGATGAGCGTGATCACGCTCGGGTCGGGCAGTCGGAGTTCGAGGATGGTCACGTTGTGCAGCCGCGACGACGCCTGCACGGTCATCGTCAGCAGCTCCGCGTCCAGCACGTCGAGCGGCGCGGCCTCCACCTGGATCTCGCGGGTCGATTCATCGGTTATCAGGCCCAGCCGACGCGCGATCGGGCGCAAGCTGGGGCCCTGCACCAACGTGAACACGACGACCAACATGAACACGATGTTGAGCAGTCGGGAGCTGTCGGGAACGCCCGCGACGATCGGGAACGTGGCCAGCACGATGGGGACCGCGCCCCTCAGCCCCGCCCACGACAGGAAGACCTGCTCGCGCCACGGCACCCGGAAACCGACCAGCGACGCCACGACCGACAGCGGCCGCGCGACTAGCAGCAGGACGAGTCCGACGACGATCGCCGGAACTGCGTCGGCGGCCACCTCGCTCGGATCGACCAGCAGTCCGAGCAGCACGAAGAGTCCGATCTGCGCCAACCAGCCGAGTCCTTCGGCGAACGACCGGGTCGCCGCCCGGTGCGGCAGCCCCGAGTTCGCGAGCACCACCGCGGCCAGGTAGGCGGCGATGAATCCGCTGGCGTGGACGGTGCCCGCCGCAGCGAAGGCGACCAGCCCCAGCCCGAAGGTCGCGATCGGGTACAGCCCGGACGCGGGCAGCGCGATGCGGCGCAGCGTCAAGGCACCCAGGAATCCGACGGCCAATCCGATCGCGGACCCGGCGATCAGTTCGTACACCAGGTCGGCGACCGCGCTTTCCGGCTCGAGGACGAACGGCACGACGCTGAACATCAGCACGAGGATGACGGCGGGCGCGTCGTTGAAACCGGATTCGGCCTCGAGCAGGCCGGCGACGCGCCTGGGCAGCGGGAGCACGCGCAGCACCGAGAACACCGCTGCCGCGTCGGTGGACGAGACGATCGCGCCCAGCAACAACGCGAGCTGCCAGTCCATGCGGAGCAGCACGTGCGCGCCGAGCGCCGTGATCACCGTGCTGACGAGCACGCCAATGGTGGCCAGGGCACCCGCGGGGGCCAGCACCTTGCGGATGTCGGTGAAGCGGGTGGTCAAGCCGCCTTCGACGAGGATGACGGCCAGCCCTGCCGTGCACACGTTCCTGGCGAGTTCGACGTCGTCGAACTGCAGCCCGAGCCCGTCCTCGCCGACGACGACGCCGACCAACAGGAAGAAGAGCAGGCTGGGGAACCCCACCCGAGTCGCCACCCGCGTGCCGACGATGCTGGCCAGCAGCACGAAGCCGCCGATCAGCAATGCCAGGTACAGCTGGTCCAAACTCATGCGGTTCCCGTTCCGGAGACGATGTCGGCCAGTAAATCAGTACCAAGGCCCATCGAGGGGCGCCGTCGACGCGATGCCCGCGTCCGACGCCGCCGGATGGGTGAAGATGAACCAGTGGCGGAACGACGGATGCGAATCGGGATTGCCGGGGCGGGCAATGTCGGGCGGTCCGTCGCGCGGGAGCTGCTCGGCTACGGCCACAAGGTGCTGCTGATCGAGAAGGAGTGGCGCCGGTTCGAGCCGCAGACCGTTTCCGATGCAGACTGGTTGTTCGCCGACGCGTGCGAGTTGTCCTCGTTGGAGGAGGCCGGCGCCCAGACGTGCGACGTGCTGATCGCCGCCACCGGCGACGACAAGTCCAACCTCGTCGTCGGCCTGCTGGCGAAGTCCGAGTTCGGAGTGCCTCGGGTGGTCGCGAGGATCAACGACGTCCGCAACGACTGGCTGTTCAGCCAGGCGTGGGGCATCGACGTCGCCGTCTCGACGCCCGGCGCGTTGGTCGCGGGTATCGAGGGCGCGATCGACGTGGGCCACCTGGTGCGGTTGATGGGGCTGCGCGAGGGCCGCGCCGACTTGACGAAACTGACTCTGCCCGAGGACAACCCGCTCGTCGGACAGCGCGTCGACGGACTGGAGCTTCCGGAGGACACCGCCCTGGTCACCATCATCCGCGGCGCCAACGTCAACCTTCCGCGGCCTGACCTCGTCTTCGAAGCCGGCGACGAGTTGCTGTTCGTCGCCGACAGTTCCCGGGATCGTTCGGTCCGCGACGCACTCCACAGCGTCGAACCACTTCGGGCGCCGCTCGACCGCGAGTAAGGCTGTCGACGTGTCTGCAACTCTGCGCGCGGCGGTCTCGCTGCTAGCACTCGTCGGTTTCTACGTCGTGACCTTCTGCCTCATCGTGGGCACCATCCTCGGTGCGTACCTGCTGGGCGAGCACATCACGATGATGTATTGGGTGATGGTGGTCGCCGCCATCGGCGGACTCATCGTCATCGGCACGATCGTGTCGGCCCTGTACGCCCGCCCGCAGGTCCAGGCCGGCCTCGACATCACCGGAGACGACGCCCCCGAACTGTGGGCACTGGTGACCGAAATCGCAACGACCGCAAAGACACCCGGCCCAACGCACATCCGGCTGGTGGCCGACGTCAACGCGTCGGTCAGTGAGGACTCGCGGTTCCTCGGGTTGATTGGCGGACCCCGGCGCATGTACCTCGGCGTCCCGCTCCTGCAGGGGTTGAGCGCGGGCCAGCTACGCGCGGTGCTCGCCCACGAATTCGGCCACTACTCGGGCGCTCACACCCGGCTCGGTCCGCTCGCCTACCGCGGTTGGAACGCCGTCGTGGGCACCATGCAGTTGCTACAGGGCGAGGACGTCACCTGGCTGTTGCGGCTGTACGGATGGGTGCTGCGCCTCCCCGCCGGAACGTATCTCTTGCTGTCGCTTGCCATGCGGCGCAGCCAGGAACGCGAGGCCGACCGGCTCATGGTCCAGTTCGGCGGGAAGGCGAACGCGGAGACGGCGCTGCGGCAGCTCGACGTACTCGCCGTCTACTGGCACGCCTACATGCAGCAGTTCGTCGGCATGGGCTGGGCCTTCGATCTAGGACCCACCGCTGACGACTTCTTTGGCGGATTCCAGCAATTCATCGACGGTCGCGCCGACGACATCGCCGAACAGCGAGCGTTGCCGCCCCGCTCCGAGGGCTCCCTCGTGGACACTCACCCACCCACGGCCGAGCGCATCGCCGCCATCGAGACCATGCCGGAGCCCGTCGACTCTTGGCCGGCCGACGACCGACCCGCCACGGCCCTGCTGTCGACCTTCGCGGGGCTTGCGGCGGCGACGGCCGATGCAGCCTACGTGTTCGGTTACCGGGAGCGGCTGAACTGGCCTGACCTGGCGGCCCGTGCCTCAGCGCTCGACGACCAGACGAGCGCCGACGTCGTCTACGGCGCTGCCGCCCGATTGACCGGCGATACGCCAGCGACGCTCGCCACGGTCGTCGGCCTCGCGCGCGCGGGCCGCACGTTGGACCTGATCCGGTCCGTGTACGGATCCGACGTCGAACGACCGCGTGAGGAGTTGGCCACCGCAGCCTTCGCCACCCTGGTGCGGGCAGCGGCGGTGGGCTCCGGGGCGGCACGGTGGCGACTGTCGTGGTCCGGTCCGTTCGAATTCGTGACACCCGATGGCGAGCCGTTCGACGCGGATTCCCTTGGGGCACTTCTGGCCGACGAGAACACCGCACCCGAGGCGGCCGCTCGACTCACCGCCCTGGGTATCGACCTCGCCTCCGTCGGTGCGACGCCAACCAACCCCGGTGCCGACGTCGGCGCGGTGGTCGGAGGGATCTCCGACATGAAGGGCGAAGGGGCCAGCTTCGACGTACTCGTCCTGGAGCACGGCCTCCTCCTCGCCGAACACCCGGGAGCGAACGGCAGTTGGGCCAGCCTCGACGACCTGGTCAATCACGGCTCCGTGGCCGAGCTCGCTGCCCGGCACCGCTTCGTGCCCTACGCGGCGATGGCGGCGGCCAAGGTGTCTGGTCCGTTGAGGCTGACGGCGAGGGTCACGCTGAACGACGGTGTCACGCTGGTGCTCAAAGAACAGTTCTCCTCGAATCGGCTGCGCGAGAACAGCGGTGACGTTTTCAAGGACTACCTGGGTCGTGTCGGCAAGCGGTGATGGGTCCTTCAGCCGTCGACCCGCAATAACTTCAGCTCCGCCAGCCGTTGCGGCGCCGCGTCGACGTACTCGGCCACCCCGGCGCGCAACTCCGCCTCATCGGGCACCGGCGTGCCATCGGGCTCGGCAGAACTCGACTCGGACAACACCGCGGTCAAGAGGGCATCCACCAGCGCGTCGCGATCACGGGTGCCGTCCAACAGCGGCAGCAGGTAGCGATCCAGCGGCGACAGCGGCACCGTCTCGTGCCAGCGGGTGAACGTCGTCGCGTCTGCGTCTGCTCCGGCGAGCTCCGCCATGCGCCGCACAGGCTCGTCGAGCCGCAATGGTCCCGCCGCCGGTTCCGGCAGCACCGGGTCCAGCCGAAAACGGGCCTGCCCCTGGAAGATCAACAGTTGAACGAGGTTGTCGACGACCTCGGAAAGCTCGGCAGTGGGGTTGAACCCTGCGGAGACCAGCCGCGCGTGCACGTCGTCGACGAGCTCCTGCCGGGACAGCGTCCACGGCCAACGCGCGCTGAGCGCATCGAGCGCCGCCTTGATTCCTGGATCGTTCGTGAACAGCGTCGAGTCCTCGGCTTGCTGGTACTCCTGGCGCGAGTGGTCCATCAAGGTCGGTCCATCGACGGGTGGCACCGACGCCGCGAAGTGCACGCGGGCGTACCGACTCCGATCGGGTTGATACCGGATCTGCGCCGAGCGTTCGGCATGGACGAATAGCGATTGGCGGAACGTCCGGTTGACCACGAAGTCGAGGTACTGCTCGATCAAGATCTGGACGCCGCCACACCTGGAGAGCAGCTGCTCCTCGACCTTGGGCCCGAAGTTGCCGGGGATCATCGTCTCGGGACGGGCCTCTGCGAGATACGCGAGCCCGTGTGCGCCTACGCGCCCGATCAGTTCGTAGAAGTAGCACGGCGCGTTGAACGTCTCGAGTTCGTCGTGCAGCAGGTAGGAATCGTCGAATTCTTCGTTGGCGGAGCGCGATTCGGCAAGCACCCGGGCCAGCACGCCGTCGGGAGGAGCGACCTCCTCGAGAAACTCGGCCATGCTGAGCGCAGCGCGTACCTTCTCGTCGGGACCCTCGCTCGCACCGCTGGCCAACAGCATGGCGTCGCGCACGATCTCCTTGGACTTCCACCCGGGGTACGTGTTGTAGCTGAGGTAGGCGACGCCGTTGGGCGCCAACAACCGCCGGATGGCGGCCAGCAAGGCCTCCTGTACATCGGCAGGCACCCAGCTGTACACCCCGTGGGCGACGATGTAGTCGAACGGTCCGCTCAGGTTCGTGCGTGCGATGTCGCCCGCGACGAGCTCCAGGTTGTCCAGGTCCAAGGCCTGGATTCGGGCCCGCCCGTGCTCGACCTGCACTTCCGAGAGGTCGATGCCCACCACCTGCGCCTGCGGATGAAACGCCGCGAACGGGATGATGTTTCCGCCTGCCGCACAACCGATTTCGAGCACCCGCGCAGTCGCCACCGGAGGTGGATCCAATCCGAAGAGGTGGGCGATCGCCGCGAGCTGCTCCGGTGCCGACTGCGGGAAGGCGTTCGACGTGTACGGCGTCGCGTCGTAGTTGGCGCGCAGCTGATCCACCGCGTCGTCGATGCCATGGGTGTGGCCTGCCGGTCGAGTCACAGCGCACATTCGACCATGCACCCGACGGATTCGTACAAGCGGCATCCGTCGCCACCCCGCACGAGAAAGTCGTTGATCTCCAACCTACGGAAGCGTAACCTACGGTACCGTAGGTTACGTACCCGAAAGCGGATCACGCGAGAACGGAGTCGAACAGCAATGGATCTACAGACCACGCTCCTGCACGAACTGGAACCGGTCGTCGAACAGAACCTGGAACGCCATCTCGCGACGGTTCGGCCATGGGACCCGCACGACTACGTGCCGTGGAGTCGGGGCCGCGACTTCGCCTTTCTCGGTGGCGAGGACTGGGCGCCAGAGGACTCGCCGCTCGACCCCGTCGCCAAGGCCGCGCTGACCGTGAACCTGTTGACCGAGGACAACCTGCCCTCTTACCACCGCGAGATCTCCACGCGCTTCGGGCGCGATGGCGCGTGGGGCACCTGGGTCGGACAGTGGACCGCCGAGGAGGGCCGCCACAGCATCGCGCTGCGCGACTACCTCGTCGTGACCCGCGGCGTCGATCCCACGAAGCTTGAGGCACTGCGCATGGAACACACCGTCGCCGGCTACGACTCGGGCGACAAGACACCGCTCGCGGCGCTCGCCTACGTGTCGTTCCAGGAACTCGCCACGCGGGTCTCCCACCGCAACACCGGTCGGGCCTCGGGCTGTCCCGTCGCCGATCAACTCCTGGCCAGGATCGCGGCCGACGAGAACCTGCACATGGTCTTCTACCGCAACCTGATGGCGGCGGCGCTGGACATCGCGCCCGACGCGGCCATGGGCGCCATCCGCGACGAAGTGGTCGGCTTCGCGATGCCGGGCACCGGCATGACGGACTTTCGCGAGAATTCCATCCTGATCGCCAAGGCCGGGATCTACGACCTGCGCATCCACCACGACGAGGTGCTCCAACCGGTGTTGCGATTCTGGCGCATCTTCGACCGCACCGACTTCGGCCCCGAAGGCGAGCAGGCCCGTACGCAGTTGGCGCAGTTCCTCGCCGCGGTCGACGAACGGGCCCGCTTCTACGAGGAGAAGGCCGCGGCCCGCGAAAGGGAGACGGCGTCGGTCTAGCCGTCGCCCTGCAGTGTGATCACGGTGATGTCCGGTCGCGCGCCCACACGTACCGGCGGACCCCAGAATCCGGCGCCGCGCGTGACGTACAGCTGCGTGTCGCCCACCGTCGACAAGCCGGCGAGGGACGGTTGGATAGCGCCTACGACGTAGTGGAACGGCCACATCTGGCCACCGTGGGTGTGCCCCGACAGTTGCAGGTCCACTCCGTGCGCGGCGGCCTCCTGCACCTGAACCGGTTGGTGCGCAAGCAAAACCGTCGGCCGCGACGAATCCAGCCCGGACAGGGCGCGGTCGAAGTCGGGGCCGTCTGATCTGGACTCGCCTGCGACGTCGTTGACGCCGGCCAGGTCGAAGGCCGACCCGCCACGCGTGATCACCGTGTGCTCGTTGCGCAGCGGCGCAACCCCGAGCCGCTCCAGCTCACTCAACCAGGAGAACGGATCGTCGACGAAGTACTCGTGGTTGCCGGTGACGAAGAACGCGCCATCCCGGGACACCAAGTCGCGCAACGGTTCCGCCGCGTGACCGAGCTCGTCGACGGTCCCGTCCACCAGGTCGCCCACGATCGCCACGAGGTCCGGTTCGGTCTCGTTGATCATCCGCACGATGCGCTCGGTGTGTGCGCGCCCCGACAGTGGACCCAGGTGGATGTCCGACACCACGGCGATCCGGAACCCGTTGAACGCCGGATCGAGCGTGCGCAGGCGCACCGGCACCCTCAATAGGTCCGGCGGACCGAGGGCATTGGCCGCGCCGACCCCGACGAGGCCCACCGAGGCGGCACCGGCCGCCACTGCGCTGGCCCTGGCGAGGAACACCCGCCGGTTCACCGCCGAAGGAGTCGGCTCGGCCTCGGTGCCCTGCGTCGGGGGCTCGGGTCGGCTCCGCTTCACCCAGCGTCGCAGCGCGAGCCTGCCCGGCTCCAACACCAGCAATGTCAGGAACAGATACGCCAAGAGTCCGAACCAGACGTAGCCCGGCCATGCCAACCAGGCCGGTTCGGCGATCCCGGTGACCCTCGGCACGATCAGCGTGGCGGCCAACATCACCGTCAACCCGACGAGGACGGCCGTGAACGCCCGTCGCGCGCGGCCCGTCGTGGTGTCCTTGACGAGTCGCTTCCAGACGTAGAGCGACATCAACGCGAGGACGGCGCTGAGGATTACGACGAACACGCGGCAACGGCGGGTCGGCTCATCTCGTCAGCCTAGGTTCAGGTGACAAAATGGCACGCGTGGCCGAACGCGTCAGCTTCTCAAGCACCACCGGACCCGCGCTGGCAGGTCTCATCGACCCGCCGGAGGGCGAGGTCCGCGGCTGGGGTGTCTTCGCCCACGGGTTCACGCTCGGCAAGGACTGTCCCGCCGCGAGTCGGATCTGCAAGCAGCTCGCCAGCGAGGGCATCGGCATGCTGCGCTTCGACAATCTCGGCCTCGGCGACTCCGATGGCGACTGGGGTGACGGATCGTTCTCCCACAAGGTCGCCGACACCGTGCGCGCCGTGGAGTTCATGAATTCCTCCGATCGGCCGGTGCGACTACTCGTCGGGCACTCCTTCGGCGGGGCCGCCGTCATCGCCGCCGCCCACGAGTGTCCGACCGTCGAAGCGGTAGTCAGCGTCGGGGCGCCGTACGATCCCTCGCACGTCGAGCACAACTACGACGCCCTGGTGGCGCGCATCGAAACCGAGGGGGAGGCGCCATTCCCCATCGGCGGCAAGGCCCTAACGCTCAAGCGGGCCTTCATCGAGGACGTCCGCGCCGCGGATCTCAAGGAGCGCATCCGCACGCTGCGCCGCGCGCTGCTCGTCATGCATTCGCCGACGGACAACACCGTCGGCATCGCCAATGCGAGCGACATCTTCCGCACCGCGCGGCACCCCCGCAGCTTCGTGTCACTCGAGGGCGCCGACCATCTGCTCACCGGAAAGAACCAGGCCGCGCGGGCAGCGCGCATCATCAGCGCCTGGGCCGACCCCTACCTGTGACGCGGCGGGCGAGAGCCAGTTGGCGATGTTGCGGACGTAGTCCATGAAGATTGCCAGCCGGGAGGGGTCGGCCTTGATCTGCGTGCCGGGCGGCTCGGTGACGAATGACGGTGCCCCGCAATCGATTTCCCAGTTGTAATCAGCGAAGTGGTGGAAGGTCGACGCCGCGAGCGCGCGGCCCATTGGTCGGCCGTCGGGCGCGAGCTCACCGTCCAGCGCAACGGCGAGGTTGAACCGGCGGCCCGTCGTCGTGCTTCGGCCCTGGGCGAGCACTCGCGCGGACGGGTCGTCGGCCGATACCAGGCCCTCGTGCGGGTGAGCGGGGAACCATTCGATGCGCCCACTGGCCGTGCGCGTGGTGCGCAGCACCTCGTGCACCGGTTCGGACACCAGCACCGGCTGGTAATCCCCGTTGGCGCCGGAGTGGAAGTTGGGCCACGAGATCGTCGGGGTATCCACGTCGTCGCACATGGTGGCCGGGTCGACGCTTGCGTCGTGGAACCGGTTGACCACGCCCAGCGACCCGAGGCACGTCAGGCAGCTGCCCAAGTCCTCGTGGTCGCGCGCGGTGAGCACTCCCCCGCCGCTGCGACGGAACCTCGCGATCGCCTCGGACTCGGCGTCGGTGAGGCCGTCGCCGACGTCGACCGCCATCAGCCACAACTGGTCGAAGCCGAGCTCGTCCAGGTGACTCAGTACCGGGTCGTCGCTCCAAGCATCGGACCGATTGCGCGCGATCACTTCGTGGCCCGCCGCCCGCAGCTCGTGGGCGAGCAGGGAGAAGCGGTCGACGTTCCAGTCGTCGGGGTTGTCGGCGATGGTCGTCTGCAACAAGATCCTGGCCATCGGACTACGCGACTTCGCGATCGGCCGCGACGAAGTCGGTTCGGCCGGGGGCGAGATGTGCCAACGCGATGCGGAGCCGTTGCCGTCCGCGGGACACCCGCGACATCACGGTGCCAAGGGGCACGTTCAGAATCTCGGCGGTTGCCGCATAGGTGTAGCCGTGGACGTCTGCGTAGTACAGCGCTGCCCGGTAGCCCTCGGGCAGCGACTCCATCGCGGCCTTGACGTCGTTGTCCGGCAGGGCATCCAGCACCTCGTCCTCAGCGGAGCGTGATCCCGCGGGTAGCCGCGCGGAACCAACGGCCAGGTCGTGCTCGGTGACATCGTCGACCGAGACCTCTGCGGGGCGGCGCTGCTTGTAGCGATGCGTGCTGACCCACCGGTTGTAGAGGATCCGGAACAGCCACGCCTTGAGGTTGGTGCCCTCCTTGAACGTGCGAAAACCCGTGAACGCGTGCAGCAGGGTGTCCTGCAGCAGGTCCTCGGCGTCCGTGTCGCTGCGCGTCAACCGTCGCGCTCCGCGGGACAGGACGTCGAACAGGGGCTCCACTTCGCGGGCGAATCGAGCGGCGAGCTCCGCCTCCGACGTGTGCGTGCTGGGTACGGCAACTACGACCTTCATGAGAACCTCCGGTTGGTTGGGTTGCGTTCGCGCTACTGGAATCAGATTCGCGCTAACGCAGCCGAAGAGAACCCTTGGGAGTTCGTGGTCCGTAGTCCGTAGTCCGTAGTGGACACCGGGGTGCGTGGTGCCGGGGTGGGCCTAGCTAGCCCACGAAACGGAGCGCAGCTGTCTGCGTGAGGTGATGCCGAGCTTGGCGAAGACCTTGCGCAGGTGCCATTCGACGGTGTGGGTGCTGATGAACAGCTGCGCGCCGATCTCGGAGTTGGTCAGCCCGTCGGCGGCCAACCGTGCGATCTGGGCTTCCTGCGCGGTCAGCTCGTTTCCGGAGCCGACCGTCTTCTTGCGCACCTTCTCACCGGTGGCGGCCAGCTCCCGGCGCGCACGTTCGGCGAAGCCCTGCGCACCCATCGTGGTGAACATCTCGTACGCGCTGCTGAGCTGCTTGCGGGCATCGACGCGCCGGTTCATCCGCCGCAACCATTCGCCATACGACAATCGGGTGCGAGCGAGGTGGACGACGACCCTGGTGCGGTCCAAGCGTTCGAGCGCTTCGACGAACAAGCCTTCGGCGTGCTCGTTGTCGGCCAGCAGGGCCTGCGCACTTGCCAGGGCACCCACACCCCAGTCGGTTCCGCTCGCGCCTGCCCGCTCTTCGAACCGTTGCATCGCAGAGGCAACGGCCTCGTGCTCGCCGGTTCGCGCCGCCGCTTCGATCATTTCGAAGAGGCACCAACCGTAGAAGCCGAGATCCTCGTATTCACAGCCCTCGCGTGCGGCCGCGAAGGCCTCTTCGTATCGACCGAGCCCGTTGTAGAGCACTGCGGTGGCGTAGCGAGTGAGGCCGAGCAAGCGGCCTTCACCCCGCGCAATTCCGTCCGCGGCGGCCGCATCGATCGTGCTGATCGCCTCGGCCGGATCACCCCGCCATGCGGAGAGCAACAGCGAGTGGTACCTCACCGGCCGGTGGTGATCCGTGGCCGCGGCGATCCCGTTTGCCTCTTCGATAAGTGTTGTCGCCGTTGCGAATTCGCCCGCTAGCAGATGCACACCGGCCCGGTAGACGAGCGCTCGTGGAAGTCCGTCCAGTGCGCCGACGTGCCGCGCCTGGCGCACGACGGCCGTAGACAGTTGGTCCACTATTTCTTCATCCCACAGTTCATGCGCGGCGGCCTCCTGCAAGATCGGAAACCCTGGCACCACCATCCAGCGCCGGACCGAGCTAGCGTCCGACTGAGCCAATTGGCACATGGCCTCCAACGCGGCGCGCAGCGTCGCCGAACCAGCGCTCAGGCCGCCGGTGACCCGCTCTGCCACGCCTTTCAGGAGCAAGTCGACGGGCCGCGGCAGCTCCGGTGTACGGCTAATCGCGGGGCCCGCGGCATAGGCGATGTCAGCCAGGGCCGCGGGTTCACTGAGTCGCCCGGCGTACATGGTCGCGGCGATGGCCTCGAGATAGGTCTCCCTAGCGGAGAAGTCGTCGTGGTGCTCGAGCCCTTCGGCTGCGTCGAGCAACTGCGGCGCGGTTTGGCCGACCCGGGGCGCGCCGTCCTCGCCTCCGCGGCTGCGGACGAACTCCATCTGCGCGCGCAACCGAGCGACCTGCGACCGTTGGAAATCCGACAGCCGACCGAGTTCGGCTATCGCCAGGAGCTCGTGTGCGGCTTCCGGCGCTGCTGCGTCCCGTTTGGCCTGTGCGGCCGCGAGCGCCCTGGCAGCACGCTGGGCCGGGTCCGAGGTCAATGCGGTGGCGCGCTCCAAGAACGTTGCCGCGGCGGCGATACCGCCCCTGCTCTGGGCCCGGCTCGCAGAGGCTTCCAGCTCCGCGGCCACTTCGTCGTCGGGTCCTGCTGCGGCATTGGCGGCGTGCCATGCCCGGCGGTCGGGGTCGGACTGCGGATCCGTCGCCTCGGCCAGCGCCCGATGGGTGGCCCTGCGATCAGTCAGGTCGGCCGCGCGGTACGTGGCCGAGCGCATCAACGGATGGTGAAAGCGCACGCGCGGCCCGAGCTCGATCACTCCGGCCGCTTCGGCGGGCCCCAGTGCGTCGACCGGAATGCCCAGCCGCGCGGCCGCAGCCAAGAACAGCGCCAAGTCGCCCACGGGCTCGGCCGCCGCGACGAGCAACAACCGTCGAGTCTGCGGCGGAAGGGCCTGGATGCGACGGACGAAGTCGTCCTCGATCGCCGCCGTCGACGAACGCTTCCCCGAAATCCAGAACCCACCCGCGAGTTCCGACGACGAGACACTTCGCGGCACCTCGAGGATGGCCAACGGAATTCCGCGCGTCTCTGCGACGAGCCGGTCGCGCACCAGCGGATCGATACCGCCCACCATCACCGATTCCAACAACTCCCGAGCGTCGGCGTCGGACAACCCGCCGATCACCAGCTCCGGCAGGCCGGCCAACACTGGGCCGCCGGTGGTGCGTACCGCGAAGACCAAGGCGACTGGGTCGGCCAAGAGTCTCCGTGCGACGAACCCGAGCGTCTGCACCGACACCTGGTCGAGCCACTGCGCGTCGTCGACGACGCATAGCAGTGGTTGGTCGGTGGCTGCGGCGGCCATCAGGCTCAGCACTGCTAACCCGACCAGGAAGCGGTCCGGCGTCGGGCCGACACCGCGGCCGAACGCCACGTTCAACGCCTCGCGCTGCGGTTCCGGTAGCTCATCAAGGTGCTTGAGCAGTGGTGCGCAAAGCTGCTGCAGCCCGGCGTAGGCGAGTTCCATGTCCGATTCGACGCCGCTGACGCGAGCGACGCGGAATCCCGCAGCCTGCTCCGCCACGTAATCCAGTAACGCAGTCTTACCGACGCCCGCCTCACCGCGCAGCACCAGCACCCGGCTGCCATCCGAACGGACGTCGGTCACCAGCTTGCGCAGCGTCTCGCACTCGGTGGGCCTGCCGCGCAGCACCGCCCCGCGACTCTGCCTCGCCATCTCGCTCAGAATCGTAACCAGTGCACGTGCCGGAGGCTAAGTGGCCTGATCCCCCACGAACGTGACGGTCTCGTCGAGCGGCGCCCGGCCGGTGCGGTGGTAGGGCGCCGTGGTGTCTTCGTGGCCGATCGACATGCCACAGAACAGCATCAGGTGCTCCGGAGGCGACAATACGTCCGCGACGGTCTCGCGAACCTGCGACCACGCCATCTGCGGACAACTGTGCAGCCCTTCGGCCCGAAGCAGCAGCATGACGGTTTGTAGGTACATGCCGAGATCGGACCATTGGGGCAGCCCAAGGTCGCGGTCGACGTAGCAGAAGAGGGCGGCGGGCGCGCCGAAGCAATCCCAGTTCGCGATGGCGGCCCTCATCCGCGCCTCCCAATCCTCACGCACTATGCCGAGCGCGCGATAGCGCTCCTCGCCGAAGGCCGCTCGGCGGTCGCCGTACGGCGATTTCATTTCGGCCGGATACATCACGTACTCCCGCTCGTCCCAGCGGTCACCTGCGGCGACACGCTCGGTGGCGAGTTTCTTCAGCTGCGCCAGCGGTGCCCCTGTCACCACGTAGATGTGCCACGGCTGCACATTCGATCCCGACGGCGCCCACGCAGCGGCGGAAAGCACGCGCTTCAGCACCTCCTCGGAAACCGGTTCGTCGGTGAACTGGCGCACCGCCCGTCGACTCGTCACTGCCTCATAAACGTCCATGTACTCAGCCTCAACGCCGCGGCCGGCGAGCGAACCCTTGGAAGTTCGTAGTCACCCTTCGACTACGGAAACACTCGAAGAAGGTTCGACCATCGGGATGAGTTCGTTGTCTCCAATCCGTTCTGGCCCTCAGGGCACACGAGGAGTGAGACATGACCAACGCCGAGCACCAACTCGCAACTTCAGTACTCGTCATCGGAACCGGCGGATCCGGGCTACGGGCAGCGATCGAACTCGCAGAGCAAGGAACCGACGTCCTCGTCGTCGGCAAGCGGCCGAAGACCGACGCGCACACCACCTTGGCAGCCGGCGGCATCAACGCGGCGCTGGCCACCATGGACGCCGCCGACACGTGGCAGCAGCACGCGGCCGACACGCTCACGGAGAGCTACCTGCTCGCCGACCCCGCGACGGTCCGGGTGGTCACCGAGGGTGCCGCAGCGTCGATCAAGGACCTGGAGCGTTACGGCATGGCCTTCGCGCGTGAAGACGACGGCCGAATCTCTCAGCGCTTCTTCGGCGCACACACCTTCCGTCGCACCGCATTCGCCGGTGACTACACCGGCCTTGAGCTACAGCGCACCCTCATCCGGCGGGCGGAGCAGCTCGCCATTCCGATACTCGACTCGGCCTACATCACCAGATTGCTCGTCGACGACAACGTCGTGTTCGGTGCGTACGGCTTCGACCAACAGAGCGGCACCCGATACACCATTCACGCGGATGCCGTCATTCTCGCGACCGGTGGGCACACTCGGATATGGCGACGCACGTCGTCGCGTCGCGACGAGAACACCGGTGACGCGTTCCGGTTGGCAGTCGAAGCGGGGGGACGGATCCGGGATCCCGAGCTCGTTCAATTCCATCCGTCCGGGCTCATCGAGCCCGAGGACTCCGCTGGAACTCTGGTATCGGAGGCGGCCCGCGGCGAAGGGGGAATCCTGCGCAACGATCTCGGCGAGCGCTTCATGAAGCGTTACGACCCCGAGCGGATGGAACTGTCCACCCGTGACCGGGTCGCGCTCGCCGCGTACACCGAGATCAAAGAGGGTCGGGGCACCCCCCGAGGAGGCGTGTGGCTGGATGTGTCGCATCTGCCGCGTACGCAGATCATGGACCGACTGCCGCGCGTGTACCAGACGCTGATGGACCTGCAGCTGCTCGACATCACCACGACGCCAATGGAAATCGCTCCCACAGCGCACTACTCGATGGGCGGCGTCTGGGTTCGTCCAGAGGATCACAGCACCGACGTCGAGGGGCTTTACGTCATCGGCGAGGCTTCGAGCGGACTGCACGGCGCCAACCGCCTCGGCGGAAACTCGCTCATCGAACTGCTGGTGTACGGCAAGCTCGTCGGTCAAGCGGCGGCGGCCTACTCGGCACAGCGCGACGCCCAACGACGTTCCCGTGCAGCAATTTCCGACGCGCGCGCGGAGGTCGACGGAGTACTGCATCGCGACGGTCCCGAGAACGTCCGATTTCTCCAGCGCGCCCTCCGCAACGCCATGACGGAATACGCAGGCGTCGTGCGCGACGAGGCGGGCCTACTGTGCGGTCTGCGTGAGCTGTCGGAGCTCGAGGAGCGGCTCACCCACGTCGGCGTGCACCCGGACATCGCGGGGTTCTATGACCTCGCCCACGCGTTCGATCTCAAGGCCAGCGTCATCGCAGCGCGCGCCACACTCGAAGCGGCGCTGGAACGCCGTGAGACGCGGGGCTGCCACAACCGATCCGACTACCCCCAGCTCGACGAGCGGTTGCAGGTCAACCTGGTGTGGTCTGGACCCGGTCGCATCGCTCGCGAGCCCACTCATGCCATACCGCAGGACATTTCGGCTCACATGCGCGAAGTGAGCGCTGACGGCAAGCTGGTCGAATGAAGCGCCCCTTAGTTGGCCCACGCGATAGTGCGCAGTTGCCTGCGTGAGGTGATGCCGAGCTTGGCGAAGACCTTGCGCAGGTGCCATTCGACGGTGTGGGTGCTGATGAACAGCTGCGCGCCGATCTCGGAGTTGGTCAGCCCGTCGGCGGCCAACCGTGCGATCTGGGCTTCCTGCGCGGTCAGCTCGTTTCCGGAGCCGACCGTCTTCTTGCGTACCTTCTCACCGGTGGCGGCCAGCTCCCGGCGCGCACGTTCGGCGAAGCCCTGCGCACCCATCGTGGTGAACATCTCGTACGCGCTGCTGAGCTGCTTGCGGGCATCGACGCGCCGGTTCATCCGCCGCAGCCACTCGCCATACGACAGCCGAGCGCGGGCCAAGTGCAGCACGATGTGTGCGCGTTCGAACCGCTCAATGGCCTCGGCGAACAAGGCCTCGGCGTGCTCGTTGGGGGCGAGCAGGGCTCGCGCGCCTGCCACCATGCCCAACCCCCAGTCGTTTCCAGCGGCGCTCGCCCGCTCCTCGAACCGCGGCAGCGCCGAGCCGGCGGATTCCTGGTCCCCGAGGTGTGCCGCGGCTTCGATGAGTTCGAAGAGGCACCAGCTGTGGAAACCCAGATCCTCGTATTCACAGCACTCCCGGGCGGCTGCGAAAGCCTCTTCATACCGACCGAGCCCGTTGTAGAGGACGGCAGCAGTGAACTTGCTCAAGCCGATCAATCGGCCTTCTCCCTTGGCGGCTCCATCCGCCGCGGCTGCCTCGATCAGGTTCACCGCGTCGTTGGGAATCCCCCGCCACGCCGCGAGATTCAACGAGTGATACTTCGCCGGCGTGTAACCCGTCGATACCGTGATGGCATCGGCCTCTTCGATGAACCTTGCGGCCGTGGCTAATTCGCCCCGGTAGACGTGGGCGCCGGCCCGATAGGCGAGCGCAGGTGGAATCACCGCGAGCGCACCCGTGTCACGCGCGCGCCGAACCATGTCGGTGGCGATCTGCTCCAAGATGAGGTCGTCCCAGAGCTCGTGGGCGGCGGATTCCTGCGCAATCGGGAACGGCCACATCACGGGCTTGCCATCGCCCCGCTGCGCGTGGTCGTTCCAAAGTTCCAGGGCGGAACGCAGATGCTCGGATCCAGCACCCGGACCGTCGATGATCCGACTGGACATGCCACTCAACAGGTAGTCGATCGACCGCCGCAATTCAGGCACCCGTGCGACCGCCTTGCGGGCCGCGGCGGCGATCTCGGCGAGTAAGCCTGGCTCGCCGAGTCGCCCGGCGTACATGGCTGCAGCGAGCGCCTCGAGATACGTCGCTCGAGCCACGTCGTCGTCGAGGGTGTCGAGTCCCCGTGCGGCACTGAGCAGTTGCGCGGCGGCCTCGCCGGTTCGGAGTGCACCCTCCGCGCCTCCGCGGCTGCGGACGAACTCCATCTGCGCGCGCATCCGGACGACCTGCGCGTACTCAAGCTTGGACAGCGGCGCCAGTTCGGCCAGCGCGAGGAGCTCGTACGCCGCCTCGGGCGCCGCGGCTTCGCGCTTGGCGTGTGCGGCGGCGATCGCCCTGGAGCCGCGCAGGTTCGGGTCCGCCGTGAGGATGGCCGCGCGCTCGAGGAACGCCGCTGCCGCCGCCACGCCACCCCTGCTTTGAGCTCGGCTCGCCGACGCTTCCAGGTCGGCGGCCACCCCGTCGTCGGGTCCCGCTGCGGCGTTGGCGGCGTGCCAGGCCCGGCGGTCGGGATCGGACTGCGGATCCGTCGCCTCGGCCAATGCCCGATGGACCGCCCGGCGTTCGGTCAGGTCCGCCGCGCGGTAGGCGGCCGAGCGCATCAACGGATGGTGAAAGCGAACGCGCGGCCCGAGCTCGATCACTCCAGCGGCTTCGGCTGGCCCCAGTGCGTCGACCGGAATGCCCAGCTGTGCGGCCGCTGCGAGGAACAGCGCCGCGTCGCCAACGGGCTCGGCCGCCGCGACGAGCAACAACCGTCGAGTCTGCGCCGGAAGGGCCTGGATGCGACGCACGAAGTCGTCCTCGATCGCCGCCGTCGACGAACGCTTCCCCGAAATCCAGAACCCACCCGCGAGTTCGGTCGCAGACACGCTGCGCGGCACCTCGAGGATGGCCAACGGGACGCCGCGGGTCTCTGCGACGAGCCGGTCGCGCACCAGCGGATCGATGCCCCCCACCATCACCGATTCCAACAACTCACGAGCGTCGGCGTCGGACAGCCCGTCGATCACCAGCTCGGGAAGGCCGGCCAACACGTCGGGGCGATCTCGCACCGCGAAGACCAGGACCACCGGTTCGGCGAGTAGGCGGCGCGCGACGAACCCGAGCGTCTGCACCGACACCTGGTCGAGCCACTGCGCGTCGTCGACGACGCATAGCAGTGGTTGGTCGGCGGCGGCCGCCGCCATGATGCTCAGCACGGCCAGTCCGACCAGGAACCGGTCCGGGGTCGGGCCGACCCCGCGGCCGAAGGCCACGTTCAGCGCCTCACGCTGCGGCTCGGGCAATTCCTCGATGCGATCCATCAACGGCGCGCTCAACTGCTGCAGCCCGGCGAAGGCGAGCTCCATGTCCGATTCGACGCCGCTGACGCGAGCGACGCGGAATCCCGCGGCCTGTTCCGCCACATACTCCAGTAGCGCGGTCTTGCCGACCCCCGCTTCACCGCGCAGTACTAGCACCCGGCTGCCGTCCGAACGGACATCCGTGACCAGCTTGCGCAGCGTCTCGCATTCGGTGGGCCTGCCGCGCAGCACCGCCCCGCGACTCTGGCTCGCCATGAGCACCACCGTGTCTATTCGAGGGCTGGTCCGATTCTCAGAATCGTAGCCAGTGCGCACACCGGGGGCTGAGCGGCCTGCTTGCGTTGCCGCGGGTTCATCCCGGCGTGCTGGGCGGCCACCGACGCAACGCCGAGCGTGCCGCCAGGGCGGGATTCGACTCGATTCTTCGCCCTGGGCGCACGCTCGGCGAGGCACCTCGGTCGATCAACCGCCACTTGCGTGCTGACCACCAACGCGACCGGTCTGATCGGTCCAATGTCGGCGGTCGGTGTGCGAGTCGGTCAGGCGGCAACGTCGGGCGGAAAGTCGACGGGGTAGGGCTCGGCGAAGTCGGCGGATCTCCCCACGGCAGCCCATTTCCGGTCTTCGGTGAGCAGGTGTTCGTCGTGTCGAAGCGAGCCCTCGACCGCGTTGACGCCGAGCGGCAGGTGGTACGGGAGGTCGGTGCGGCGCGACATGCGTACCAGGATCTCAGCGGCACGCGCCGGATCCCCCGCGGTGATGGCGTCGCTGCCGCGCACCGCCTGCATCGCTCCGACGGTTCCCGCGTAGCTGTCCGGAACGTCGGCGAGCGCCATCGACGATCCCGCCCAGTCCGTGGCGAATCCACTGGGCTCAACGACCAGGACCTTCACTCCGAACGGTTCGGTTTCAGTCTGGAGCACTCGGGAGAAGCCGTCGATGGCGAACTTCGCGGCTTGGTACGACGCGATGCCTGCCGATCCACCCACCCGGCCACCCATGGACGAGAATTGAATGATCAACCCGCCCTGCTGTTCTCGCAGGACTGGGATTGCGGCCTTCGAGACGTTGTAGACACCCCAGAAGTTCGTCTCGAACTGGGCGCGGAAGTCGTCGTCCTCCACGGTTTCGATCGGCGCAACGTTGGCGTACCCGGCGTTGTTGACGACGACGTCGATCCGGCCGAAGCGCTCCCGCGCGGCCGCGATGGCCGCTGCCGACGCGGCCGCGTCGGTGACGTCGAGCGTCAGCGGCAGGATGCGCTCGCCATACGCGTTCACCAGCTCGGCGAGTTGCTCGGGGTTTCGGGCCGTGGCGGCGACCGCGTCGCCGGCGTCCAGTGCCGCGCGGACGAGTTCGCGGCCGAACCCCCGTGACGAGCCGGTGACGAACCAGACCTTGTTCATGACGTCTTCCTCCAATGTGTTTGCAGTGCTGGATGTTCGATTCACTTCGCGACGGTTCTGGCGTGCGTGGCGTTGTAGCGGTCTCCCACGATCCGTCCTGGCGCGAAGACGTGACTCAGATAGGCGACTTCATCGGCGCTCACCGGCACCGAGGTGGCCGCGAGGTTCTCCGCCACGTACTCGATTCGCTTGGTCCCCGGGATCGGCACGACGTCCAACGGCTGCGCCAACAGCCACGCGAGCGCGAGCTGCCCCGGCCGGCACCCCTTGGCCGCGGCCAGCTCGACGAGGGCCTGGACCGGTTCGAGGTTGGCGGCGAGGTGCTCGGCCGCGAACCGCGGATTGGAGGCACGGAAGTCGCTCCGATCGAAGGTGGCGCCGGGCTTCAGTGCACCGGTCAGCGCCGAACGACCCAACGGGCTGAAGGGCACCAAGGTGATTCCCAGTTCGCGGCACGTCGCGGTGACGCCCTGCTCGACACGGCGCTCCCAGAGCGAGTACTCGCTCTGCAGCGCGGTAATGGGATGGACCGCGTGAGCGCGACGGATCAGGTCGGGTCCCACCTCGCTGAGCCCGAGCGTGCGGACCTTCCCGGCAGTGACGAGCTCCGCCATCGCTCCGACGGTGTCTTCGATCGGCACACTTGGATCCAGCCGGTGGACGTAGTACAGGTCGATGACGTCGGTCCCCAGTCGGCGCAGGCTGGCGTCGCACGCCGCGGCCGCGTACTCCGGGCGTCCATCAAGCACGACCCCGTCGCGAGTGTCGTTGACCTTGGCGCCGAATTTCGTTGCCAGCACCACGTTCTCGCGACGGCCTTCAATGGCGGCGCCAATCAGCTGCTCGTTGTGGCCAAAGCCCCGGACATTGCTCGCCGTGGCGATGTCCGCTGCACCGTAGACATCGGAGGTGTCGAGAAGGTCCACTCCGAGCTCGATCGCCGACCGGATCGTCGCGATGGAGGCGCGGTCATCGGCAGGACCGTAGAACTGCGACATTCCCATGCAGCCCAGTCCGATGGGGCGCACCGTCAGATCCGAATGCCCGATCCGCACCCGCGCGGATCCGGTGACGTCCGCACGTCCGTTGTCCGACATGATCGAGCACCTCCAGGCTAACTGATAGTTAAACTCTCAGATAGTATGAACGTGGCTGCGGGCCATTTATTTCCAGCCGGACACACGGATGGGAGGGCAACACGGTGCGTCGAGACGCCGCCATCAACCGCGAGCGGCTCGTCGAGGCCGCCGAAGAGGTCTTCGCCGCCCGCGGTCCGGCCGCCACTCTGGACGACGTCGCGAAGGCCGCCGACGTCGGACCGGCGACGTTGTACCGCCGGTTCGCCAACAAGGACGCACTCGTCCAAGAGGTCCTCAGCGGGTTCTTCCAACGGCTGATCGACCGCGCCGAAGACGCCGCACGGGCGCCGGCGCAGAAGTGCCTAGACGTGTTCTTGAGCACGGTCGCCGTCGAGCTTGCCGAGAAGTCGGGCCTATCCGCTCCGGTCTGGGGTGAACTCGCACCAGAACCCCTCGTCGAAGAACTCCGCGGGCGTTCGGCCGCACTGCTCGCGCGTGCCCAGCGGTCCGGCGCGGTCCGTGCCGACGTGACGCCAGCCGACATCTCCGCGGCGGTGTGGGCGTTGCGCGGCGTCATCCACAGCGAGCGCCTGGACCCGGTCCTTCGGGGTCAGAACCTGTGGCGTCGCCATTTGAAGACAATCCTGCGGGGCTTTCACGTCGATGACGTCGACAGCTCTGCATGATGGTCCGATGGGATCCGCAGAATTGACCGACGACGTCATCACGTTCCTGTCCGAAGGCACCCGCACCGGCAAGCTCGGCTACGTCGCCGCGGATGGCCGGCCTCTCGTCGCGCCCATCTGGTTCGTCGTCGAGGACGGGCAACTGGTCTTCAACACCGGAAGCGACACCGCGAAGGGACGCGCACTGCGTCGCGACCCGCGCGTCGTGCTCGTCGTCGACGATGACCGTCCGCCGTACTCATTCGTCCAAGTTCAAGGGACCGCATCGATCAGCGCCGTCGACCCCGACGAACTCCTACGGACCGCCACCCGGATCGCTGCGCGATACGTGGGCGACGACCGTGCCGAGCAGTTTGGAAAGCGCAACGGCGTGCCGGGCGAGCTGCTCGTGCGGGTCACACCGGACAAGGTGATCGCCATGTTCGACGTCGCCGACTGACCGGACTACGCGCCGTGATCTCACACGTCTGAGGTGTTGTACCTCGTCTTCACCGGCGGCGCGGCCAACAGTGGAGGCAGTTCGGTGATCTTGCCGTCGCCGGCGCGGAATGCACGGTAGGCGTCGTCGTGTTCGACGGACTCCCAGAGCTCGTAGATGATCCAGTGCGTCTCGTCGAGCGAGTCGACGAGCACGTCGATGGCCAGGTTTCCGTCGAAGGCGCGCGTCTTGACCAGTTCGCGGCGGAACACTTCGGTTGCCTCCGAGAGTGATTCGGCCTTGAACCTCAACTCGAGCAGCACGGTGATTGGCATCGACTCTCTCCTGACATCAGCGGTTCGGAACCTGGGCAGGCGCCCGCATCCCTAGTTTCCGCTTTCGCCAACGAGGGCGGGCAGGAGGGTCAGCCGCCGTGCGCGGCCAGCTCGGTCGTCGGCGTCGACGTCGGCGTCAGCGTCGGCGCCAGGCTGGCGCTCATCACCAGTTGGTAGAGCGGTGTGCCCCAGGCGTGGGCACCGCTCGCCGCGGGCGCGTACGAGGTGTGGATCGCGAGGGCGGCGGGCGACATTGCGTCGGTGTCGGCGTCGGGGTTGGAGTCGCAGACCGGGTCGCCCACGTCGCAGACGCTGACGGTGCGCGCGCCGATCTCCGGCGGCAGCGTCGAGGTGGGAGCCGATGCCAGGAACGAGTGCTCCTGCGCGACGCCCTTGCCGACGCTGGGCACGATGGCGGTCGAACCGAGGTTGATGGTGGTGTCGGCGGGCAGTCGGTCGCCGTCGGCGATCAGCAGCGCCGCGGCCACGTGCGGGTCGTCGGCGAGGTCCTCGAGGTTGCGGTGGATCACCATGGCGCCCTGCGAGTAGCCGGCGAGCACCACCTTGGTGGTGGGGCACCGCTCGGTGAATGCCTCGAACTGCTCGGCCGTCGCGTCGGTACCGTCCTCGACGCTGTCCATGAAGCCCATCCAGCCGCCAAGGCCACCCTCCAAGGGGACCGGCGCCGCGGGATATTGCACGGCTTCGGCGGTGATCGTGTGGCCGCTTGCGGCCAGCTCGTCGCGCAGTTGCAGGTACGACTGGAAGACCACACCACCCATGCCGCCGTTGGCGTTCAGGCCTGCGCCGTCGCGCTGACCCGATCCGGCGGCGCCGATCCAATGAAAGTCGGCGCAGCCGGGCGTGGCCGCGGCGGTGCCGGTGGCCAGTCCGCCCAGCGCCATGCCAGCTACCAGAACGGCTAATCCAAGACGACGTATCACGACGATTTCCCTCCAACCCAGCGGCAAAGCCTGTTCGGTAGCAGTGCCGCGTCCTGAGGTTTGTCGTTGTCAGGACGGTTCTGCGTTACAGGTGTGACTCAACCGACGGTGTTTGACCAGGTGGGCGGCCTACTTCCAGGCGAACACCGGTTGCTCGAGCTCGTCGACCGCATCGTGGCGGCCTTCGAGACACAGCCACCGTAATTGCAGCAACACGGCACCCGTCGGCGCGTGGATGAGGTCGTTTCCCAACGGCATCTGCACGACAGGACGCGGGCTCTCCGGAATGGCGATGAACCGTGGCGAATCGTCGCGTTGCAGTTGGTGCAGTCCCACCCGATAGGCCGCCACGACCTCGTCGGCCGCGGGGCGGAGCTCGAGCCGTCCACCGCCCCAGATCACGATCGGGGTGATGACGTATCCGGACCGCGTCGGGTAGTCGTCGAGTAGTCCCAAGACGGTCGAGTCGGGCAGCCCGACGCCGAGTTCTTCGTCGAGTTCCCGAAGCGCGGCGTCGATCGCGGTCTCGCCCGGGTCCAGCCGACCGCCGGGCAGTGCCCACTGCGCGGCATGCGCCCGCAGCCGCGACGCTCTGCGGCACAGCAGGAAGGCCGCACCGCCGGAGACGTCGACCATGCGGCCGTCCAGACCGGCCTCCATCGGCCGCCCGTCGATCCAATCGTCCACCGGCGCCGGATCGATCCTGTCCTCACCGAGTTCGGAGTCGACGAGCACGATGGCGACGGCCGCGTGCCGCTTGGCCGGGTCGTTCACGACGCGGCGGTCGTGAGCCGCCAGATGCGTCCGGAACCGTTCGCGCAATGCCTCGTCGTACGTGATCGTCACCGCTCGACCATAGGCACCGTCGTAGTGGGCAGCATCACGCAAGTGTCGTCAGCGTGAAACACCAGGGATCATCGGGAGGAAGAGAGCGAGGGTCCGTGTCGACGCAAGAGCACGAAGAGGCATTGAACGCCGAGCGGGGCCATGTGGCCGGGCTCTACACGCGACTCGACGCCGAGCGCGCACGTGCGAAGGGTCGGTACGCCGCGGCGTTGCGCGGTGACGGCGGAGAGCTCGTCGATCGGGACGTCGAGGTGCGGGCAGTCGCCAACCAGATGAAGCGGCTCGACGTCGCGGACGACGGATTGTGCTTCGGCCGGCTGGATGCCGTCTCGGGCGAGGCGTCGTACATCGGCCGGATCGGCCTGCTCGACGAGGACGACGGGTACGAGACGCTGCTGCTCGATTGGCGGGCGCCCGCTGCGCGTCCGTTCTACGTTGCCACCGCCGCCAATCCGGAGAACATGCGTCGGCGCCGCCAGTTCCACACCCTCGGGCGTCAGGTGAAGGACTTCACCGACGAGGTCCTCGGTCGTCCCACCGGCGAAGACGAAGGGGACGCCGCACTACTTGCGGCCGTGAACGCGCCCCGCGGTGACGGAATGCGCGACATCGTCGCGACGATCCAGGCGGAACAGGATCAGATCATCCGGCTCGACCATCCGGGGGTGCTGGTGATCGAGGGCGGCCCGGGCACCGGCAAGACCGTGGTGGCGCTGCACCGCGTGGCCTACCTGCTCTACACGCAACGCGAGCAGATGGAACGCCATGGCGTGCTCGTGGTCGGGCCGAACTCGACGTTCCTGAACCACATCGGTCGCGTGTTGCCGTCGCTCGGTGAATCCGACGTGGTGTTCATGACCATTGGCGACCTCGTGCCAGACCTGACCGTCGCCGCCGCGGACACCTCGGAGGCCGCTCGGCTCAAGGGGTCGCTGAAGATCCTCGACGTGCTAGCCGCAGCGGTCGCCGACAGGCAGCGACTGCCGGTCGAACCGCTCCCCATCGAATTGGGTGACGTCACGGTGCGGATCGACGCCGAGACCGCGGAGTGGGCCAGAAAGGAGGCCCGCGAGAGCGGCCTGCCGCACAACGAAGCCCGTGCGGTGTTCCGCGAGATCGTCACGTACGTGATCACGGAGCGGGCGATCGCCCGCATCGGACGAGGCTGGCTGACCCGGGACGACAAGGCGGCATGGGCGGAACTGCGCGCCAGCCTGATCGAGGAGGTCGACGACCACGGCCAGTTCGCCGCCGCGCTCGACGAACTCTGGCCGGTGCTCACCCCGGACGCACTGTTGGCGGCGTTGTACGAGTCGCACGAACGACTGGACGCCGCGGGTGCCGACCAGGCTCTGTGGCGCTCCGTCGGCGACGCCTGGACGGTGTCGGACGTGCCGCTGCTCGACGAACTGGTGGACCTGCTCGGCCGCGACAAGGCCACCGACCACGCCGCCGAGAAGCAGCGGGAGGCCGAGGCCAGATACGCCGCCGGGGTGCTGGACGTCATGATCGACCGCGAGGATCTGATGGACGACGAGGACCACCTGCTCGCCCAGGACCTGATCGACGCCGAGGATCTGGCCGAGCGCTTCTCCGAGCGCGACAACCGCGAACTCGTCGAGCGGGCCGCCGCGGACCGGGATTGGACCTACCGGCACGTCGTGATCGACGAGGCTCAGGAACTTTCCGAAATGGACTGGCGGGTGCTGATGCGGCGCTGCCCTCGCCGGTCCTTCACGGTGGTCGGCGACCTCGTCCAGCGCCGGTCCGCGGCCGGCGCGACGTCGTGGGACGCGATGCTGGAGCCGTACGTGCCGGGCCGCTGGGTGTACCGCTCGCTGTCGGTGAACTACCGCACGCCGGCGGAGATCATGACCGTCGCCGCTGCGCTGCTCGCCGATTTCGCACCAGGAGTGAAACCACCGGAGTCGGTTCGTGCCTGCGGCGTCCAACCGTGGTCCCGCCAGCTCGCCGAACCTGAATTGAGCTCGGCCATAGCCGAATTCGTGCAGGACGAAGCCGCGCGCGAAGGCACCTGCGTGGTGATTGGACCACCCGGAGTGCCGGGCGCGGTGGCACCGTCGGAGACCAAGGGCCTCGAGTTCGACGCCGTCCTGGTGGTGGAGCCGGAACGGATTCTCGCCGACGGCCCGCGCGGTGCGGCCGACCTGTACGTCGCGCTGACCCGCGCCACCCAACGGCTCGGGGTCTTGCACCATGGCGAGTTGCCGCAAGCCCTGGCCGGACTCACCGACATAGCGGCGCGCCTCCTTCGCTGAGCAAAGTTTCGACGTTGCGCAGCAGGTGCTTTCGCATGGACGGGCGCCCCGACGGCCGCCGGGTGGCAGCGCGCGCTCGCCCCCGTCATGTGTCAGCATGGGTGGGTGAGGCTACGCCCCATTGTCGGCTTGATCGCCGCCGCCGCAGCTGCGGCCTGGGCGATACCAAGTGCACCAACGCCGTTCGCGTACGCAGCGCCGTGTCCCGATGCCGAGGTGGTATTCGCGCGCGGGACCACGGAAGCCCCAGGTGTCGGCCCGACAGGACAAGCCCTAGTCGACGCGTTGCGCGGTCAGATCGGCGCCAAGTCCCTCGGTGTGTACGCGGTGGACTACCCCGCCACCACTGAGTTCCGCACCGCCGTCGACGGTATCGCCGATGCACGCACGCACATCCTCGCCACGGCGGTGAACTGTCCTACCACCAAGATGGTCCTCGGCGGATTCTCCCAAGGCGCGGCGGTCATGGGCTTCGTGACCGCCAATACCGTGCCCGACGGAGTTGCTCCATCCGACGTCCCCGCGCCCATGCCGGCCGATGTGGCCGACCACGTCTCAGCGGTCGTCCTATTCGGGAAGCCGTCGACACGCTTCATGCACGCAATCAACGACCCACCGATCGCCATCGGTCCGCAGTACGTCGGCAGGGCGATCGACCTGTGCGTGGACAACGACCTGGTTTGCGATCCTCACGGCACGAGCTTTTCGGCCCACAACGAGTACACGGAGACGGGAATGGTCGACCAGGGAGTGGCCTTCGCCGCGAGCCAGCTCCAGGCCAGCTGGGCCGCGGACGCACGGGCGCAACCCTCGGCCACGGCGCTGCCGTCACAGCAGCCGACGGGACCCCTGCTCGCCGCGCCCTCCGGTCCCACCGCACCCTCTGCGGTCGACCCCGGCGAGTGGGGGGCCCATCTGCCGCCGGCGGGACCCGTCATCCCGCCTGGACCCACCGGCCTGCCACTACCACCGACAAACGCACCGGCGGCGTGACGTCGATCGATTCGCGTGACGAACGACCACTGACAAGGACGCCCTCGGACGCGTGAGGCAGGCTGGTCCTCACGATGTCCACCACTGCCCCGCCCCTGCTCGACGATCCGAGCGACTTGTCCGCACTGCGCGCGGGCGCCGACCCCGACGAGCTGTACAGCTCCTTCGCAGCCTGGGCCGAGGCGAGCGGCACGGTGCTGTACCCGGCGCAGGAGGAGGCGCTGATCGAACTGGTCAGCGGCGCGAACGTCGTGCTGGCCACGCCGACCGGCTCCGGCAAGTCGTTGGTGGCCACCGGCGCGTTGTACGCGGCGCTGGCGGCAGGCCGGCGCAGCTACTACACGGCACCCATCAAGGCGCTGGTCAGCGAGAAGTTCTTCGCGCTGTGCGACGTGTTCGGCGCGGCCAACGTCGGCATGCTCACCGGCGACGCAGCCGTCAACGCCGGCGCGCCGATCATCACATGCACCGCGGAGGTACTGGCCAACATCGCGCTGCGCGAAGGCGCAGAGGCTGACATCGGCCTGGTCGTCATGGACGAGTTCCACTTCTACGGCGATCCCGACCGCGGCTGGGCCTGGCAGGTGCCACTGTTGGAGTTGCCGAAGGCCCAGTTCCTTTTGATGTCGGCCACGCTTGGCGACGTGGCGTTCCTACGCGGCGACCTGACCCGCCGCACAGGCCGCCCCACCGCGCTGGTCGCCAACGCCGAGCGTCCGGTTCCGCTGTACTTCTCGTACGCGACGACGCCGATGCACGAGACGATCGGCGATCTGCTCGAGACGAAGCAGGCCCCGGCGTACGTCGTCCACTTCACACAGGCCTCGGCACTGGAGCGCGCGCAGGCGCTGATGAGCGTGAACGTGAGCACCAAGGAGGAGAAGGCGGCGATCGCCGAACTGATTGGCGGGTTCCGCTTTTCGACGGCGTTTGGTTCGACGCTGTCGCGGCTGGTCCGGCATGGGATCGGTGTTCACCACGCTGGCATGCTGCCCAAGTACCGGCGGCTGGTGGAACAGCTGGCCCAGGCCGGCCTGCTCAAGGTCATCTGCGGCACCGACACCCTGGGCGTCGGCATCAACGTCCCGATCCGAACCGTCGTCTTCTCGGCACTGTCGAAGTACGACGGCGTGCGCACCCGGCTGCTCAACGCCCGCGAGTTCCATCAGATCGCCGGGCGGGCCGGGCGGGCCGGCTATGACACCGCGGGCACCGTCGTCGTGCAGGCACCCGAACACGAGGTGGAGAACCTCAAGCAATTCGCCAAGGTCGCCGACGACCCCAAGAAGCGCCGAAAGCTGGTGCGGCGCAAGGTACCCGAGGGCATGGTGCCGTGGAGCGAGTCGACGATGACTCGGTTGGTCGAGGCGACTCCCGAGCCCCTGACAAGCAACATGCGGGTGTCGACGGCGATGATCCTCGACGTCGTCGACCGCCCCGGTGACCCGTTCGCCGCGATGCGTCGGCTGCTCACAGACAACCACGAACCGCGCAAGCGGCAGCTCCGGCACATCCTCGAGGCCGTCGGCATCGCGCGCTCGCTGCTGCAGGCCGGCGTGCTGGAACACCTCGACGAGCCCGGGGCCGACGGGCGCCGGTATCGACTCACCGTCGACCTGCCGCCCGACTTCGCCCTCAACCAGCCGCTGTCGACGTTCGCGCTCGCCGCCGTCGACGTGCTCGACCCGGAGTCGGAAACCTTTGCGCTGGACGTCGTTTCGGTCATCGAGGCGACGCTGGAGGATCCGCGGCAGATCCTGGCGGCGCAGCTGAAGAAGGCCAGGGGCGAGGCCATCGCCGCGATGAAGGCCGACGGCATCGAGTACGACGAGCGGATGGAACTGCTCGACGAGGTCACCTATCCGCGGCCGCTCGACGAATTGCTCGACCACGCCTTCGAGGTGTACCTGCGGAGCAACCCGTGGGCCGCGGACGGGCAGCTGTCGCCGAAGTCCGTCGTCCGCGAGATGTGGGAGCGGGCGTTCACGTTCCGAGAGTTCGTCAGCGTCTACGGGCTGACGCGCTCCGAGGGCGCGGTGCTGCGCTACCTCTCCGATACGTTCAAGGCGCTGCGGTCCGGAGTGCCTGCCGGTGCGCGGACCGAGGACGTCACTGACATCGTCGAGTGGCTCGGTGAGCTTGTCCGCCAAGTGGATTCGAGTCTGCTCGACGAGTGGGAGCAACTCACCAGCCCCGACCAGCCGTTCGACGCGCCCGTGGCGGTACCGGCTCGCCCGCGCCCGCTGACCGGGAACGAGCGCGCGTTCACCGCGATGGTGCGCAACGCGCTGTTCCGGCGGGTGGAGTTGTTCGCACGACGACGTTGGTACGACCTCGGCGAGTTGGACGCCGACTCCGGGTGGACGGCCGAGCGCTGGGAGGACGTCGTCCGCGCGTACTTCTCTGAGCACGACGACGTCGGGACGGGCGCGGACGCCCGCGGCCCGGCACGGCTGATCATCGACCGACAGCCCGGCATATGGCGGGTGCGGCAGATCCTGGATGACCCTGCTGGCGATCATGATTGGGGCTTTGACGTCGAGGTGGATCTGGAGGCCTCCGACGAGGAGGGCGCGGCGGTCATCCGGGTGGTCGACGCGGGCCGCCTGGACTAAGCATCTAACATCGGCTGATGACTGGCCGGCCGTTGATCCGCCCAGCGACGGTCGCCGATGTCGCCGACATTGAGGACGTCGTGAAAGCCGCGTATGCGCCGTACGTTTCGCGTATCGGCCGAAAGCCCGCACCGATGACGGTCGACTACCGAACCGTCGTCGCGGCCACCGACCAGGCCTGGGTCCTCATTGACGGTGCCGAGCTGGTGGGGCTCATCGTCGTGATCGTCCAATCCGATCATCTGTTGATCGAGAACGTGGCCATCAGTCCGGCGGCGCAGGGGTGCGGCTACGGCCAACTCCTACTGGGCTACGCGGAGCAACTGGCCCAGGAACGCTGCCTCCCTCAGACACGGCTCTACACCAACGCTGCGATGACCGAGAACCTCGCGTTCTATCCGCGCATGGGCTACGTCGAGGTGGCTCGCCGATCGCAGGATGGATTCGAACGGGTCTTCTTCGTGAAGGACGTCGGACCCAAACCTCGGTGATCCACGGTTATCGAGAAGGAGCAGGCACCGCCCAGGCGCTGCCCTGCTCGCGGTCGAGCACCGTCTCCCCCTTGTTCTTCAGCCCGAAGATGTAGACCAGCAGGCTCACGGCGATCACCACCGTGACGTAGAAGATGAACAAGGTGATGTGGTCGGGCTTGGACGCCTGGTAAAGCAGCGGCGCCGTACCCCCGAACACGGAGTTCGCTAGCGCGTAGCCCAAACCCACACCGAGAGCGCGGATTTCGGCAGGGAACAGCTCGGCCTTCACGATCGCGTTGACCGACGTATAGCCGGTGATGATGATGTACCCGACGGCCAGCAGTGCGAACGCCATCACCGCTGACGTCGTCTTCGGCAGGAACGTGAGAAGGACATAGGTGTAGATGACGCCACCGACACCGAAGAAGATCAGCAACGGCTTGCGCCCGATCCGGTCGCTGATCATGCCGCCAACCGGCTGCAGCAACATCAGGAAGATCAGGCCAAGCAGGTTGACCCACGTTGCGGTCAGCGCACGGTCAGTCCCGAAGGTGGACTTGACAATTGCCGGCGCATTGACGCTGTAGGTGTAGAACGCGATCGTGCCGCCCGCCGTGATGAGGAAGACGAGCAGCAGGGGCCGCCAGTGCGTGGTGAACAACGTCTTCAAGGACCCCGCGTCCCGGTCCTTGCCCTCGCGGATGGCCTCCAAGTGCGATTCACTGAGCGACTCGTCCATCGAGCGGCGAATCCACAACACCACGAGGGCGGCGATACCACCGATGAAGAAGCCGATCCGCCATCCCCAGGCCTTGAGGTCGTCATCGTCCAGGAAGTAGTGCGCGATGAGGAGCGTGAACTGCGCGAGAACGTGACCGCCGATGAGGGTGACGTATTGGAACGAAGACAAGAATCCGCGCCGATTCGCGGTGGCCGCTTCGGACATGTACGTCGCTGACGTCCCGTACTCACCACCGGTGGCGAACCCTTGCACGAGCCGGGCGAGGACCAGGATCACTGCCGCCCACCAGCCGATGATCTCGCGGGTGGGCATGACCGCCACGAGGAAGGAGCAGGCGGACATGACGGTGATGCTGAGCATCAGGGAGGCCTTGCGCCCGCGACGGTCGGCGAACCTGCCGAAGAACCACGATCCCACCGGTCGCATCACGAAGGTGACCGCGAAGATCGCGTAGATGTACACCGTTGAGTTGGTGTCGTTCTTGTCGAAGAACTGCGCCTCGAAGTACGAGGCGAAGACGGTGTAGACGTAGACGTCGTACCACTCGACCAGGTTTCCCGCCGAGCCCCGCATGGTGTTGAGCACCGCCCGCCGGGTGCTCGTCGGAGCGCGTGTCGGACCGGTCGGGCTGGATGGCGTCGCCTCATCGCTCATTGGGCGACGGTATCGAATCGAGCAGCCGCTAGAGGAGTTTCGGACTCATGACGAGCGATCACTAGCTCACCAACACGGGCGCGCGGCCGCGGTACCGCGGAGGTAAACTTCGGCGATCAGAATGCCGACTGGTGTGAGCCGAAAGGGGTGCCGATCGATGGTCGACGCGGCGACGGATCGTCCCTTCCTCGACCCGGCGGCCTACGAGCCCGAGCTGGCTGATCCGCTCGCGCTGCGCGCTCACCGCAACCGCCAACTTGCCCTGGCATACCGGGTGCTCGGTGCAATGGGCTGGGGCTCGCTCGGCGACGGTCACATCTCCGCCCGCGACCCGGAACGGCCGGACTGTTTCTGGCTGGGACGTTACGGCGTGCCCTTCCGGTACATGACCACCGACGACCTCGTACTGGTCCGTCCGGACGGCACCGTGGAGGGCGGCGGCCACATCAACATCGCGGCGTATTACATCCACGCCCCCGTGCACGAGGCACGACCCGACATCGTCGCAGCGGCACACTGCCACACACCGTATGGAACCCCGTTCTCGGCGACCGTCACCAGGCTCGAGCCGATCTCACAGGAGTCGTGCGCGTTCTTCGATGACCACGAGATCTTCGACGACGAGGAAGTCAACATCGGATCGACCGACGGCGGCAAACGCATCGCGGCGGCCATGGGAGGTGCCCGCGCGGCGATCCTGCGCAACCATGGGTTGCTGACGGTCGGCGCTACCATCGATTCGGCAGTCGGCTACTTCCTGTTGATGGAGCGCTGTGCCGAGGTTCAGGTGAAAGCGCCTGGTGCACAACCGATCAGCGCTGAGATGGCGCGGCGCGTCCACGACGAGTTCGACGACGTCGCCGCCTGGCAGATCTTTCAATGGGCACAGCGCACCCATGTGCCCGACCCAAGCGTTGTTGGGGATTAGCGGCTCAGCTGTTTGCGCTCAGCGTGCATACCGGCTTTCCTGGGTGGATGCCTGATATGAACCGTCGCCACGCGATGTCCATGGTCGGCATCGCCGCCCTGGCAGCCGCGATGCCCCTCCCCGCCGCCAACACAGCGCCGCCACCAGGCCGTTACCTCTTCGAGGACAACTTCGACGGACCCGCCGGCTCTGCCCCGGATTACTCCAAATGGGAGCCGGCGCTAGCGCGCGAGTCGATGGAGGACCCGACCTTCTGGGAGCTACCCGAGAACGTCGGCCAGTACCGCGACGATCGGCGAAACCTCTTCGTCGACGGCAAGTCCAATCTCGTGATCCGTGCCGCCAAGGACGGCAACACCTACTTCAGCGGCAAGCTCTTCGGCAAGTACCGCGGCCCCATCGGCACCACCTGGGAAGCCCGGATCAAACTGAACTGCCTCACTCCCGGTTGTTGGCCCGCCTGGTATCTGGCCAACAACAATCCCGTCAACGGCGGCGAAGTCGACCTCATGGAGTGGTACGGCAATGGCCACTGGGCCGCGGGCACCACTGTCCACGCACTGTTGAACGGCGGAGAGCACGTGAGCCAAGGCATCACGGTGGACAGCGGCTGGCACACCTGGCGCGTCCAATGGGATAACGCGGGCATGCGCTTCTGGAAGGACTACACCGACGGCGCGCAGCCGTACTTCAACGTTGCGGCGAACTCGCTGCCGGACTGGCACTTCAACGAACCCGGTTACACGTTGTTTCCGATCTTGAACCTTGCGGTGGCCGGTTCCGGCGGCGGCGACCCCAGCGGGGGCACCTACCCCGCGGACATGCTCGTCGACTGGGTGCGCGTCTGGTAGTGACGCAGGCACCGGCCGCATCGTGATCGATGGTGAAACCTAGGGTTGAGGCATTGCTGAGTAGTCGCGTTCGGCAATCGGCAAGTTCTCGCAGACCTTGCGGTAGTCGGCTTCGGATGAGATCGAGCGCTTCCATTCCTCGTCACTCATGTTGGTGGTGAGCTTGGCGCACAGGGCATCTACGCTGGGCACCGTCGGCCAGAAACGCAACGTCATGTCGTCACTGACCGACGCCAGCTCCCTGCCCTCCGGGCTGAAGGCCAGGCTCCGAACGGGTCCTTTGTGGCCGGCAATGGGAAACCCGACGCTTGTCCCGTCGTCGGCACGCCACAGCCTAATGGTTCCCTCGCGGCCGGCCGAGGCGAGCAGGCTGCCGTCCGGGCTGTAGGCGACCTTCCATACGACGCCTTGATGGCCCCTGAGTTCGTGGATCTGCTTCTCCGATGCGATGTCCCAGATTCTGACCGTCGAGTCGACGCTGGCCGAGGCGAGCCGAGTGCCGTCGTCGTTGAATGCGACGTCCCGGACTATGTCGCGGTGTCCGGCAAGCGTTGAGATCCGCCGAGGCCGCTCGACGGCCCATATCTCGATCACGCCATTCTCCCTGCCGAAGGCCAGCAGCTTGCCGTCCCTGCTGAAGTCGACGCACTCCACCGGACTCCATTGTCGAGGGCCCGTGTCCAGGTCTTGCGACTCCCGCTTCACGGGATCCCACATCAAGACCTTGCCGTCGTCGCCGCCAGACGCGATGCGGCCGTCGACGCTCACCGCGACGTCGCGAACGATCTTCTTGTCGGTGTGACGACCCAGCACCAACCCCTGAGGTGTGCGCGTGTCGACCTGCCACAGTTGCACCGTGCCGTCGAAGCTCCCGGTGATGACTTGGTCGCCGCTGGGGCTGAAGGCAGCGGAACTCACTACGTCGCTGGATATCTGCACGGGTTGATCCGTGGCCGGGTGGTGCGGTGGCCGGCCGTCCCAGATCCGTAGCGTCCCGTCGTCGCCCGTCGTCGCGATCCGGCTGCCGTCGGCACTGTATGCGACGCTGACGACGTACCTCTGGCCAGCGACCATCGGCAGCGCGGTGTTGGGATTCCAGATCCGCACCGTGCGGTCGGTGCTGCCCGAAACGATCAGTCCGTTGGGCGCGTAGGCAACTCCAGTGATCGTCCCCCGGTGGCCCACCAGCGGATCGCGGATCAGCCTCCTCTTGTCCACGTCCCACACCCGCAGGCTCTGATCGCCGCCGCCCGAGACCATGCGCCTACCGTCTTGGCTGAACGCGACCGCCGATACGACATCCGCATGTCCTGGCTTGAGGGGCTCAACGTTGAATGCACCGGTTTCCGTGTTCCACAGCCGCAGAATGCCATTGGCGCTGCCGGCCGCGACGAGGCGCGGATCGACGGGGCTGGCCGCCACGGCGCCAACGGGTTCGCCGTGGATGCCTTGACCCATCACCTTCGGTGTCACCTCGGCACCCTCGGCCGGGTTCCACACCCTGATCCTGCCGCCCCGTCCGCCGGTGATCACCCGTCCCGCAGTGTCGAAGGTGACGGTGGTGACGCCGTCGCGCTCAACATGGAGCTCGGGCGGCGCCGGACGGTGATCTGCCACGTCCCAAAGCTGGACCGTTGCGGTCGACCCGGCGCTTGCCAACAGTCGGCCGTCACGACGGAACGCCAGCGACTTGACCGGTCCGTCGGCTTGCATCACGGAACCCTGCGGGGCTCCCGTCATCGCGTCCCACAGTCGGACGGTCTTGTCCTTCCCGCCCGTAGCGATGGTCTTCCCGTCGGGGCTGTAGGCAATGCTGAGCACCTCACCTTCGTGACCCGACAGCGACCCGATCTCGGTGCCGTCCGCCGCGTTCCAGATCCGCGCGATGGAATCCGCTCCCGCTGAGGCGATCCGCGTGCCGTCATCGTTGACGGCGACACCGTTCACCACGTCCGGCGTCTCGATGATCTTCACGGTGGTCTGTCGGTCGGCGAGCGCATTCAGCAGCACGCCGTCGTCGTGTTCGTCCTTCCCGAACTTCATCGAGAGCAGCAACTTTTGGATGGCGTCGACGTCATCGCCGGTGCTGTCGAACGCCATCTCCGCCCTGGCCTCGGACAACAAGCGCCTACTCAACGCGTTGTCGCGTTCGCGTTGGGCTGCGATGGATTGTGCAATGGCAAGTGCGGCAACGACTGCCACGACGAGCGCAACCGCGGCGGTGACCATCAACCTGCGTTGCGACAGTCGCTTCTCGGCTTCCGTCTCTTGGAATCCGTCGAGTTCGTTCAGCGTCCGCGCGAGATCCGTCACTTGTTCGCGATATGTGTCGTCGCGCATCGAGAACACGCGTTGCCCACGTGTCCATCGCATGTCGATGAATCGTGGGAACTCGTCGAACGTGCCGTAGAGCGGGCGAGGTACTGCGGTCGTCGTCGCGGCGTCGAAGTCGCGAGCCTTCTTGTCCCAGGTGATCTCTCCCGCAGTCAGGACGAGCTGAATCTTCTTGCGGTCGTCGCCCTTGCGTTCCAGGAAGTGGGTGATCTCGTCGCAGACCCATTCCGAAGCGGCGGCCTCGGGACAGGCGAAGACCACCAGCCATCGCGAATTGTCGATAGCACCGGCGAGTTTCCTCCAGAGCGCGGGTCCGGTCAGATTGGGACGGTCCAGGAAGATGCAGAGCCGTCGCCGCATGATGCCGAGCATTGGGGTGCCGCGATGCAGCAGCTCAGTCTGAAGCGCCTTGGTCAGGTCGCCGTCGTTCATGTCCTTGTACGAGAAGAAACCGGCGTAGTCCCGCTCGCGTCGGCGAAGCGCCTGGCGCTTGGTCCACAACCAGCGGCGTACGTCCATCCAGCCCCCCCAGGCTCAGTCGCGCGAGACGCCCGCCGGCCAGATGACCCGAACCGGGCGCCCGCATGCACGTGCGAACTCGACGACGTCGCCTGTGCCTCCCTTGCCCTTCGCGGGCAGCCCATCCCAAACGGCGGCGAGCACGTCGCAGCGTTCGACGATCTCCTGCCCCGCCGCCAGATACGCGTCCTCGGATGGTTCCGGAAATCCGAGTGTCAGGACGGACTCGGCGGTATCGAGCAGCGTGCGGTAGGACGGCAGTTGCTCAGGGGCGAACGAGCTTTCGTAGTCGCGACAGGGCACCACCGCTTCGAGGCCGAAGCCGTGGGCAACCGCGAGGGTCGCCAGCAGCTGGTCGGCACCCGCAGCGAGGCAACTGATCACGGTACCCGTCGCCTCGGCGTCGAGTATCGATCGGAAGACCGACTCGATGGTCGGGACGGCACTCGCAGGCAGGGCCTGGTGACCGGTGATCCCGATCCGGGTCGTCACAGCTGACGCTTCTTCGCGAGCTCCCAATAGTGGGCGCCCAGATGCGTGAGTTTGCACGCCTTGCGCTCCATCGCGGCGAAATACATGTGGTCCGCACCCACCGGAACGATCAGCTTCGCGGCGGCGCATTTCTGCATCCGACTGAAGATCGTCCGATTCCGTTGGTAGAGCTCGATCGCGTCGGCCTCAATCGGAAGCGGGGTGGTCTTCTCGTAACTTGGGTCGAGTGCGTGAGGCTGTGATGGATCTGGAAACCATTCGGGGAGATCCCTGAGGATCAGGGGGTCGACTGACGGAGCGCACTTGCGGATTGCCTGGAGCTGCTCGACGTTCGCCAAGAACGTGGGACGTTGATCCCAGGCGCCGAATGACTCCGACACGTACGAGTAGAGCCCTGCGACGGACACCTCACCGAGCACGTCGGCGGCTCCGCCCAACAGCCCGCTTTCCAACAACACTGAGAACTGTCCGCGGCCCTCCGTCTCCATCGCGGATTGGCCAGCCCTACTCGCAGTCAAGATGGATAGCCCGTTCTTTACGAGGGCGAGATCATTCGAGATTGCTGGGATTCTTGCGGCCCCACCGGAGAAACAACAGTCCAGCAGGATGATGATCTCGTCGACCGGAGACTGCTTGATCATGTCCAGGATCGCCGAGAACGAAACTCCCGGGCTCACCGGTGTCCCGTCAGAGGTCACCAGATTGAGCGCATCCGCCTTTGGCACGCCGTGCCCCGCGAAGAAGAGCACAGCCATGTCGGCTTCTTCTCGAAAGAGTTGCTCGAGCGCGAGCGTGAACTCGTCCCTGGTGACACTTGGTTGCCCATCCGACGTGCCGAGGCTTCGACAATCGAAGTTCGTTTCGCGGTTCTGCTCGTGCTCCTGCAGTAGCGGAAGGATCGCCTCGGCGTCGCGGACGCACCCTGCCAGCGTCGGAAATTCGTGGCTGTCGTATTCGTCGATTCCCACAACAAGGGCGCGCTTCATGCGCTGAAAGATACAGCGATCGGACGGCGTCCAATGCTGAATTCGCAACGTACAGCACAAGCCTTGACCTGCAACAATGGGCGCTACAGAGCCGATGCCCAGAAGCCGCTGCGAGCCAACCACTTTGAGCCTGGCAACGCAGCCTTCGGCCTATTGCCGCTCACAGCAGGGCGAACTACGCTTCCGAACCTCGGGCTACGCGGGCGCTCGTGGGGCCTACCCTCGCAAACGGCGGAAGGTACGCCGATCACGACCCAGACGCCCGCGGGACCTGCTCCCGGCAATCTGCCCGGCAACCACCCGAAGAACTAAGCGCCGCATCAGTTCTCGGTGGCCTCGATCCCGTCGAGGGTCGGGGCACCCCACGTCCAGCGGCGTGGGATCAGTAGAGCGGGAGGAAACTTCCATTGATCCAGACTCCCCAGCGATACCCCAGCTGCTGCCAGACCACCGGCGTATCGGGTGACCAGCGGGGCTGCGGAGGCTTCGCCGGTGCGCCTGGCGGCGGCGGATCGCCAACCGGGTACCCGGGCGGTTCGGCGTTCGCGATTCCGGCACCCATCACCCCAGCAGTGAGTCCGCCTGCGACTGCGACGGCGGCGAGGAAGGTCTTGATCAGCGTCATGGGCGTGCCACTCCAATTCCCGGAATCAATCCGATAAGACCATCTAACCATCAAAGCCGAGCGGTAAACATCTCGTCGGTGCCCCGCAGTTGCGGACGACCTCGTCGCCTTGAACCGTGTGACCAGTCTGCAAAAAGTGTGCGAGCGGGGTCGGCTGGTGGCTCCTACCCCCGAGAGCGGTCCACCGGGCTGCGGCAACGGGAAGCGGCACATCATGAAGACCACGCGGTACGACGTTCGAAAATGGCAACCAACGGGCAGCACGGCCCGACGCATGCTCATCCTTCTGACGTTGGCCCTGGGCCTGCTGCTAGCGCCGCTTACTGGTCCGGTAGCTCAGGCCGCGCCGCCGGAGGTGCTGGCCAGCGAGAACCCGGTGGTCATCGGCTGGGCCGACACCACGAAGACCATCGATCTGACGTGGTCGTTGACGCCCCTGTCGCTGGCGACCTTGACCGTCACGGAGGGCGGGACGCCCACGCCGGTGGTCGAGCAGCTTGTGGGTTCACCTCCGGGGACGGGCGTTGTGCCGTTGACGGTCACCGAAGGCAAGACCTACACCGCCCAGCTCATCGCGGCAGTGACCAATCAGCCGCTCGGTGCGCCGCTGGTGATCACCACCAAACGGCCGCCGCCGCCCAAGTTCGACTTCGGCTGTGCGGTGCAGTGCATTACGACGGCGGACGTGGTGCCGCACGGCGGCTGGGCGCAGTTCACGATCGAGACCAGTGAGACCGCGATCATCACGCTCGAGGCGAGCACCACGAAGCCGAACACCGACGGTAAGTGGAGCAATCCGTCCGACGTGGCGTCGTCCACCGCGACGATTCTGCCAACCAAGAAGTGGACGCCGCAGCTGGCGAACCCGGACGCGAACACGACCTTTCACTACGTCGTGCGGGCCCATGACACGAACGGCAAGGAGCAGTTCAAGACCGGTAGCTTCAAGACGCTGACGCGCCGCGTGGTCGTGACCTTCGCCGAGATCCAGATGATCGACGACAGCGACGGCTTTGGCGCCGGCGACTGCGACTGCTTCTTCTATTTCAACGCCGGCGACGAGACACCGAAGGAATGGGGTCACATCTCAGACCAGCACAGCATCGAAAGCGGCACGTCGGTGCACCCGAACGTGTCCGTCACCGTCAACGACGCCCCAGCCGAAATCTTCATCCGTGCAAAGGGATACGACGACGACACCGACTTCGGTGAGTTCTGCTCCGCCGGCACCGGCTTCCCCGACTTCACCGGGTCCGCGAATTGGAAGTCCAGTGGCAACTTCGAAGAGTGCCTGGAGTGGGCCGGGGATCAGATCCTGGTGACCGTCGCGCGCCGAGGATCGGACCTCGAGCCCGGCGACGTCGAGGAGTTCACCGAGCCGTTCACGATCTCCGTGAACGGGGAACTGGTGTACAAGGTCCACGGGAGTTATCGGGTCACCTACGTGTGATGGCCAGCGCCCGCCTGATCGTCGCCGACGGAGGAATAGTCTCGTCTCGACAAGGGTTCAGCTCACCGTGTCGACCCTTAGGAGTGGCGTATGAAGATCGGGATATCCACGTTCGTCACCGACGACGGCATCGACCCAGTCTCGCTGGCGCGCGCGATCGAGGAGCGGGGCTTCGACTCGCTGTCGATCGCCGAGCACACCCACATTCCGGCGAGCCGGGAATCCGCCTACCCGATGGGCGGAGAACTGCCCGACATCTACTACCGGACGCTCGACCCCTTCGTCACGCTTGCCGCGGCGGCAGCGGTGACCTCGAAGATCGCACTGGTCACCGGAATCGCGCTGCTCATCCAGCGGGATCCGATCATCACCGCGAAGGAGGCCGCCAGCATCGATGTGATCTCCGGCGGCCGCTTCTCGTTCGGCGTCGGCGCGGGATGGAACATCGAGGAGTTGCGCAACCACGGCACCGACCCGAAGACGCGTGGCGCGCTGCTCGACGAGCGCATCGAGGCCATCAAGGCGCTGTGGACCGACGAGCCCGCCGAATACCACGGCAAGTACGTGGACTTCGATTCGTCGTACCTTCGCCCCAAGCCGGTACAGAAGCCGCATCCGCCGATCTACATCGGCGGCGCCTCCAACGCGACGATCAAGCGCGTCATTCGCCACGACGCGGGCTGGATCTCCAACCCCCTTCCCGTCGAGGTGCTGGCGAAGTTCGTCGGTCAGATCCGCGAGGGCGCCGGCCACGACGTCCCCCTGACACAGTTCGGCACACCTGCGGATCCCGACTACTGGCGCGCCGTCGAAGACCTGGGATGGGACCAGGTCGCGCTGCTGCTGCCGACCAAGCCGCTGGACGAATCGCTGCGGCTACTCGACGAGTACGCCGCGCTGGTAGCTCAGTACCGCGGCTAGCGCAGCCCGCAACGAAACTCGGACGCCTTCGGGCCGCGCCTTCGCGGATCGCGTCGTTGAGCGCTTCCTTGAACGACGTCCCCCGTTCGGCCATCCGCCTCTTGATGACCGCGAGCGTGTCGTCGTCGGGGGTTACCGTCGTGTGCACTCTGAACGCATACCCGCTCGACACGGCATCGTCGTTTCGCGTGACACTGCCGTCTACACGGCAAAGGCTGAATAATGACGCCATTCGATGGAAGGGGATGTAAGTGAAGATCAACCGATGGGGCGTCGCCGGAGGAGCAGTAGTGGCGATCGTCGCCGCGGGGCTGGCGTTGTCGGCGTGTACGACGGCACGGGTGAATGCGGGTCAGACCGCGATCATCGTCGACGACTACATGCTGATCCCCACCGACCCGGCAATCATCGAATGCGTCCAAGAGGAAACGTCGAATACCTATGGCAGCGTTGACGTGTACCGCTATCCCGCGCGGCAGATCTCCTGGGATGCCAACGAAGATCCCGGCGCGGAACGCGGTCCCTACGTCGTGGTGTCCAACGCGAAGGCACCTGCGGAACTGTTGGTGCCAGTCTCGGTGACGTTCGACCTCACCACAGACTGCGAGAAGCTCAAGTCGTTTCACCGCGAGTTCGGAACCAAGTATCAGGGCTGGCTCGACGACGATGGCCTACCGAGCGAAGGCTGGAAGCAGCTGCTGAATTACGTTGTCGGACAACCGTTGGAGCAGACCCTGATCCGGCTGTCGCAGAAGTACACCTGGCAACAGATCTGGAATGACGAGGCGATCCGGGCCGAGTTCCAGAACGCGCTGCAGCAGGAACTGCCGAACGCGAGCAAGAACCGCACCAACGGCGAGGACTACTTCAGCAACTTCCAGGTGACGGTGTTGAAGCCGGAGCCGAGCGACGAAGGACTCAAGGAGGCGATCATCGCCGAGCAGAAGGCCATCGCTGATGCCCGGGCGACCGAGGCAAAGGGTGTCGCCGACGCCAATGCCAAGAAGGCGGCCACCGAAGCCGAGATCTTGGCGGCCCAAGCGCAGACCGAACTGGCTCGCCAGCGCGCACTACAACAATCCGCCGAAATCGCGGGTTTCCCATCCGTGGATGACTACCTGAGGGCGAAGGCAATCGAGGCTGGGCAGAACCCCTACCAGCCGACGTACGTCGTGCCGCAGGCTGGGTGAACCGTTGCGGCTCAACCATTTTCGGCAGCCGCCCTGGTTCGCTCCCTCATTGAGGCGATCACTCCGCCGTCGTTGAGGATGTCGGTGCCGGTGAGGTATCCAGCTTTGTCGCTGGCGCAGAAGGCGAACATCTCCGCCATCTCTTCCGGCTTGCCCCACCGCGGGACCGCGAAGTCGGCGACCATTGCACCAGCCCCGGCCTGCTCCTCGAGCCTGCCCATCTCAGTGTCGATGGATCCTGGGGAGACCGAGACGATGCGCAGCCCCCGACCGTTGAACCGCTCGGCCTGCGACGTGCTGTACCACCGGACGAAGCTCTTGCTGATGGAGTACGAGATGCCGGATCGCGCCTCCTCGGGAGCGATGTCGCATGCCGAGAGCATCGCCTTCGTGAACGCGTCTTCGTCGGTTAGGGCGAGCGGGAACTGCCCCGTGGGAATCAGCTCCTCTGGCAGCATGTGGGCCGCCATCGATGCGACGTTGACGATCGCGGAGCCCGAGCCTGCGGTGCCGTAGAAGACCTCGTTGACGTTGAGCGTGCCGATCGCGTTGGTCCTCATGACGTAGTCGGCGTCGCCCATGCTGGGGCTCACCCCGGCGGTGTGGATCACCGAGGCGACCGTCCCGAGGCCGGATGCGGTCTCGAACAGCCGCGCGACCGCCTGCCTGTCGGTGACGTCGCAGTTGACGACCGTCGGCGTGATGTCGAGCTCCTTCAGCGCGGCGGCCGCGGCATCGAGCCGGTCCTGCCTGACGTCGCACAGCACGACCGTGTGGTCTCGGCCGACGATCTTGGCCGTGGCCAGACCCATGCCACCCGCGCCACCCGTGATTACCGATACTCGACTCATCTTTGGACCGTATACGGAGCGCGCCGCCGTTACAGGTTGGGGGTTGGGTGTCACCCCGGAACCCTGTCGCGGCTCCCGAGCTCACGGGTTACTTTGCGAACTGCGGGATGCGCTGCAGCCACGACATCATGTCGGTCTGGGCGTCCCGAACCTCTTCGCCGCGCACTGCGAGGCCTTCACCGATCGTCGCTTCGGGGCACAGACGCGTGTAGTCGTCGACGGTGTTCCCCATGCCGCTGACGGCGTACGTGACGAATGGGTGAATTGTCTTGCCGCGCAGGTCAACACCGTCGATGAAGGTGCGCATGATCATGGGTGGACGTACGTTCCAGATCGGGCTGCCGAGCAACACGGCGCCGTACGACTCGACTGCCGGTAGCGCGCCGGTGATCGCCGGGCGGGCCTCGGCGTCTTGTTCGTTCTTGTTGCGCTCGACCGTGGCCTGGTAGCTCTGGGGGTATGGGTCGGCGGCCTGAATTCGGTAGACGTCGACCGTGACGGTGGAGGCGATCATGTCGGCGAGCACCTCAGTGTTGCCTACCGCGAGGTCGATTCTGCCCCCGTAGTGGTAGTTCTCGCCCGGTCGGGAGAAGTAGGCCAGCAACACCTTCGACGAGCTCGTGGGGCGTGGCGTTGGCGGTTCACTGCAGCCAGCGAGTAGCGCCCCGGCACCCAGCGTCAGGGATCCCTTCATCAAGGTGCGGCGATTCATCGTGTATTGCGTGCTCAGGCTTCGGGGATCTCGATGCCGAACTTCTCGCGGGTGATGTCCTCCGGCTCCGGGCCGCCACGGATGCCGGTGTCGAGTGCGTCGATGGCCGCGAGCTGGGCAGCGGACAGTTCGAAGTCGAACACGTCGAAGTTCTCCGCGATCCGCGACGGCGTGACTGACTTCGGGATCACCTGGCGGCCCTGCTGCAGATGCCAGCGCAACATCACCTGCGCGGGCGTCTTGCCGTGGGCGGCTGCGATCCCGCCGATGACGGGGTCGTTCAGCGTGGAGCCGTGGGAGCCGTCGCGGTAGAAGGTGATGCCGCCGATCGGCGACCAGGCCTGGTTGAGGATGCCGTGCTTGGTGTCGGCGGCGAGCGCCTCGGATTGCCGGAAGTAGGGGTGGACCTCGATCTGATTCACGGCGGGCACCACCTCGGTCTCGGCGAGCAGCCCGTCGAGGTGAGCAGGCATGAAGTTGGAGACGCCGATCGCGCGCACCTTGCCGTCGGCGTACAACTTCTCGAGCGCTTTGTACGCCTCGATGGTCAGCGCGAACTCGCCGGGCAGCGCCTGGTGCAGGATCAGCAGGTCGAGTTGCTCGACGCCGAGCTTGCCGGCCGACTTGTCGAAGGCGTGCAGCGTGGCGTCGTAGCCGTAGTCGGTGATCCAGATCTTGGTTTCGATGAAGACGTCGTCGCGGGGCAGTCCGGAGCGTTTGATCGCCTCGCCCACCTCCCGCTCGTTGCCGTAGGCAGCAGCGGTGTCGATGTGGCGGTAGCCGATCTGCAACGCGGACTCGACCGCAGCGATGGTCTCGTCCGGCGGGGTTTGATAGACCCCGAGGCCGAGGACGGGCATGGACACGTCGTTGTTGAGAGTGAAGGGAACGCTCATCTTCTCGACGCTAGGCGCCGGTACGACCGCGCGGGAGGGCCTGGTGGGCCAGGTACCGGCAGTACCTGGCTGCGCGGGCCGGTCGCTTCTACCGTGGAGGCATGACCAGCATGGACGTGCCAAGCGCGATCCGCGAATTCCTCACTTCGCGGCGGGCGCTCATCAGTCCGGAGCAGGCCGGACTGCCGGCCTACGGAGGCAATCGCCGCGTCAAGGGGCTGCGCCGTGAAGAGGTGGCAATGCTGGCCGGCGTCTCGGTGGACTACTACGTCCGCATGGAGCGCGGCAACCTCGCCGGCGCCTCGGAGAGCGTGCTCGACGCCCTCGCTTCGGCCTTGCAACTCGACGAGGCCGAAAGAGCCCACCTCTTGGCTCTCGCGCGTGAGTCCGGAGCGCACGGCACCCGCCGCAAGCGCAAGACTGCCGGCACCCTTCGACCGGCGCTCCAACAGATACTGGATGCCATCACCGATGCGCCAGCGTGGATTCGCAACGGCCGTCACGACGTGCTTGCGATGAATCAACTTGCCCGCGCACTGTATTCGCCAGTGCTCGCCGACCCGCGCCGGCCTGCGAACACCACTCGGTTCGTCTACCTGCATCCCGAGGAAGCCGAACAGTTCTTCGTCGACTACGACCAGATCACCCGAGATGCGGCCGCGATGTTGCGCCTCGAGGCGGGCAACAATCCCCACGATGAGAAGCTCATCGCACTGGTCGGCGAGCTTTCGACCCGAAGCGAGTTGTTCCGCCAGCGGTGGGCTTCGCAGGACGTGCGATTCCATCGCTCCGGCCGCAAGCGGCTCAACCACCCGATCGTCGGTCAACTCGATCTCGACTTCGAGGCGATGCAACTCCCGTCCGAACCGGGGCTGCAGTTGAACGTCTACACCGCCGCGGCCAACACCCCGACCGCCGACGGCCTCAAGTTGCTCGCCTCATGGGCTGCCAGTCAGGAGAACCTGCTCTCCGAGCGCGCCACGACCACAGGGTGACGCGGCCTTGACACTCCAGTTACCGGAGGGTCCAGCCTGGGAACTGTTCACCGGACCACCACTGACATGGAGATATGCGATGACGACATCGATAGCGCTCGACCCGATCATTAACCGACACATCGAGGCGGTGAACAACTTCGACCTCGACGGTGTCATGACGACGATCGCAGATGACGCGCTGGTCAACGACAACATGCGCGAGTTCTGGGGTCGCGATCACATCCGGGCGTTCTTCGCCAAGGAGATGATCGGTGACCACGTCACCCTCGATACCGTCGAGGTGGTCGACAACGACGGGATGTGGTGCGTCCGTTGCAAATACGACGGTGACTACGACAAGACCGGACTTCCCGACCCGTTGATCATGACCAACTACTTCCGCGTCGTCGGCGACAAGATCGTCACCCTATTCATCGTCAACAACACCAAGCCGAAGTACTAAACACCCACGACTCTTGAGGCGGGCGCCGAAAACCTCAGGTACTGGATTGGCGCTTACTGCGCTCCATCAATATGTTTTTGGCGTGACGTTCTCAGCTGCTGGCGCAGCCGCGCGGTGGATCTCCCCCTTCCTGGCTGTGGCGGCTGTCGCCGGCATGGCTGTTCATGTCGAGCCTTCGCAGGTCGGTCCCACCCCGGCAGTGCGCCTGGCAAGTGACGCGAATCCGCTGGCTGGATTGCCGTTCTACGTCAACCCCACGTCGAAGGCCATGGCTGCCGCAAACGGTGTGGATCCGCGGAATCCCCAGCTGGATGCCATCGCCAACACGCCGACGGCGTACTGGATGGACAACTTGTCTACTCCCGCCGTCGACGCGAAGTACATCGCTGCGGCGCAGGGTGCCGGCACCATCCCGGTGCTGGCGCTCTACGGGATCCCGCATCGCGACTGCGGAAGCTATGCCGCTGGCGGGTTCGGGTCGGCCGCTTCCTATCAGGGGTGGATCGACGGCGTCGCAGCCGCCATCGGCGGCGGCCCGGCGGCGGTCATCCTCGAACCCGATGCGCTCGCCATGGCGGACTGTCTGTCGGGGGCGCAGCGCCAGGAACGCTTCGACTTGATGCACTACGCCGTCGACAGACTGACCGCCAATCCGGCGACGGCGGTGTACGTCGACGCCGGGCACTCGCGTTGGACGAGCGTTGACGAGATGGCGGCGCGCCTCAATCAGGTCGGTGTGGCGAAGGCCCGGGGCTTCAGCCTCAACACCGCGAACTTCTTCACCACCGGTGAGGAGATCGGCTACGGCGACGCGATCTCGGGCCTTACTGGCGGCAAGCCCTACGTCATCGACACCTCGCGCAACGGCGCAGGCCCGGCCGAGGGCGAGATGTACTGGTGCAATCCGAGCGGACGGGCGCTGGGTGCCCGCCCGACGACGGACACTGGCAACGGCAATATCGATGCGTTCCTGTGGGTCAAGCGGCCCGGTGAATCAGACGGGTCGTGCGGCAGCGGAGAACCCGGCGCTGGGCGCTTCGTCAACAGCTTCGCCATCGATCTGGCCCGCAACGCGGGCTGGTAGGGACATAGGCCGCGGCTTGGTTGGTTCACGCCGGGCGCGGCACCGTCGCCAGGCCTGATTGGCCAATCCAGCCGGGCACTGCTCGCCGTATGTCGGTCGGGGCGTCGATGGAGGCCGACCCGTCCAACAGTGCCCGCGGCCAGGATTGGTCTCCCCGCCAAATCTGGCTCAGCGTTCGCAAGTTGGTCGAAATCGTTGCCGCCACCTCGTATCCGGGATCGAAGTCGCATACCTGCGCCTCGCCGTCGGCGACCATCAGCCACCACGACGACGCTTTCGGAGGCGCTCCCGCCAACCGGAACGCCACCACCGTGCGCACCCGCGGCCACTGCGCGAGGGGAATCGTGCGGCGGATATCCCACATCAACACGCTCGGGTCGAGGTCTTTCTCGACGAGGTCGCTCATCCAGCGAACACTCCACGTCCCCAGCGCCTCAACCACGCCAACCAGTTCCCGCCCGCACTCGCTGAGCGTGTAGATCGTGCGGCCGTCGACTTCGGATCGCTCCACGACCCCGGCGCGGGTCAAGGTCTGCAGCCGCTTGGACAGCAGCGTCGGCGACATCTTCGGCACACCGCGGCGTAGATCGTTGAAGTGGGTACTTCCCGCCAGCAACTCGCGGACCACCAACACGGTCCACCGCTCATCGAGTAATTCCATGGCCTTGGCCACCGGACAGAACTGACCGTAACCCGACATCTGCAGCCTCCTCGCCCAAGCCAGCAAACGGTACTGCTAGTACACAGCATGATCATGAAGGTCGCTAGTACAGATTCAGGACCGCGGTTGCTACAGATCGGTGACTAGAGCACCCGAGTCGTCGCGGACGAACATCTTCCATCGAAAGCCCGATTCGAAGGAGGACATCATGACCGCAACCGAACACACCGTCGTCACCACCACCCACCAGAAAAGGCGAGCCCGAGGTCGGATCGCCGCCGCAATGGCCGCCGGCGCGGTCGCGGCAGGGGCGCTCGGCACAAGTTCAGCAGCCAATGCCTACGCCGACTACTACGTCGCCCTCGCCTACTCGTTCCAGAGTGATGTCGCTGGTCTCGCGAACAACCAGACAGACAGCGAACAGGCGAGGTTCGCGTCGCTCAAGAACTGCCAAGACGACAACGGCGGCAACCACTGCATTTGGTATGGCAGTTTCAGCAACGAGTGCGCCGCACTCGCCGTCCTCGGGGCGCAGGACGCGGCGACCGCGACCGCCCCCGACCTTCGGACAGCTGAACAAAAGGCGTTGGCGGCAAACCCCGGCGGTCGCATCGTGGCGTCGGGTTGCGCGCGCACACGCCCCGGCCACGGAGGGCCGATAACGGCCCCTACGCATACCATGGTCCCCCTTGCGTAAGAGCGATACCGGCAGGCGGGTCGCAGCGCGGCGAAGCTATGTCGCGGTTGGCAGCAGGCTGACGATCATGTCGATGAGCTCGTCGGCGGTGAGTTGCCACTTGTCCTCCACGAGGTGGCCGCTCGACTCGAAGACCGCGATGCCGTGGGCGTTGGTCAGCAGCAACGGTCCGTAGCGTCGCGCCTGCTCGGGCCCGACGATGCGCGCGACGATGTCGACGAACAGGTCCCACGTGCGGTCCGCCGCCTGCACCGCTGCCGTCGAATCACCGGTCGGCGTAGTGAACATGAGCCGGTACAGGTGCGGCCGCGTGCGGCTGATGCTGATCAGCGACAGCAGCGCTGCGCGCAAGGATCGCTCGGGCGGGTCATCGCTTTTCGCCAACCCTTCGAGGGTGTCACCTAGCTCGGCCACCGCGTTCGTCGCGAGGACGTTGAGCAGAGTGCCCTTGTCCGCGAAGTGGCGATACGGCGCAGAGCGCGAAACACCTGTGCGCGCGCCTACTTCACGCAGCGTGACCGCAGCGGGACCGCCGACGTCGAGCAAGGCGCCCGCGGCTTCGAGTAGCGACTGTCTGGTCGCCGCAGAGGTTTCCGATCGCGTTGCCACCGGCTGGAGCCTAGGCCCTACCCGTTTGGTTGACAATGTCAACTCAACGGGTAGTTTGAGCTGACACTGTCAACTGAAGTCTGGAGCGCCATGACTCCCGCTACTCGATCCGACCGCCAACAGTTGATCGTCGTGACCGGCGCCTCGACCGGAATGGGTGCAGCCACCGCACGAGAGCTCGCGGGCCGGGGATATCACGTGCTGGCTGGGGTCAGGCGCGACGTCGACGCCGCTGCGCTGCGGGCCGACGGGATCGAGCCCCACATCCTCGACATCACCAATGAATCCGACGTGGCCGCCATCTCCCGCCGCGTCACTGACGACCCGCTGGGACGACCCTTGCGCGCACTGATCAACAACGCCGGCGTCGCGGTCAACGCGCCGGTCGAAACCCTGCCGATCGCCGAGTGGCGAAACCTCTTCGAGGTCAACCTGTTCGGCCACATCGCGATGACTCAGGTGCTGCTGCCGGCGCTACTGCACAGTTCGGGCACCGTCGTGAACATCAGCTCCGTCGGCGGAAAGTTCGCCATGGCGACCTACGGCCCATACGCGGCGTCGAAGTTCGCCCTCGAAGCCGCCAGTGACTCCCTGCGCCGCGAAGTTGGCCCGCTAGGGGTCAAGGTCGTCGTGGTCGAACCCGGCGCCGTCACAACCAGAATGGCCGAAAGTGCAGTGGCCACTGCTAGTCGCCACAGCGCAAACATGACCACCGGCCAACTCGACCGCTACGCCGCCCTGACTGCAGCCGTCTCGGCGCAACAACTCTCCTTCACCAAGAAGGGCGTCCCCGCCGAACGGGCCGCGAAGGTGATCGCCAAGGCAGCAACCGCACCGAAACCGCGTACCCGCTACACGATCGGATCCGAAGCGGCACTGCTCTGGTTGGCCCGCGTCGCCCCCGACCGATTCCTCGACCGCATGCTGCGACTAGCCCTTCGGCCCCACTACGTCACGAGCTCGCAACCGCGTCCAGCAGCCAGTTGTCGCTCACCGCGTCAGCGCGCCGCTCGGACCGATTAGCGAAGAGCACACGACATACCGGGCAAATGCGCCTCCGTCGGCTGACGATCAGCGGTACTGTCCACCCGAACCAATCGGAAGGCACGGGGGAGATATGCGTATTCCGACCAGTGAGTTCATCTGGCAAGGACGACTGCACCTCGGCGATGAGCCAGGAGTCTTCGGCGATGCAACCTACGCGGGTTTGGCGATCGAATTGCCGCTGACCCTGACCAAAGCCGATTCCACCAGCGCCGCGACCCTGACCGTTCGCGCCGAGCACGTCCAGGTCATACCGCCCTATCTCGGCCATGTCGTCACCGTTGTGGCGTACCAGGATGGCGAGGCCAAGGTCGTTGGCGATGCCCGCATCGCGGCGCCGCCAGACAACCCCTCCGACGTCGAAACCGTGGTGCCCCTCGACTTGTCGACCGTCGCCTCACCGGTGTATGCAGGAGTCCGCATTCACGTCGATAGCGCCGTCGCGCCCGGCCTGTACGACGACTTCGTCATCGCCGGTCTGCGGCTGAATTCCACGGACAACGCGGTCGTCGGAGAACTGGGATTTCGTAGCTGACGATCTGAGCCGGCCGTGGATTCGGGATGGGATGCGTACGTCGAGGGAGTGCCGTACGGCATCGCGCCTAGTCAGGCGCCGACGGTGGAGACGCTGCGACCACCCTCCTCGCCTTGGGCGCTTCACGGCACCGTGTTCGGGCCGCAGGGATGGGTCGACGGTTACCTGACGATCGCGGGCGGTTCGGTCGATGCGATAACGAGCGTTCGGCCCACCGACATACCCGTGGTGGAGACAGATGGCAGCCTCGTACTTCCGGGCCTCATCGATCTGCACGGCCATCCCGAGCACAACATCTTCCAGGCGTGGGAGCCGCCGAGGACCTACCTCAACCGTTACGAGTGGCGCAAGCAGGAACCGGCGTATCAGATCCTGGTGGCCGGCCCCATGGACTACTTGCAGAAGGTCGCCAAGTTGCGGCCCTTGTGCGCGCGATACGCCGAGATGCGGGCGCTGGTGGGCGGCGTTACGGCGATTCAGGGTGCGAGCGCCAGGTATCCGGACCACAGCGAAGCGTTGGTGCGCAACGTCGACCTCCCCATCTTCGGTCGACATAAGGCCCGCTCCTACATCGACCTGCCGCATGAGAACGATGCCGCCAAGCTCCGAGTGAACATCGACTGCGGCACGGTCGATCGGGTCTACATCCATCTCGCCGAGGGGGTCGACCAAGCGTCGAGCGACGAGTTCGAACGGCTATGCGCACTGAACCTGCTCGGCCCGTGGACCGTGGTGATCCACGGAACCGGGCTGACACCTGAACAACTCGGGATCTTGCGGAATGCTGAAGCGAAACTCGTATGGTCTCCGCAGTCGAACCTCCGGCTGTATGGCGATACCACGCGGGCGGCCAACGCGATCGAGTTGGGCATCGACGTCGGGCTCGGCGCTGACTGGCTGCCCTCCGGCTCGCGCAGCCTGCTGGATGAGGTACGCGTCGCACGTCGCGTGCTGCACGCACAGCGCATGGACATCGCCCCCCGAACGCTGGTCGAGATGGTGACGAGCACGGCCGCCCGCATCGCAGGACTATCCGAGCTCGGCACCCTGAAACCTGGCGCACCGGCTGATATCTGCGTGCTCGAACGTCGCCACGACGACCCGGACGAGTCCGTCGTATCCAGCGACCCGTCCGCGGTGTCGCTCGTCGCGATCGGCGGCGACGTCGCGTACGCACGAACCGATTGGTGGGACGAGCTCTTCGACACCAGGGCTCCCGAATCGGTCATCGCCTGGGGCACTGAGATGCAACTGGACACCGGCTTCCGCGCAGCGCCGTCGTCACGTCGGCCGCTGCCGTTGTCGAAGGTGCGAGAACTACTTTTGACGGCCTTCATCGGAACAGGGCCGATCTTCGCTTAGCACTTCGACTAGGGGGGTACCTCGTGAAGCTTCTCGACGCAGCGGCGAAGGACGACGTGCAACGCGTCATCGACGCCAATCACAGGGCCCTGCAGGCGATTCCCGGATTCGTCCATGCCGAGCCCGGCTTTCCGCTCGTCGACGGGCGGATCTTGACCGAGCCGGCGATCATCGCGTTCGTCGCGGGGCAGGCGCACGACGCCGGCACCGACGGGGTGCGCCCACCCGCCTCTTTAGGGCCGTATTCCGTATTCGTCATGCAGGCCAGCCCAAGGATGCAACTGTCCATGCTCCCGGGATTCGCACCGGGGCCGACGTTGGACGGGCCCGAGAGTCGGGCGCAGACGTACGTGCCCATTGACGGCAACCCCATCGATCAACGCTTCGACGTTCGGTGGCCAATGCTGTGCCACATCTCGCCAGACGCAGGGTGGCCAACCCTGGAGAAGTTCCTCAAGGCCACCCGAGAAACGCTCACGATCGCCATGTACGACTTCAATGCCACCTATATCGCCAAGGTCTTCACCGAGGCGGTACTACAGCACGGACTGACGGTGGTCATGACGTGGGACAACGTGATGAAGGACGGTGAGAAGGAGCTTCTGGCCAACCTGCGGCAAGAACTCGACACGAGATTCGACTGTTGGGAGGTGCGTCACGGGAACGGTCGCCGCTTCGACAGCGCGTACCACCCCAAGGTGGCGGTGCGCGACTCATCGTCCTTCTGGCTGTCCAGTGGCAATTGGAGCAAGAACAGCCAACCCGAAATCGATCCAGTCAAGAAATGTGACCAACGAAGGGGCATGTTCACCAAGCGAAATCGGGACTGGCACATCGTCGTCGACGACGAGCCACTTGCTCGGCTGTTCGAGCAGTACATCACCTACGACCGCGACGAGTCCAAACGCGAAGCCGACGAGGCGATCCCGTCCTTCACCGAACTGATCGATGAGCAACACCTTCCAGACCTCTTCGTGTCGTTGGACGCGTTCGCTGACGCGGATGCATTACAAGACGTCCCCGAGCCGATCCCGCCTGAGCGGCTGCCGTCCACGCCGCGCGTTGTCAGCGTCCAGCCCGTCCTGACCCCGGACAACTACCACCCCCGGTTGATGGAGCTGCTGAGGGCTGCCAAACACTCGATCGACATACAGTTTGCGTACATCCGGTACAACGAACAGGACGGTGAGCTTCCTGAGAATGCCGGCTTCGTTGAGCTCCTGGAGCTACTGAGGGAGCTGAGTCATCAGAGCACCAAGACATTGCGAATCATCCAGAGTGGGGATGCGGACGACCTTTGCAGGCTCGTCGCATTCGGCGTCGACCAGTCAGTTATCAAGACGCAGAGCACCGTTCACAACAAGGGCATCATCGTCGATCAAGAGATCGTGCTCGTCAGCAGCGCGAACTGGTCGTTCGACGGAGTGCTCCGCAACCGCGATGCCGGGCTGATCATCTATGACGAAGAGATCGCAAGCTACTACCAGCGGGCGTTCGACTACGACTGGAACCACCGCGCCAGCGGCTATATCCAGCCCGACCCGGACGTCAGAATCGCTCCAGACGACGCTGCTCCCCCAGAGGGCATGGTGCGTATCGCGTGGCATGACTACTACGACGATTGACACCCCTGTCCCGCCTCGAGAATCAGTTCGCTCAACCGCGCGACATCAATACCTACAGAGGGCGTGACGACGCGGCCCATGGCCAGTTCTTGGTCACAGTGACAAAGGCGGTACCGCCTCTTGCGAGCGACGACGGCTCTCCGGCTACAACTCGGCGACGCGACCGTTGTCGACCAGCCACGAACGATCCAGCCGAACGTTCTGCAACATCCGGCGGTCATGTGTCACCAGCAAGAGCGCACCGTCATAGGTGTCGAGCGCCTGCTCGAGCTGCTCGATGGCGGCGAGGTCGAGATGGTTAGTCGGCTCGTCGAGAACAAGCACGTTGGTTCCTCGTGCCTGCAGCAAGGCGAGGCCGGCGCGGGTTCGCTCACCGGGCGAGAGGTCGTCGACCGCGCGCTCCACATGGTCGGCGCGCAGGCCGAACTTTGCGAGCAGGGTTCGCACGTCGGCGGTCGACCAGGACGGCACACGCTGCTCGAAGCAATCGACGAGCCTCCCGGAGCCAATGAAATCCGCACGGGCCTGGTCGATCTCGCCGATGGCAACGTTGGCGCCAAGACTCGCGCGGCCTTCATCGGGCTGCTGGCGACCTAGGAGCAGCCGCAGCAATGTCGACTTTCCTGCCCCATTGGGGCCGGTGATGCCGATGCGCTCTCCGGCGTCGACCTGTAGCGACACCGGTCCCAGGACGAATTCGCCTTGTCGCACAACGGCATTGTCGAGCGTCGCGACGACCGTACTCGACCGCGGCGCGGCTCCGATGGTGAACTCGAGCGTCCATTCCTTGCGGGGTTCGACGACCTCTTCCATGCGGGCGATCCGGCTTTCCATCTGACGGACCTTCTGCGCCTGCTTCTCGCTGGACTCGGTGGCCGCGCGTCGCCGGATCTTGTCGTTGTCGGGAGCCTTGCGCATCGCGTTGCGGACACCTTGGCTCGACCACTCCCGCTGGATGCGTGCGCGCGCCACGAGGTCGGCCTTCTTCTCGGCGAACTCGTCGTACTGCTCACGCCTGTGTCGGCGACCGACCTCACGCTCTTCCAGATAGCTCTCGTATCCGCCGCCAAAGACGGTGGTGGTGTTCTGGGCCAGGTCCAGTTCGAGAACGCGGGTCACGGTGCGGGCCAAGAACTCTCGATCGTGGCTCACCAGCACCACTCCACCACGAAGTTCGCTGACGAACTGCTCGAGCCGGACGAGTCCGTCGAGGTCGAGATCGTTGGTGGGCTCGTCGAGCAAGACGATGTCGAACCGCGACACCAAGAGTGCGGCCAATCCCACCCGCGCCGCCTGCCCACCCGACAATGCGGTCATCGGGGTCGACTCCGGGCGCAGCGCGTCGACGTCGAGCCCCAGGTCGGCCAGAACTGCGGGCAACCGTTCGTCGAGATCGGCAGCACCAGTGGCGAGCCAGTGATCCAGGGCCGCCGAGTAGGCGTCGGCCTCCGCCGGGCTGTGGCCCGGATCTGCCAACGCCGCCGCGGCTGCCTCCATGGCCTGCGTCGCTTCGGTGCATCCTGCACGGCGCGCGATATAGGTGGCGACGGTCTCCCCGGGTATCCGCTCGTGTTCCTGCGGCAGCCACCCAACGAATGCGTCGGCCGGGGCGACGCTGACCACACCGTCGAGCGGCTCGAGATCTCCAGCGAGGATCCGCAGCAGGGTGCTCTTGCCGGCGCCGTTGGCGCCGACGACTCCGATCACGTCGCCCGGTGCGACGGTCACGTCGAGCCCCTCGAAGAGGGTGCGATGGGCGAATCCGCCGGCCACGTTCTTCGCGACGAGCGTTGCGGTCATGGTTTCATCGTCTCCTGCGCGACCGGCCTATACGCCAGCGGGTGGCTCAGGCTCCATCCCTGACCCACTAGCGCTACGCTGTGCACGTTCATCCGCGACGGGGCCAGGAAGCCGGTGTGATTCCGGCACGGTCCCGCCACTGTGACCGGGGAGTAGACCCCACGCGTGACCACGGCCCTCGGGCTGGAAGGTCGGGGCGAGCGGCGATCCGGGAGTCAGGACACTGCACCGCCGCGGACCGGTATGACGGGGCGAGGAAACCCCGGAACGGAGACCGCTGGTGCACGCGCACGCCCTCAGCACGCGAAGACTCAACGCCTCACCACAGGCGCCCTTCGACATTCGCCGTGACGCCCGGCTGACCCGAGAATGAACCTGGCGGTGGCCTTCGGGCGCCGCCGCCTCCCATCCACGTCACGATCGCCATCGGCTGGACTGCTGCCGTCGGCGTGGTTCGGCGCGCTGATGCTCGTCCTCATCGCGTTCGGAATCGTCTCGATGGTCATCGGGGTGGGAATCGGTTCGGTGCGCGTCCCGGCCGCAACGGTCGTCGAGGTGATCTGGGCGAAGTCGCTGGGATCGTCGGACAGCGCCGCGGCGTCGAATCTCGTTCAGATCGTCTGGGACCTGCGGTTTCCGCGCGTCGTGCTCGCCGCACTCGTCGGGGCGGGCCTGAGCGTGGTCGGTGTCGCGGTTCAGGCGCTGGTGCGCAACCCGATCGCCGACCCGTACGTGCTCGGGGTTTCCTCGGGCGCCTCGATCGGTGCGGCTGTCGTCATCGTGTATGGCAGCGCGATGGGCCTGGGCGCCCTGGGGCTCAGCGGCGCGGCGTTCGCGACCGCCTGCTTGTCGATGGCCGTGGTGTACGTCGTGGCCCGGCGCGGCGGTGGACTGAACCCGCTGCGGCTGGTGCTCACCGGCGTGGTCGCCGGCTACGTGCTGTCGGCGCTCACCAGTTATCTTGTCTTCCAGGGTAATCCGCGCGGCGCGCAACAGGTGCTGTTCTGGTTACTGGGCAGCTTCGGGCGGGCCCGGTGGTCGGCGCTCCTCATCCCCGCCATCGTGCTCGCCCTCGTGCTGGTATGGCTGATCGCCAGGGCCCGCGCCATGGACGCGCTACTGGCCGGCGATGAGGCTGCCATCACGTTCGGCGTGCCGGTGGCACGGGTGCGGCTGGAACTGTTCGCGGCGACGGCCGCGCTCACCGCGGTGATGGTCGCCGTGTCCGGGGCGGTTGGGTTCGTCGGGCTGGTGGTTCCTCACATCGTGCGCCTACTGGTCGGCGGACTGCACCGACGAGTCCTCATGGCCAGCGCCCTGTTTGGGGCGGTGTTCATGGTGTGGGTCGATCTGGCCGCGCGGACGCTGGCCAGCCCACAGGAGATTCCCGTCGGCATTCTTACCGCGATCATCGGCGGTCCAGTGTTCCTGTTCCTGATGTCGCGCAGAGACAGCCGAACGGACCAGTTGCGATGACGCCCCCCACCGGTCTCGAGGTCCGTGACGTCGCCGTACGGGTCGGCGGGCGACTTCTCATCGACGGGCTCAGCATCGACGTCGGGCCGGGCCGATTCGTCGGGCTCGTCGGCCCGAATGGCAGCGGAAAGTCCTCGCTACTCAAGGCGATCTACCGCGTGCTGCGGCCTGAGCGTGGCGAGGTCAGCCTTGGGGGTGTTCGCGCCTCCTCGATGAGTGCGAAGGCGTTCGCCCGCACGCTGGCGGTCGTGGCGCAGGAGGCTCCGGTCGACGTCGAACTCAGTGTCGCGGACATGGTGATGCTCGGGCGAATCCCCTACCAGGGCACGCTGGGTGGTACCTCGTCGGCGGACCGCACTGCCGCCGCGGATGCGCTGGCCACCGTCGGCGCCGCCGACCTCGCCGACCGAGCCTGGCCCACGCTGTCCGGCGGCGAGAAGCAGCGGGTGCTACTGGCTCGCGCGCTGGCGCAGGACGGGCAGGTGCTCGTGCTCGACGAGCCGACCAATCACCTCGACGTTCGCCACCAGTTCGAACTGCTGCGGCTGGTGCGTGGGCTCGGGATCACCACACTCGCCGCCCTGCACGACTTCAATCTCGCCGCCGAATTCTGCGATGAGATCGTCGTCCTTCAGGCCGGCGCCGTCGTCGTGGCCGGGCGCCCGAGCGAGGTGCTCATCGACGAGGTGGTGCACCCGGTGTTCGGCGTGCACGTCGACCACGTCCGCAATCCACGCACCGGAGCGCTGCGGCTGCTGCTGTCCGCTCCGGACGACCCGACGTCGCCGGCCGGCGACGTCGGATCCCTCACCCCAACCCAGGAGTACTGCCCATGACCCGATTCCGCTCAGCGTGCCTGTCACTCGCCGCCGTGCTCGCCGTCGCCGGCTGTGCGTCCGACCCGTCGGACGACGTGGCGGCCGAGCCCGACCGGTCCGCCGGGGGTGCCACGGCGTTCGCCGATCTCCCACCGGTCACCGCGGACTTCAGCTGGCCGGCCGCCGCCACCCCGTCCGAGCACTATCCGGTGACCGTGTCGTCGTGTGGTGAGCCGGTGACCTTCGACAAGGCGCCGGAACGCGCAGTGGTCAACGACGACAACATGATCGAGCTGATGTTCGCGCTGGGCCTGACGGATCGGATGGCCGGCTACGCCGGGGCAGGTGAGCGGTTGCGGCTCGCGGCGTTCACTGACGACTACGCCGCCGTGAAGTCCCTTGGCCCGGATTACTTCAGCCTCGAGCCCCTGATCGGGGTTGCGCCGGACTTCGTCTTCGCCGGCTGGAACTACGGCTTCGATGCCGGGGGCATCAATCCCGACGGGCTGGCCGAACTCGGAGTCCCCAGCTACGTCCTGTCCGAATCATGCAGGCGCGTCGACGACACGCTCGCCCCGGCCACCGTCGACGAGTGGTTCGGCGACGTACGCGCGATTGCCGACGTGTTCGGGGTCCCGGAGCGCGCCGAGGCCCTGATCGCGCACTGGGAACAGCGGTTGGACCGGGTCGAGGACCGGCTCCCCAAGGATGTGGAGCCGGTGCGAGTCTTCTGCTGGGACTGGGGCACTGACACGCTGGGCACCGGTGCTGGACTCACGATCGTCTCGGAGCTGTACCGGCACGCGGGAGCGGTCAACGTGTTCGCCGACATGGCGGAGATGTGGGAGGACGTCGCCGTCGAGGCCGTCGTCGACCGCGCACCCGAACTGATCGCCGTCACCGACTACGGCGACGGACCCACCGGACAGCAGAGGGTCGAGGTGCTCCAGGCGATGAACGGGATCAACACAGTCCCCGCGGTGCGCGATAACCGGTTCCTCGTGCTGCCCCAGGAAGCGGTCAATCCGGGCGTCCGGATCGTCGACGGCATCGAGGCCCTCGCTGCGCAGCTGTATCCCGCACAGTTCGCCGACATGGTCGGCACACCCGGGTTCGGGCTGGCGCCCACCGAGCGCTGATGTGCCGCCGAAGGATTCCCGGGTAGCGCGCCGCCGAGTGGCGATGGCGCTGACGGCTGCCGCCGACATCGGCCCGTACTTCGCTCTCCATGGCGATCCGGCGGCAGTCACCCTGTCTCATCGACGGTTGTGCGAGCCGCAAAGGCTTCACTCGTTACTCAGCGCCATCGGCGAACGTATCGGAACCCGTGAGGGCCGAGTTGCCGCCTCCACGTTGCAGTACGGTCTCGCGGCGCGTTACTGGTCGCTCGTCTTGGGCGCATGGCGGTTCGGCGAGCTGGTCATCGACTTGCGCGGGCTCGGCTACGTCCACACTGCGCCCGACTCCGTCGAACTGACGCTGACCGACGTGCGCGCGTGGGATTGCACGTCCTTCGCCGCCGACGAGGTGGCCGAACTCATCGTCGACACCGTCGCCGCTCAGCTGACCAACCTGCACACAGCGCTGCGCACGGTGACACGGATCGCCGACGGACTTCTGTGGGGCAATGCTGCCTCGGCTCTGGTGACTGCGGCGCACACCGTCGACGTCAGGCGCCCCAGCGGTGAACTCACCGCCGTGACGACCGCGATCCGCTCCCATCCGCTCCTCTCCGACCGGATGGTCACCACGTCCACCGGAGGAGTTCGCCGTCGGAGCTGCTGCCTGTGGTATCGCACGCTCGACCGAACCAACTGCGGTGACTGCCCGCTGACGGGTCGCCGAGCTGGTTGATCGCCGATGAGGCGCCAGCGTCCACGCCCATGTCATCCGGCCCGCCGCACCGCTTCGTCGCTGTGCTCGTTTCGCGTATCGCCGTGCGTTGCCACGGTGTCCGCGCGCTAGTGTGCTTTGGTCGGCCTCAGCGAACAAGCCGACGGAAGAGTTGAGCAAGTTCATGACCGCACCAGCAGAAACGTCGGCGCTCGAAGCGCGGGTCGGCCACTACTACCAGATGGACGGCACCTACCTGGTGGGCCGCGAGAAGGTACGCGAGTACGCCCGTGCAGTGCAGGATTACCACCCTGCGCACTGGGACGTCGCCGCCGCCGCGGAGCTGGGTTATTCGGGCCTGGTGGCGCCGCTGACGTTCACCTCAACCCCGGGCATGAACTGCAATCGCTACATGTTCGAACAGGTGGTCGTCGGTTACGACACCTATATGCAGACCGAGGAAGTCTTCGAGCAGCACCGCCCGATCGTCGAGGGCGACGAACTACACGTCGACGTCGAACTGACGTCGGTGCGCAGGATCGCAGGCAGAGACTTGATCACCGTGACGAACACCTTCACCGACGCGAGCGGCGAGCGGGTGCACACCCTGCACACCACCGTCGTCGGCCTCACCGCCGAGGACCTCGATCCGGAGATCAAGACGGCCGTGCAGAACACGACGATGCACGACATGGACATCTTCGGAGTCGGCGAAGATGAGTACCACAAGACGGTGCGCCCGGAGGGCGAGGTTCGGATCTCCGAGGAAGGCACCACCCGCACGCCAGGAACCCCGTCGTTCGACGACGTGAAGGTCGGCGACGAGCTACCCCCGCGCCACACCCGACTGTCCCGCGGCGATCTGGTCAACTATTCGGGCGTGGCCGGCGACGGCAACCCGATCCACTGGGACGAGGGCATCGCCAAGCTGGCCGGGCTGCCCGACGTGATCGCCCACGGGATGCTCACCATGGGGTTGGGTGCCGGCTTCGCCTCCGCGTGGACGGGCGACCCCGGTGCAGTCACCCGCTACGCGGTGCGGCTGTCTGCGCCCGCGATCGTGTCAGCCAACGAGGGCGCGGACATCGAGTTCAGCGGCCGGATCAAGTCGTTGGACGCGGCGACGCGCTCCGGTGTCGTCATCGTCGCCGCGAAGTCCGATGGCCGGAAGATCTTCGGCCTGGCGACGTTGAACGTCCGCTTCCGCTGAGGGACGCCTAGCTTCCGATGGCGCTGGCGATGTTCCTGATGTCGTCGGGCCGGACGCGGCAGCATCCGCCCACGATGGCGGCGCCGGCCGTCACCCACTGTGGCACCAGTTCGGGTGACCATGCCGACGTGCCGATCCAGGTACGACGGGCCCCATCCCACGCCTCCCCGCTGTTCGGGTAGACGATGACGGGCTTGTCGGTGACGTCACGCGCGATGGTGATCGCAGTGAGTACGTCAGCGGGCGAGCAGCAATTCACCCCCACCGCAACGATTTCCGGCACGTCGGCGGCGATGGCGAACGCATCGGGCAGCGGTTGACCGGCACGCGTGGTCGTTCCGTCGATCGTGTAGGACAGCCAGGCCGGCAGGCCGAACTGCGGAAGTAACCCGGCTAGCGCCTCGGCCTCGTCGACATCGGGGACGGTCTCGATAGCAAGGACGTCGGGGTTGGCTTCGACGAGCACCTCCAGACGCGGCCGGTGCCAGTCGGCGAGCTCGGTGACCGTCAGCCCGTAGCGGCCGATGTACTCCTCGCCGTTGGCGAGCGCAGCGCCGTACGGCCCCACCGAGGCGGCGACCCAGCCGCCGCCGACCTCGTCGCGTGCCGTCCGCGCCAATTCGACGCTGAGTCTGATCAACGTGGCGGCCGCCGCGCGGTCGATTCCGTAGGCCGCGAACCCGTCGAACGAAGCCTGATAGCTTGCCGTCGTGGCGAACGCCGCCCCGGCGCGAAAGAAGGCGGCGTGGACCGCGATGATCTCCTCGGGGGCGTCGCGGATCAGGCGAGCCGACCACAGGTCGTCGGAAAGATCGTGACCGCGAGCCTCCATCTCGGTGGCAAGACCGCCGTCGCTTATCAACACTTTGTCGTGAGGCAGGGTAAACATGCTGGCTCGTAGTGGTCGCCTCGCGACTAGATGGCGCCCGGCGTACCGGGAGGGCTGAGCGAGCCGTCGACGTTGGGCACCATCGACGGGGCCGGTATCCCTCCTTCCGCCGCGTTGTCGCCCGGGATCCCATCGTCCGGCGGCGACTCGAACAAGCCTCCAGCGCAGGCCGGATGCCGCCACCCCAACCACTCGCATGCCGGATCGTCCTGGACTGCATTCGCAGGAACGGTCGCACCCATCACCGCCACTCCGGCAATTCCTGCCGCCACAGCCGTTCTGGCCAGCGTGCCGCACACTCCTGAAGCCATCATCTGTCGCTCCATCAGACGGGACTCAAACGAGTCGCTTGACGTTTGCCGCTCTCGAATCTTCACAGAAGTTGGCGGCCATGGCGCCGATACGGCCCCAGTCGGCCGCTTCATGGCGAAATTGTGCCCAGCGCTTGGCTTTTCGTCGTGCTGGTCAATATCGACGCCGGCGCTCAGCCACGACTCAGCGGTTGGTTCCCGATGACCGACAACAGTGCCAGGTTGCTGTGGCTCGGCGTGCCGGGGGTGGCGGTGTAGACGAGCAGCGAGTGTCCGTCAACGGGATCGGTGAGCACCTGGCACTGGAGTTCGAGTAGGCCGAGCTCCGGATGCAAGATGCGCTTGTGCTGCTCGTACTCGGCGACGATCTCGTGGCGCTGCCAGAGCTCGGTGAACTCGGGGCTGCAATCGAGTAGAGCATCAAGGTACGCGGTGGCTCGAGTGCGCGTGCGGGGGTTCGAGTAAGCCGCGCGCAAACTGGCGGTGAATCCGCGCGAGAGTTTGTCGTGGTCCTCGGCGAGGTAGCGGTCGCGGCCGTGCGGGTCGGCGAACCAGCGGAAACCTATGCTGCGCTGCAATCCGGTGTATTTGGTCAGGTCTCCTGTGAGCGCGACCGCTGCCGGCGTTTGAGCCAGCGTCTCGCCCAGTGCGGTGACGACCTCGGCGGGAGTATCGGCGAGCCGATCGAAGATCCGCATCAGACCCGGGCCGACGTGGTCTGCGCCCACCGTCCGCGACGGGGCGGCGAAGCCAGCCAGCTGGAAGAGGTGGTCGCGCTCGGCGAGGGACAGCCGCAGCCCGCGAGCCAGCGCGGCCAACATCGACGCGGACGGTCGCGGACCGCGTTGCTGTTCCAGGCGGCTGTAGTAGTCGGTCGACATGTCGCTGAGGGCGGCGACCTCCTCGCGACGTAGCCCCGCGGTGCGCCGTCGCCTGCCGCGGCCAAGCCCGACGTCCTCCGGCTGCAGTGCCTCACGGCGGCTCCGCAGGAAGTCGGCTAGCTGGGCACGATCCATGTTCACAGTGAACACCGGCCGGCGGGGACAGCGGTGTGCTCAGGCGGGAAAGCCCACACCGCACAGTTCCTCGGAGATGGTCCAGATCCGCGCCGCGGCCGCGTCGTCCGCCACATACGGGTACGGTCGCTGCTCTGCTGGCATCCCGCGCAGCTGCCTGAAGCCGTTGGGGCCGTAGAACTTTCCACCGACAGCTTCCTGGCTGGTCGCCGCGTACAGCGCGGGCAGCATTCCGGACTCCGCGGTACCCAGCACTCCAAGCCGAGCGAGCGTGCGGATCGCCCGCACCGAGAGACCGTCACTCGATCGGCCCAACTCCGGATGCGCTGCCAGCAGATTGGTGGCGGCCACGCCCGGGTGTGCGACGTTACTGACGATCCCCCAACTGCCCGACCTGCTGCGGCGGTCCAGTTCCATGCCGAACAGTGACACCGCAATCTTGGACGACGCGTAGGACCCGGACGTCGAGTAGCTGCGCTCCCACTGGAGATCGTCCCAATGGATTCCGTGTTGCGCCGCAGCAACACTGGATTGCGTGGTCACCCTGGCTTTGCCCATCCGCAGCAGCGGCAGGATCTGACCCACCAGCGCGAAGTGCCCCAGATGATTGGTGGCGAACTGCAACTCGAATCCGTCGACGGTGACCTGTCGCTGGGGCGGCGTCATCACCCCGGCGTTGTTGACCAGGATGTGGACGGGGCGATCCTCGGACAGCAGTTCGGCGGCCAGGTCGCTCACGGACTCCAGCGACGACAGGTCCAGCCGGCGCGTAGAGACCGTCGCTGTGGGCACCGCCCGCGTGATCGCGGCGACCGCGTCCGCGCCCTTGCGTTCGTTTCGAACCGGCATGATCACCTCCGCCCCCGCTTGGGCCAGGCGGTGGGCTAGGCACAGTCCGAGCCCGTCGCTGGCCCCGGTCACGACGGCCAGCCTTCCCGACAATTCCGGTACCTCGATGTTCTTCGCGCTCATTTGAGGCGTCCTCTCCGATCGGCTCTTTGCATCCATTCGACCTGTCGCCGCATGCGCCAACCAGGGTCAGAAGATCCGCGGATAATCGCTCCGCTCTAGAGGCGTTGGCGGAGGGTAGCCGCTTTCATCGTCAGGTGGTTGCGCTCGGCGACGGACTGCGCCTGCGCGGCAGCTTGCGCGTAAAGCATTGCGGCCGTGCTGAATTCACCAGCACGCTCATGGAGGTAGGCCTCCGATGCGGTGTACCGCGGCAGCATCGAGTCGAGCTCGCTGAGCGCAGCCAGACCGGCCTGCGGTCCGTCCGCCTCACCAACGGCGACGGCACGATTGAGCCGCACCACCGGGCTGTCGGTGAGTGCGACGAGCTCGTCGTACCAGTCGACGATCTGGACCCAGTCGGTCTCTTCGGCGGTCTGCGCGTCAGCGTGCAGCGCCGCGATCGCGGCCTGCGCCTGGTACTCGCCGAGCCGGTCACGGGCAAGCGCGGCCTGCAGCACGGCCACGCCCTCGACGATCAGATTGCGCAGCCAAAGGCCGCGGTCCTGGTCTGCCAGCGGCACGAGGCTGCCGTCGGCGCGAGTCCGGGATGGCCGTCTCGCGTGGTGCAGCAGGAACAGCGCGAGCAGTCCGGCGACCTCTTCGTCGTCGGTCGTCGCGGCGAGCTGCCGGGCGAGCCGGATGGCCTCGGCGGCGAGGTCGACGTCGCCGCTGTACCCCTCGTTGAACACCAGGTACAGCGTCCGCAGCACGGTGCGCAGGTCTCCCGGCTGATCGAGCCGGACGTCGCTGACGATGCGTTTGGCGCGGCTGATCCGTTGGGCCATGGTCGATTCGGGCACGAGGTAGGCCTGCGCGATCTGGCGGGTAGTGAGGCCGCCGACGGCCCGCAGCGTCAGGGCGACGGCCGATGACGGGGTGAGGCTCGGGTGCGCGCAGAGAAAGTAAAGCCGCAGCGTGTCATCCGTGGATTCGGTGGAACTGGTCGAAGCGGCGCTCACGTCCTCCCGGAACACCCGTTCCTCGCGGCGGCGCCGCGCGGTGTCGGATCGGGCGAGGTCGACGAACCGACGCCATGCGGTGGTGATCAACCAGCCCTTGGGATCGTCGGGGCGGTGGCTCGGCCACGTCTCGACGGCCCGGATCAACGCTTCTTGGACGGCGTCCTCGGCGGTCGCAAAGTCCGCCCCGCGGTGGACGAGAGCCGTCAAGACGCCGGGGATCAGTTCCCGCAGCTGGGCCTCGTCCACCGCGCCGGCGGCCATCTAGTCGGTGAATTTCGGCCCAGCGGTCAGGAACGACCGCACCTCGAGCCACTCGTGGATGGGCTTGCCGCCCGAGCCGGGTGCTGCGGACAATTCGCCGGCCAGCGCGACGGCGCGCTCGTAGGAGTCGACGTCGATGATCATCCATCCCGCGATCAGGTCCTTGGTCTCAGCGAAGGGGCCGTCGGTCACCGGCGGCTTGCCCTCGCCGTCGGACCGGACCCAGGCGCCGTCCGGGGCCAAGGCCTGGCTGTCGACGTATTCGCCGCTTTCTTGCAGGCGCTTGGCGAAGTCGTTCATGTATTGGATGTGGGCCTGGACCTCGTCGGGCGTCCACTGATCCATCGGCGCGTCGTTGACGGCAGCCGGCGCGCCTCGGTAGTGCTTGAGGAACAGGTACTTGGCCATGAGTTTCTCCCTTCAGGATGGCGACCCTAGTTGGTCGCTCACCCCTGGGACGGAGCCGTCACGACGTTCTCGACGTCACGTCACGCTGAACCCGTACGGTCAGCTGTAGCCGTGGGCGCCGCAGTGATCGCGTCCTCTTCGGGAACCTGCGTCAGCTCGCCGCTCATCGGATCGTGCTCTGTCAACGGCGGTACGTCGTCGCCGTCGAGGACCCTTCTCATGCGGTCCTTGTCGAGTTGGCCCTCCCAGTTGGCCACCACCATGGTTGCCACACAGTTGCCGAGGAGGTTCACCGAGACTCGCATCGAGTCCATGATCCGGTCCGCCCCTAGCAGCAGCGCTACCGCCGCCACCGGGATCGCACCGTGCCCGATCGCCGCGACGGTCGCCGACAATGCAAGGAACGACGACCCCGGGACACCCGCCATGCCCTTGGAGGTCAGCATCAGCACCAGAACTGCGGTGATCTGTTCACCCAGAGTTAGGTCCACGCCCAGCGCCTGGGCCAAGAACAGCACGCAGATCGACAGGTAGAGGGTTGCGCCATCAAGGTTGAACGAGTATCCAGTGGGTACCACCAAACCGGTTGTGGTGCGCGAACATCCGGCATTGGTTAGCTTGGTCATGATCCGCGGCAACACCACCTCGGTGGAAGCGGTGCCGAGCGCCAGGAAGAACTCGTCCTTGATGTAGACGAGGAATTTCCACAGGCTCACGCCGGCGAAGATCCGGGCGATGCCGGCCAGAATCAGAATGAACAGCGCCGCAGCGAGGTAGCAGGCACCGATGAGCTTGCCGTAACTGGCCAACGAACCTATGCCGTATTGGCCGATGATGTAGGCCATGGCACCGAACGCGCCCAGCGGAGCCAGACGCATCACCCAGCCGATGATCGTGAAGAAGATGTGGCTCATGTGGTCGACGAATTCGAGGATCACCGGTGGGCCCTTCTCGCCCAGCTTGGCCAGCGCCAGGCCGAACAGCACGGCGAAGAACAGCACCTGCAGCAGAGCGTTCTCGGCGAACGCCGACACGACGGAGGTGGGGATGATGCCCAGGATGAACTCGACGGTGTGTGGCAGCTCGCCATCATTGGTCTTCTTTGCAATCGCGTCGGCGCCGGAGGCCAACGTCTGTGGGTCGATGCTGAATCCCGCGCCCGGCTTGACGACGTTGCCGACGACCAGCCCGAACAACAATGCGAAGGTGGTGACCGCCTCGAAGTAGATGAGCGCCTTGACGCCAATGCGGCCGACGGATTTCAGATCGCCCACATGTGCGATACCGAGCACCACGGTGCAGAAGATGATTGGGGCGATGAGCATCTTGATGAGCTTGATGAACCCATCCGCAAAGGGTTTGAAGCTGCTGCCGAGGTCGGGCCATAGCCAGCCGATGAGGATGCCGGCGATGATCGCGACAAGAAGCTGAAAGAAGAGCGAGGTGTACCACGGCGGCTTGTTCGCCAGTCGCGCCAGCTCGCTCTTGGGCGGATCAATCGTCGTAGACATCGGGCGACCGTATGCGCGATTCGTAACGCAGCTGTTAGAGGTGCATTCCCCGTCGGTTACGCGAAAGATATACTGCCGCAATACATAACGCGCCATTTGTCACCCTTGCATTACATACCGCGACGTATGTAATGGCAGTCCCGAACCTCGGCTCCACCATTGGTGGCGACGCGCTCGCGCATCGACTAGCGCGCGCTAAGAGTGTCAGGACCTCGGGGCGCACCGCGCGGTCGACCCGCGTACCACCAGGTCGGGCTTGTGTCGCGCGTCCAGGAGAGGCGCATCCTGGAGCCGCATCCGAGCCAAAGCCGCCGCACCGGCGTCCTGTCCGAGCCGACGCGCGTGCTGATCGACGGACGTCAGATCGATTCCGTGCAAGCGGGCGACCCGCGAATTGTCGTAGCCGATCAGCGACAAGTCCTGCGGAATGCGCAAGCCAAGCGAGTGCGCCGCTTCGCGGACACCCAACGCCATCTCGTCGTTGTGTGCGAACACAGCCGTCGGGCGGTCGGCCAAATTCAAGATGCCCCGGGCGGTGCGCTCGGCAGCATCTTGCGAGTAACCTTGCCCAACAACGGTTTGCGGCCTCATACCGGCATTCGCCATTGTTGCTTCGTAGGCACGACGACGCAGTAGATGGCCTTCGTACTCGATGCCGGTGATGTGCGCGATACGCCGGTGCCCGAGATCGAGCAGATAGCTCGTCGCCGCCGCCGCGCCGGCCTCGTCGTCGGCGTAGACACTGTCGACGCCCGGCACCTTTCGCGCAACGCTGACCACCGGGACGGACTGGGCGAGCGTGAGCACCTCAACGTCGGGCAGCATCAACGTCGCGGCAATGATCACTCCGACACGGGCCTCGATGAGGGAGTTGACCGCTTGCTGGTCAGTCGGCTCGTCCGCGTCCGAGACTGCTAGGAGTACGCGATTTCCCGAGCGTTCCAGGGCATCTCGTACGCCTCGAAACACATCGGCGTAAACCTCGTTACGAAAGTCCAGCAGGTAGACGCCAATCGTCGACCGAGTTTTCGTGGCGAGATCAGCGGCGACGACGTTGTGCCGATAACCGAGCAGGCGGGCCGTTTCGAGGATCGTCCGTCGTGATTCTTCGCTGACGCCAGGCGCACCTCGGAAGGCCAACGAGACGAGGGCCCGGGATACGCCGACCTTTCGCGCGACATCGTCCTGGGTCACCGACCGGTGCATGCGCCCCGGAATGGATTCCTGCACGGACACCATGGTCCCACAGGCGTTCTTTAGGAGTGTTCAAATGGCTTTATGTCCAAATGACTTTACAAATGACTGTCGCGCGCTAGTCTACCTACGTGTGACGGGCATCACCGTCGCCAGCCAGCGCCAGCGTTCCCCGCGGGCCAAGCAATGGAGGAGCCCCACATGACTGCACATGCGGACTCGACGGCCGAAGCCGAGCTACCACCGCTGACGAACGGCCCCCACCGAAAACGGATCGGCCTCATCTCGATCGTCGCCTGCCTGGGCGGCCTGCTGTTCGGCTACGACACCGGCGTCGCCAACGGCGCCGAAGGTCCGATGGCGAAAGAACTCGGGCTCTCCCTGCTACAGCTGGGCGTAGTCATCAGCGCGCTGCTTTTCGCCGCCGCGATCGGCGCCCTGGTCGGCGGGATCATCTCTGACGCCATTGGGCGGCGCAAGACGATCCTGATCCTGGCGCTGTTGTTCTTCGTCGGCGTCGTGCTGGTCGTGTTTTCGCCGGCGGGACCCGAGTCGGGCACCTTCTCGCCGCTGGGCTTCGCGGTCCTGGTGAGCGGCCGCATCGTGCTCGGGCTTGCGGTCGGTGGCGCATCGACGGTGGTCCCGGTCTTCCTTGCGGAGCTATCGCCATACGAGATCCGTGGCTCGATCACCGGGCGCAACGAGCTGGCGATCGTCGTCGGTCAGCTGTCTGCATTCGTGGTGAACGCGATCCTCGGCGTGACCCTTGGCCACGTGGACGGCGTCTGGCGCTTGATGTTCGCGGTCTGCGCGCTACCGGCCGTGGCTCTGTTCTTCGGCATGCTCCGGATGCCGGAGTCGCCGCGCTGGCTGGTGGAGAAGGGCAAGTATGACGAAGCGCTCACCGTGTTGAAGACCGTGCGTTCCGAGGACCGGGCCATGGCGGAGTTCGCTCAGGTGGAGCTGATCGCCCGCGAAGAGCGGGAGGCCCACCAGATCGGGATCCGCGCGATCATGGGCAGCAAGTGGCTGCGCCGCATCATCTTCGTCGGCATCGGTGTGTGCATGACCCAGCAGCTCACCGGCATCAACTCGATCATGTACTACGGCACCCGGGTGCTGGAGGAATCAGGCATGGGCGAGGAGCAGGCCGTGCTCGCCAACATCGCGTTCGGAGTCGTCGCCGTCATCGGTGGAATCATCGCGCTGCGCAACATGGACCGGTTGGACCGCCGCAAAACCTTCATGATCGGTCTCACGCTCACCACGACCTGCCATTGCCTGGTGGGTGTTGCGTCGATGCTGCTACCGGCAGGGAATCCATTGCGGCCGTACGTAATCCTCGTCTTGGTCGTTGCGTTCGTGTTGTCGATGCAGACCTTCTTGAACATTGCCGTGTGGGTGTGGCTGGCGGAGGTCTTCCCACTGCACATGCGTGGTCTCGGCATCGGCATGGCCGTCTTCTTCTGCTGGGTCACCAACGGGTTCCTCGGGCTCTACTTTCCGACCCTGGTCGCAAGTATTGGCATCACCGGGTCGTTCTTCCTGTTCGCCGGAATCGGAGTGGTCGCGTTGCTGTTCGTGTACACCCAGGTGCCCGAAACCCGTGGCCGCTCGCTGGAGGCGCTCGAAGAGGACGTTTCGACCGGGCAGATCTATGTCGGCATCCGCTGAGGCGGAGGAGTTGGGCCGATTTCTCGCCGGAGTCGAGTTGTTCACCGCGCTTGACCCCGCACAGATCGCGGCGATCGCGGCTTCAGCGACGGTCCGCCAGTTCTCCGCAGGCGACCTGGTGGTCGACGCGTTCACGGCACCGCCCACGGAGATCTATGTGGTGCTCACCGGCGAAGTCGACCTGTGGCACGACCAAGATCGGGTGACGAAGGCCGGTGACGACCGGTTCGTTGCCGGCGAGGTTTTCGGATTCTCAGCCATGCTCACCGAACGCCCAATCGGCCCCAGGGTGGTCGCCACCACGTCGGCCCGCATTGCGGTCTTGCCGGGCAACCTGGTCGAGCCGGCGTTCTACTCTCGCATCGGCGCCAGGTTCCTGGCCGACTACATCTCTCGGACCCGACGGCGGGCCACGTCCACCCCGATGTTCAGCACGGTGGAGCACCTCATCGCGAGCACCCCGTTGGTCGTCAACCCGGAGACGCCCGTCGCGGTCATCGCACGGCAGCTTGCAGACCGTGACGTGCACTGCGCGGTCGTCGATTCGGGTGACGGCACCTACGGGATCGTCACTGAATCGGCGCTGAGCCGACGGGTTATCGGCGACGGTGTCCCCGCGGACACCCCCGCACGCGTGGTGATGGTGCACCCTGCCACCACGGTCGAGCTCTCCGGCTCGTCGGACGAGGCGGTGATCACGCTGCTCGATACCCGAGCCGAGTATCTGCCGGTCGTCGACCGTTCCGGCAATCTGCGCGGCGTGGTCGGAGCACGGGACTTCGTACTGGCGCCGACGACCGCCGGGGTCGGGATGCTCGAACAGATCCACCGCGCCCGCAACCGCGCCGAGCTGATCGAACGGGCCCAGCGTGCGCCATCGGTTCTCGATGACATCCTCGACCGGGGTCTGGCGGTCGATCGCGTCATCCGGGTGTACTCCGCGATTGTCGACGCGGTCGTTCGTCGATCGATCCAGCTGGTTTTCGCCGACCATCCCGACCTTGCTCTCGACCAATTCACGTGGCTCTTTCTGGGCAGTCACGGCCGGCGCGAAGCGGTGCCCTGTTCGGATGTCGATGTGGCCATTGCCTTCGACGACGCCGTATCCCCAGAGACGATGGTGCGGTTCCGCGGTGCGTTCGGGGACGTCAACGAACTGCTCACCGCCGCGGGGCTCGGCGTCGACGTCAATGGCGCCAACGCGTCGAACAAAGCCTTCTCCCGGACAAACGGCGAGTGGCGAGCCGCGGCAACGCGCTGGCTGACCGCCCCCGGGGAGCACTCCCGCGCGGCCATGGCGGTCCATCGCACCGGCCTGGCCGTCATCGCGTCCCTGCTGGTGGACGCACGGCCCGTCCATGGCACACCCGGACTGCCGGAGGTGGCACGGGTCTTCACCGACTTCCGGCAACACCCGGCGGCGATGGATCTGCTGCTGTCGGAATCGGTGTCGCACCGAGCGAAGGTGCGGGAGCGCACGCTTCGCGACGTGTTCACCGGCAAGGGCGACACCTTCGACGTCAAGACCCATGGGCTGCTACCGGTGGTGAGCATCGCCCGGTGGGCCGCACTTGGGGTCGGTTCCACCGAACTGCAGACCGTCAAACGACTCCGCGATGCGTCCGGTTCGGCCATCCTGCCCAGCGCCGAGGCCGACCGCCTGATCGAGGTCTTCGAGATCCTGCAACGAATGCGACTGCGCCATCACCTGAATCGGCTCCGCCAGGGGCAGCAACCCAGCGACCTGATCGACCGCGACGAACTGTCACCGATCGAACGCAGCATGATCGGCCAGGCCGTCCGCGAGATCAACACCATCGCGCGCCGGATGGACCGCGTCGCCCCTCGCCCCACACCGCTCACCCGGCCGGCCCGGCGAAAGGCAACCTGACAGCGATGCGGATCGCCGTCATCGGTGACGTCGGCGGACACGCCAAACAACTGCACCACGAGCTCGCCCGCCTCGGTGCGCGGCCCGACGGCTCCCTACCCGAGGATCTGATCGTCGTCCAGGTCGGTGATCTGATCCATCGTGGCCCCGACTCCGCTCGGGTCGTCAACACCGTCGACCACTACCTGCGCACCCAGCCCACCCAGTGGGTCCAGCTCATCGGTAACCACGAGGCACACTACCTCCAGCCGCCAGTCTTCTTGTGGCCGGAAACGTTGAGCCGCACGCACATCCGCATCCTCAATCGCTGGTGGCAAGACGGTGCCGCGACCGTCGCCGCCGCGGTCGAAACGACATATGAGTCCTTCCTCATCACCCACGCCGGCATCACGGCAGAGTTCTGGGCCAGCGACCTCGGCGGTCCACCCACCGCCGCCGAGGCCGCCCGCCGGATCAACGACCTTGCGAAATCAGGCGTCGATACGGTGTTCCGCGCCGGCACTTTCCTACACGGAATAGCCGCCCCGGACGCCGGGCCGCTGTGGGCGGACGCCACCACCGAATTGTTTCCCGGATGGGCCGACCGCCGCATGCCGTTCAGCCAGATCCACGGCCACAACAGCATCACCACATGGCGCGGAGACGACAACACTGCGCCCCGGACAGGCATCGACGCCCTCGTCACGATCGACCTCGCCGCCAAACACGAAACCGTCCACCTCGCCGGCGGTCGGCTCATCGGCATCGACCCCGACCACCGCGACACGCCGACGACCTCATGGCACGCACTTGAACTGACGGGCACCGTCACGGCGCGTTGAGTCGTCTCAGCTGTCAGCCCGACTGATGGCCAGTTGATCAGGTACGCCTCTGCTCGCCGCGCCGGGAGGTACCGCTGACGTGGGGATGGCTCAGCTCCTCCTACCGATCGGCCGCGGCTTTGGCCTGGGCTCGACGCTGGCCGGCCGAGATGATCTGGCGGCTACGGCGGGCGTGAACCGGCACGGGACAGCTCCGGCGCCAACGCCGGCCCGGAAGTGAATGTTTCGGCTTCGCGTCACCTAGATCGCGAACCGGACACAACCAGCCGGCGCAACACAAACAACAGCAGCCACATTGTTAACGTCGCCCGGTGCAGGACTCCCTAGGGATTACCGACCTGCGGCCATCGCGCCCGGTTTCCCGGCGCGACGCACTGCGCTACGCCGCTGCTGCGTCGGCATTGGCCGGGCTGGGTGCCGCCGCGGCAGGCGCCGCCGCGCCCGTTGCGTCGGCCGCCGCGCCCACACTGATTGACTTCGCCATGCGCCAGATTCCGGCCCGGGACATCCGGGCCGCAGGCCACGCCGGGGTGATCAACTACGTGTCGACGTCGCGTCCTGGCTCGAGCATGGGCGCCAAGCCGATCACCCTGCCCTACGCGCAGTCACTGGCTGCCGCCGGGCTGGCGATCGTCAGCAACTACCAATACGGCAAGCCGGGCGGGACCGCACCGTCGGACTTCACCCGCGGGTATGCCGGGGGCGTCGCCGACGCTCGTACCGCCTGGCAGTTGCATACCGCCGCAGGTGGCGGCCGGAGTGCGCCGATCTACTTCAGCGTCGACGACGACATCAACCGCGAAGCCTGGAACAGCATTGTCCTGCAATGGTTTCGCGGAATCAACTCAGTGATCGGCGCTCAGCGCACCGGCATCTACGGCGGCATCAATGCGTGCCAGTGGGCTACTGCCGACGGAGTGATCGGACGCTCACAATCGCCCGGCCACGTCTGGGCATGGCAGACGCGGTCGTGGTCACGCGGCCAGATCTATCCCGCCGCCGTTCTCTACCAGCGGGTGGTGAGCACCGCGTCGAATCCAGGCCCGGTGGTCGGCGGGCTCGAAGTCGACGTCAGCGATGCCCTGGCTCAAGACGTCGGCCAGTGGAACCTCCATCCGTGAGGGCGTAACCGTCGTCGAGATGCGGCGAAGATTGAGGGCGTAATCACCGGACTACTTTGACAAGACTTTGGCGTATCGCCAGTGCTTGTTAATGTCCTCTGCGCCGCCAGGTCAGTCGTTCGTAGACCGCCACGACACGGACCGGACGATGCGGCCAGGTGTCGGCGGGTCAAGACAGAATGCATATGCCACCCGTGCTGCCCCCACCTCGGCACGCCTCTGCCCTGATGGAAAGGACCAGCAGTGAGTTACACCGCCGCCGACATCACCGAGCTCGACGATGTCCAGCACACTCGCCTGCGGCCTGCGGTGAATCTAGGTCTCGACGTGCTCAACACGGCGCTACGCGAGATCGTCGACAACGCGATCGAAGAGGTCGCCGATCCCAGCCACGGTGGTGCATGCGTAACGATCACCCTGCACGCCGACGGATCCGTCAGCGTCGCCGACGACGGCCGCGGCCTCCCCGTTGACTCGGACCCCGTGAACGGCAAGAACGGCATCGTCAAGACGCTGGGTACCGCACGCGCCGGTGGCAAGTTCTCCGCACACACCGACGCCGCCAGCACGGGTGCCGGACTGAATGGGATCGGCGCCGCGGCAGCGGTGTTCATCTCGGCACGTACCGACGTGACGGTTCGCCGGGCGGGAAAGACCTACCTGCAGAGTTTCGGCGGCGGGTACCCCGGCGTGTTCGAGGGCAAGGACTTCGACCCGGACGCTCCCTTCACCCGCGGCGACACGCAGAAGCTTCGCGGCGCCGGCAACCGCAAGCCCGACGCGCACGGCACGACGGTGCGCATCCTGTTCGACCCAATCGTCGTGCCGGATTCCAGCATCGACATCAACGAAGTGCTGCTAAGAGCGCATGCCGCAGCTCGCATGTCGCCGGGCGTGCACCTGGTCGTCGTCGACGAAGGCTGGCCCGGCGACGACATCCGGCCCGAACTGATCGAACCGTTCAGCGGCCCGTGGGGCACTGACACGCTCCTTGACCTCATGTGCGCCGCCGCCGACGCGCCGCTGCCCGGTGTGCGGGCCGTCGTGGAGGGTCGTGGGGAGTACACCACCGGGCGCGGCGCGACGCCGTTCCGGTGGTCGTTGACCGCCGGACCCGCAGAACCGGCCACGGTGGCCGCGTTCTGCAACACCGTGCGCACCCCTGGCGGCGGGTCCCACCTGACGGCCGCGGTGAAGGGGCTGTCGGAAGCCCTGGCGGAGAGGGCTTCCCGGATCCGCGACCTGGGGCTCGCCAAGGGCGAGGAGGGTCCCGAGCCACAGGACTTCGCCGCGGTCACCGCACTGGCCGTCGATACCCGCGCACCCGACGTGTCGTGGGACTCCCAAGCCAAGACCGCCGTGTCGTCGCGGTCCTTGAACGTGGCGATGGCCCCCGACGTGGCGCGCAGCGTCACCATCTGGGCGGTCAACCCGGCCAACGGCGAAGCCGTGACGCTGTGGACCAAGCTGGCCCTGGAGTCCGCCAGGGCGCGGCGCAGCGCCGAGGGCGCGAAAGCCCGATCCAGGGCGGCGTCGAGGGCCAAGGGGCTGGGGACGAACCTGTCGCTTCCGCCGAAGCTGTTGCCCAGCAGGGAGACCGGCCGCGGGTCCGGCGCCGAACTGTTCCTGTGCGAGGGCGACTCCGCCCTTGGCACGATCAAGGCGGCCAGGGACGCCACGTTCCAAGCGGCGTTCCCGCTGAAGGGCAAGCCGCCGAACGTGTACGGCTTCACCGTGAGCAAGGCGCGGATCAAGGACGAGTTCGACTCGATCGAACGCATTCTGGGCTGCGGGGTACGTGACCACTGCGATCCGGAGATGTGCCGGTACGACCGGATCCTGTTCGCCTCCGACGCCGACCCCGACGGCGGCAACATCAACTCGAGCCTCATCTCCATGTTCCTGGAGTTCTACCGGCCACTCGTCGACGCCGGGATGGTCTACGTGACGCTGCCACCGCTCTTCGTCGTCAAGGATGGGAGCCAGCGCGTGTACTGCCAGGACGAGTCCGAGCGGGACACCGCCGTGGCTGAGATGAAAGCCACCTCCAAACGCAAGGTGGAGGTACAGCGCAACAAGGGACTTGGCGAGATGGACGCCGACGACTTCTGGAACACCGTGCTGGATCCGCAGCGGCGCACCGTGATTCGCGTGCATCCCGACGACGGTGAGAAGAGGTTGCATCACACTCTGTTCGGCGGACCGCCGGAGGGCCGACGTACCTGGATGGCAGACATCGCCTCCCGTGTCGACACCTCTTCGCTGGACTTGACGTAGGAGCACGATATGACCGCCATCATCGAACAGAACCCCGAGCTGGTGCTCGACCAGAGCGCCGACGACTACTGGAACCGCTACCAGCTGACCTTCGCGCTCTACAGCGTCAGCGACCGCGCCATCCCCTCCGCGTTCGACGGGCTCAAGCCGGGCCAGCGCCGCCTGCTCTACCAGATGCATGACTCGAGACTGCTCCCCGGCAACAAGCCGCAGAAGTCGTCGAAGGTCTGCTCGGCGGTGACTGGGAACCTGCACCCTCACGGCGGCGCGTCGATGTACGGCGCCGCTGCTCTGATGGCCGCTGAGTTCCAGCGCGTGAAAGTCATTGACGGACAAGGGGCCTTTCCGCGCATCCAAGGTGACACTCCCGCGGCCGACCGCTATACCGAGATGCGGTTGTCGGCACCCGGTGCCGCGCTGACAGCCGAGCTCGACGATCACGCGGTACCGATGGTGCAGACGTTCGACGGTGAATGGACCGAGCCGACGATGCTGCCCGCGCAGTGGCCGGTGCTGCTGTGCAACGGCGCCATGGGCATCGCCGAAGGTTGGGCCACCAAGGTGCCCGCACACAATCCCCGCGAGATCATGGCGGCCTGCAGGGCGCTGCTGGCCAGGCCGAACACGACCGACGACACGTTGATGAAGCTCATTCCCGGCCCCGACTGGGGATGCGGTGCCACCGTGATCGGCGCGACCGGATTGCGCGAGTACATCACCACGGGCCGTGGACAGTTCACGGTACGCGGCACGGTGTCGGTCGACGGGAAGAACGTCATCGTCACCGAGCTCCCACCGGGTGTCGCCAGTTCGACTGTGCAGGAGAGAATCCGGGCGCTGGTCGAATCCGGGGAGATGTCGGGTGTGGCCGATATGTCCGATCTGACCGACCGGCGCAACGGGCTGCGCATCGTGGTCACCGCGAAGCGCGGACACAGCGCCGAGACGATTCGCGACCAGCTGCTCGCCCTGACTCCCCTGGAATCGACGTTCGCCGCAAGCCTGGTCGCGCTCGACGAGGATCGGGTGCCCCGCTGGTGGACGGTACGGGAGCTGATCGGCGCGTTCCTGCACCTGCGCGACTCGGTGGTGTTGCGGCGCAGTGAGTATCGGCTCGAGAAGGTCACGGCACGGCGTCACTTGGTAGCCGGCCTGATGACCATCCACCTGGACATCGACGCCGCGGTGGCGGTGATCCGCGGCTCCGACACCGTCGACGACGCGCGACAAGGGCTGCAGGAGCGGTTCGCGATCGACGAGGAGCAGGCCAATTATGTTCTCGGGCTTCAGCTTCGGCGGCTGACCAAGCTCGACGTGATCGATCTACAGGCCGAAGCGGAGAAGCTGGACGCGGAGTTCGCTGAGCTCACCGAGCTGGTGTCCAACCCAGATGCCCGTCGGGTGGTGATCGACCGGGAGCTCGTGGAGACCGCGAAACTGTTCAAAGGCGCCGAGTTCGACCGTCGCACCGTGCTGGACTTCGAGGCCGTACCCGTCGCCGCCGGCGCCGACGAGGACGGGCCCCGTGAGCGCAAGGTCAACGCGTCCTGGCGCCTTGACGATCGGGGTGTGTTCTCCGACAGCCACGGCGAGCTGCTCACCTCGGGTCTGGGTTGGGCGGCGTGGACCGACGGACGAATCAAGTTCACCACGGGTAGCGGTCTGCCCTACAAGATCCGCGACATCCCGGTGGCTCCGGACATCGTCGGACTGGTGCGTTCGGGGGTGCTGGCCGATGGCCACCACCTGGCTCTGGTGACTCGCCGCGGGAAGATTCTGCGGATCGACCCCGCCGCGGTGAATCCGCAGGGCGCGGCGGGCAACGGCGTGGCCGGTGTGAAGCTAAGCGCCGGTGACCCCATGGACACAGTGATCGCCGCGTTCCCCGTTTCGTGCGAGAACGGCGAGGCCATTCTGTCGACGTCCGAAAAGGGTTGGAAGGTCACCGAAGTCGCCGACATCCCGGTGAAGGGCCGCGGTGGCGCCGGCGTCGGGTTCCACCCGTTCGTCAACGGCGAGGATGCCGTGCTGTCCGCGTCGATCTCGACCACCGGGTTCGTGCGGGGCGGGAAGCCGGTGCGGGCCGAGAAGCGCGCGAAGTCGACGGCTAAGGGGTCGGGCGGGGACGTGACGCCTGCTGGTTAGCGACGTGGAGTCGTGGTGATGTGCACGTGGTCGTAGTGGCCGTAACCCGAGCCGGCCGGACCGCCCGGTGTGTAGTAGGTGCCGCGCCAGATCACATCCTGTAACCCGAACCGGGCCGCATTGGCCATTGCGAACGCGAGAATCTCGTCTCCGAGCGCGATGCCCTCCGGGCTTGAGGAGTTGGGAATCATGATGTCGATCGCCAGGCCGCTCGGATGCCACGGTTTCGAGTCCGGCCGAACGCCGTCGATGTCGGCGATCTGGGGGAACCTCGCGCTGACGGCTCGCGCGGCCACGATGGTGTTGGGTTGCAGTCCGACCTCGGACGCGACGCCGACGGGCAGCGCCTCCGGGACGTCTACAACGGCAGCTGCGAGGGACGGGTCGCCGGGCATCGCGACAATCGGCGGGTCTACCGGAACGGGCGCACTCGCGGCGTCGACCACCGCTTGCTGTTGCGGTGTCAACGCCGCGTACTGCGCCTCCGCGGCAGAGATCTGGCGCAGCAGTTCACGCCACTTGGCCTGCAGGTCGGCGCGCACCGCGGTGGCCTGCTCGGCCGAGGCGCGGGCATCGGCGGCCGACGTCTCTGACGCCCTCGCGGCGGCGGCCCCACGCTCACGCCCTGAACTAAAGGCCTTCATCTGATCGGCCGTCTCATCGGCTATCACCCGCTGTAGCGACAGCTTGTCGATCAGCTGTTGCGGGGAGGTTGCGGTCAGCACTGCCGCGAACTGACCGGTGCGTCCGCCCATGTATGTCATCGCCGCTATGCGGTCGACCGCGGCCTGAAAGGGCTCAAGCTGGGAGTTCGCGACCTCGAGGGCCGCCAGGTCAGCGCGATGGCGCTCTTCGGCAGCAGTCTGGGCAGCCAGTCTGGCGTCGGCGTCGCGTTGGGCCGTCGTGACGGCGTCGCGGGTCTGCACCGCCTGACGGGACAGCTCGTTGAGCGTCGACAGCGCGTCAGCCGCCGGGTCGGCCATCACCCCGCCCGTCGACAGCGACAGCACCAGTACCGCAGCTGCCGAACCGTACGCCGTTCGCCGAAGTGAATGGCGAACCCATGTCATTCGGCTTGTCACGATCCTTCGCTTCAGGGACCGACCCGGTCCGGCGCGTGCGTCCCGGACAGGGTACGAACTGGCGTCGCCGATGTCCACCCGTCCGTCGACGTGAACGCCGCCCGGCCGGACCCAGCGGCAACAACTGCCACGGTCGTCAGTCATTTCGGGCCGAACCCGGCCACCACGAACCGCGATAGCTACAGCTGATGCGCCACGGTGACCTAGTTGGTCCGTCCCTGCAACCGCGCGCTGGCGTTGGCCACGCCAATAGCGAGGTGAGCCCGTACCGAAACACCCTGAACGACAACGTTGTCCGCGTCGACAACCGTGATCCGGTAGACCTCCCGCTCTCCTACACTCGAGATCTCGACGACCTTGTCCCAGAAGACGTCGTTGTTCGTCAGGTCGTGAAGCGTTCGGTCGTCGAGGACGGCGGCAGCGCGGTGGAGGCGACCGCGACTTGGCGAATGCTTCCACATCGTCGAACCGCAGAACTTCGTTTGCATGGCTTCTGCGAATGCGCGGTGGGTCATCCGTTGGTCGGACAGGCCTTGCCGTACTTGATCCCATACTTCGCGCGGAACCGTGTCGACGTTCTCATTGCTCTTAATGCCCTCCAGCTGGGCGAACACCGCGCGCGCGTCGAAGAACTTTGCACCGTGCGCGTCGACGGTGCGCAGGAATCGCATCTGGTGGCCCACGCCAGACACATGGAGGTGCCATATGTCGCGGTAGCTACCTTGTGGGATGCGGTAGGCCCGCGACGGAATGCCCAGCCTCAAGAGCAAGTGCCTGACGTCCTCCGAGAGACGCCGGCTCGTCGATGCGTAGTAGATCCGACCTTGTCCTCCCTTTCCGTCCCACTTGATGCACCCGTCCGTCGCCCAGAGATGTCTGAGGAACAGCGCGATCTGTTCGTCGGGAACCGCGAAGACCTCGGGCGGCACGAACTTCTCATGACTGCGCTTGTCGAATAGGCCCAGCCCGTCGAGCCACGCCACTATTGGATTCCGCTTGCCGTGCGTCACCCTGTACGGCGCGGGCAATCGCAGTGTAATGACCCGGGCCGCTGGATACTCGTCTCGCACCACTGTGACGCCAAAGTGCTTGGCCGCGTTTGCGACCGCCGCAAGATTCTGCTCGTCGATGCTCGCGTACCGGGTGGGCTGATTCTTGACGCACGACCCGTCGCCAATCATGTGCGCCAGCAAGACGACCTCGTCGTCAGCCATGCAGTGCGTGCTTCGGGGCTCGGGCACGCGGCGCGGGACCGCCAGTCGGTCACCGGCTTCCAGATCCCCGACCCGCCTCCATCCGTCGAGCAACATGAACAAGCAGTCGGCGGTCGCTTCCAGTGACCGGCCTGAAGCCAGCCGCAGCGTGAACGCCTCGTCACGGCCACCGGGCGTCACTTCGGTTACCTGGCGTGCCACCAGGCGCTTGCGCTCATCAAGCGACCACACCAGGGGCCGCTCGCCGGTCCGGTGCAACTCGTCGCACGTCACTTCGGCGCCGTTGTCGGCCCTCAGAATTCGCGCATTGGCGACCAGCCGCGACAACACGACTCCTAGTGCGCCATGTTCGTAAAGCGGGAAAGATGTAGCTGGTGCGCGACAGTTATGGTCTTGGTCGGGCCGTTGCGATGCTTTGCTATGATGAGGTCTGCCTCGCCGCCGCGGGGGTCGTCTCGTTCGAAGGCATCTGGCCTATGAAGCAGAATGACCATGTCCGAGTCCTGCTCGATCGATCCCGATTCGCGTAGATCAGCTAACATTGGCTTCTTGTCGGTTCTTTGCTCCGGACCGCGATTCAGCTGACTCATCGCCACCACCGGGACCTCAAGTTCCTTTGCTAGGAGCTTGATCTGCCGGGAGAACTCGGACACTTCCTGCTGGCGGGACTCGACCTTCTTGCCCGACGTCATCAGCTGCAGGTAGTCGATGACGATCAGCCGTAGGTCCGCCTTCTGGGCCAACCGGCGCGACTTGGCTCGGATCTCCATCATGGTCAAGTTCGGCGAGTCGTCGATGTAGAGCGGCGCCTCGCTGATCTCGCTCATGCGGCGCGCGAGCCGCGTCCAGTCGTCGTCGCTCATCCGACCCGACCGCATGTCGGCCAGCTTGATCTTCGCCTCGGCCGACAACAACCGCATGACGATCTCGGACTTGCTCATTTCCAACGAGAACACGACGCTCGACTGTCGGTTCTTGATGGAGCACGACCGCAAAAAATCCAATCCCAGAGTCGATTTCCCCATACCCGGACGGGCCGCGATGACGATCATCTGCCCCGGGTGCAGCCCGTTGGTCAACTCATCGAGCTCGACGAATCCCGTTGGCACGCCGCGGGCGATACCGCCCTGCGAGGCGATGGCGTCGATCTCGTCCATCGTCGGCTGAAGCAGCTGCTCCAGCGGAACGAAGTCCTCGGACGTGCGGCCGTCGGTGACGTCGTAGATCTCGGCCTGTGCGCGGTCGACGATCTCGGCGACGTCGGCGCCCTCGGCCCCGGCATACCCGTACTGCACGACGCGGGTGCCGGCCTCGACGAGGCGGCGCAGTAGCGCCTTCTCCGCGACGATGCCGGCGTAGTACCCGGCGTTGGCGGCCGTTGGCACCGTCGAGATCAGCGTGTGCAGATACGGCGCTCCGCCGACGCGCTTGAGCAACCCGCGACGGTCGAGTTCGGCGGAGACGGTGACCGCGTCCGCGGGCTCACCGCGGCCATAGAGGTCGAGGACGGCGTCGTAGACGCTCTGGTGAGCCGGCCGGTAGAAGTCTCCGGGACGCAGCCGCTCGAGCACGTCGGCGATGGCGTCCTTGCTCAGCAGCATGCCCCCGAGTACCGACTGTTCGGCCGCCATGTCCTGCGGAGGTTGGCGCCCGTAGTCCTCGCTAGGCGGTCCTGCCTCCATGCCGGAACGACCGAGATCATCGACGACAGCCACGAAGCGTCCCACCTCCCCTACGTTCCCGTCGAACATGCATTCGACGTCAACTTCTGCGACTGTAAGTCAACCCACCGACGACCACCTCGTCGGCGACGTCGGACCTGCCCCATTTCGTGCAATGTCGCCGCCCGAGGGCGGCCACGACGGCTAACGCTAGACGTTGCTGGAACGCCCGCAAACCGCCCCTGTTAGTGAACTCGTGCATGAAATGTGGATATCCGAGGTCGGCCATGTTGAGTCGCTGGGGACAACTTGTGGAGTAATGGGTCCACAATATGCATCCCCGCAGATAAGGGCACCACAGAGGGCGTGTTGAACTGTGGATGTGAATTGCCTCGGCGTGTCGGGCCGGGTTGCCGACTCGGGCGTGTTGTGTTGCCGTTTCGGAGCGGGCAGGTTAACAGCCCGTTAGCTTCGCTGTGGCGCGAATTGGGAGCAACGTTCGCCAGCGAGCACAGCAACGCCCGGGCGAGGTTCGATCAAGCCCCTCACCCGGGCGTGTTGACGCTGTTGTAAAGCTTCGGACTACTCCGCTTCGACGTTCAGCGACACCGCGACGGTCACGTCGGGGTGCAGCCGCACCGAGATCGGGTGCGTCCCGATGGACTTGATGTGCGTCTTCGGCAGCGCGACGGTGCGCTTGTCCAGATTGGGCCCGCCGGCCTTCTTGATGGCGGAAACCACGTCGGCCGGTGTCACCGAACCGAACAGCTTGCCGGTGTTCCCGGCAGTCCGGCCAGTCAGCGACACGGGGCCCAGCGCCTCGAGCGCGGCCTGGATTTCCTTGGCGTGGTCCAGGTCGCGGACCGTCTTGACCTCGCGGGCCCGACGGATCTCCTCGGCCTGGCGCTCGGCGCCACGCGACGCAACGATGGCCAGCCCGCGGGGCAGCAGGTAGTTGCGGCCGTAACCGTCCTTGACCTCTACGGCATCCCCGGGCGTACCCAGGTGATCGACCTCTGCGGTGAGAATCAGCTTCATCTCAGCCCCTACCGCGTCGCCGAGCTGAACGGCAAGAGCGCAACCTCACGGGCGTTCTTGACGGCGATCGCGACGTCGCGCTGATGCTGCACGCAGTTACCCGTCACCCGGCGGGCGCGGATCTTGCCGCGCTCGCTGATGTAGGTGCGCAGCAACGCGGTGTCCTTGTAATCGATGTTCTGCAACTTGCCCTTCTTGGAGCAGAACACGCACTTTCGCGTCTTGATCGGCTTCTCGGGAGCCGGACGCCTCTTCGTGGCCTTCGCCATGGATCTCTGCCTATCTACTTCTTGGTTTCGCTAAATGGTTTGTCTCAGAAGGGCGGTTCTTCGTCGGCCCCGCTGAAGGAACCGGACGCCGGAGCACTGCCCCACGGGTCGTCCTTGGGCTCGGCGGCGCGCGCGTTCCCGCCGCCACCACCGCTGCTACTGCCGCCACCGCCGAAGCCACCGCCGCCACCGCCGCTGCGGTTGGCCTTGTTGACCTTGGCCGTCGCGTACCGCAGCGACGGGCCGATCTCGTCGACCTCGAGCTCCACCACAGTGCGCTTCTCGCCCTCACGGGTCTCGAACGAGCGCTGCTTGAGCCGGCCGCTGACGATCACGCGCGATCCACGAGTGAGGCTCTCGGCAACGTTCTCGGCGGCTTCCCGCCAGATGTTGCAGCGCAAGAACAGCGCTTCGCCGTCCTTCCACTCATTGGTCTGACGGTCGAACATGCGCGGGGTCGACGCGACGGTGAAGTTCGCGACGGCCGCGCCCGACGGCGTGAACCGCAGTTCGGGATCGGCGGTCAGGTTTCCAATGACGGTGATGATGGTGTCACCAGCCACGAGGTCCTCCTGGATTAGTTGTCAGCGCTTTGAGCAAGCAGTCGCAGGCGAGCCTACGGAACTGCCCCGACGCGCACAGGCCGTCTAGACGACTTAGTGCTTGTCGGTCCGCAGCACCTTGGTCCGCAGCACGGACTCGTTCAGGTTGAGCTGGCGATCCAGCTCGGACACGGTGGCCGGTTCGGCCTTGACGTCGACGACGGCGTAGATGCCCTCGGCGTGCTTGAGGATCTCGTAAGCCAGCCGGCGACGGCCCCAGATGTCGACCTTGTCGACACTGCCGCCGTCCTTGCGGACGACGTTCAGGAACGTCTCCAACGACGGGGCTACAGTCCGCTCGTCGAGAGTTGGGTCGAGGATGACCATGATTTCGTATGGACGCATAAGGAACCCATCACCTCCTATGGTCGTGTGCGGCCACGGACTATCCGTGGCAGGAGGGTCGCCTGCGTCGGCAACCGGCCCAGGTTACATGACGGGGCCCTGACCGGCGAAATCGTGCGTCGCACGCTCGGCGTCGAGCGGAGCCTCCTCCACCGGTTCTTCCCGCCCGAGCACCTTCGGACGCAGCCGCGGCGGCACCCACCGCGCCGGGGCGTCGGGTGCGTTCTCGAACACACCACCCGACGGATCGTCGACGCGTCCGTGGTCGCGGACCAGGTCGAGTTCCGGCCGGTACATCTGGCGGATAACCAACGCGCACAACGCCATCACCGCAACGTCGCGCAGCAAGACAGTCGTGGTGAAGAACTGTTCCGGCAGCCCCATCTTCTGCTCGCCGTGCAGGAACAGCATGCGCGGCATCCAAACCAGCGCGTCGATCGTCATCCACGCCAACAGGATTCGACGATGCGGCAACGCCAGCGCGGCCAACGGCACCAGCCACAGCGAGTACTGCGGACTCCACACCTTGTTCGTCAGCAGGAAGGCCGCCACGACGAGGAAAGCCAGCTGCGCCAGCCGCGGTCGCCGCTGCACCGTCAGCGCGACGTAGGCGATCGCCCCGCAACACGCCACGAACAGGATCGCGGACACCGCGTTGAGCACCGAGGGCGGCTCCCAGAACCCCAGCTGCGGATCGAATCCGGCCCAGCCCGTGAACGACTTCACGACGTTGTACAGCGAGTCCATGTCGTCACCGCGGCGAGTGTTCAGGATGAAGAACTCGGCCCACCCACGGGGGAACATCACCATGACCGGCAGGTTCACCACCAGCCACGTTCCGACCGTCGCGAGCGCGGCCTTGCCCACGTCGCGCAGCCGCCCGGCGCGCATCCCGAGGATCAGCAGCGGCACGAACAGCAGCAGCGGATACAGCTTCAACGCCACGCCGATCCCGATGAGGGCGCCCGCCAGCCCCGGTCTTCGCCGTGCCCAGGCCAGCATCGCCGCCGCGCCGCACGCCGTGGCGAGCGCGTCGAAGTTGGTGAACGCGTGGAAGATCAGCACCGGCGAGCCCGCGACCACGGCCGCGTCCCACATGCGCCGGCCCGCCAGTCGCGCCGTCGCCCACACCGTCGCCATCCACGCGAGCGCGAGCCCCAACGCGGAGATGTTGAAGAACATCACCACCTCGGCGACCACGGGTATCGACACCAGTTTCGTCAGCGCGGTGTAGGTCTTGGCCAACGCCATCGACACGTATTGGTACACGCCCGTCAGCACGGGGTACTCCATGTACCGGATCGCCGGAGTGCCGTCGTACTGCATGCGGGGCGCGCCGGTGGGGTCGCGCTCGATCCAACTCGACTTGTAGGGAAACTTCCCCAGGTTCAACAGTTCTGCCGTGTACAGGGGCACGGTGTCGGAGTAGCAGAACTCGTAGTAGGCCCGGTTGTTCTCCCATATGGCCACCCGCTGGTCGGCGGTGCCCGTCCCCGTCGACTGCAGGCAGGCGGCCTTGGTGGTGTAGCCGAACGCCAGGAACACCAGCGCGATGAGCAGCATCACCCGCAGCGGCGTCAGGAATCGCGCACGCCCGATCAGCGCGTGGCGCCCGACGGGTCCACCGACCACGCCCGACAGCGCCCTCCCGATTACGTCTGTGCGACTGGGTAAGTCGCGATCGTCGTCGCTCCGTAGATCCCCGGCCAACGGTTGTGGGGACACCGTTGCCCGATCCGGTTCCTCACCGGTCACGGCGGCGGAGGCGGCGCGGTGATCGTCGGGGTGGGCGGCGGGACCAACGCTCCGGGGTCACCGGGTGGTGGCGGAGGAGGCAGTGTCACGGTGGTCGGCGGACCGAATGGGATCGTGATGCCCGGCCCCAGTTCGATGGTCGGTTGGATCACGGTCTCCGAGGGTGGCGGCGGCTCTGAGGGTGGTGGCGGAGGAGGCGGCGCTTGCGGCACGCCCGCGTACCCACCGATTTCCGTTGGCTTGGGGAAGGTTTCGTTGTCGGTGTCCTCGAGGGCACCGTCCATCGTCGCCTTCCAGATGTTGGACGGCAGGCCCGACCCGTACACCGGCCCACCCGACGCGTTCACCAAGGGCCTGGTGCCGTCGGTGGTGCCGACCCACACCGCCGTCGACAGCGACGGCGTGTAGCCGACCATCCACGCGTCGCGGTTTGCGCCCGTGTCGCCGAGCTGGTTGGTGCCCGTCTTGGCCGCCGAAGCGCGGCCGCCGGCGAGGTTGTGTCCGTTGGAGTAGGCGGCGATGGGCTGCATGGCCGCGGTGACGTTGTCGGCGACGGCCTTGTCGATCTTCTGCTCGCCGGCGTTGTCCTCCTGCGCCGCGTCGAACAGCACCTGGCCCGCCGAGTTGACCACCTTCTGGACGAAGTGCGGCTTGTGGTAGACGCCCGAGTTGGCCAGCGTGGCGTACGCCGAGGCCATGTCGATGACGCGGGACTGATACTGCCCCAACACGATTCCGTTGTAGGGCGGGCCGCCCTTGCCGTCTTCGGACAGCGTGTGCTCGACGCCGGGGAAGCTCTCGGCGATGCCCGCCTGATGGGCGGCGTCGGCGACGTCCTGCGGGCCGTTCTTGAGCTTGAGCATCAGCCGGTAGTAGCTGGTGTTCAGCGAGCGCTTCAACGCCTCGGCGATGCTGCAGGTGCCACACCCGCCGCCCTCGACGTTGTTGATCGTGACACCGTTGAGGTTCACCGGCGAGCTGTCGATCTGATACCCGAGCCCCATGCCCTGCTGCAACGCGGCGACGAGGGCGAAGACCTTGAACGACGACCCCGTCGGCAGCCCGGCCTGCGCGAAGTCGAAGCCGTTGGCGTCGGAACCGCCGTAGTAGGCCTTGACGCCGCCCGACTTGGGGTCGATCGAGACGACCGCCGTCCGCATGTCCGGCTCCTGGCCATCCAAAGTCTCGGCCACGGCTTCCTCGGCGGCCTTTTGCGCCTTGGGGTCGATGGTGGTGGTGACCTGCAGCCCCTCGGTGTTCAGCGTCTGCTCGTTGACGTCGAACAGCTCCGACAGCTCCTTCGTGACCTGGCGCTCGATCAACCCGTTGGGCCCCGTCGTCTGGTTCTGCGAGGCGGCCTGGTCGGGCGGGACCGTCGCCGGAAATACTTGTGCGGCACGGTCGGCCGGCGTCAGCGCGCCGATGGTCACCATGCCGTCGAGCACCCAGTTCCACCGCTCGGCGGCACCTTCGGGGTCGACGGCCGGATCCAGCGTCGACGGCCGTTGGATCAGCGCGGCCAGCAGGGCACCTTCGGAGACGGACAGCTGTTCTACCGGCTTGTCGAAGTACGCCTTGGCCGCCGCGGAGATGCCGTAGGCGCTGCGGCCGAAGTAGATGATGTTGAGGTAGGACTCCATCACCTGGTCCTTGGACCACTCGCGCGACATCTTGGTCGAGATGACCAGTTCCTTCGCCTTGCGGATCAGTCCTCCGATGCCCGAGCGGGCGTCGCCGACCAAGGCGTTCTTCACGTACTGCTGCGTGATGGTGGACGCACCCTGCAAGTCGCCGCCGAAGAGGTTGTTCTTGAATGCCCGGATGAAGCCCCTGATCGAGAAGCCGGGGTTGGTGTAGAAGTCGCGATCCTCGGCGGCCATCGCGGCGTCGCGCACGTGCGCGGGAATCTGGTCGATCTTGACGTCGACCCGGTTGCCTTCCGGCGGAATGATCTTCGCGAGTTCACTGCCGTCGCTGGCGAGAATCGTCGATACCTGCGCCGTCCGGACGTCGCCGGGCTTCGGGATGTCGACGATGACGTACGCCATCGCGAACGTGATGATCGGCAGCACGATGGAGGCGGCCACCAGTGCATAGATGGTGCGGCGCACCCACTTCCAGTTGATCCGCCTCGTTGCCCCGGGCCGCGGTCCAGGCGGTCCGCCCGATGGCCCGTCGTCGCGGGGCGGTGGTCCGACGGGGGGCCGTGGCGGCGGAGGCGTACCGTCGAGCGCCGCCTTGACGACCTCGAGCGGGTCGCGGAACCGTCCATCGGTTGGCATGGGCGGGACCTGGGGCAGCACCATCGTCCTGCGGTCGTCGGGCGGGAGGGGACCGTTGGACGTCCGCGGCGGGGGCGGTGCCGAATGCCGGGTGGGGGCCACCGGAGGTGGCGTCACCACACCGTCAGCTCCCGGTCCCCTGTGGACGTCGTCGGCTGACCTGCTGTGGCGCCCTTCGCTATTCACTGGCCGTGCGCGCTCCCGAGCGCGCCGTCCGCGTGCCCCGTGCCTTCGGGGGGCGGGGCGCACCCAGTACGTACGACTTGACCAGGTGGTTCCAGCTACAGGTGCGGCACACCTCCACGACGTGCACCTTGAATTCGTCGAACCGCGCGGCGAGCATCACCAGCTCCTCGGTGCTGCGAGCCGAGCCCGACACCGCTCCGAGGTGGTCGCCGAAAACCCACGACACCAGGGTGAGCTGTTCCTTGCGGCAGATCGGACAGGTCACCTTGCTGGGCCTACCGTGGAACTTCGCCGCCCGGAGCAGGTACGGATTGGCGTCGCACACCTCCGAGACGCCGGTGCGTCCCGAGTACACCTCGGCCAGCAGGGACCGTCGCTTGAGCGCGTAGTCCACCACCTGTCGCTGCAGTCGCACGTTGACCAGAGTACGTCGGCCTCCCAGCCGCGGAGGGCCGACGGGGCAGCGCGAGCCGCGGTTCGGCATCTGGTCTGCGGTGATTGGGGATGAACTTCTACGATCGTCGCGTGGCCACGCGGCAGAGAACCAATACCCGAGCGAAGGACGACGACCGCACCAAGACGTGCCAGATCCTGGACAGCGCGCTCGGTGACGGGCAGCTGTCGATGGAGGAACACCGTCAGCGCGTTGCGGCGGCCACCACGGCGCCCACGCTCGGAGACCTTCAGGCATTGGTGGACGACCTTCAGACCGGGAACGCGCCGGTGCAGCTGCCCAACCTGAGCAAGCCCTCGCGGCTCACCAGTGGCGGCAACTCCGGCGGTCGGGCCTGGGGCTTCACCGCCGCCATCACGGCGGTGCTGGTCGTGCTCGGCATCGCGATCGGCTGGGGCCTCTACGGCAATTCCTCCTCGCCGCTGGACTTCACCACGGACCCCGGTGCCAAGCCCGACGGCGTCGTGCCGATCGTGAAGACGCCACCCACCGAACTGCAGTCACTCGGCGGGTTGAGTGGACTGTTCGAGCAGATGCGCAAGAAGTTCGGCGATACGACGGGCTACTCGATGACGATCTACGACACGCGCGCCAGCCTGACCCGACCCGATCCGCGCGATGACCGGCGAGTGCTGTCCTACGAATATCGCGGCGGCTGGGACGATCCGACTTCGACCACCAAGAGCGACGACGACCGCGTCGTCGACCTCGCCAAGTTCGACTTCCCCGTGATCATCGGGATGGCCAAGGGCGCGCCCGAGATCCTGAGGCTGGGCTCGCAAACCATCGAGGACACCCGCATCGGCCTCGACCCGTCCGACGACCCGCTCAACCCCGACTCGCTCGACATCGACATCTACGTGACGGGTGAGTTCAACAGCGGCTACATCTCGGTCGGCCCGGACGGCACCTGCAAGCGCTGCGAACCCGCCTCCTAATCCTTCGCCAACACCCGCACCGTCGGCTCGATGTAGCGGTATATATATCGGCGCGATACAATTGGCCGACGTGTTGAGTCGTCGTAGCGACAAGCAAAGGAGGTGGTTCGGATGCTGGAGCTCGCAGTCCTGGGTCTTCTGCTCGAATCGCCGATGCATGGCTACGAACTGCGCAAGCGGCTGACCGGCTTGCTTGGCGCGTTCCGCGCGTTCTCGTACGGTTCGCTGTACCCGGCGCTGCGTCGCATGCAGGCCGACGGGCTCATCGTCGAGAACGCCGCCCCCGAGGGCACCCTCAAGGTGCGCCGCGCGCGACGCGTCTACGAGATGACCGACGCCGGCAAGACGCGGTTCACCGAACTGGTCGCCGACACCGGACCGCAGAACTACACCGACGACGGTTTCGGCGTGCACCTCGCGTTCTTCAACCGCACGCCGGCCGAAGCCCGGATGCGCATCCTCGAAGGGCGCCGCCGCCAGGTCGAGGAACGTCGCGAAACCCTGCGCGACGCCGTCGCTCGCGCCACCAACTCGCTCGACCGCTACACCCGCCAGCTGCATCAGCTCGGGTTGGAATCCAGCGAGCGCGAAGTCAAGTGGCTCAACGAATTGATCGCGGCTGAACGCGTGGCGCAGGGACGCGCCGAGCAACAGCCCTGAGCAACATCCACAACTACAACCAGCACCCGATAGTCCAGTAGGAGAAGGAGACCGTCCCATGTCCGAATTGAACGGAACGACCCCCAGCACTGACGTCCGGGTCGCCATCGTCGGCGTCGGCAACTGCGCATCCTCATTGGTCCAGGGTGTGCAGTACTACCTCGACGCCGACGAGAACAGCACCGTGCCCGGCCTCATGCACGTGAAGCTGGGCCGGTACCACGTCCGCGACGTGAAGTTCGTCGCCGCGTTCGACGTGGACGCCAAGAAGGTCGGCTTCGATCTGTCGGAGGCCATCTTCGCGTCGGAGAACAACACCATCAAGATCGCCGACGTGCCGCCCACCAACGTCACGGTGCAGCGCGGCCCGACGCTCGACGGCATCGGCAAGTACTACGCCGAGACCATCGAGGTGTCCGACACCGAGGCCGTCGACGTGGTCAAGGTGCTCAAGGACGCCAAGGTCGACGTCATGGTGTCCTACCTTCCCGTCGGCTCGGAAGAGGCCGACAAGTTCTACGCCCAGTGCGCCATCGACGCCGGGGTGGCGTTCGTCAACGCGCTGCCGGTGTTCATCGCCTCGGACCCGGTGTGGGCCAAGAAGTTCGAAGACGCTGGCGTGCCGATCGTCGGCGACGACATCAAGAGCCAGGTCGGCGCCACCATCACCCACCGCGTGATGGCCAAGCTGTTCGAGGACCGCGGCGTGCAACTCGACCGCACCATGCAGCTCAACGTCGGCGGCAACATGGACTTCCTCAACATGCTCGAGCGCTCGCGCCTGGAGTCGAAGAAGATCTCCAAGACGCAGGCCGTCACCTCCAACCTGCAGAAGGAATTCAACGCCAAGGACGTGCACATCGGCCCGTCCGATCACGTCGGCTGGCTCGACGATCGCAAGTGGGCCTACGTCCGCCTCGAGGGTCGCGCCTTCGGTGACGTGCCGCTGAATCTGGAGTACAAGCTCGAGGTGTGGGACTCGCCGAACTCGGCGGGCGTCATCATCGACGCGGTGCGTGCCGCCAAGATCGCGCTGGACCGTGGCGTCGGCGGCCCCGTCGTCGCCGCGTCGGCGTACCTCATGAAGAGCCCGCCCGAGCAGATGGCCGACGACATCGCCCGCACGCAGCTGGAAACCTTCATCGAAGGCTGAGCTTCCTCCCCCTTCACCGACACTGCGGGGAGATCGCGAATCCGAGCGGAAATGCGATCTCCCCGCAGTTTCGGCGTTTCTGGGGGTCGTTAGAGTCACGTCCGTGGTCTCTGATGACGAGTTGGCAAGCCTCGACGAATTTGGGCTGCTGCCCGAGAACGCCGAACAGATCGGTGCGACGGGTCCACTCCCGACCGTCGCGCGCCTCGACCTCGGCGACGTCAGCGCGCTTCAGTGGGGTGACGAGCCGCCCGAGGTGGTGTTCCTGCACGGCGGCGGGCAGAACGCTCACACCTGGGACACCGTGATCCTCGGGCTCGGCGTGCCCGCACTCGCGATCGACCTGCCCGGCCACGGCCGTTCGGCATGGCGCGAGGACGGCGACTACGGCCCGACGCTCGCCGCGGAGAAGCTCATCCCCGTGTTGCGCGTGCACGCCCCCAGACCGCGGCTCGTCGTCGGCATGTCGCTCGGCGGGCTGACGGCGCTTCGCATCGCCGCCACGGAACCGGCGCTGGTGCCCGAACTGGTGCTCGTCGACGTCACGCCGTCGGCGCCGGAGCGCCACGAGCAGATGACCAAGGCGCAGATGGGCACCGTCGCGCTGGTGCAGGGCGACCGTACGTTCCCGACGTTTGCAGCGATGCTCGACGTGACGGTGGCCGCCGCACCGCATCGCGACCGTAACTCGTTGCGCCGCGGTGTCTTTCACAACTCCAAGCGCCTCGACGACGGCGGGTGGACGTGGCGGTACGACTCGTTCCGCAAGGGCGACGGGTTCGCGAACCTGTGGGACGACGTGCCCGCGATCACGATGCCGACGACCTTGGTTCGCGGGGCCAACTCGTTCTTCGTCAACGACGAGGACGCCGCGGCCTTCGCCAACGGCGCACCGGGATTCCAGCGCACGCACGTCGTCGCGGACTCCGGCCACTCGGTGCAGGGCGACCAGCCCGCCGCGCTGGTCGCCATCCTGCGCGACATCCTCGACGCTTGACCCGGACGACCGGCCGCGTTGCCAGCTGTTCATCAGCCGGTTCACATCTGATTGCCCTGCGCCAGTAATTTCACGCGAGACGCGTCGCCACAGCCCCGGCCGGCGCTCTCTGCGTGAAAGGACCTTGCCTGATGGCGCTCTTGCCGCTGAATCTGTTCGTCCAACACGACGGGCGATCGTCGCGGCAACGAGTGACCTGCCGCTACCGGTGCGGCGAGGCGTGCTTCCATCCCGCGCCGAACACCAGCGACAACGAGTACTTCGGCGACGTCGTGAAGCAGGCGATGTCACGGCGCTCCGTGCTGCGCGCGACCGGGGTCACGGTGCTCGCCGTCGGCGCAGGCACCGCGCTGGCCGCGTGCGGGGGCGACGAGACCCCCGCCGCCTCCACCCCGACCACGCCCGCCGAGCCCGCCACCCCGCCCGGCATGAACTTCACCGCCGTCGCACCCAACAGCGAGGACGTCGTCGTCATCCCCGACGGCTACCAGCAGAAGGTCGTGATCAGCTGGGGCGATCCGGTGGTACCCGGCGCGCCGGTGTTCAACGTCGGAGCCCAGTCGGGCGCCGCCCAGCGTCAACAGTTCGGATTCAACAACGACTTCGCCGGGCTGCTCCCGATCGAGGGCCAGCAGAACCGCTTCCTGCTCGTCACCAACCACGAGTACGCCACGCCTCAGTTCATGTTCCCCGGATACGACGCCGACGCCCCCACCCGCGAGCAGTTCGACATCGAGATCGCATCGCTCGGCATGAGCGTGGTCGAAGTCGAGCGCACCCCGCAGGGACTACGCCCCGTGATGGGCCGCTACAACCGGCGCATTACCGCCGACACCCCGATGGCGCTCATCGGGCCCGGCGCGGGAACCGACTTCGTCAAGACGCCTGCGGACCCCGCCGGCCGCACCGTCGCCGGTACGTTCGCCAACTGTGCGGGCGGTGTGACCCCGTGGGGCACAGTGCTTTCCGGGGAGGAGAACTTCAACCAGTACTTCGGCGCCGCCAAGGATGCACCCAAGCCCAACCCGGCCGACGCCGACCGGCTCAAGCGCTACGGCTTCAAGTTGGAGCCCTCCGAGCTGCTGTGGGAGACGTTCGACCCGCGCTTCGACGTGGCGAAGACGCCCAACGAGGTCAACCGGTTCGGGTGGGTCGTCGAGGTCAACCCGTGGGACCCCGCGTCGGTGCCGGTCAAGCACACCGCGATGGGTCGGCTGAAGCACGAGGGCGCCAACATCTTCGTGACGTCCGACGGCACCGTCGTCGCCTACACCGGTGACGACGAGCGCTTCGACTACATGTACAAGTTCGTGTCGAGCAAGAAGGTCCAGCCGGGCAACACTCCAGAAGCCATGGCGCACAACATGACCCTGCTCGACGAGGGCACGCTGTACGTGGCGAAGCTATCGAGCGACATTCCGGCCGACCAGGTCGACGGCTCCGGCAAGCTCCCGGCCACGGGCTCATTCGCAGGCACCGGCACGTGGCTCCCGCTACTGCGCTCGGGCCCAGGCGGCCAAGCCGAGTCGCTCGTCCCTGGCATCAGCGCGCAGGAGGCGGCCGTCTTCACCCGGTTCGCCGCAGACAAGGCCGGCGCCACCAAGATGGACCGGCCGGAGGACTTCGAGGCCAACCCGAAGACCGGCAAGGTCTACGTCGCGCTGACCAACAACGACAAGCGCGGCGTCGAGGGCAAGGCCGGACCCGACGCGGCCAACCCGCGCATCGACAACAAGAGCGGCCAGATCCTCGAGCTCACCGACGACCACGGTGGCACGTCGTTCACGTGGGACCTACTGCTGGTGTGCGGCGACCCCGAAGCGGCCGACACCTACTACGGCGGGTTCGACAAGACCAAGGTCAGTCCGATCTCGTGCCCGGACAACCTCGCCTTCGACAGCCATGGCAACCTGTGGATCTCGACCGACGGCAACGCGCTGGACTCCAACGACGGGTTGTTCGCCGTCGCGCTCGACGGCCCCAACCGCGGCGAGACCCGCCAGTTCCTCACCGTGCCGCTCGGCGCCGAGACGTGTGGGCCCGTCGTCACCGACGACTTGGTGACGGTGTGCGTCCAGCATCCCGGCGAGCACGACGACAACAGCATCGACAACCCGCTGTCCCGCTGGCCCGAGGGCGACAACGGAACGGCCCGGCCATCGGTGGTCGCCGTGTGGCGCGACGGCGGGAATATCGGCGTATGAGCACACGTACGTTAAGAACATGAGCTTCCCCACTCGCATCGGCGTCCAACTCCAGCCCCAGCACTCCCCCAACTACGGCCACCTTCGCGACGCGGTCCGGCGCTGCGAGGACCTCGGCGTCGACGTCGCCTTCAACTGGGATCACTTCTATCCGTTGTACGGCGATCCCGACGGCGCCCACTACGAATGCTGGACGATGTTGGGCGCCTGGGCCGAGCAGACCTCGCGCATCGAGATCGGCGCGCTGGTGACGTGCAACTCCTACCGCAATCCCGAACTGCTCGCCGACATGGCCCGCACCGTCGACAACATCTCTGACGGCCGGCTGATCCTCGGCATCGGATCGGGCTGGAAGGACAAGGACTACGTCGAGTACGGCTACGAGTTCGGCACCGTGGGCAGCCGGCTGAACGACCTCGCAGCCGCGCTACCGCGCATCACGTCGCGGCTGGCCAAGCTGAATCCCCAACCGGTGCGCGACATCCCGATCCTCATCGGCGGGCAGGGCGAACAGAAGACGCTGAAACTGGTTGCGCAGTACGCCCATCAGTGGCACGGATTCACCACCACCGAGACGTACCCCGCCAAGGCCAAGGTGCTAGCTGAGCACTGCGCGGCCTTGGGTCGTGATCCTGACACGATCGAGCGGTCCGCCGGCGTCACCGGCAAGGGTGCCGAACTGCTGGCCGACGCCGACGCACTGGTCGCGCTTGGCGTGAGCCTGCTAACCGTCGGCGTCAACGGCCCCGACTACGACCTGACCGACGCCGAGGCGCTGTGCCGCTGGCGCGACGATCGCGCCGCCGGCTAGCCGGGTAAGGATTCGCGGGCCCGCTTCCGTGATGGCGATGGTGTGCTCGGAGTGCGCGGTGTTCGACCCGTCTGCCGAGCGCAGGGTCCACCCGTCCGCATCCATGGCGAGGCGATCGCTGCCTCGCGCCCACCACGGTTCGAGCGCGAAGGTCATGCCCGCCCGCAGCAGCAATCCGCGCCCGCGGCGTCCACGGTTGGCGATGTGGGGATCCTCGTGCATCGTGCGACCCAACCCATGACCGCCGAATTCAGCGTTGACGCGGTACCCGGCTTCGGTGGCCACTTCGCCGATTGCGGCGGAGATGTCACCAAGATGCCCGCCGGGTACCGCGGCGGCGATACCCGCGTCCAGGGCTCTTCGCGTCGAATCGATCAGCGCCCTGTCGGCGAAATCGACACCGTCGCCGACTATCACCGTGACCGCGGAATCGGCCACCCAACCGTCGATCGAAACGGCGAAGTCCAGGCTCAGCACGTCGCCGTCACGCAGCACGTATTCGCGTGGTTTGCCATGTAGCACCGCATCATTGACCGAGAGGCAGATGACGTTCCGGAACGGACCTCGACCGAATGACGGTGCGTAGTCCCAGTAGCAAGATTTGGCACCTCGGTCGGTGATCAGCGCACGGGCGTGGTGCTCGAGCTGCATCACGTTCACTCCTGGCTGCGCCTCGATCGACAACGTAGCCAACGTCTCCGCGACGAACTCACCGGTCACCGCCATCTTGTCGATTTCTCGAGCGGTCTTGAGTTCAATCATGGCGGCCTCCATCGATCGGTATTTTTATACCGATGCGACGGTACCAGAGCTCGGTACTTAAATACCGGCTACGCTCACCGGCATGGTGCGTGTACCTCTGAGCCCCGAGCAGGTGCGGGCCGGACAACGGCTCGGCGCGCTGATTAGGACAGCCCGAGCTGGCCGTGACCCCGAGCTGATCGCTCGCAATGCCGGCATCTCACCCGAGACACTGCGCAAGATCGAGGTCGGCCGAATGCCCAGCCCGAGCTTCGGCACGGTAGTTGGACTCTGCGATGCGCTCGGGTTGCCGCTACAGCACGCCGTCGATGCTTGGCAGGCGACGGACAACCAACGGATGGCGATCTAAGCCGCCACCACCTAACTCGGCGTAACGAGAACGACAGTCTCGTTTGGTCGGTTTCGAGGGATATGTGGTAGCACCCGTCCGTGAGGTGCGGCGGACGTGAGAGACTCCTCGAGCCATGCCCAAGAAGTACGGGGTCAAAGAGAAGGACCAGGTCGTCGCCCACGTCGTGAACCTGCTCCTCACCGGCAAGTTGCGCACCGGAGATCGGTTGGACCGCAACGAGATCGCCGAGGAGTTGGGGCTCAGTCGGGTTCCGGTCCAGGAGGCGGTCGTCCAACTCGAACACGACGGGGTGTTGTCGACGCGCTACCACCGCGGCGCCTTCGTCCAGCGTTTCGACGAAGACGTCGTGCTCGAGAACCACGAGTTGTACGGGGTGCTCAACGGCATCGCCTCGGCGCGCGCGGCCGCCGACCCCACTCCGAAGCTGCTGCACGACCTCGACCGGCAACTCGACGTCCTGCGCGCGAGTTCGGAGACCAAGGCCTTCCACGAGAACGCGTTGCGCTACCGCAAGTTAGTCAACGACGCCTACGCCGGGCCGCGCCTGCACGCCGCCATCCTCGCCGCGCAGGTCTTCATGCCGCGCGCATATTGGTCGACGTACCTGGGCAGCCACGACGAGTTGGTGCCGTACTACGAGGCGGAGAACGCCGCGATCCACGACCGCGACCCGAGCGCCGCGCGGACCGCCTGCGTCGAGCGGTCCGAGGTGCTCGGACGGATCATGATCAGCGAATTGGTGCGCCGCCGCGTGCTCGGCCCGGATTCGCCCGTCGACGGGTCATCCACCAGATTCTGAGTGAGCCCAACCCGCCTCAGCCGCCGCGGTGACGGCTACGTTGCGAACATGACGCGGTTACTCAAGGCGAGCGTCGCGGCGCTCGTCGTCCTGATGACGTTCGCCATGGGCTGGGCCCCAACGGCGGGCGCCTACGGCGACCAGTGCGCGCCGCCGGGCATCCAGAGCGCGAGCGCGCTGCCCACCAACCTGGCCGCGGCGGCCAAGGGTCCCGACGAGGACAAGTACACGACCGCAAGCGTCCCGCCGCTCGCCTCCGTGAACCGCGACGCGCTCGGGCTGAGCACCCCTGGGGTGCTGACCGTCGGCACGCTGTCGGACGCGCCGCCGAGCATCTGCATCGACTCGGCGGGCCAGTTCACCGGCTTCGACAACGAGTTGTTGCGCGCGGTCGCCGAGAAGCTGGGCCTTCAGGTGAACTTCGTTGGGACCGAGTTCTCGGGACTGCTGGCTCAGGTGGCGGCGCGGCGCTTCGACGTCGGCTCGTCGTCGATTACCACCACCGACGCGCGGCGGCGCACGGTCGGGTTCACCAACGGCTACGACTTCGGCTACTTCTCTCTCGTGGTGCCGACCGGTTCACCGATCACCGGCTTCGACAAGCTGGCCGCCGGGCAGCGTATCGGCGTCGTTCAGGGCACCGTCCAAGAGGCGTACCTCGTCGACACCCTGCACCTCGACCCCGTCAAGTTCCCCGACTACAACACCGTGTACGCCAGCCTGAAGACGGGGCAACTCGACGCATGGGTGGCGCCGTCGCAGCAGGCGCTGGGCACCGTCCAAGCCGGTGATCCCGCCACGATCGTCGAAAACACCTTCAGCTTGGACAATTTCGTGGCCTACGCGGTGGCCAAGGAGAACAAGCCGCTCATCGACGCGCTGAACTCCGGGCTCGACGCGGTGATCGCGGACGGCACGTGGGCGCGGCTGTACTCCGACTGGGTGCCGCGCGCACTTCCGCCCGGCTGGAAGCCCGGCAGCAAGTCCGCTCCGGTGCCTACGCTGCCCGACTTCGCCGCCATCGCCGCGGGGAACGGACCGGCCGCTCAATCCGGCGCCGCGCCGAAGTCGACACTCGCGCAACTGAAGGATTCGTTCCTGGATTGGGACCTCTACAAGCAGGCCATCCCCGACCTGTTCAAGACGGGCCTGCCGAACACGCTGATCCTGACGTTCTGCGCCAGCATCATCGGGCTGGTCCTCGGCATGCTGCTGGCCGTCGCGGGCATCTCCCGCGCGCGCTGGCTGCGCTGGCCGGCCCGCGTGTACACCGACGTGTTCCGCGGGCTGCCCGAGGTGGTCGTGATCCTCATCATCGGGCTCGGCTTCGGACCCGTCGTCGGCGGGCTGACCAACAACAACCCCTACCCGCTCGGGATTGCCGCACTCGGCCTGATGGCGGCGGCCTACGTCGGCGAGATCTTCCGCTCCGGCATCCAGAGCGTCGAGGCGGGTCAGCTGGAAGCCTCACGCGCACTGGGGTTCAGCTACTCGGAGTCGATGCGGCTGGTGGTGATCCCGCAGGGCGTGCGACGGGTGCTGCCCGCGCTGGTCAACCAGTTCATCTCGCTGCTGAAGGCCTCGTCGCTGGTCTACTTCCTCGGTCTGATCGCCAGCCAGCGGGAACTGTTCCAGGTGGGCCGCGACCTCAACGCGCAGACCGGCAACCTCTCGCCGTTGGTGGCCGCCGGGCTCTTCTATCTGATGTTGACGATCCCGCTGACGCACCTGGTGAACCTGATCGACGACCGACTGCGGCGCGGTAGACAGGTCGCCGAACCCGACGACCCGCTGGACCCGGCGAGTCCGGCCCGAACCCAGGAGATCGTGTGAGCACCCCGTCGCCCGAACCGGTGTCGTTGGCCGCCAACGACGTTCACCTGTCCTTCGGCGCCAACGCGGTGCTGCGCGGCGTCGACCTCGACGTTCCAGCCGGTACGACGGCCGCCGTCATCGGGCCGTCGGGGTCGGGCAAGTCGACGCTGCTGCGCACGTTGAACCGGTTACACGAACCGGATCGCGGCGACATCCTGCTCGACGGGCGCTCGGTGCTCAAGGACGATCCGGACGCGCTGCGACAACGCATCGGCATGGTGTTTCAGCACTTCAACCTCTTTCCGCACCGGACCGTGCTCGACAACGTCACGCTGGCTCCGCGCAAGCTCAAGCGGCTCGGGGGCGACGAGGCTCGCGAGCTCGGCCTCGCCCAGCTAGACCGAGTCGGGTTGCGCCACAAGGCGGATGCCCGGCCTGCCACGCTGTCCGGCGGTCAACAGCAGCGGGTGGCCATCGCACGGGCGCTGGCGATGGCGCCGCAGCTGATGTTCTTCGACGAGGCGACGTCCGCGCTGGATCCCGAACTGGTCAAGGGCATCCTGGCGCTCATCGCCGAGTTGAAGTCCGACGGCCTGACCTTGGTGGTGGTCACGCACGAGATGGGCTTCGCGCGGTCGACGGCCGACGCCGTCGCCTTCATGGACCGCGGCCAAGTGGTGGAGTCCGGACCGCCGGAGCAGGTATTCGAAGCGGCCGAGACCGAGCGGCTGCAAAGATTCCTGTCCCAAGTTCTCTAAACCACGTTGCATTCCGCTTCTGAAAGACGCCAAGAGGTTAGACTGCCAAAATTATGGTGGAAACCGAACCACAGGTCACTGAACTGGCCGGGGAGCTCCAAGCGACGCTCTCAAAGCTGTTCTCGGTGCTCCGTCGTACCGACTCCAGCCGCAATGCCACCGACACCGGCGCCGACCTGACGTTGGCGCAGCTATCGATCCTGCTGACGCTCCTCGATCAGGGCCCGATGCGCATGACGGAGCTCGCCGCCCACGAGCGGGTCCGCACCCCCACCACCACGGTGGCCATCCGCCGGCTCGAGAAACTGGGGCTGGTCAAGCGGTCCCGCGACCCGTCGGACCTACGCGCCGTGCTCGTCGACGTGACCCCGCGCGGCCTGGTGCAACACCGCGAGGCGCTGGCCACCCGCCGGGCCGCCCTCGGTGCCCTGCTGAGCAAGCTGACCGCTGAGGAACGGGCCACCCTGGCGGGCGCGATCACCTCGTTGGCCAAGCTAGCCCAACAGTCCGTCGACTAGTCTTCCGGCGGCCCCGGTACATCCACCGCCTCCGGCGGCACCGCGCGCCGAAGCACGTTGGCCGCGTGCCGCATCAGCGCCGCATCCACCAGCTTCCCATCGCGACCCACCGCTCCGACGCCCCCCGCCTGCGCCCGCCGGTAGTCCTCGACGATCGCGCGGGCATCGGCGAGGTCGTCGTCCGTTGGCGTGAAGACTGCGTTCGCGACGGGCACCTGATCGGGATGGATCGCCCACTTGCCGTCGAAGCCGAGCAGGCTCGCATGCGTCGCGGCGCGGCGGTACCCGTCGGAGTCCCGATACCCGGGGTAGGGCGCGTCGATCGCGGCGACGCCCGCCGCGCGCGCGGCAGCCAGTACCTGTACCCGCACCGCGTGCCAGTAGTCGCCCGGGTACTCACCGACCGGCTGGAAGTTTCCGTCGACGCGGGCCCGCAGCGAGGCCGACAAGTCGCCCGCTCCGAAGATGACTGCCTCCAACCGGTCACTGGCACGGGCGATCTCGGCGGCATGCAGTAGCCCGTCGGCCTCCTCGATGAGCGCCTCCAAACCGATGCGACGCGCGAGCCCCAGCTTGGCCTCCAGCTGGGTGAGCAGCACGTCGACCCACCAGACATCCCGGGCGGCAAGGACTTTCGGCACGATGATCACGTCGAGCGCGTCACGTGCACCGGTGACGACCTCCACGATGTCCCCGTAACACCACGGGGTGTCGAGGCCGTTGATCCGGATCGCGCGGATGGTATCGCCCCAGTCCAGGTCCGTCAGCGCGGCGACGGCCGTGACGCGGGCGGACTCCTTCGCGGCGGGCGCACACGCGTCTTCGAGGTCGAGGAACACCAGATCCGCGCCGGCCTTCGCCGCCACTTCGCACATGTGCTCGTTGCTCGCTGGTGTCGCGAGTTCGCTTCGGCGCGGCCGACTTCGGCTTGGTTGGGTCATGACGGCTCCCTGGGTTCAGATGGTGCCAGCCGCGCGCAGGGCGGCGAGGCGGTCGGTGTCGAGTCCCAATAGTTCGGCGAAGACGGCGTCGGTGTCGGCACCGAGGGCCCGCCCGAGGTGCGCGACGTGGCCCGGCGTCTCGCTGAGCCGCGCGACGGGACCCTGCACGGTCATGGCCCCCAGGTCCGGATCGTCGAGCGTCACGAACGTTCCCCGAGCCCGCAGGTGCTCGTCGGCGAGCAGTTGCTGCGCGTCGTAGATCGGCGCGGCCGCAACGTCTTCGGCGAGGAACACCTTCATCGCGTGCTCGAAGGTATGGCCTGCGATCCACGCGGCGACCAGTCCGTCGACCTCCGCCGAGCGCGCCTGCCGGGGCACCGGGTCGACGTACTCGGGGCGCGCCGCGAGGTCGGCCCTGTCGATTGCGCGGTACACGCGCGCCGCCACGCTCGACGACGCGCTCGAGATGGCGATCCATCGGTCGTCGGACGTGCGGTAGGCGTTGCGCGGTGCGCTCGCATCGACCCGGTTGCCGGTGCGGCCCTGGAGCTGGCCGAGCTGGTCGTAGGCCAGCGTCGCCTGCTCGACCAGCCGGGCCAGCGGCTCGATGAGGCTCACGTCGACGAGTTGGCCTGGGCTGCAGTGCACGTCGCGGTGATACAACGCCATCATGACGGCATAGGTAGCGGCCTGCGCCGCGACGCCGTCGGCCAGCATGAAGGGCGGCAACGTGGGCGGGCCATCGGGCTGACCGGTGACGTGGGCGAACCCACTCATGGCCTCGGCGAGCGTGCCGAAACCCGGACGGTCGCTGGCCGGCCCACCCGCGCCGTATCCCGTGACGTGGAGCATGACGAGCAGCGGGTACTGCGCGTGAAGCGTCTGGTAGTCGAGCCCCCACCGGGCCAGGGTGCTGGGCCGGGTGTTGATCACCAGGACGTCACTGACCTCGAGCAGGCCGTGCAGAAGCGCGCGGCCGTCGGCCGTCCGCATGTCGAGCGTGACGCACTTCTTGTTGCGGCTCACGCTCTTCCAGATCAGCCCGACGTCGTCACGCCGGGCACCCCACGTCCGCAACGGGTCGCCGACGCCAGGTTGCTCCACCTTGATGACCTCGGCGCCGAACTCCCCGAGTGCAGTGGCGACCAAGGGCCCCGCCGCAAGCGTCGCGGCGTCGATCACCCGGATGCCCGACAGCGGCAACGTGCTCACAGTGCCGGTTCGGCGACCATCTCGAAGAACGCGGCGCCCGAATCCGGAATGCGGTTCTGATGGAACACGTTCACCGCATACGACACCAGGATCATCGAGTACAGCATGTGCATGAGCCGGATCGCCTCGGCAGGCAACGCGTTCACGTCCAGCCCGTCGAGGTGGGCGATCGCCCGCTCGGCGTGCGGCGCGATCGCGTCGTAGAACTCGACCAGCTCGTCGAAGGGACGGTCCAACCGTGCGGCGTACCGTTCGGCTCGGGTCGCGAGCGCCCAGTCGTTCACCCATCGTTCGAGTTCGGAGAAGCCCTCCGGCAGTTGGCGTTCCGTCATGACTTCTGCTCCTGCCCAGCCTGGTGCGCCGCGACGGTGTCCCGGATGACCGTGTGGAACTGCCGGATCAGCAGTTCCTGGTCGCTGAGGTGGAAGGTGGTCTGCGCGCGGGTCTTCAGCGCCGAGTGCGTGGCCTCGATGGTGTTGACGTCCTGCATGGCGAACTCGATGGTGCTGTCCACCACCACTTCCTGAGCCAGCCGCTCGTGCGCGTTGGCCGGTGGCACGAAGTACAGGTCGATCTCGTAGACGTGGGTGTCGACCGTCTCGGGCCAATAGGTGTAGGTGATGTAGTAGTTGCGGGCCCAGAGCTGGATCGAAATGTTCGGGAAGACCCAGAACTGGTCGTTGCCCCACGACGCGATGTTGCCGCGGTTTAGAAAGCTCGGCAGCGGTCCGATGTCGGGCACGTCGTCGGGTCCGAATAGCCCGGCGCGGAACAGCTTGTATACCCACCGTTGGTCCTGGCGCGGCTCGCCTGCGCCGCCGGGCGCACGCGGCGCCAAGATGGGCGGCCCTGGCACCGACGTCAGCATGTGCGGCCGGAACAGGTCGTAGTGGTACGAGTCGACGGGCGGCACCATCTTCTCGGCCTTGGAGACGTCCGGGTCGATGAAGCGCCCGTGGACGTAGGGCGGGTGGTACCACTCGCAGACCGAGTCGACGGCCAGCTTCCAGTTGCCCTTGATCTGCGTCGCGAAGCCGTAGTGCTGCGTCATGAGGTCGAACGGGTATGACTCCATGCCCAGCAGGCCCTCGCCCAGGAACGTGCGCAGTGGCTCCGCGTCGTCGGAGAGGTTGACGAAGATGAAGCCCGCCCACACCTCGCAGTGCACCGCCGGCATGCGCAGCTTGCTCTTGTCGAGGTCGAAGAACTCCTCCTCGTTGGTGATGTGGTTGACCACGCCGTTGAGCCCGTAGCGCCACCCGTGGTACTTGCAGGAGAACGCGCGGCAGCTGCCCGCCGACTCCTCCTGCGGATGTTCCTGCCACACCACCTTGTTGCCGCGGTGTGCGCAGACGTTGTGGAACGCGTAGACGTTGTCGTCGAGGTCGCGGGTGATGACGAGCGACGCCAGCCGGCCCGGCAGCTCCCGCGTGAAGTAGGACCCCTTGCGCGGCAGGCGTTCCATGCGCCCGATGCACAGCCAGCTGCGCTCGAACACGGCCTTGCGCTCGGCGGCGAAGAACTCCTCGGAGATGGAGTCTTCGTAGTTCACCGGGCCGGTGCCGAGGTCGGGGTAGTCGGGGGTGAACTTTCCGCGCCCGGTGGCGAGGCGCTGCTGAATGCTTGTCACGAGTTGGCTCCTTCGTCGACATGGTGGCCGTTGGACCAGGGCTGCTGGTCCCAGGGGCGATCGAGCGGCTCCATCTCACCGCCGAACGGGAAGAATGCACGCTGCGCGTACGTCTCCCGGGCCAGGCCGTGACCGAGCTCGTCGATGAATGCGCGCTTGAGCGGATTGGTGAACAGCTGGCGGGAGTACCGCAGCGTCAGCGGCGGGCGCCTGACGAGTTCGCGGGCCAGTTCCCAGGCGCGATCGAGGAGTTGGTCCTTGGGCAGCACCTCGTTGACCACCCCCCATTCCTTGGCCTCCTGCGCGCCGAGCTTCTTGCCGGTGAGCAGGAAGTAGCGGGCCCGCGTGTGGCCGGCGAGGAAGCTCCAGATGACGTGCTGTCCGTCGCCGGGGACCTGCCCGCGCGGAAAGTGCGACGCGTCCTGGAAGTACGCGTCGTCCGACGCCAGCACGATGTCGCCCATCAACGGCACCTCGGAGTGCATGTTGCACGGGCCGTTGACGGCGCTGATCATCGGGACGTCGACGTCGAGTACGTTGAAGATCAGATGCCTTGCATACCAGGCCTTCTCGTCGAGCTTGACCAATCCGCGGGTGCCGGGCATCAACAGGTACTCGGGCTGCTCCGGCGGGTCACCGTTGGGTAGCCGACCCCAGTTGGCGTTGTAGTTCGCACCGGTGCCCGTGTGAATCAGCACCTTGATCTCGCGGTCGCCCGCGACGTCGGCGAACGCGTCGCACATGTCGTCGTGGGCCTGCCAGCTCCACACCAGGCTGTCGCCTCCCGTGTGGCACTGCATGAACAGGATGCCGTCGTCGGTCAGCTCGAACTTGTAGTTGGCATAACGGTTTTGGTATTCGGTGAATCTCGTGCGCTTCGCCATTGAGAGTCCTCTCGGTCGTTACGTTCCGGTCAAGCGCGCCACGATGGGCGCAAACCTCTGAGCCTGGGTCTGCTGAACTGTCACGTAGTTGGTGCCGTAGTCCTCGCGGCGCGCCTGCAGTGTCTCGGCGATGGCGTCGGCGGATCCGACGAGCACGTTGGGGTGGTCGCGCAACACCTCGAGCGTCATCCCCGTCTTTGTGGCGACGCGCTCGTAGGCGGTTTCGACGTCGGCAGCGGCGGCGGATTCGACGATCGAGACGAAGTACGGCGAGGTCTCGATGTCCAGGTCGCCGATACGCGTCGCCGCCGCCGTCCGTACGTACTCGAAGCGGCGCACCGCCTCCTCCTGCGGGGTGAGCCCGTCATCGTTGCGCAGCGTGAACGGCACGGTGTTGATGCTGACGATGTCGGCCTCCTGGCCGGCGTAGGTCAACACCCGCCTTCCTCCGCCGCCGATCATGACCGGCGGGTGCGGGCGTTGGACCGGTTGCGGGGTTCCCTTGTAGCCGTTGACGTTCACGTACTCGCCGCTGCGGTCCAGCTCCTCGCCTGCGCAGTGCGCCTTGACCAGCGCGACGACCTCCTTGAGCTTCGCGATGCGCCGGCCGGGCGTGTCGAAGGCGATCCCCATCGCCTCGTACTCGACCCCGCTCCACCCAGCGCCGATCCCGACCTCGAGCCGGCCGTCGGACAACAGGTCCAGCGTCGCCACCTCCTTGGCCAGCACTGCGGGGACGTGGTAGTCGACGCAGAACACCCGGCAGCCGACGCGCAGCACCGTCGTGTGGGCGGCCGCCGCAGCGATCGCCGCGATGGGAGCCAGGTCCTGACGCGGGGTGTGAGCGGCGCGCTGGGCGGGTCCCGGGCCGAGGTAGTGGTCGGCGAGAAAGAGCGTCGTGTATCCGAGCTCCTCTACCTTGCAGGCGAATTCACGCCAGTCGCGTGCCCCGGAGGCGTTGGTCGCCTGAATCGCGAAGCGGAAGGGCTGCCTGTCCACGACGCCGAGCGTACTCGGAATCTCGACTTAAGTATACGGTTTTGTATATTTGTTTTGATTGGCGCGGGCACCGAGCATCGGGCCGCTCGCGCTGTAGCCGCCGTCGACGGGAAGCGCTGCTCCGGTGATGAAGGACGCGTCGTCACTGGCCAGAAACAACGCGGCGGCAGCCAGTTCGGCGGGCTCACCCCAGCGCGCCATCGGCGTCGGCAGGTGCGCCCCATCGGGGACCTCGGCATCCGGGCTGCCACCCGCGCGCCCGGTATACGTCATGCCCGGACAGATCGCATTGATGCGAATGCCGGAGCGGGCGTAGTCCAGCGCAGCGGATTTCGTCATCTCGACGACCCCCGCCTTCGTCGCGGCGTAGCACGACAGGCCCTTCCACCCGACCAATGCGGACGCCGACGCCGTGTTGATGATCGCGCCTCGGTTGGCGCGCAGCATCACCGGAAGCGCGTACTTCATCCCGAGGAAGACGCCCTTGAGGTTCACGGCGATCAACCTGTCGAAGAAGTCCTCGTCGGTGTCGGCCAGCTTGGCCCGAGGACCGCCGATACCGGCGTTGTTGAAGAGGACGTCCAGCCCTCCGAACCGCTCGACCGCGACGTCGACCATGCGCTGGACGTCACCGGCATGGGTGACGTCGGCGCGCACCGCAACCGCCGAATCGCCGATGGCGTCCGCGGCGTCCGACTCGGTGCCGGTGACGTCGACGCAGACGACCCGCGCTCCCTCTGCGGCGAACAGCTTGGCCGCCGCCCATCCGATGCCCGAACCCGCGCCCGTGATCAGCGCGACCTTGCCGTCAAGCCGGCCGGTGGATGCTCCGCCCATGTGTCGTCGACTCCCTTCTGCTTCGCATTGCCACCTAAGTATACGACAGAGTATATTTTGTTGATAGGGTGGTGATTACCCGACCACCCCAACCAAGGCGACCGAAAGGCGGCTCGACATGGCCGAAACGATGGCGCTCAGCCCGGAACTGGGCGCCGAGCTCGTCGACTACGGAACCGGCGACGACCTGCTCGACGACGCAGTGATCGCGCAATGCCGGGAGGCGCTCAAGTGGCGCGGCGTGCTGCTGATCCGTGGCGCGCACTTCGACGACGATGCCCAGCTGGCGTTCAGTAGGAAGTTCGGCGGGCAGGGCGGTACCCCTGGCGGCAAGGAACTGTCGACCATCTCGATGGACAAGAAGGTGAACAAGCTCGCCGAGTACCTCAAGGGCGCGTTTCACTGGCACCTCGACGACACCACCAGCGACGTCCCGTCGCGGGCGACGATGCTCACCGGGCGGCGGCTGTCGGCCGAAGGTGGCGGCACCGAGTTCGCCAATACCTATGCGGCATACGAGAACCTGCCCTCACACGAACGCAAGCGCTACGACGGGCTGCGGGTCGTGCACAGCTTCGAAGCCGCTCAGCGGAAGGTGAATCCCGACCCGACCCCCGACGAGCTCGCCAGTTGGCGCACCGTACCGAGCCATGAGAGCTCACTCGTCTGGCAACGCCGCGACGGGCGGCGCTCCCTGGTCATCGGCGCCACCGCCGACCACATCGTCAGCGTGGCCGCCGACGAGAGTCGAGCCCTGCTCGACGAACTGCTGGCATGGACGACGCAATCGCGGTTCTGCCACGCCCACGACTGGTCGGTCGGTGACGCCGTGCTGTGGGACAACACGGCAGTGCTGCACCGCGCCCTGCCCTACGACCCGTCGTCGGACCGCATGCTTCGCCGGACCCACGTCAAGGGCCAGGAGGCCTGGGCGTGAAGACCGCGCTGGTCACCGGCGGTGCGTCGGGTATCGGGTTGGCTATCGCGGATCGACTCCGGGCGGACGGCAACCACGTCGCCACCATCGACCTGACCGCATCGGGCACCGACTTCAGCTACGCCGCCGACGTCACCGACCGGGCGCAGCTCGACGACGCGCTCGGCGCCATCCGCGGCGCGCTGGGGCCCATCACGATCCTCGTCAATGCCGCGGGGATGACGTCGTTCCGCCGGTTCACCAACATCGGCTTCGACGAATGGTGCAAGGTCATCGACGTCAACCTGCACGGCGTCTTCCACGTCACTCAGGCGGTGCTGCCCGACATGTTGGAGGCCGGTTGGGGGCGGATCGTCAACATCTCCTCGTCGAGCACCCACTCCGGTTCGCCCTTCCAGGCGGCCTACGTCGCAGCGAAGTCGGCCGTCAACGGGCTCACGAAAACCCTTGCGCTGGAATACGGTCCGCAGGGCATCACGGCCAACGTGGTGCCGCCCGGCTCCATCGACACGCCCATGCTGCGCAAGGCCGAGGCGGACGGTCTCCTTGGCGGAACGGTGGAGGACATCGCCGCGCAGATCCCGGTCCGGCGGATCGGCCAGCCCGAGGACATCGCTGCCACCTGCGCGTTCCTGGTTTCCGAGGAGGCCGGCTACATCACCGGCCAGCTCGTCGGCGTCAACGGCGGACGCTGCACCTAGCTCGAAGGAGAGCCATGTACCACCGCACGCAACTGTTCATCGACGGCGAGTGGACGGCGCCCAGCGGTGGGGCCGCCATCGACGTCGTGTCACCGCACACCGAGCAGGTGATCGGACGGGCGCCTGCCGCATCGCCCGCCGACGTCGACCGTGCGGTGGCCGCCGCCCGCGCGGCCTTCGACACCGGTCCGTGGCCGCGGTTGGCGCCCGAAGCGCGCATCGCCGCCGTCGAGCGACTGGCCGCCGCATACAAGGAGCGGCGCGGCGAAATGGCCGAGCTGATCTCCGCCACGATCGGCGCGCCCATCACGTTCGCCAAACACGTGCAGGCCCGCCTTCCACTGACGGCCATGGCGGCATTCTGCAAGGTAGCCGCCGCGTACCCGTGGGACGAGGTCCGACCGGGCTTCTACGGCAAGGACATTCGCGTCACCCGGCAACCGGTCGGGGTGGTCGCGGCGGTGGTGCCGTGGAACATGCCGCAGTTCCTCACCATCGGCAAGGTCATCCCCGCGCTGCTCGCCGGCTGCACCGTCGTGCTCAAGCCTGCGCCGGAGTCGGCGCTCGACGCCCTGCTGTTCGCGGAGCTCGTCGAGTCAGTGGACCTACCGCCCGGCGTGCTCAACGTGGTGCCCGGTGATCGCGCGGCCGGTGCGGCGCTGGTGGCCCATCCCGGCGTCGACAAGGTGTCGTTCACCGGGTCGACGGCGGCGGGCCGCAACGTGGCGATCGCATGCGCCGAGGGACTCAAGCAGGTCACCCTCGAACTCGGCGGGAAGTCGGCCGCCATCGTGCTCGACGACGCCGACCCGGCCGCCACCGCGAAGGCCATCCAGATGGCCAGCCTCGCCAACAGCGGGCAGGTCTGCAACGCGCTCAGCCGGGTGCTCGTACCCGCCTCCCGCGCAACCGAATTCGTCGACGCCTTGCAGGCGGAGTTGGTGGGGCTGACGGTCGGTGATCCCTCAAACCCGGCGACCCAGCTGGGTCCGCTCGTCGCGCAGCGTCAGCAGGATTCGGTGCGCGGCTACATCGCCGACGGCCTGCGCCAAGGCGCGCGGCTGGTGGTCGGCGGCGGGGACCTTCCCGACGGCCTCGACCGCGGGTGGTACGTGCGCCCGACGTTGTTCGCCGACGCCACCAACGACATGCGCATCGCCCGAGAGGAGATCTTCGGTCCGGTGCTCACCGTCATTCCGTACCGGGACGAGGAAGATGCCGTCGCAATCGCCAACGACTCCGACTACGGGCTGGCGGGTGCGGTGTTCACCGCGGACTCCGCGCACGGGCTGGCGCTCGCCGCACGCGTGCGCGCCGGTTCGTTCGGCGTCAATGAGGGTTACATCATGGATCCCCTGGCCCCGTACGGCGGCATGAAGGCCAGCGGCTGGGGCCGCGAACTCGGTCGGGAGGGAATCGACGGATACGTTGTCAGCCAGTCGATTTCGGGGGTCAGCGCGGAATGACGCCGCGGAGGAACAACCGCACCGCGTACTGGAGGTGACGCTCCTGCTGCTTCTTCGACCGGTAGACGCCGAAGTCGGCCATCCGCGCGGGCACCGCCTCGACCATCGCTAGGAAGTGCTCCGCGGCCAGTTCGAGATCGTCGACCTCGATGGTGCCGAGTTCCTGGTGGCGCCGCAGCAACTCGGTGGCGACCCGCTGACGCCCCGCCCACATCATCGACTCGGCGGAGACGTTGAACTCCGGAAACAGTGCGGCCTCGTTGAACGCGATGCGTTTGAGCCGCACGTTCTGTGGGTGCGTGGCGCGGGCCAGTGATGCGCGGCCCAATGCAAGCAATGCCGTCTCGAGATCGTCGTCGTCGAACTCGCCGAGGGACTCGTCGTCGGTGTAACGCGCCAGCGCCCAAGGGATCACGTCGGCGAACACCGCGCGCTTGTCGGGATAGCGGGCGTACAGCGACCGCTTGGTGATGCCCGCCGCGCGGGCGATCGCCTCCATACTGGCTCCGGCATAACCCATTTCGACGAACGTGGCCACCGCCGCCTCGCGCACCGCCAAGTCGAGCTGCTTCGCCTCGGCTTGCGTGGGCCGTCCTCGCCGTGTCGCCACCAGCCGAATTGTACGACTAGCCCAGCCAATCCAGAACAGCGGCCGCGGTCCACGACTGTTGCATGCTGCCGAGCGGCTCGCCGGAGAACGGCTCGTAGTACTCGGCGAAGGTGCCGTCGCTGGCCTGGCGCAGCCCCTCCCGGCGCAGCTTCGTAGCCCGCTCGGCCCAGCCCCGGCGCGCGAAGCACCAGGAGAACAGCCACGTCATCACCGGCCACACCGGCCCCCGCCAGTACTCACGCTGGCGGAAGTCACGCGAGACCGGCGACGTCGACGGGATCAACGCATACTTCATGTCGGGGTGCCCACAGAAGCGCGGTCCTTCGAGCAGCCGCAACAACGCCCGCTCCTTGTCGTGTGGAAGGCCGCCGCACAGCAGCGGCGCGAACTGGGCGACCGTCTCGGTGGCCACCCACTTCTCCGCGCGGACGTCGTAATCCCTTGCTGCCCCGGTCCGTTCGTCAGTCGTGTCGACGACCCCGGTACGGAAGCGCTCGGCCCATCCGTAGAGGTCGCGCACGTCGGCGTTTGGACGCTTGTAGTCCTCGCCGATCTCGGCCAGCACGGTGCACGCCACCGACAGGATGGCCGAAACGAACACGTCCTCGACTTGGAAACTCATCACCTTGCGTAGAAGCTCGTCGTCATAGCGCGCCGACTTCATCTCCTCGAGCAGCCACAAGTAGCGGTCGTACTCCACGTCCGACGGGCGCTGGCTGGCGTCGGTATTGATCTTGTTGTCCTCGCGTTGATACTCGGGCACATTGCCGGGCACCACATTTGCGTACGCGCTGTCCCAGCGTGGTGAGTTGTCCATGCCGGACTCCCAGCCGTGATACAGCGTGACCCGACCGTGCCCGTTGGGATCCCGCGCCTCCGCCAGCCACCGGTGCCAACGCACCAGATCGGCCCACCGCCGGTCGAGGAACGCCTCGGCGACGGCACGCGTCGACCGACCGCGGGTGCGCGCGTGGTCGAGGATGCGCTGAACGGCGATCGCGTGCACCGGCGGCTGAGTGATGCCGGACGTGTGCCGATTTCGCGGGGCGTTCGCGGCCAGCGCCGACGTCGCCCAGCGCGCGGGCCCGGGGAAGTACCCGTCGACACCGTTGGCGAAGACGATGTGCGGGATCATCCCGTTGCTCCACTGCGCCGACAGCAGCGTGTCGAGTTCGACGACGGCCCGCTCGACGCTCAGCGGGGCCAGCCCGATCGACACGAACGCCGCGTCCCAACTCCACATGTGGGGGTACAGCAACGGTGCCGCAGTCGTCATCGTGCCCAGGTCATTGCCGCGCAACAAGTAGGCGGCGCGGGCCGCGAGCTGCGTCGGCGCGAAGGTCGGGTCGGGTGCCATCAGGTTCCATGATGCGGCGTCGGCGCGGAAAACGCAGGTCGGTAGGGTCGGTTCCCGTGCCTACGGCGATGATTACCGGAGCCGGCGGAGGGCTCGGCAGTGCCATCGCCGCTGCGCTCGCCCCCACCCACACACTGTTTCTGGCAGGCCGGCCGTCGGAGCGGATCGACGAGGTCGCCGAGCGGTTCGGCGCCACCACGTGGCCCGTCGACCTGGCCGACCCCGACGGAATCGACGCCATCGTCGAGCCGATCGTCGAACTCGACGTGCTGGTCCACAACGCGGGCGTCGCGTACCCGGCCCGGGTCGCGGAGTCATCGGTCGACGAGTGGCGCGCCACGCTGGCCGTCAACGTGGTCGGGCCGGTGGCGCTCACGCTCGCGCTGCTGCCTGCGCTGCGGGCGGCCGGCGGCCACGTCGTCTTCGTCAACTCCGGCGCCGGGATCAACGCCTCCCCCGGGTTGGCGTCCTACTCGGCGAGCAAGTTCGCGTTGCGCGGGTTCGCGGATGCCTTGCGGACCGACGAGCCCGGCCTGCGGGTGACGTCGATCCACCCAGGACGGATCGCGACGCCCATGCAGGAGGACCTCATCGCCTACGAGGGCCGCGAGTACCGCCCGGAGCAGTTCCTGTCGCCGGAGACGGTCGCCGCAGTGGTTGCGCAGGCGGTCGCGGCGCCGCCCGACGCGCACGTCCACGAGGTCATCGTCCGCCCCCGCTAAAGAACGATGTTCACCAGGCGGCCGGCCACCACGATGATCTTCTTTGGCGTGGCTCCGGCCAGGAACGCCGCGACCTTCTCGTCGGCCAGCGCCGCCGCCTCCAGCGCATCGGCGTCGGCGTCGGCGGCCACGGTGACCCGCCCGCGCACCTTCCCGTTGACCTGCACCGGGTACTCGATGGTGTCCTCCACCAGGTAGGCCGGATCGGCCACTGGGAACGGTCCACGCGCCAGCGAGGTCTCGTGGCCCAGCCGCTTCCAGAGCTCCTCGGCGAGGTGCGGGGCCAGCGGAGCCACCATCAGCACCAGCGGCTCGACGGCCGCGCGAGCGGTGACTTCCTCCTTGGTCAGATGGTTCGTGTACTCGATGAGCTTGGCCGCCGCGGTGTTGTTACGCAGCGCGATGTAGTCCTCGGAGACGCCCGCGATGGTCTTGTGCAGCAGCCGCAGCGTCTCGTCGCCGAGCGCCTCGTGGTCGGCGACGCGCTCGAGGCCCGTCTGCTCGTCGATCACCACGCGCCAGACCCGCTGCAGGAAGCGGTGCGCGCCGACGACGTCCTTGGTGGCCCACGGCCGCGACGCCTCCAGCGGGCCCATCGACATCTCGTAGACGCGCAGCGTGTCCGCGCCGTACTCGTCGCAGATCTCGTCTGGGGACACGGAGTTCTTCAGGCTCTTGCCGATCTTGCCGAACTCCTGGTTGACCTCGACCTCGCCGTCGGGCCCGGACCAGTAGAACTTCCCTTCCCGCTCAACGACTTCCGCGGCGGGCACGTAGCTGCCGCGGGAGTCCGTGTAGGCGAACGCCTGGATGTAGCCCTGGTTCACGAGCCGCCGGTAGGGCTCGCGGGAACTCACGTAGCCGAGGTCGTAGAGCACCTTGTGCCAGAACCGCGAGTACAGCAAGTGCAGCACCGCGTGCTCGACGCCGCCGACGTAGAGGTCGACACCACCGGGATCGTCGACGCCATGCTCGGCCTGCCGAGGCCCCATCCAGTACGCCTCGTTCTCCTTGGCGCAGAACGATTCCGAGTTCAGCGGGTCGGCGTAGCGCAGCTCGTACCAGGAGCTGCCCGCCCACTGCGGCATCACGTTGGTATCGCGGGTGTAGCGCTTGAGCCCGTCCCCCAAGTCCAACTCGACGCTTACCCAGTCGGTGGCCTTCGCCAGCGGCGGCGACGGTTCGGTGTCGGCGTCGTCCGGGTCGAACTGCACCGGCGCGTAGTCGGCGATGTCAGGCAGTTCGACGGGCAGCTGCGCCTCCGACAGCGCGTGGGCCCGAGCGTCCTCGTCGTAGACGATGGGAAACGGCTCACCCCAGTACCTTTGGCGGGCGAACAACCAGTCGCGAAGCTTGTACTCGACCCGGGCGCGGCCATGGCCGTCGGCCTCCAGCCGCGCCACGATCGCCTCCTTGGCCGACGCGACGCTCAATCCGTCGAGATAGTCGCTGTTGACCAGCACGCCGTCGCCGTTGTACGCCGCCTGGGTCACGTCGCCGCCGCTGACCACCTCGATGATCGGCAGCCCGAACTGCGTCGCGAACTCCCAGTCGCGCTGGTCACCGCTGGGCACCGCCATGATGGCGCCCGTCCCGTATCCGATCAGCACGTAGTCGGCGATGAAGACCGGAATGCGTTGCCCGTTGACCGGATTGGTGGCGTATGACCCGGTGAACACACCGGTCTTGGTCTTGTTCTCCTGACGCTCCACATCCGACTTCGCCGCAATGGCGGCGCGATACGACGCCACCGCCTCGCCGGGCGTGGCCGCATCGTAGGTCCACCTCGGGTCAACCCCGTCCGGCCAGTTCGCGGCGGTCAGTTGCTCGACCAATGGGTGCTCCGGCGCGAGCACCATGTACGTCGCTCCGTAGAGGGTGTCCGGCCGCGTGGTGAACACCTCGATGTCGCCCGCGTCGGTGGCGAACTGGACCTGCGCACCGGTCGAGCGGCCGATCCAGTTGCGCTGCATGGCCTTGACCTTGTCCGGCCAGTCCAGCACCTCGAGGTCGTCCAGCAGTCGATCGGAGTAGGCGGTGATGCGCATCATCCACTGCCGCAACCGCTTCCGGAAGACTGGGAAGTTGCCGCGGTCGCTGCGGCCGTCGGAGGTGACTTCCTCGTTTGCGAGCACCGTGCCCAACCCAGGGCACCAGTTGACGATCGAGTCCGACTGGTACACCAGCCGGTACGAGTCGACGACGTCGGCCCGTTCGCCGACCGAGAGCTCGGCCCAATTCCGAGCACCGGCGGGCAGGAGCGCGGCGACCCGGGGATCGAGTGAGTCGAGAACCCGCGCACCCGAATCGAACTCGGCGATCAATTCGTCGATGCGGCGGGCCCGGTTCAGCGCCGGGTCGAACCACGCCTGGTAGATCTGCAGGAAGATCCACTGGGTCCACTTGTAGAAGTCGACGTCGGTGGTGGCGAAGCTGCGCCGCGAGTCGTGGGCGAGCCCCAGCCGGCCCAGCTGACGGCGGAAGTTGACGATGTTGGCCTCGGTCCGCGTGCGCGGGTGCGTGCCCGTTTGCACTGCGTACTGTTCGGCGGGCAGCCCGAAGGCGTCGAACCCCAAGGCATGCAAGACGTTGCGCCCCGTCATCCGGAAGTAGCGCGCGTAGACGTCGGTGGCGATGTAGCCAAGTGGGTGACCGACGTGCAGCCCTTCACCCGACGGGTACGGGAACATGTCCTGCACGAACATCTTGTCGGCGGGCACGCCGGCGCCGTCGGCCGGTGCGAGCGAGCCAACCGGATTGGGCACGTTGAACGTGCCCAACAGGGCCCACGTCTCCTGCCACGCCCGTTCGAGCTCGTTCGCCAACTCCGCGCCGTAGCGATGCTGCGGCGTGTCGGCCTCCGCGTCTGTCACGTGAACAGGGTAGTCAACGGCCTCCGAGGTGCCTGCGGCCACGGCTTGGTATCGGTTTCGTTTCAGACCGGTCAGGGCATGGTTGCAGGTCGATTCCGGCCCTAGTGGCAAACCCGGCGCGGTGGATACAGTCGGCGCCTGGCCATGGGCACACGCAGCCCGAAGCTATCCAGGAGAGTTCGGAAGGACCGCCGTCAGATGTTCGAGAACGCCCGCCGTTGGGGGCTTCTAGCTGGAGCACCCGCCGCCGCAATGGCCGTCGTCGTCGGCTTCGCATGCGCCACTGCGTCGGCCGATCCCGTCGTTCCGCAACCTCCGCTGCCCGCACCCGCGACGGTGACGCAGACCGTCACGCTCGCTCCGCAGGCCGCGGGGCTGAACGTCGCCACCCCAGCCGCGCCTGCACCGGCCACCATCGTCCCCGCGACGTCGGTGACCATCGCCGACTTCCTCAAGAGCAAAAACGTCGGGCTCGAACCGCAGAAGGCGGCCGACTTCAAGGCGCTCAACATCGTGCTACCGATGCCGCAGGGCTGGAGCCACGTACCCGACCCCAACGTGCCCGATGCCTTCGCCGTGATCGCGGACCGCGTCGGCGGCGACGGGCTGTACACCTCCAACGCCGCGCTCGTCGTCTACAAGTTGGTCGGCGACTTCGACCCCAAGGAAGCCATCAGCCACGGCTTGATCGACAGCCAGCAGCAGCCGGCGTGGCGGGCCACGGACGGGTCACTCGCGGACTTCGGCGGCATGCCGTCGTCGTTCATCGAGGGCACCTATCGGCAGAACAACTTGACGCTCAACAGCTCTCGCCGTCACGTCATCGCCAGCTCCGGCCCCGACCGCTTCCTGGTGACCCTGACGGTGACCACCAGCGCGCAGGTGTCCGTCGCAGCGGGCGACGCCACCGACGCCATCCTCCGCGGGTACAAGGTCACCTCACCCGATGCGCCACCGGCCGCCCCGCTCGCCGCGACCCCTGCGGCCCCAGTCGCCGCCGCACCCGCGCTACCCGTCTCGGCCCCGGTCAACCAGCTGCTGGGCACGCCGCGTTAGACCCGGGGGCTGCCCGACCCTCGGGCGCCTCGTATTCTGAGGCCATGTTGATCGCCGCGGTGCTGTGCCTGTGCGCCGCCGCCGCGACGACCGCTTTGGGGCTGTGGTCGCTGGCCCGGCCACGCGTCGGCGACCCGGTGGGTCAGGTGCTCCGCGCCGTCGCGCCCACCCAGCTGGCCGCGGCGACGATGCTCACGGCCGGTGGCCTCGTCGCGCTGGCAACGCCGCAGTCGACCGGCCTGCTGGTGCTGGTGGTGTGCGTCGTCGGGGCAATCAGCACGGTCGCGGCCGGCTGCTACCAGAGCGCCAAGGTCGTCGCGCAACGTGAGGCTGTCGCCAGCTGCACCGGTTCGTGCGCGTCCTGCACCTTGTCCTGCAACTGACGTACTGCCGCTGATGCCGATGCCGCGCCGGTTGCGGCTCCCCGCGGACCCGTTCATCGTCACGCTGCTCGGCGTGGTCGCGCTGGCAGCGCTGTTTCCCGCCTCCGGCCGCTTCGGCGACGTGCTCGCCATCGTGACGAAGATCGCGATCGCCCTGCTGTTCACGCTTTACGGCATCCGGCTGTCGCCGACCGAGGCGTGGCATGGGCTACGGCACTGGCGGCTGCACCTGCTGGTGCTCGGTGCGACGTTCGTCGCCTTCCCGCTGCTCGGGCTGGCCGCCCACGTGTTGGTGCCCTCGGTGCTGACCCCCGGGCTCTACACCGGCGTGCTGATGCTGTGCCTCGTCCCGTCCACCGTGCAGTCGTCGATCGCGTTCACCTCGATTGCGCACGGCAACGTGCCCGCCGCGATCGTCAGCGCGACGCTGTCCAACATGTTGGGCGTCGTGCTGACGCCGCTGTTGGTGGTGCTGCTGGTGCACACCGCCGGCACGGCCCGGGTCGACGGTTCGGCGGTGCTCGACATCGTGGTCCAGCTGCTGTTGCCATTCGTCGTCGGGCAGCTGCTGCGGCCGTGGCTCGCGGGCCCGGTGGCTCGCCATCCGGTCGTGACGAAGGCCTTCGACCGCGGTTCGATCCTGTTGGTGGTCTACACCGCCTTTTCGTTGAGCATGACGCAGCACGTCTGGAGCACGGTGAACGCCTGGCGCCTGCTCGGCGTGCTGGCCGTGTGCGCGGTGCTGTTGGCGATCATGCTGGCGCTGACCGTCGGCGCCGCGCGGCTGTTCCGGCTGAACCGAGCGGACATGGCGGTGCTGTTGTTCTGCGGTTCGAAGAAGAGCCTGGCCTCTGGGCTGCCCATGACACTGGTCCTGTTCGGAAGCGGCGCTGGGCTGATCATGTTGCCGCTCATCATCTTTCACCAAATACAGCTGGTGGTGTGCGCGGCGATCGCCACCCGCATGTCGCGGACCGCGCCCGAGGCTAGTTCCGGCTGACGTCGATGGGGTGGGTGGCCAGCACGGACAGCGGCAGCGGCTGGCGGCGCAACACCCGCGCCCACAGATCGACTCGCGGCTCGACGAGCACGTCGGATGGCAACGCCGACAACACGATCCAGTCGTCGCGCTCGATCTCGCCGTCGAGCTGTCCCATGGTCCAGCCGGAGTACCCGGCATAGATGCGGACGCCCTCGACCGCGGGGGCGATCGAGTCGGGGTCGGCGTCCAGGTCCACCATCGCAATCCGGCCCTGCACGGGCCGCAACCCCGGCACGTCGCCGGCGTCGATGCCGACCCGCACGGCGGCCAGGCACAGCGCCGCGTCGCGCTTCACCGGTCCGCCGATGAACATCGTCTTCGGCTTGGTGGCCAGCTTCGCCCACTGCGGCAGCACGTTGTAGACCGCGGTCTCACTGGCCCGGTTCAGCACCACTCCAAGGGTGCCGCCGTCGTTGTGTTCGACGATGTAGATGACGCTGCGCCGGAACGTCGGCTCGAGCAGATCGGTGTTGGCGAGCAGCAGTGTTCCTGCGCGCACGCGGTGCGCCGTGGGGGCGAGGTAGTCCTCCGGATCTTCTGACTGCGCCACCTCACCATCATGGCACCAGCGCCGCCTCGTCGTCGCGAACGGGCGCGGCCTGCCGGGATATTTGTAGGGTTGTCCGGGTCCAGCTCGTACGCCCCCGAACACCGACCAACGAGATCGGATTCCACGTGGCTAGCCCGCATGCGATCGTCGCCCTCTGGCGGTCGGTTCATGCGCTGCCCGAACTGCGCAGGCTGCTGGAGCTGCGCGCCGTGAGTTCGTTCGGCGACGGGCTGTTCCAGGGTGGACTAGTCGGGGCACTGCTCTTCGACCCGGAAAGGGCCGCGAACCCCTGGGAGATCGCCGGATCCTTCGCCGCGCTGTTTCTGCCCTACTCGCTGCTCGGTCCGTTCGCGGGTGCGCTGCTCGACCGGTGGGACCGACGTGGCGTGCTCATCGTCGCGAACCTCGCCCGAGCGGTGTTCATGGCTGCGGTGGCACTCCTGCTCCTGTTCCGCGTGGACCAGGTGTGGATCCTGCTCGGCGCGTTGATCGTCAATGGGTTCACGCGGTTCGTCACCTCGGGGCTGTCCGCGGCACTGCCACACGTGGTGCCGCGGGAGCAGGTGCTGACGATGAACTCGGTGGCAACGGCCGTCAGCGCTGCGTCCCTGTTCTTCGGGGCGATCTCCATGCTCGGGCCGCGCTCGGTGTTCGGGGCAGGCGCCGGTGGTTCGGCGACCGCCGTGTTCATCGCCTCTGCGGCGGTGGCGCTGGCGTTCTACTTGTCGGTCCGGTTCGCGCCGCACGTGCTCGGTCCCGACGACTCGGCCCGCGCCGTGCACGGCTCGGTGGCCTACGCGGTGGCCACCGGTTGGGGGTATGGCATCCGGACGGTGGTCGCCGTGCCCAGCGTGGCGGCGACGCTGTCGGGGATCGTCGCGCACCGCATCGTGTTCGGCATCAACACGCTGCTGGTGTTGGTCCTCGTGCGGCACACCGGTTCGGTAAGCGTGGCGGGCTTCGGCGTGGCTGTGCTGTTCGGCACGGTTACCGGGCTGGGCTCGTTCCTCGCGAACTTCCTCACCCCGTTCGCCGTGCGTCGCTGGAGCCGGTACGTCACGGCCAACGTCGCGCTCGCGGCGGCGGTGGTGGTTCAGCTCGGCGGAGTGGGCCTGGACCTTTCGGTCATGATGGTGTGCGCCTTTCTGCTGGGCGCCGCGGGGCAGTTCGTGAAGCTGTGCGGCGACTCGGCGATGCAGCTCGACGTCGACGACGCGCTCCGCGGTCACGTCTTTACGGTTCAGGACGCGCTTTTCTGGGTGGCGTTCGTCGGCGCGATCACCGTGGCCGCGTCCGTCATTCCCGTCGACGGACACTCGCCCGCACTGGTGGTCGCCGGCGCGGTGGCCTACGTCGTTGGGCTGGCGGTGCACGCCGCCGTGGGGCGCGGCCGCACCGGGGCGTCTGACCGAGCGGGGCTAGTGTGACGCCATGGCTGGCGCGGATTCCGTCGTAGCCGACCTTCGGGCGGAGAGCGACGAACTCGACGAACTCGTCGCGGCACTCCCGGAGGAAGCGTGGCGAACGGCCACGCCCGCGCCAGGCTGGACCATCGCCCATCAGATCGCGCACCTGTGGTGGACCGACCGAGTCGCGGTGGTCGCGGTGACCGACGAGGCCGGATTTGCCGCACAACTCGAGGCGGCTGCCAAGAACCCCGCCGGCTTCGTCGACGAGGGCGCCGAGGAGCTCGCCGTCACTCCGCCCGCGGACCTGCTCACGCAGTGGCGGCACGAGCGCGCCGTCCTGCACGACGAGCTGCTGCGGGTCGCGGACGGTCGCAAGCTGCCGTGGTTCGGCCCTCCGATGAGTGCGGCGTCGATGGCGACCGCGCGGCTGATGGAGACCTGGGCGCACGGCCTGGACGTCGCCGACGCGCTCGGCGTGAAGCGCCCGGCCACCGCCCGGCTGAAGTCGATCGCCCACATCGGGGTTCGGACAAGGGATTTCGCCTTCGCGGTCAACGGGCTGCCCGCACCCGCCGAGCCGTTCCTCGTCGAGCTGCGCGCCCCGGACGGATCGACGTGGTCGTGGGGCCCGGCCGACGCCGCGCAGCGCGTGACCGGGTCGGCCGAGGACTTCTGTCTGTTGGTGACGCAGCGCAGGCCGCGCGCGGAGCTCGACGTGACGGCCGTCGGCGCCGACGCGCAGAAGTGGCTGGGCATCGCGCAGGCGTTCGCGGGCCCCCCGGGGCCGGGCCGATGAACTAGCGCGCGTCCCACCAGTCGAGCACCCGCATGCCGGACAGGGTGAGCCACTTCGACGGCTCGCCCTCTGGCACGTCGACGTCGAACCACACTCGCCCGCGCAACGTTTCGCCCTGCAGCCACGTGCCGTCGGCCTGGCGCGCCGCGCGCACGAGCTCGATGGCCTCCGCCATGCGGGGATCCGGCGCGGTGCCGTCGACCAATGCGGCTTCGCGGAAGTACTCGGCTGCGTTGAGCACGCTGTAGCACCAGCGCCAGGGGTATCGGAACCGGTCGACCCACGGCGCCACGGGTGCACCGGTCGAAAGCCGGCGGAGCAATCCCCGCTGCAGCAGGTACTCCTCGCCACCGCGACGAGCCGCGCGTGAGGCGTCCGTGCCACAGGTCGCGGCGTCGTAGGCGAGCAGCCCCTTGAGCGCGTTGAGCGTCGAGTGGAACGACGACCGAGTCGACCCCTCCACCCACTCGCAGTTCCACCCGCCGTCGGTCAGCCGATGCTCGACGAACCAATCGACCAGCCCGCCGACGTCGACATCGAGCCACACCCCGTTCGCGACCGTCCACGCGTTGATGCAACAGTCGACCTCGCCGCCCCAGTACGGCAGGTCGTCGTACTCCCAGCGGCTGTGTTCGGCGAGTAGTTCGGCGGTGCGACGTTCGCGGAGCACGTCGGGGGCCATGCCCCACTCGCGCAGCGCGTTGAGCGTCCACGTCGTCGCGGTCCACGGCTGGCCCGACCGCTCCACGTCGTCGAAGTCGAAGTCGGAGGGGAAGAACGCGCCGCCCGCCCACTGCCCGGTGGGCTCCTGTTCGGCGAGCAGCCGCGCGCCGTAGCCCTCGGTCGCGATGCGCGCCCGCGTCGCCTGCCACACCTCGGGCGGGGCGCCGCACAGGTCGCGCTCGACCTGCCAACGCAGCGCCGGGTCGGAGTCGAGCAGCCACTCGATCGGGTTGTCGACCAACATGATTCGACTTTAGCTCGCGGAGTCGGCGGCGCCATCGGAGTCGGTGTCGGAGAGCGTGACGTCCCAGCGTCCGTCGCCGTCGGTGTCGACGTAGGCCCGATCGCCGGCGAGCACCCGATCTGCCGACCCGTCGCGATCCACGTCCAGCAGCCGGTCGTCGAGCGCCCCGTCCCCATCGAAGTCGAGCACCGGACCACCCGTGGACTCGATGCCGTCGAGCCCGAAGAACCTCAGCTGCCCGCCACGTTCGACGCTGACGGCCCACGTCCCAGAGCCGTCGTCGGTGTAGCTGGCCTCGCCGACGCCGTCGTCGTCCAGATCCAGCACGACGTGATCGGCGAGCCCATCACCATCGAGGTCGGCGATGGCGTCGTCGATGCGGCCGTCGCCGTCGAAGTCCAGCGCAAGCGCGTCGAATGCACCGTCCCCGTCGAGGTCCAAGTCGGGTTCTGCCGACCAGATGCTGGCCGCGCCGTCACCGTTGCCCATGCAGTAGTCCACGACTACTTGGACGCGCGGCTAGCTCCTGGCGTTCCACCAATTCAAGAGCTCCGCCGTGGCCTCTTCGCGGCTCAGCGGTCCCCGGTCGAGGCGCAGCTCCTTGAGGAACCCCCACGCCTGTCCGACCAGCGGGCCGGCCGGGATCCCGAGCAGTTCCATGATCTCGTTGCCGTCGAGGTCGGGCCGCACCCGCTGCAGATCCTCCTTGGCGGCGAGCTCGGCGATGCGGTGCTCGAGGTCGTCGTAGTCGGCCTGCAGCCGCTGAGCCCGCCGCTTGTTGCGCGTCGTGCAGTCGGCCCTGACGAGCTGGTGCAGCCGCTCGAGCAGCGGTCCCGCATCGGTGACGTAGCGCCGCACCGCCGAGTCGGACCACTTGCCGTCGCCGTACCCGTGGAAGCGCAGGTGCAGGTACACCAGCTGCGAGACGTCGGCGATCATCTGCTTGGAGTACTTCAGCGCCCGCATCCGCTGGCGGGTCAGTTTCGCTCCGACCACCTCGTGGTGATGGAAGCTCACCCCGCCGTCGGGCTCGTGCTTGCGCGTCGCGGGCTTGCCGATGTCGTGCAGCAGCGCCGCCCAGCGCAGCACCAGGTCGGGGCCCTGTTTCTCGAGGTCGACCGCCTGACGCACCACCGTCAGCGAATGCTGATAGACGTCCTTGTGCTGATGATGCTCGTCGATGGCCATGCGCATGGCGCCCACCTCCGGCAGCACTACCTCGCCAAGGCCCGTCTGCACCATCACGTCGATTCCGGCGACCGGGTCCGCGCCGAGGATCAGTTTGTCCAGCTCGGCGGACACCCTTTCGGCGGTGATGCGGCCCAGCTGCGGCGCCATCCGTTCCATGGCGTCGCGCACCCGCGGCGCGACGTCGAAGCCGAGCTGCGACACGAACCTGGCCGCCCGCAGCATCCGCAACGGATCGTCGCCGAACGACACCTCGGGGGCCGCCGGCGTGTCCAACGTGCGCGTCCGCAGCGCGCCGAAGCCGCCGAGCGGATCGAGGAACTCGCCCGGACCGGTCGCCGTGATGCGCACTGCCATCGCGTTGACCGTGAAGTCGCGTCGCACCAGGTCGTCTTCGAGCCGGTCGCCGAACCGCACCTCCGGGTTGCGCGTCACCCCGTCGTAAGCGTCGGCGCGGAACGTGGTGATCTCGAGCCGGTCGTCGCCCTTGCCCACGCCGACGGTCCCGAACTCGATGCCGGTGTCCCACAGGGCGTCCGCCCACGCGGCGACCGTGCGCTGGATCTGTTCGGGACGCGCGTCGGTGGTGAAGTCCAGGTCGGTCCCCAGCCGACCGAGCAGTGCGTCGCGCACGCTGCCACCGACGAGGTACAACTCGTGACCTGCGGCGCTGAACAGTCGGCCGAGTTCGGCGAGGACGTCCGCGTGCCGGTTCAGCGCCACCGCGGCGGCGGCGAGCTGCGCGGCGTCTGCTTGGGAGTCGTTCGGCACGTTTGGTGATCTTTCCATCGAGGACATGGTCCTCACCGCGCGGCTCACAGCACCGTAACGACTCGGCATAGGTAGTGCGTCGCGGCGAGTGCGAGGCAGGGAGAAACGCCCGTGGCAGCTACTATCGCTTGGGTGTCGGAGGGCGAACGGGCCAAACCAAGACGGCGCCGGGGACGGCGCCGCGGCCGACGCTCCGCAGGCCCCCCCGATTCGAACGCCCAGAGTCCATCTTCGGCGAACGGCGACCGCCCCGCCCAACCGGGCCCCACTCCAGCTGACTCCAAGCCCCGGCCCCGGCCCGGCCATCAGGCCCCCGCCCGATTGCGCACCGTGCACGAGACGTCCGCGGGCGGCCTCGTCATCGACGGGCTCGACGGCCCCAAGGATGGCCAGGTGGCCGCCCTCATCGGCCGCCTGGACCGCCGCGGCCGGGTGCTGTGGTCGCTGCCCAAGGGGCACATCGAGCTCGGTGAGACGGCCGAGCAGACCGCGATTCGCGAGGTCGCCGAGGAGACCGGAATCCAGGGCAGCGTGCTCGCCGCGCTCGGAAGCATCGACTATTGGTTCGTGACCGAGGGCAGGCGCGTGCACAAGACGGTGCACCATTACCTGATGCGATTCCTCGGCGGTGAGCTCTGCGACGACGACGTGGAGGTCAGTGAGGTGGCCTGGGTGCCGCTCAAGGAGCTGCCTGCGCGGTTGGCGTACGCCGACGAGCGGCGCCTCGCCGAGGTCGCCGACGATCTCATCGACAAGCTGCACGAAGGCGGCCAGGATGCGCTGCCGCCGCTGCCGCACTCCTCGCCGCGGCGCCGCCCCCAGACGCACTCTCACACCCGCAACCGTCGTCCCGACGACGCCCCCCAGCCCCAACCCGGTCGGCGGGCGAACGGCTGCGGCCAAGGACCATGAGGAACCCGGCGGCCCTGGCACCACTGCCGACGCTGCTACGTTTCCTGGCCGCCGTCGCGTTGGTGACGCTCATTGCCGCACCTGCCATCGCGCCCCGAGCGGCGGCCGGTGAACCCGGGTCCGGGTCATTCCTGTCGATCCGCATCGACAGCGTCACCCCCGAGGTCGTCAGCACCACCAGCGACGCCGTCGTCACCGTGGTTGGCACGGTGACGAACGTCGGGGACCGGCCGGTGCGCGACGTGATGGTGCGGCTCGAGCACGCCGCGGCCGTGAGCTCGTCGCCGCAGCTGCGCACCAACCTGGCCGGTCCCGTCGAGCAGTACGAGCCGGTCGCCGACTTCATCACCGTGGCGCCCGAGCTCGAGCGCGGCCAGCACGTGCCGTTCACGCTGTCCTACCCGCTGCGCTCGAGCGAGTTGCCATCGCTCGACATCACCTCGCCCGGCATCTATCCGACGCTGGTCAACGTCAACGGCACCCCCGACTACGGCGCTCCTGCACGGCTCGACGACGCCCGCTTCCTGCTGCCGGTGCTCGGGGTGCCGCCCGACCCGAGCACCGACACCGGCGACACGCTGTCGGCCGTCGTGCCACCCGACACCTCCCGCCCCGTCCGGATGACCCTGCTGTGGCCGCTCGCCGACAAGCCGAGGCTGGCCGCGGGTGTCCCCGGCGGCACGGCCCCGGTCCGGCTGAAGGACGACGACCTCGCGGCGTCGCTGGCCGCGGGCGGCCGGCTGGACACCCTGCTCGGGGCGATCGACTTCGCCACCAGCCCGCCCGTCGACCCCGGTGGGCAGATGCGCAGCGCGGCCTGCCTCGCGGTCGACCCGGACCTGCTCGTCACCGTCAACGCGATGACGGCCGGCTACGTCGTCAACGACAACCCGTCGGGCGGGATCAGTTCCCCCACCACGCCGGGCACCGGACAGGACGCTGCCATCGACTGGCTGAACCGGCTCAAGGCGCTGACGCAGCGGATGTGTGTCACGGCGACGGTGTACGCGCAGGCCGACCTCGGCGCGCTGCAGCGCGTCAACGACCCGGGGTTGAGCACGATCGCCACAGGCGACGCGGCCGACATCGTCGACCAGATCCTCGGCGTCAAGTCTGTCCGCGGCGCGACGCTGGTCGGCGACGGCCCGTTGACGGGCCCGGTGGCCGAACTGCTCGCCGGGCTCGCCCAGCAGGGCCAGACCGTCGCGATCGCCGCGGGCGAAGTCACCGAACAGGACTCCGCCACCGGCGAGGGGCCACGTGTCGACGTCACGCCGCGCCGGTACACGCCTGCGCTGGTGAGCGCGCCGTTCGACCCGACGCTTGGGGCGGCGCTGGCCGGCGCGGGTACGGAGCCGACGGTGCCGGGCTACCTCGACGCGTCGCTCGCGGTTCCGGTCAAGCACGACTCGACCGTCGCGCGCCGTCAGGATGCGCTGTCCGCACTGCTGTGGCGCGGCCTGCGGCCGGACGCCACACCGCGCACCCAGCTCGCGATGCCGCCGATGGCGTGGAACCTCGGGCCCGACGACGCCCAAGCGATCCTCACCTCGGTCGCTACGTCCATCCATGCCGGGCTCGCGGTTCCGCGGCCGCTGACGGCGGTGATCGCGGAGAGCCTCGCGATCCCGGTTCAGGACGCCCAACCCCTGCCCGGTGACGCCATCGGCAACCCCAACGCCCAGTTCGGCGACGGCGTCACCTCCTCGATCTCGGGGGTGACCGGTCGACTGTGGGGCCTGACGGCCGCGCTCACCGACGACGAGCGGACCGGGCTCACCGGTGTGCAGTACACGGCGCCGCTGCGTGAGGACATGCTGCGCGCGCTGAGCCAGTCGGTACCGCCGGACGCGCGAAATGGTTTGGCGGAACAGCGCATTGGGACCACCGCGGCTGCCGTCGACGAGATGTTTCGGGCGGTCACGGTGGTCAACCCAGGCGGCTCCTACACACTGGCCACCGAACGCAGTCCGCTGCCTTTGGCGCTGCGCAACGACCTGCCGGTGCCCATCCGGGTGCGGCTCGCCATCGCCGCCCCGCCGGGAATGACGGTGACGGACATGGGCGAAATCGAACTGCCGCCCGGCTTCCTTCCGCTTCGGGTGCCGATCGAGGTGCACTTCACCCAGCGCGTCGCCGTTGACGTGTCACTGCGGACCGCCAACGGGCTGGCGCTCGGCGAACCCGTGCGCTTGTCGGTGCACTCCAACGCCTACGGCAAGGTGCTCTTCTTCATCACGCTGTCGGCGGGCGCGGTGCTCGTGCTGCTCGCCGGGCGACGGTTGTGGCACCGCTTCCGTGGGCAACCCGACCGGGCCGACCTCGACCGGCCCAGCCAGCGCGGCCCAGCCGACAAGTCCGACCCACTCGACGTCGCGATCGCCCACGCCCCGGACGACACGTGACCTCGGCTTCCGCCCGATCCGGGCCGCCGAAGCCAGCACAACTCTCCGACGCCGCGGTGGTGTCGCGGTCGTGGGGCATGGCGTTCGCCACGCTCATTAGCCGGATCACCGGCTTCACCCGCATCGTGCTGCTGGCCGCGATCCTCGGCGCCGCGCTGTCCAGTTCGTTCACCGTGGCCAACCAGCTGCCGAACCTGATCGCCGCGCTGGTGCTCGAGGCGACGTTCACCGCGATCTTCGTGCCGGTGCTGGCCAGGGCGGAGCGCGACGACCCCGACGGCGGCACCGCGTTCGTGCGTCGGCTCGTCACGCTGGCCACCGCGCTGCTGCTCGTCGCGACCCTGCTCTCGGTGGTGGCCGCGCCGCTGCTGGTGCACCTGATGCTCGGCGACGACCCTCAGGTAAACCGCTCGCTGACCACCGCCTTCGCCTACCTGCTGCTGCCGCAGGTCGTCTTCTACGGGCTGTCCTCGGTGTTCATGGCGATCCTCAACACTCGCAACGTCTTTGGCCCGCCCGCATGGGCGCCGGTGATCAACAACGTGGTCGCCATCGCGACGCTGCTGGTGTACCTCGCCGTCCCGGGCGAGTTGTCGGTGAATCCGGTCGAGATGGGCAACGCCAAGCTGCTGGTGCTCGGCATCGGCACCACGCTCGGCGTCTTCGCGCAGGCGGTGGTACTGCTGCTCGCCATCCGTCGCGAACGGGTCAGCCTGCGCCCGCTCTGGGGGCTCGACGACCGGTTGAAGAAGTTCGGCGGCATGGCGGCGGCCATGGTGCTCTACGTCCTCATCAGCCAGGCCGGCCTGATCGTCGGCAACCAGATCGCCAGCACCGCAGCCGCTTCCGGCCCCGCCATCTACAACTACACGTGGCTGGTGCTGATGCTGCCGTTCGGCATGATCGGCGTCACCGTGCTGACGGTGGTGATGCCGCGGCTGTCTCGCAACGCCGCCGCCGACGACACCCCCGCCGTGCTTGCCGACCTGTCGCTGGCGACTCGGCTGACGATGATCACGCTCATTCCGATCGTGGCGTTCATGACCGTCGGTGGCCCGGCCATCGGCAGCGCGCTGTTCGCGTACGGCAACTTCGGCGAGGTCGACGCCGGCTACCTCGGCGTGGCGATCACGCTGTCTGCGTTCACGCTGATCCCGTACGCCCTGGTGCTGTTGCAGCTGCGCGTCTTCTACGCCCGCGAGCAGCCGTGGACGCCCATCGCGATCATCGTCGTCATCACCGTCGTGAAGATCGTCGCCTCGCTGGCCGCGCCCTACCTCACGGACGACAACGAACTCGTCGCCGGCTACCTGGGGCTGGCCAACGGGCTCGGCTTCCTGGCCGGCGCCACCGTCGGCTACGTCGTGCTGCGCGGCGCCCTCAAACCGCCGGGCGGCGCGTTGATCGACCTACAGGTGGTCCGGACCATCCTGGTCACCATCGCGGGGTCGCTGATCGCCGGGCTGTCCGCGTACGTCGTCGACCGGTTGTTCGGCCTCGAGGCGCTGACCACGAACTACGGTGGCGGCGGCTCGCTGCTCCGGCTCCTGGTGCTCGGCGTGATCATGTTGCCGATCGTCTGGGTGGTGCTGTGGTCCGCGAAGGTGCCCGACGCACACGCCGCGGCGGCCGCCGTGCGGCGCAGGTTCGGGCGCGGCGCCGGGTCCCATTCCGTGACGGCCCAACCGATGGGGGTCTCCGACAGGCCGCCTGGCCTGCCACCCCTGCCGTACGCTGATGACATCACGCGCCCGTTGCGTCTTTTTCCGCATCCCGCGGACCTGCGGCGCATCCCTCCGGCAGGGGTTGCCGGGGTAAGGACTCGGAAAGGACCAGCGGTGACCGACGACTCCGCGGGCGTACCCGGGTCCGAGAGCGGCGCGACCACCCGCATCCCTCGCCCCTCAGCCGACGACTTCCAGCCCGACGTGCCCGACGAGGTGCCGTACTCCGTAGCCGACCGGCCGCCATCGGACTTCGGCGGCAACCCCAGCCGGGAGACGCTCGCCTTCGACGTGCCACACGACGTGCCGCTCGATGCGTCGCTCGACGACGACGCCCACCTCATCCCAGGAGCCACCATCGCGGGCGGCCGTTATCGGCTGCTCGTCTTCCACGGCGGGCCACCGCACCTGCAGTTCTGGCACGCGATGGACATCACGCACGACCGCCAGGTGGCGCTCACCTTCGTCGATCCCGACGCGATGCTCCCCGAGCACGAAGTCTCCGAGATTCTTTCCCGCACGACGAAGCTGGGTCGCATCGACATGCCCGGCATCGCCCGAGTGCTCGACGTCGCGCAGACGGGGTCGGGTGGGCTGATCGTTTCGGAGTGGATCCGCGGCGGTTCCCTCGCAGAGGTGGCGGAGACCGCGCCATCCTCGATCGGCGGCGCGAGGGCCATCCAATCGCTCGCCGCAGCGGCCGAAGCCGCCCACCGGTCCGGTGTCGCGCTGTCGATCGACCACCCCGGCCGGGTGCGGGTCAGCATCGACGGCGACGTGGCGCTCGCCTTCCCCGCCACCCTGGCCACGGCCACTCCCGAGGACGACATCCGGGGCATCGGCGCCGCGCTGTACGCGCTGCTGGTCAATCGGTGGCCGCTGCCCGAGTCCGGCGTCCGCAGCGGAATGGAGCCCGCCGAGCTCGATCCGGCGGGCGAGCCGCTTGATCCTCGCGCGATCGACCGGGCTATCCCGTTCCAGATCTCCGCGGCCGCCGCGCGTGCGGTGCAAGAGAACGGCGGCATCCGGAGCGCGCCCACTCTGTTGAACCTCCTGCAGCAGGCCACTGCCGTCGCCGACCGCACCGAACTGATCACACCGATCGACGAGCCCGGCGAGGGCCCCGCTCGCTACCGCGTCGCCGCCGCCGACGACCCCGAGGCAAGCGAGCGCAAGCGCAAGGGGCTGTTCATCGGCATCGCCATCGGCGGAGCCATCCTCGTCATCGCGCTCGTCGTGCTGGCCACCGTGCTCAGCAGCATCTTCGGCGACGTCGGTGGCCCACTCAACAAGGACGAGCTCGGGCTCAACGCGCCGAGCAGTAGCACCAGCGCACCCGTCGACACCGACGTCGTGAAGCCCGTCAAGGCGGCGGTCTTCTCGCCCGGCGGCGAAGCCGACAATCCCGCCGACGCGGGCCTGGCGATCGACGGAAACCCGGCGACGGCGTGGCCAACGGACACCTACAGCGACCCGGTGCCGTTCCCCGGCTTCAAGGACGGCGTCGGGCTGATCCTGCAGCTGCCGCAGCCCACGAAGGTCGCGTCGGTGACGCTCAACCTCAACAGCACGGGCACGTCCATTCAGCTACGGTCCGCGGAGTCGGGCACCCCCGCGGCGCTGAGCGACACCACCGAACTGACGTCGCCGACGGCGATGAAGACCGGCTCCAACACCATCACCGTCGACAATGCGTCACCGACGTCCTACCTGGTCGTGTGGATCACCACGCTCGGCACCGTCGACGGCAAGAGCGAGACCGCCATCTCCGACATCATCGTCAAGTCCGCGTCCTAACCGCTCCCCATCCCCAGGCCGGCTACGTCGTTGGCACAGGTCAACGGCGGCAGCGAAAAGTAGTGTCCGGACGGGTGCTCCTGCCTGCTTAGGGTTCGGCTGTGGGGAGCTTCGGGGGAATCGCTGATCCAACTCGGTCGGACGAGGAGTTGCTCGACGCGCACGTCGCGGGCGAGCGGTACGCGTTCGAGGCGTTGTTCCACCGTCACCACCGCCAGCTGTACCGGCTGGCCCAGATCACCAGCCGCAACCCAGACGACGCCGCCGACGCGCTCCAGGACGCGATGCTTGCGGCGCACCGCAACGCACCCGCGTTCCGCCGCGACGCCTCCGTCAGTAGCTGGCTGTACCGCATCGTCGTGAACGCGTGCCTGGACCGCCTGCGGCGCAACAAGACTCACCCCACCACGTCTCTCGAAGACGAGTTGTGGCCCGGCCGTGACCCAACCCCGCGCATCGACACCGCGCTGGTCATCGAACGCGCACTGATGCGGCTACCGGTGGAGCAACGCGCCGCCGTGGTGGCCGTGGACATGCAGGGCTACTCGGTAGCGGAGACGGCCCGGCTGCTCGGCGTCCCCGAAGGCACGGTCAAGAGCCGCTGCTCGCGCGCGCGGGCCAAACTCGCCAAGACGCTGGAGTACCTTGGCCACGACCCGGCCATGGCCGGGCGACACGCCGCAGGCGATTAGCGCGCTGGCGGTGCGGCCCAGCTGCAGTTCAGTGGACACTGGGCTCCTGGCGGACGCAACACTTAACAATCCGTGACGAGGCCAGTCCACGTCCGGGAACAGCCCCGAATACCCTGGTGTTATACGCGTGCCGACGCGGTATGGCAGAAAGGCGGACATGACCTCCAATCCCATGGTCCATGACGTGATCATCATCGGTTCGGGTCCGGCCGGTTACACGGCCGCCATCTATGCGGCCCGGGCACAGCTGAAGCCCCTGGTGTTCGAGGGCGTCGCGTTCGGCGGTGCCCTGATGACCACCACCGAGGTCGAGAACTACCCCGGCTTCAAGGAGGGCATCACCGGCCCCGAGCTCATGGAGGAGATGCGCGAGCAGGCGTTGCGGTTCGGCGCGGACCTGCGCATGGAGGACGTCGACGAGGTGTCCCTGTCCGGACCCGTCAAGACCGTCACCGTCGGCGACGAGTCGTATGCGGCCCACGCGGTCATCCTCGCGATGGGCGCCGCTGCGCGGCAGCTCGGCGTGCCCGGCGAGATGGAGCGCATTGGCACCGGCGTCAGCACGTGTGCGACGTGCGACGGGTTCTTCTTCCGCGACCAGGACATCGCGGTGATCGGCGGTGGCGACTCCGCGATGGAGGAGGCGATCTTCCTCACCAAGTTCGCGAGCAACGTCACCCTGATCCACCGCCGCGAGGAGTTCCGCGCGTCCAAGATCATGCTGGAGCGGGCCAAGGCCAACGAGAAGATCACCTTCTTGACCAACACTGCCGTCACCGAAGTCGAGGGCGAGCCGAAGGTCACCGGGCTGCGGCTGCGCGACACGGTCACCGGCGAGGAGTCCAAGCTGGCCGTCACGGGCGTGTTCGTGGCGATTGGCCACGATCCGCGCTCGGCCCTGATCCGCGGCCAGGTCGACCTCGACGACGAGGGCTACGTCGCGGTCAAGGGCCGCACCACGAGCACGTCGCTCGACGGCGTGTTCGCCGCGGGCGACCTCGTCGACCACTCGTACCGCCAGGCCATCACGGCGGCGGGCAGTGGCTGTTCGGCCGCCATCGACACCGAGCGCTGGCTCTCGGACCGCGAGTGATCGTGCCTGTCCTGCAATGTTTTTCAGCACCACCCCTACCGCAAGGAGCACCCCATGACTAGTGACACGAGCGCGACGGTCGCCGTCACCGACGATTCCTTCTCCGACGACGTGTTGGCCAGCGCCACGCCCGTCCTCGTCGACTTCTGGGCCACCTGGTGCGGCCCATGCAAGATGATCGCTCCCGTGCTCGAGGAACTAGCCACCGAGAAGGCCGGCGAACTCACCGTGGCGAAGCTCGACGTCGACGCCAACCCCGGCACCGCGCGCGACTTCCAGGTGGTGTCGATTCCGACGCTGATCCTGTTCAAGAACGGCGAACCGGTGAAGCGCATCGTCGGGACGAAGGGCAAGGCCGCGCTGCTGCGCGAGCTCGCTGACCACGTCTGACGGGCCCGTCCGGTCCACACGCCAGACCGTTGGTTGGCCTGGAGTTTTCCTTATTTTCGGCACGGTCTGCGACAATGATGGCTGGCAGCAGACCAGCTGCCCCCGCCACAGTCGAAGCCGTGCCCCTGCCGGCGTTGGTCACCGAGAGGCCTGGTTATGTCGATTCTGCGTCGCGGCGATCGCGGAGGCGCGGTCACCGAGATTCGGGCGGCATTGTCGGCGCTCGGCCTGATCGACAACGCCGACGAGGACGTCAACACCGGTAAGCACGTCGCGCTCGATGCCTTCGACGACGACCTCGACGAAGCCGTCCGCGCGTTCCAGCAGCGCCGCGGACTGTTGGTCGACGGTGCCGTCGGCGAGGCCACGTATCGCGCACTCAAGGAAGCGTCCTATCGGCTCGGCGCGCGCACGCTGGCCCACCAGTTCGGCGCCCCGATGTACGGCGACGACGTGGCCACGCTGCAGGCCCGGCTACAGGACCTCGGTTTCTACACCGGCTTGGTCGACGGGCACTTCGGGCTGCAGACGCACAACGGGCTGATGTCCTACCAGCGCGAGTACGGCCTGTACCCCGACGGCATCTGCGGCCCAGAGACGTTGCGCTCGTTGTACTTTCTCGGTTCGCGGGTGACCGGCGGCTCGCCGCACGCCATCCGCGAGGAGGAACTGGTTCGCCGTTCGGGGCCGCGGCTGTCCGGGAAGCGCGTGATCATCGATCCGGGCCGCGGCGGTGCCGACACCGGACTGATCGTGCGTGGCCCGTCGGGTCCCATCAGTGAGGCAGACATGCTGTGGGACTTGGGAAGTCGCCTCGAAGGCCGCATGACCGCCATCGGGATGGACACGTTCTTGTCGCGTCCGGTCGGGGGAAGCCCGTCGGACGCCGAGCGCGCCCAGACGGCCAATACCGTCGGCGCCGATCTCATGATCAGCCTGCGTTGCGCCAACCTGCCCGGCTCCCCCGCCAACGGCGTCGCGTCGTTTCACTTCGGCAACTCACACGGTTCGGTGTCCACCATCGGTCGCAACCTCGCCGACTTCGTCCAGCGAGAAGTGGTGGCGCGCACGGGATTACGCGACTGCCGTACTCATGGTCGCACGTGGGACCTGCTTCGGCTGACCAGGATGCCCACCGTGCAGGTGGACGTCGGGTACATCACCAACGCGAGCGACCGTGACTTGCTGGTGTCCACCCAGATCCGTGATTCGGTCGCCGAAGGCATCCTCGCCGCGGTGAAGCGGCTCTACCTGCTTGGCAAGAACGACCGCCCGACGGGCACGTTCACCTTCGCCGAACTCTTGGCGCACGAGCGGACGGTCGAAGCCGGCCGCGCCGCTCAAGCCTGACGCCAGCTCATACGCACGGCGACAGTCCGGCACCCACCGGCTGTTGCAGCCGAGCGCTTTCCAACAGTCGCTCCAGCGCCGCCTCGACGTCGGCCTTCCACCCCAGGCCCTCTTCGAGCTCCAGACGCAGCCGGGGAAAGTAGCGGTGCGGCGTAACGACGGTGAACCCGACGTCGATGAGGAAGTCCGCGTCGACGACGCACTGCTCGACCGAGCAGTCGCCGAGCACCTCCACCGCTGGGCGCAGTTCGGCCGGAACGGCATTCGGCTCCGATAGTGCCGACGCCTCAGCCGTCCGCCCGAACGCCTCCAGCGCCCGCACGCCGCGTCGCATCAGATCCGCGACCACCGACGTCACCAGCTGGCGGGTCAACCCGTCGGCGTCGGCTCCGGATTCGACGCCGAGCGAAGTGAGCAGAACCGCGTCGGCGCTCACCGGTCCGGTGGGGAGCAGCCGGGCACGCGGCACCGCCCGCGGCGGAGCGTAGAAGACGTAGCCGAGGCATGGCGCGTCGTCGGCCACCGGCACCGGGGGGCCATCTTGGTCGGATGTGCACTCGACGACGAGCTGGCCGCATGACCCCCACTCGAGCATGACCATGGACAGCCACGCTTCCTTCTCGAACTCGGGATCCGCGAGGTGATCGTCGCCCCGCAGCGTCGACGGGTCCAGCTCCCAGAACACACAGCGCCGCGCGTGCTTGGGCAGCTGCTCGAATGCCTCGAGCCGCAGCGGCGTGATTCGTGCGGACACTAGTTTCCCCGGTCTTCGGTCGGTGCTGCCGATGGCGGCCCCTCCAGGATAGGAGAGCGCGCTACACGGGGCCCGATTTCGGCAGCCGCGCTCATCGCAAACCACCGGTTTGCCCAAATCCGTTGCTGCACAGGGTCATTCCTCCTTGAATCCCGACCGTAGGGCCGCGCGACGAGGGGTTGTGTCACAGTGACGTAATTACGTGGTGTGGTGGGTCATGCCTTCGTTGCGTTCATTAGGTCCACTATCCGTTGTAGGTCGTCGACCGAGCCGAACTCGACCACGATCTTCCCCTTGCGTTTGCCAACGCTCACCGTAACCCGGGTATCGAACGCTGACGACAGCCGCTCAGCAACGTCCTGGAGCCCTGGCATCTGGATCGGCTTGCGGCGGGGGGTGGTCGGCGTCGCCGGGTCGGGTCCCTCGCGGTTGGCGAGCGTGACCGCCTCCTCCGTCGCCCGCACCGACAGTCCCTCCGCGACGATCCTCGCCGCGAGGGCCTCCTGCTTGTCCGGTCCGGCCTCGAGCGCCAGCAGCGCTCGCGCATGGCCCGCGGACAGCACGCCGGCAGCGACGCGGCGCTGAACGGCGATCGGCAGCCGCAGCAGTCGGATCATGTTGGTGATCACCGGACGCGACCGACCGATCCGGGTGGCCAACTCTTCGTGAGTCACGCTGAACTCGTCGAGGAGTTGTTGGTAGGCGGCCGCCTCTTCCAAGGGGTTCAGCTGTGCCCGGTGGATGTTCTCGAGCAGGGCATCGCGCAACATGCTGTCGTCGGCGGTCTCGCGGACGATCGCCGGTATGGTCGCCAGTCCCGCCTCTTGCGCCGCACGCCACCGCCGCTCCCCCATCACGAGCTGGTAGCGAGGTCCACCCGGTGCGCCGTCCACCGGGCGCACGACGATCGGCTGCATGAGCCCGAACTCGCGGATCGAGTGAACGAGTTCGGCGAGCGCATCTCCGTCGAAGACCTGCCGCGGCTGACGGGGATTCGGCTCGATCGCCGTCGGCGGGATCTCCCGGTAGACCGCGCCGACGTCGGACACGACGGGCTCGGCCAACCCGTGCGGGGCGCCTCCGCCGAGCACGACGTCGGCCGCCCCCGGACTGAGGTTGTTCGGTTCGCCATCGTCGGGTCCGGTCGGGATCAACGAAGCGAGGCCCCGGCCCAGCCCGCTGCGCTTGCGTGGTTGCGGTTGCGGCGTCATCGATTCCGTCTCCTCATCGCGAATCCTTCGATCGAGGGTCCGCGCGCTGGGCGAGCTCGCGACTGGCGTCGAGATAGCTCATCGCTCCGCGGGAGCCCGGGTCGTAGTCGAGGATCGTCATCCCGTAACCGGGCGCCTCGGAAACCTTCACGCTGCGCGGGATCACCGTCCGCAGCACCTTGTCGCCGAAGTGAGACCGGACGTCGTCGGCCACCTGGTCGGCCAGCTTGGTCCGGCCGTCGTACATCGTGAGGATGACGGTGGTGACCTCGAGGTTGGGGTTGAGGTGTGCCTTGACCATCTCGATGTTGCGCAGCAGCTGGCCCACTCCCTCCAGCGCGTAGTACTCACACTGGATGGGGATGAGTACCTCGGGAGCGGCAACCAGCGCATTGATCGTCAGCAGCCCGAGCGACGGCGGACAGTCGATGAAGACGTAGTCGAAGTCGTGGTCCTTGAGGCTCGCGAGCGCGTTCCGCAGTCGTCCTTCGCGGGCGACCATGCTGACCAGCTCGATCTCGGCGCCCGCCAGGTCGATCGTCGCGGGAACGCAGAAGAGCCGTTCGTTGTGGGGGCTGCGCTGGACCGCCGCCTCCAGCGAGATCTCCCCGATCAACACCTCGTACGAGGACGGCGTCCCCTCCCGGTGTTCGATGCCGAGTGCCGTGCTGGCGTTGCCCTGCGGGTCGAGGTCGATCACGAGCGTGTTCAGCCCCTGCAACGCCAGCGCTGCCGCCACGTTGACTGCCGTCGTCGTCTTGCCGACGCCACCCTTCTGGTTGGCGATCGTGAAGACACGTTGGTGTGACGGCCGCGGCAGCCGGTTGCCCTTCGCGCCGTGCAAGAGCCGGACGGCGCGCTCTGCTTCGGCGCCAATCGGAGTGTCGGCGATGTCATCGACCGGCCATGCCCCGTCGGTTCCGGCGGGCCATGTTTCACGTGAAACATTGGCTGGCGCCGGGGGCGCCGTTTCACGTGAAACATTCGGAGTCGCGGCGGACGGTCCTGCCCCGGGAACGTTCGCGTTGTGTTCCGGTGGCGGCTTCATCCCGACTTCCTCCGCGGCCGCGATGGCCGCTTCGCTGATTGTGTCCGTGCTCCGCGCCGCGCTACGACCACGGTTACGGGTGGAGTCAAATAGTCCACGCCACATCTCACCACCTCCGCGTCAACGGCACCTAATGAGTCCAAGACTCGTCGATGCTCGGTGACTTCTTCTTCGGCTCGCTCGCCCTTCATCGCCAACATTCGCCCGCCCTCGCGCAGCAGGGGCATCGACCACCGCGCCAACTTGTCGAGGGACGCGACCGCTCGCGACGTGACGGCGTCGAATTCTCCGACACTCTCGAGCACCGCCTTGTCCTCCGCGCGCCCCCGGACGACTTCGACCGCCAGCCCCAACTCCGACACCGCCTCCTCCAGAAAGTCGGCGCGCCGGAGCAGCGGCTCGATCAGCGTGACGTGGAGATCCGGGCGAGTGAGCGCCAGCGGGATGCCCGGCAGGCCGGCACCGCTGCCGATGTCGGCCACCCGCTCTCCCGCTTCGAAGAGCTCGGCGATCGCCGCACAGTTCAACAGGTGACGGTCCCACAGCCGGTCGAGTTCACGCGGACCGATGAGTCCGCGTTCGATGCCGGCGCCCGCGAGGATTGCCGCATACCGACGCGCGGGCTCGAGACTGGGGCCGAAGACGGAGTCTGCCGCCCCGGGCGCATCCGGAGCGTGGCCATGTTTCACGTGAAACATTCCTCCGAATCCACGGGCGGCGGACGGTACGAACTACATCGGTGTAACTCGAGCTGACGCTCAGTCGACGAGGACGACCACGCGACGCGACGGCTCGGCGCCTTCACTCTCGCTGCGAACCCCGTCGATCGCGGCGACGGCGTCGTGCACGATCTTGCGCTCGAACGGCGTCATCGGCGTGAGCTCCTCGCGCTCGCCGCTCGCCAAGACGCGGCGCGCGATCTGCTCCCCCAGCGCTGCCAGCTCGTCGCGCCTCCCCCGGCGCCAGCGCGCGATGTCCAGCATGAGCCTGCTGCGCTCCCCGGTCTTCTGATGAACCGCGAGTCGCGTCAACTCCTGCAGCGCGTCGAGCACCTCGCCCTTGCGCCCGACCAACTTGGTCAGGTCCTCGCCGCCGTCGATGCTCACGATCGCCCGGTCGCCCTCGACGTCGAGATCGATGTCTCCGTCGAAGTCCAACAGGTCCAGGAGCTCCTCGAGGTAGTCGCCGGCAATCTCGCCTTCGGCCACCAGTCGGTCTTCGATCTTCTCGCGCGGCGGCTCTTCGGTCTCCGTCGTGCGCTCGGTCGTGTCGGCGTCAGTCATGGTCGTTGGTCCTTCTTCCTCGTCCATCAGGATCTCGTCGGCGGTCCCGGTGTCACCCGGTCCGCGTTGCGGGTCTTCGTGCGAAAGCACGGTCACTGCCTTCGCCTCTTGGCGGGCCGGGGATTCCGGCGGGGCGTGTTCTTGGCAGCGCCGTTGTTGGTGCCGCCGGGCTTGGCTGCGGCGTTCGTCGTCGGCGTGGTGGGTGCGTCCACCTCAGCGGTCGATTCCACTTCGGTCGCAGTGCTCTCCGCGTCCGCCGCCACGGCAGCCTTGTTGGCTGCTGCCTGCTTCTGCGCAGCTGTGCGCTTCGGCTTCCGGGCGGGCTTGGCGCCGGGCGCCGGGGCGTTGGACGCGCGTCGCTCGATGTCCTCTTGCTTCTTGGCCTCTTCGCGGGCCTCGATCTTGCCGAACACGTAGTGCTGCTGGCCGTACGTCCACACGTTGTTGGACACCCAGTACAAGATGATCGCGATCGGCAGGAACGGGCCGCCGACGATCACGCCGACCGGGAACACGTACAGCGCAAGCTTGTTCATCATCGCGGTCTGCGGGTTGGCCGCCGCCTCCGGGCTCTGCCGCGCCACCGACGCCCGACTGTTGAAGTGGGTGGCGATGCCGGCGAGGATCATCAGCGGCACCCCGACGGCGATGACCGACGCGCGATTGAAGTGCGTGAAGGCATCGAGTCCGACCGTCTGGATCATCGATGCACCCAGCGGTGCCCCGAACAGATGCGCGTCCAGGAAGTTGCGGACGTCCGCGGCACTGAAGAGGTAGTTGCCCAGCGACGCGTTCTCCTGGACCGTCAGCCCCAGCCGGCCGAAGCCGGTCTGCGTCCGGTTGAAGGACATCAGCACGTGGTACAGGCCGAGGAAGACAGGCACCTGCGCGAGCATCGGGAGGCAACCGAGGATCGGGTTGAATCCGTGCTCCTTCTGCAGCTTCTGCATCTCCGTCGCCATCCGCTGGCGGTCCTTGCCGTACTTCTTCTGCAGCGCCTTGATCTGTGGCTGCAGCTCCTGCATCTGGCGGGTGGTCTCGATCTGCCGCACAAAGGGGCGGTACAGAATGGCCCGCAATGTGAAGACCAGGAAGGTCACCGACAGGCCCCATGCGAAGAAGTTGGTATCGCCGTCGACGCCTGGGATCAGTCCGATGAGGAAGGCGAAGACCTTGTACCAGACCCACATGATCGCGGAGACCGGATAGTAGATGTAGTCGAGACTGAACCAGTTGAAATCAAACAAGCGAATCGCTCCTCAACGTTGGATCGCTCTCGATCGGGTCTTTTGAGTTGGACGCCCGATCGGGGATCGGGTCCCACCCTCCACGGTGCCAGGGTCCGCACTTGGCCAGCCGGACGGCCGCCAGCCAGGTCCCGCGGAGCAGCCCGTACTCCTGCAGTGCATCCACGGCGTACTGGCTACACGTGGGGGTGAATCGGCACGACGCGGGCCGCAGTGGCGAGATCATGTTCCGGTACAGCTGCACCGCGGAGACCACACCCCGCAGGACAGCGCCCCGACCGCCGGTCATCGCGACGCCCCAGTGCGTTCCTGGGCTCGCCGCAGGGCCGTGCGTAGTTCTTGCTCGAGCCGAGCGGAGATCGCATGCCTGCTACTCGGCAGCGCTCTGATGACGACCCTGTCGCCTGCGTGGAGTTCGTCCACGACACCGCGCGCCACGTGACGCAGTTTGCGCGCGACCCGGTGGCGTTGCACCGCGGTGCCCACCGACTTCGCCACGACGAGGCCGATCTTGGGCACGTCTGATCCGTCGTCCGGCACGCGCAGCGCATGGACGACCAAGTCTGGTTGAACGGCTCGGACTCCCTTGTTGACCGTCAGGCCGAAGTCCGCGGACCGTGTCATCCGGTATCGAGCCGGAAGCACGACGCTAAGTCCTGCGCGCGTCACGCAGTGAGCGAGCGACGGCCCTTGCTACGTCGGCTGGACACGATCGCCCGGCCGGCGCGCGTGCGCATCCGCAACCGGAATCCGTGCACGCGTGCACGACGCCGGTTGTTCGGCTGGAAAGTGCGCTTGCCCTTGGCCACGGCTGTATCTCCTCAATTACCTTGCGTCCGTGTCCGTCACCCATGAAGTGCTCATGCGGTGGGGACGCAGTCGCGTTTACGCTCGTTCGTCTCGCTTGCTAGCTCCGGCGCGTTACCCCGGAACCGCGGGTCGCTGCCGTGTCGCCACGTGCGGGCGACTGTTCGAGGGTACTGACGAGATTTCCCTAGGTCAAACCTACCCGCAGCGACCGCCAGGTGACCTCGTGCGTCACACCGTTCACCACTGTCGAGCAGTCGCACGAGAAGCACGGAAGAATGTTGCAGAACTGTTGGCCACTAGGAGAGAAAACTGTTAGCTTCTGCCAATGCCGTTTCAGACCGGAGCGGCGATGGACAACTGAGCGAGGATGGTCACCTCACCGCGAGCCGACAGAATGCCCGACTCTGTGACGAGCCCCAGTGCATGATCATTCCGCCAGCACATGACGACACGACGACGACGGTCCGTTGTCCACAGACTGTGGATAACTATGTGGACGATTCGTCATCGTTTACTTGGCCATCTCTGATTTGGCCGCAAGGGGGTATGTCTCGTTGACTGCCGACCCCGATCCACCGTTCGTAGCGATTTGGAACAAGGTCGTAGCCGAACTCAACGGAGATACTCCACACCAAGCGGCCCTCAACGGCGACGTCACACCACCGGTACTCACCCCCCAGCAAAGAGCGTGGCTCAAGCTGGTCCGTCCGTTGGTCATCACCGAGGGCTTTGCTCTGTTGTCCGTTCCGACGCCGTTCGTGCAAAACGAGATCGAACGTCACCTCCGTGAACCGATCATCACGAGTCTCAGCCGCCACCTCGGTCAACGCGTAGAACTCGGCGTCCGCATCGCCACTCCAGACCCGGACGTCGACGACGAGGCATCCATCGACCTGCTGCCGGATCCGGATGAGGTCGACGAGGACGAGGAAGCACTCGCCAGTGCCGAGGAGGCCTGGCCCAGTCACTTCACCAACCGTCCGCAGAACTCGTCGTCCAACGACGTGAGCCTCAACCGGCGCTACACGTTCGACACGTTCGTCATCGGTGCCTCGAATCGCTTCGCCCACGCCGCGACGCTCGCCATCGCCGAAGCGCCGGCGCGTGCTTACAACCCACTCTTCATCTGGGGCGAGTCTGGGCTCGGGAAGACCCACCTGCTGCACGCCGCGGGTAACTACGCACAGCGTCTGTTCCCCGGCATGCGGGTCAAGTACGTCTCCACCGAAGAGTTCACCAACGACTTCATCAACTCGCTCCGCGATGACCGCAAGGCGTCGTTCAAGCGGAGTTACCGCGACATCGACGTCCTGCTCGTCGACGACATCCAGTTCATCGAAGGCAAGGAAGGCATCCAGGAGGAGTTCTTCCACACCTTCAACACGCTGCATAACGCGAACAAGCAGATCGTCATATCGTCGGACCGGCCGCCCAAACAGCTGGCCACCCTGGAGGACCGGCTCCGGACGCGGTTCGAGTGGGGTTTGATCACCGACGTTCAGCCGCCTGAACTCGAGACGCGCATCGCCATCCTTCGCAAGAAGGCTCAGATGGACCGGCTCGACGTGCCCGACGACGTCCTCGAACTCATCGCCAGCAGCATCGAGCGCAACATCCGCGAGCTCGAAGGCGCGCTCATCCGCGTCACCGCATTCGCGTCGCTCAACAAGAGCGCCATCGACCGGTCGCTCGCCGAGATCGTGTTGCGTGACCTGATCTCCGACTCGAGTACCACGCAGATCAGCATGGCGACGATCATGGCCGCCACCGCCGAGTACTTCGAAACCACCGTCGAGGAGCTCCGCGGGCCTGGAAAGACCCGGGCCCTGGCGCAGTCCCGCCAGATCGCGATGTACCTATGTCGCGAGCTGACCGATCTCTCCTTGCCCAAGATCGGCCAGGGGTTCGGTCGTGACCACACCACCGTGATGTACGCCGAGCGCAAGATCCGCGGCGAGATGGCGGAAAAGCGCGAGATCTTCGATCACGTCAAGGAACTCACGACTCGTATTCGCCAGCGTTCCAAGCGCTGAGCGACCCAGAATCCGCGAGATTCGAACCACTTCTTCGAGAAACTTTGGTCGCGTCCGCACCACTCGTAACACCAAATCGCTGTGCATCACTCGTGGACAGACCCATCGAGGACTTACCGCCTCAGCTGCCCAGCCATGCACGAGCATCGATCGGTCCACAGTTGCCAACAATGTGTCGACACGTCGTCCACAGGTCGCTCACATCCGTCCACCCCATCCGACCTGTACGGGCACTGTGTCATCCACAACCTGCACAGCCCCTATTACTACTACTTCTGTATCTACTAAGAATCCTTCTTTGAAGTAGGGCCCTGGGGACATCTCCTCCCCACCCCAACTTGGCACCCTCGCCGAACCGTTTGTCACTCCGATCGATTAGCTTTCAAGTTGGCGTCGAACGCTCTACGGTGGGTCTTCGGCAGCCGGTACGGCACGGTTCGCAGCGCGGGGAGACACTTGAGACTGCGCGGGGCGGTGTTCGTGGTTCGGGTTTCATCGAAGGGACGTTATGGACGTGGTGACGACGACAGTTGGTCTCACCGATTTGAAGTTTCGCCTGGTGCGGGAGGACTTCGCCGATGCCGTGGCGTGGGTGGCTCGCATTCTGCCCACCCGGCCGACTGTGCCCGTGCTCTCCGGTGTCTTGCTGACCGGGTCCGATGACGGGCTGACCATCTCCGGCTACGACTACGAGGTTTCCGCCGAAGTCCGGGTCGCGGCCGAAATAGCTTCTCCCGGAAGCGTTTTAGTGTCCGGTCGGCTATTGTCGGACATCACAAGGGCGTTGCCGGCCAAGCCGGTCGACGTCAGCGTCGAGGGCACTCGGGTGTTGCTCAACTGTGGCAGCGCGCGGTTCTCTCTCCCGACCATGGCCGTCGAGGACTATCCGACGCTGCCGTCGCTGCCCGAGGAGACCGGGGTGGTCTCGGCCGAGCTCTTCTCCCAGGCCATCAGCCAGGTGGCCATCGCGGCAGGCCGCGACGACACGCTTCCGATGCTGACGGGCATTCGGGTCGAGATCTCGGGCGAGAAGGTGGTTTTGGCGGCTACCGACAGGTTCAGGCTCGCCGTGCGGGAGCTGACCTGGGCCACGGACGTGGCGGATCTCGAGGCGGCCGTGCTGGCGCCGGCGAAGACGTTGGCCGAGGCCGCGAAGGCTGGTACCGACGGCGGTGACGTGCACCTGTCGCTCGGCGCGGGTGCGGCCGTGGGCAAGGACGGGCTGTTGGGCATTCGCAGCGCGGGCAAGAACACCACGAGCCGATTGCTCGACGCGGAGTTCCCGAAGTTTCGGCAGTTGCTCCCCGCAGAGCACACGGCCGTCGCCACCGTCGGGGTGGCCGAGCTGACCGACGCGATCAAGCGCGTCGCGCTCGTGGCCGATCGCGGTGCGCAGATCCGGATGGAATTCGCCGAGGATACGGTGCGGTTGTCGGCTGGCGCGGACGACGTCGGCCGGGCCGAGGAGGACCTTCCCGTCGAGTTCGCGGGTGAACCACTCACCATCGCGTTCAACCCGACCTACCTGACCGACGGGCTCGGCTCGTTGCACTCTCAAAAAGTGACGTTCGGCTTTACGACACCCAGCCGACCCGCGGTGTTGCGCCCGACGAGTGATGATGAGGGGTACGTCGGCGCAAGCGGCCCGTTCCCGGCAGCTCAAACCGATTACGTCTACTTGTTGATGCCGGTGCGGCTTCCGGGCTGACCGGCCTTTCGCCACGGAAGAGGCGCTCATGCAACTCGGCTTGATCGGGCTCGGCAAAATGGGTTTCAACATGCGCGAGCGGTTGCGCAAGGGGGACCACGAAGTCATCGGATACGACCCGCGGCCCGAGGTCTCCGACGTTCCCGACCTGGCGGGGTTGGCTGCCGCGCTCACCGCGCCTCGGGTGGTCTGGGTGATGGTGCCTTCGGGTGAGGTCACCCACGACACCATCGTCGCGTTGGCGGCCGAGCTAACCGAAGGCGACCTGGTGATCGACGGAGGGAACTCCCGCTACACCGAGGATGGCCCGCACGCAGAACTGTTGAGTGCCAAGGGAATCGGATACATCGACGCAGGCGTCTCCGGCGGCATCTGGGGGCTCACCGAAGGATACGGGCTCATGGTCGGCGGATCGGACGCCGACATCGCGCGCGCCATGCCGATCTTCGACACGCTGCGGCCGGAGGGTCCGCAAGAGGACGGGTTCGTCCACGCGGGCCCGGTCGGCGCGGGTCACTTCACGAAGATGGTCCACAACGGCATCGAATACGCGCTGATGACGGCGTACGCCGAAGGCTACGAGCTGCTGTCGGCGGAGCCGTTGGTGAAGAGTCCGCAGGCGGTGTACCAGGCGTGGACCAACGGCACGGTGGTCAGATCTTGGCTGCAGCAGCTATTGGCGAAGGCCCTCAAGGAGGATCCCCAGCTGGCCGAGATCAGCGGTTACACCGACGATTCCGGGGAGGGCCGCTGGACGGTCGAGGAGGCCATCCGGCTGCGCGTACCCGTTCCAGGAATCGCGGCGTCGCTCTTCGCGCGCTTCCTGTCGCGTCAGGAGGACTCGCCGACCATGAAGGCCGTCGCTGCGCTGCGCAATCAGTTCGGTGGCCACGCCGTCCAAAGGGTTAGTAAGTCGGGATAGGTTTTGTACGTTCGCCATCTTGGGTTGACCGATTTCCGGTCGTGGCCACGCGTCGACGTGGAGCTCGAACCGGGCCGGACGGTCTTCATCGGACCCAATGGCTACGGTAAGACGAATCTCGTTGAAGCACTCTGGTATTCATCGACACTGGGCAGCCATCGAGTGGCGTCCGACGCGCCGCTGATTCGCGAGGGAGCCGAACGCGCCATCGTGTCGACCATCATCGTGAACGAGGGTCGCGAGCTGGCGGTGGACCTGGAGATCACGGCCGGACGGGCGAACAAGGCCCGGCTGAACCGCTCGCCGGTGCGCAGCGCAAGAGAAGTGCTCGGGGTGCTCACTGCGGTGCTGTTCGCGCCAGAGGACTTGGCGCTGGTGCGCGGTGATCCAAGTGAACGTCGGCGCTACCTGGATGAGCTCGCCACCACGCGCCGCCCCGCGGTCGCTGGGCTGCGCGCGGACTACGACAAGGTGCTCCGGCAACGCAGCGCGCTATTGAAAACTGCTGCGGGCGCACGTTATCGCGGAGACGCGGGAGCTCTGGAGACGCTCGACGTGTGGGATGGGCACCTCGCCGCCCAGGGCGCGCAGCTCATCGCGGCCCGGGTGAAACTCGTCAATGACCTGGCGCCGGAGGTAGAGAAGGCGTACCAATCGCTGGCGCCGGGCTCTCGTCCGGCGACCATCCGGTATCGCAGCGGCGTCGAGGCCGTCGAGCTCGAAGCCTCCAACGGCACCGTCTCCCCCGAACCGTTCGAGCACGCGCTGCTGGAGGAACTCGCCCGCCGGCGTTCCGCGGAGCTCGAACGCGGCGTGTGCCTGGTCGGACCACACCGTGACGACCTCGAACTGCGGCTCGGCGATCAACCCGCGAAAGGCTTTGCCAGCCATGGCGAATCGTGGTCGATGGCGCTGTCCTTGCGGCTGGCCGCGTACGAGCTGTTGCGTGCCGAAGGAAGCGACCCCGTGCTGTTGCTCGACGACGTGTTCGCGGAACTGGACACCGCGCGCCGACGAGCCCTGGTCGCTGCGGCGGAGTCCGCGGAGCAGGTCTTGGTGACGGCGGCCGTCGTCGATGACGTCCCAAACGACTGGGATGCGCGCAGAATGGAGATCGACATGCGCGAAGGTGATGCGGGCCGCTACTCGGAGGTGATCGGATGACGGACCACGACCCCGTGGAGCCGCCCGAGGGGCTGGCGCACCTCGCAGGCATGGACCTAGTGCGCAGAACCCTCGAGGAAGCGCGCGGTGCCGCGCGTACCCAGGGCAAGGAGGTCGGGCGCGGTCGCACGTCGCAACCACGCAAGCCATGGGCCAAGGGTCGGCGGCGGCGGTGGTCGGGTCCCGGACCGGACTCCCGCGATCCGCAGACGTTCGGGTCCGCGACGTCGGCGCTGGCACAGGAGCGCGGCTGGTCTACCAGAGTCGCCGAGGGTTCGGTGTTCGGCCAGTGGCAGACCGTCGTCGGAGAGCAGATCGCCGCGCACGCCGAGCCGGCGTCACTGCGCGACGGCGTGCTGACCATCGAGGCCGAATCCACGGCATGGGCGACGCAGCTCCGCATGGTGCAAGCGCAGGTTCTGGCGAAGATCGCCGCGGCGGTCGGGGACGGTGTCGTCACCTCGTTGCGGATCGTCGGTCCGGCGGCGCCGACGTGGCGCAAGGGCAAGCTGCACATCTCCGGGCGCGGCCCCCGAGACACCTACGGATAGGTGGTTTCCCTACCACTGGCTGAGAGCGCCGACAAGGGTTTATCCACAACTCTGAAGCGTCTGGACGCGCCGAACTTCGCGAAATTCGGCACACGGCGCAAATAGGTGTGTAGAAACGCCGCCTCAGAGTCAGTGGTGACAGTGTCTCCCGGTAGACTCGAAAGTGATCCGAGAGAGCCAGTTGCCTCTCGCCTGCGAACCCCAAGGAGACGCGTCCAACGTGGCTGCCCCGAAGAAGCGTGCTTCGAATGAGTACGACGCCGAATCGATCACCATTCTCGAAGGCCTGGAAGCCGTCCGGAAACGTCCAGGCATGTACATCGGGTCCACCGGAGAACGCGGTCTGCACCACCTCGTCTGGGAAGTCGTCGACAACGCGATCGACGAGGCGATGGCCGGCTACGCCACCAGGGTCGACGTCAAGATCATCGAAGACGGGAGCGTCCAGGTCACCGACGATGGCCGCGGCATCCCCGTCGCCATGCACTCCACCGGTGTCCCGACCGTCGACGTCGTGATGACGCAACTGCACGCGGGCGGCAAGTTCGGCGGAGAGAACAGCGGCTACAACGTCAGTGGCGGTCTTCACGGCGTCGGTGTCTCGGTCGTCAACGCGCTGTCTACCCGCCTAGAGGCGACGATCCTGCGGGACGGCTCCGAGTGGTTTCAGTACTACGACCGTTCGGTGCCCGGCACGTTGAAGCAGGGTGGGCCCACCAAGAAGACCGGCACCACCATCAGGTTCTGGGCCGACCCCGACATCTTTGAGACCACCGACTACGACTTCGAGACCGTCGCTCGTCGCCTGCAAGAGATGGCGTTCCTCAACAAGGGGCTGACCATCGACTTGATCGACGAACGCGTCAAGGCTGAAGACGTCGTCGACGAGGTCGTCAGCGACACGGCGGAAGCGCCGAAGTCCGCCGACGAGAAGGAAGCCGAGGCCAAGGGCCCGCACAAGGTTAAGCACCGGACCTTCCACTACCCGGGCGGCCTGGTCGACTACGTCAAGCACATCAACCGCACGAAGTCCCCGATCCAGCAGAGCATCATCGACTTCGACGGCAAGGGACCCGGCCATGAGGTCGAGATCGCGATGCAGTGGAACGCAGGCTATTCGGAGTCGGTGCACACCTTCGCGAACACCATCAACACCCACGAGGGTGGCACCCACGAAGAGGGCTTCCGCAGCGCGCTGACCACGGTGGTCAACAAGTACGCGAAAGACAAGAAACTCCTCAAGGAGAAGGACGCGAACCTCACTGGCGACGACATCCGCGAGGGCCTTGCTGCGGTGATCTCGGTCAAGGTCAGCGATCCACAGTTCGAGGGTCAGACCAAGACGAAGCTCGGCAACACCGAGGTGAAGTCGTTCGTGCAGAAGATCTGCAACGAGCAGCTGTCGCATTGGTTCGAGGCGAACCCCGCGGAGGCCAAGACGGTCGTCAACAAGGCGGTGTCTTCAGCGCAGGCGCGCATGGCCGCCCGGAAGGCGCGGGAGTTGGTGCGTCGCAAGAGCGCAACAGATATTGGCGGGCTGCCTGGCAAGCTCGCGGACTGCCGTTCCACCGACCCCCGCTTGTCGGAAGTGTATGTGGTGGAGGGTGATTCGGCCGGCGGCTCGGCGAAGAGCGGACGCGATTCGATGTACCAGGCCATCCTGCCGCTACGCGGGAAGATCATCAACGTGGAGAAGGCGCGCATCGACCGCGTGCTGAAGAACACCGAAGTCCAGGCCATCATCACCGCGCTCGGCACCGGCATCCATGACGAGTTCGACCTCACCAAGTTGAGGTATCACAAGATCGTGCTGATGGCCGACGCCGACGTCGACGGCCAGCACATCTCGACGCTGCTGCTGACGCTGCTATTCCGATTCATGAAGCCGCTCATCGAGAATGGGCACGTCTTCCTGGCACAGCCGCCGTTGTACAAGTTGAAGTGGCAGCGCTCCGAGCCGGAGTTCGCGTACTCCGACCGCGAGCGCGACGGTCTGCTCGAGGCCGGCAAGGCAGCGGGCCGAAGGATCAACACCGAGGATGGCATCCAGCGCTACAAGGGTCTCGGCGAGATGGACGCTAAGGAACTCTGGGAGACGACGATGGATCCGTCCGCACGGGTGCTGCGTCGAATCACGCTGGACGACGCGGCCGCCGCCGACGAACTGTTCTCCATCCTGATGGGCGAGGACGTCGAAGCACGACGCAGCTTCATCACCCGAAATGCTAAAGACGTTCGCTTCCTTGACGTTTAAGTGCCTGCATCCAAAGACGAATAGGGCTGACATACGATGACTGACACCACCCTGCCTCCTGGCGACGACGGCGCAACCACCGACCGCATCGAACCGGTTGACATCCAGCAGGAGATGCAGCGCAGCTACATCGACTACGCGATGAGCGTGATCGTGGGCCGCGCGCTGCCCGAGGTTCGTGACGGCCTCAAGCCCGTGCACCGCCGTGTGCTGTACGCGATGTACGACTCCGGCTTCCGTCCGGACCGTGGCCACGCGAAATCCGCACGCTCCGTTGCCGAGACGATGGGCAACTACCACCCGCACGGCGACTCGTCGATCTACGACACCCTGGTGCGCATGGCGCAGCCGTGGTCGCTGCGCTATCCGTTGGTAGACGGTCAGGGCAACTTCGGTTCGCCGGGCAACGATCCGCCGGCGGCCATGAGGTACTGCGTCACCGGTGATGCGTTGGTGCGCTTGCCATCCGGGCATTCGGTGCGTATTGCGGACATCGTTCCTGGCGCACGCCCTCAGTCGGACAACGTCGTCGACCTGAAGGTCCTCGATCGGCATGGGAACCCCGTCGTCGCCGATCGACTGTTCCATTCGGGCGAACATCAGACGTACAAGGTGACGACGGATGAGGGCTACGAGGTCACGGGAACAGCGAACCATCCGCTGCTGTGTCTCGTTGATGTCGCGGGCGTGCCGACTCTGCTCTGGAAGCTGATCGAGGAGATTCGCCCAGACGACCGGGTCGTCATCCAACGAACTCAGCCAGCGGAGTTCGGACCGGCGGACTGGTTTGAAACCTTCGAGGCATTGCTGCTGGGCGCGTTCATCAGCGAGGGATTCGTCTCCGAGTCGCGCGCCGGATTCAACAATCTCGACCGCGACTACTTCCATGTGGTGCTCGCAGCGTACGACGCGGTCGTCGGCGGCCCGCGCTACGTCTCGGAGCGAACTATCGCATCGGGATCCAGGCTGCTCGAACTGGACATACACAATCTGGATGCCTTGCGTAGGAGTCGGCTGGCCTGCCTCACGGGTCAGCGGTCCGCCGCGAAGGTGGTTCCGGACTGGATGTGGCATGCCGCCACAGTGGTGAAGCGCGCATTCCTGCAGTCACTGTTCGAGGGCGACGGGTCGTGTTCAGCGCTGCCCCGCAATACCATTCAAATCTCGTACTCAACGCGCAGCGGTCAGCTGGCCAGGGACGTCCAGCAGATGCTGCTGGAATTCGGCGTCATCTCCCGCCGCTACCTGCATGCAACGGGCGAACACAAAGTCGTCATTACCAATCGTGCACATGCGGAAGCGTTCTCGACGCAGATCGGATTCGGCGGCGCCAAGCAGGACAAGCTGAGAGAGATCCTCGGCGAGCTGCCGGAGATTGCCGCGGGCCTGGACGGCGACCACGTACCAGGTCTGGCGAACTTAATCCGCACCCGGGGCGGAGGGCGTTGGGTCGATAAGGAATGGCTGCAGAAACACAATGTCGACCGCGTGTCGCGTTGGCGGCGTAGCGGCACCGAGATCCTCGGACACATCACGGACGAAGACGTCCGGTCGATCGCGAGCGACCTCACAGACGGCCGCTTCTACTACGCGCGTGTAGCGAGCGTCAGCGACTCGGGTGTGCAACCGGTCTACAGCCTGCGTGTCGACACCGACGATCACTCGTTCATCACCAACGGATTCGTCAGCCACAACACAGAGGCGCGGCTCACTCCCCTGGCGATGGAAATGCTGCGCGAAATCGACGAGGAGACAGTCGATTTCATCCCGAACTACGACGGGCGCGTGCAGGAGCCGACGGTTCTGCCGAGCCGCTTCCCGAACCTGCTGGCCAACGGTTCGGGCGGCATCGCGGTCGGCATGGCCACCAACATGCCCCCGCACAACCTCCGTGAGCTCTCGGATGCGGTCTTCTGGTGCCTCGACAACTACGAGGCCGACGAAGAGGCCACGCTCGCGGCGGTCACCGAACGCGTGAAGGGACCCGACTTCCCGACCTACGGATTGATCGTCGGCTCGCAGGGGATCCACGACGCGTACACGACGGGTCGCGGTTCCATTCGCATGCGGGGCGTCGTCGTCATCGAGGAGGACGCGAGGGGCCGCACGCTTCTGGTCATCACCGAGCTCCCGTATCAGGTCAATCACGACAACTTCATCACCTCGATCGCCGATCAGGTCCGCGACGGAAAACTTGCGGGCATCGCGAACATCGAAGACCAGGGCAGTGACCGGGTCGGCATGCGCATCGTGGTCGAGATCAAGCGCGACGCCGTGGCGAAGGTGGTGCTGAACAACCTCTACAAGCACACGCAGCTGCAGACGAGCTTCGGCGCCAACATGCTCTCGATCGTCGACGGCGTTCCGCGCACCCTGCGGATCGACCAGCTGATCCGCCTGTACGTGGTCCACCAACTCGACGTCATCGTGCGACGCACCACCTATCGGTTGCGCAAGGCGAACGAGCGGGCGCACATCCTGCGCGGATTGGTCAAGGCGCTCGACGCCCTGGACGAGGTCATCGCGCTGATCCGGGCATCGCAGACCGTCGACATCGCCCGGGCTGGGCTGATCGAGATGCTCGACATCGATGACATCCAGGCGCAGGCGATCCTCGACATGCAGCTGCGGCGCCTCGCCGCCCTGGAACGGCAGCGCATCGTCGACGACCTCGCCAAGATCGAGGCCGAGATCGCCGACCTCGAGGACATCCTGGCCAAGCCCGAACGCCAGCGCGCCATCGTGCACGACGAGCTCGCGGAGCTGGTCGAGAAGTACGGCGACGACCGGCGCACCCGAATCATCCCGGCCGACGGCGACGTCGCCGACGAGGATCTGATCGCACGCGAAGAGGTGGTCGTCACGATCACCGAAACCGGCTACGCCAAGCGGACCAAGTCGGACCTCTATCGCAGTCAGAAGCGCGGCGGCAAGGGCGTCATGGGGGCGGGGCTGAAGCAGGACGACATCGTCAGGCACTTCTTCGTGTCCTCGACGCACGACTGGATCCTGTTCTTCACCACCCAGGGCCGGGTCTATCGCGCAAAGGCCTACGACCTGCCGGAGGCGTCTCGCACGGCCCGCGGGCAGCACGTCGCGAACCTGCTGGCCTTCCAGCCGGAGGAGCGCATCGCTCAGGTCATCCAGATCAAGACCTACGAGGACGCGCCATACCTGGTGCTGGCCACCAAGAACGGTCTGGTCAAGAAGTCCAAGCTGACGGACTTCGACTCCAACCGCTCGGGCGGCATCGTCGCGGTGAACCTGCGCGACGGCGACGAACTGGTCGGGGCGGTGCTGTGCTCGGCGGAGGAGGACCTGCTGCTGGTGTCGGCGAAGGGTCAGTCGATCCGGTTCTCGGCCACCGACGAGGCGCTGCGGCCGATGGGTCGGGCCACCTCGGGCGTTCAGGGCATGCGGTTCAACGAGGAAGACCAACTGCTCTCGCTGAACGTCGTCCAGGAGGGCACGTATCTGCTGGTCGCGACGTCGGGGGGCTACTCGAAGCGCACCGCGATCGAGGAGTACACGGTCCAGGGCCGCGGCGGCAAGGGCATCCTCACGATCCAGTACGACCGCAAACGTGGCACTCTGGTCGGAGCGTTGATCGTCGACGACGACACGGAGCTCTACGCCATCACTTCCGGTGGGGGTGTCATCCGGACCAGGGCACGTCAGGTGCGCAAGGCCGGACGGCAGACCAAGGGGGTGCGCTTGATGAACTTGGGCGAGGGCGACACACTGATTGCCGTTGCACGCAACGCTGACGAGGACGCCGCCGAGGATGACGGCGACGAGTCAGATGCGACGTAGTGCGACGCAGGCTGCCGACCGGCAGTCAGCCTGAGCTAAGGAGCCGTAGGTGAGTTCACCGAACGAGCCGGGACCCCCTCGTCCGGGTGACGGTCCCGGCGGCACCAACGGTTCGGGCAGCGGACCGGTGGACGTGCCGGGCGCCTCGCGATCGGGCCCCGAGCACGGCGACGTGCCACCGTGGCAGCGGGGCGCGCCTCGCACCCGGCCTCCGCAGCGCACTCAGGACGGTCCACCGCCGAGTGAGAGCGGGCGCACCGGCGCCTCGGCAGGGCACTCCCCCGCCGTCGACGCACGCATCAACCGGTTCATCTCGGGTGGCCCGGCCGGTCAAGGTGGTCCCTCGGGGCCGAGCGCGCCCACGCGGGAACCCGCTCCCCTGCGGGAACCCGAGGCGGCGCCGCTACCCGCGACGCGCGCCGAGCCCGTCCGTCCCGAGGTCTACGCCAGCGAGCTACCCGACCTGTCCGGACCGAGTGCCCGTCCGGCGCAACGAAGCAAGCCGGGCGGCGAACGCACCACCCCGGAGCCCGCGACCCGGCCGCCTGCGCCGTCGCGCGCGTCGGCGGGCAGAGCTCAGCAGGGACCGGTGCGGGCCAGCATGCAGGTGCGGCGGTTCGACCCGTGGAGCGTGCTGAAGGTCTCGCTGGTGTTGTCGGTGGCGCTGTTCTTCGTCTGGATGATCGCCGTCGCGTTCCTCTACCTCGTGCTCGGCGGCATGGGGGTGTGGAGCAAGCTCAATAGCAACGTCGGCGACCTACTCACCAGCGCGAGCGGCAGCGGTGGCGAGTTGGTGTCCAGCACCACGATCTTCGGCGGCGCGGCGCTGATCGGACTCGTCAACATCGTGCTGCTGACGGCGATGGCGACGTGCGGCGCGTTCATCTACAACCTCTCGACCGACCTCGTCGGCGGCATCGAGGTCACTCTCGCCGACCGGGACTGACATCCGCGGTTTGGGTCGATGGGCGGCGTTACGGTAATCTCGTCGCTCGGCCCGGTTGCGATTACGGGCCTGTAGCTCAGGTGGTTAGAGCGCTTCGCTGATAACGAAGAGGTCGGAGGTTCGAGTCCTCCCAGGCCCACGGTTTGCCTTTCGAGGAAGGTGTGCAGTGAGGCTGTTCGTTGTGCTGGCCGTACTCGTGGCGGGCTTGCTGATCATCCGATCGCGCAACCGCGTCGAGGTCTGGCACGTGGCCGCGGATCAGCCCAGCTGACCACCACCCCAAAGGGGCCTTAGCTCAGTTGGTAGAGCGCTGCCTTTGCAAGGCAGATGTCAGGAGTTCGAATCTCCTAGGCTCCACAAGATAATTCAGATCGCGCAGGCCTCCGGCCCCACTGCGCCGAAGGTACGGTTGTTGTACAGATCGCGCGAGAACAGTTGCAAACAAGCGTACTTTCGGCGAGCGCCTCAGGGCTTCGGCGACACCTCGACACTGGGCGGAAGCGGCGACGGGTCCGGCTGCGTCGACCGGCGGATGATGGAGAACGCGACTGCGCCGAGCCCGAGCACCGCGACGCCGGCTGCGACAAGCACCAGCGGACGCGGGAACCGCTTGGTCCGGCGGGCTTCCTTCAACGTCTGCGGAAGATTCGACACGACCTCCTGGGCCGCCGCGAGCTCGGCGCCGACGACCTCCTGCGCCGCGGCGAGGTCCTCGCGCAGCTGGCGTGCGATGCGCCCCCGCCGGTACCGATTGCCCACCCAGGCCGCCGACGAGTACGCGGAACCAAGTCCGATGCCGAGTGTTCCCCTCGTCACGTCGACCGGGCCGACGGTGGAGTACTTCAGGCCGCGGGCCAGCCGCTCTCTTGGCGTCAACCGGTCGGCCTTCGTCTTCGCACTCATGTCGACAACACTATTCGGTGGGGGTCGGGCACGGCCATGAACTCCGAAATGGCACACTGGTTTCCCGTGACGAGCCCCATTCAGACAGCGACCGCGACCCTGCACACCAACCGCGGCGACATCAAGATCGCGCTCTTCGGCAATCACGCGCCGAAGACGGTCGACAACTTCGTCGGCCTGGCCCAGGGCACCAAGGACTACTCCACCGAGAACGCGACCGGCAGCACGTCGGGTCCGTTCTACGACGGCGCGATCTTCCACCGCGTCATCGAGGGGTTCATGCTCCAGGGCGGCGACCCCACCGGCACCGGCCGCGGCGGCCCGGGTTACCAATTCGCCGACGAGTTCCACCCCGAACTGGTCTTCGACAAGCCGTACCTGCTGGCGATGGCCAACGCCGGGCCGGGCACCAACGGCTCGCAGTTCTTCATCACGGTCGGCAAGACGCCGCACCTGAACCGCAAGCACACCATCTTCGGTGAGGTCGTCGACGCCGACTCGCAGAAGGTCGTCGACGCCATCGGCGCCACGCCCACGGGACCGGGCGACCGCCCGACCGAGCCGGTCGTCATCGAATCGATCACGATCTCCTAGGGCCACCTGCTCTGCGCGCGAGCGTGCGCAGAGTCGGAGTTTTTCGCGGCGTGTCGGGGACAAACACGCGCGCTTGCGCCAAAGGTGGGTGTCAGCGGGCCTGGCGGCCTGCGTAGCCTGCCTCGGTCAGTGCATCGAGCACGTCGAGCGGGTCGGTACCCAGATCCCATCGGGTGAACACGATTAGCCGGTCGTCCGCGGTGTCGATTTCGAGCAACCGCACCTTGCGTGCGAGCCGCCGAAATTCGGTGATGCGAATGCTCGTGATGTCGTCCTGCGTCAGCAGCTGCGTGCGGAACCAGCCGCCTACCTGAAGGCCGGCGTCGGTAATTGCCAGTTTCGGCCGCGCGCGCCAAGACCCGGTTGCAAACACGAACAGCCCGACGGCGGCAATGCCTAGCAGAATCCGACCGGGGGCGTCTGTGACGGCGATCACAGCCGCCGTAGCCATGCTTATGGAGATTGCTGCGCAAGCCACGATACCGAAGGTCCTGGGACTCCACTGTGTTTGCTGCATTGGTCCTGGGCGCCGTCTACGCGTGCCGGATGGGGTTATCCACAGGTGCTATCCCCAATGGGGATGAATCACAACGATGTGATTGGGTGACGAACAGGTTGCGGAACGGGAAACGCGTCGGATCGAATTTGAATTCATCTCGACCGTCAGTACGGTCACCGCCACCGCATCGTGAGCAACAGGCCAGTAATCATGAAGGCAAACGCGATCGCGTAGTTCCACTGCGCCAGGTTGGCCATCCAGGCCAGGAAACTGGGAGCGTCCACAGGATTGGTGGCGGCCAACTGGTACACGAGCAGCCACAACAACCCGATCAGCATCAAGCCGATGAAGAGCACGACGAACCACTGTGCCGACGGCCCCGCCTTGACCTTGACCGGCGTCCGGCTCACCGGGTTGATGGTGAAGTCGTTCTTCTTGCGAACCTTGGACTTGGGCATGGGTACCTTCGCGGCCGGTCGGCGCTACTTCCGACACCGGTGCGAGGACCGGCAGCTCAGTGCGACGATGATGCAGATGCAACGAACAGCCTAACCCAGCGCACCGCCTGACTCCGAAATCGCGAGGCCCCGGAAGGAGGAGTCGATGCCGAGCCTCCGCACGAAGCGCTCCGCGTGGCGCTTCGGCGTCCCGGCGGTCTGCTTGTGCGCCGGGCTGCTGCTCGGCACCACCCACGCCGTCTCGGGCGGCGACGAGATCCGGCGCAGCGATGCGCCTCGGCTCGTCGATCTGGTTCGGGAGGCGCAGGGGTCCGTCGACCGGCTGTCGGGTCAGCGGGACACCCTGGTCGCGGAGCTCGACACGCACCACGGGGGCTCGCCCGCTGCCGCCGCCGCGCTCAGCCTGATCACCGAACGCGCCGACGTGCTGGCCGTCGACGCCGGGCTCGACCCGATGCGCGGGCCGGGTCTGGTGGTGTCCCTCAACGACGCGCAGCGCGACGCGGAGGGCCGCTTCCCCCGCGATGCCGCCCCGGACGACCTCGTCGTGCACCAGCAGGACGTGCAGGCGGTGCTGAACGCGTTGTGGACTGCCGGCGCCGAGGGCATCCAGATGCAGGACCAGCGCATCATCGCCACGTCTGCGCCGCGATGTGTCGGCAACACGCTGCTGCTCAACGGCCGCACTTACAGTCCGCCGTACGTCATCACCGCGATCGGCGACGTGGCGGCCATGCAGACGGCGTTGTCGGCGGCGCCGTTGGTGACGTTGTACAAGCAGTACGTGGTGCGCTTCGGGCTGGGCTACACCGAGGAGCCGAAGGCTCAGGTCGACCTGGTGGGGCATCCAGCGCCACTGCGGCTGCGCTTCGCCAAGCCGTCGGGTCCGCTGGGCTACTGAGCCAAGTAGCCTGATCGGATGCGAGTTCTCGTCGTCGACAACTACGACAGCTTCGTGTTCAACCTGGTCCAGTACCTGGGCCAGCTCGGTGTGAATGCGGAAGTCTGGCGCAACGACGACGCACGCCTCTCGACGGCGTCCGACGTGGACGCCGCGGCGGCGCAGTTCGACGGGATCCTGTTGAGCCCCGGTCCCGGGACTCCTGAGCGAGCGGGCGCGTCCATCCCGCTGGTGCGGGCCTGCGCCGCGAGCGCCACTCCCCTGCTCGGAGTCTGCCTCGGGCACCAGGCGATCGGCGTGGCGTTCGGAGGCACGGTCGACCGCGCCCCCGAACTGCTGCACGGCAAGACGAGCAGCGTGCATCACACGAATCTTGGTGTGCTGAAAGGCCTTCCAGACCCGTTCACGGCTACGCGGTACCACTCGCTGACCATCCTGCCCGAGACGATGCCCGCCGAGCTCGAGGTCACCGCGCGTACCGAAGGCGGCGTCATCATGGGGGTGCAGCACAGGGCGCTGCCGATCCACGGGGTGCAGTTCCACCCCGAGTCGATACTCACCGAGGGCGGCCACCGCATGCTGGCCAATTGGCTCGGCTTCTGTGGAGCCGCGCCGGCCGAACAGCTGGTGAGCCTGCTCGAGCGCGAGGTCGCCGATACGGTGGCGGCGGCTACTGCGCGAAGCTCAGCGTGATGGTGCCGTCGACCCTGATCGGGGTGCCGGCCGCCGGGTCCTGAATCACCACGGCGTTGGTCGGCTGGCCACTGTTCTGCGCGTTGGGCCCTTTGATGAAGTTCGGACCGTTGTTCTGCCAGCCGAGCGACTGCAGATATGGGAACGCGTCGTCCCAGAAGCGGCCTCGCAGGTCGGGCATCGTGAACTGGTTGCCCCGCGACACCTGCACCTGAATCGGCGTGTCCACCGGGACCGTCTCCCCCGCCGCCGGCACCGTGCCCACCACTTGACCCTGAGTGCCCCTGAGCCCGTCGACCTGGACGATGATCGGCGGCGCTTTGAACTCATTGCCGCTGAGAATCTTCTGAGCGTCCTCGGGGCTCAGACCCTTCACGTCGGGAACGGGCTTCTTGTCGGGCCCGCTACCCACCACGATCGTGATGCGGTTGGTGATCGCCGTGGTCGAGTTGGCCGGCGGGTTGGTGTCGATCACCTTGCCCGTCTGCTCGGGAAGGGACGGCGATACCGCCTGCGTGACATTCTCGAACCCGGCGTCCTTGAGCTTCTCTGCTGCCTGCGCAGGGGTGTAGGACTTCAGGTCGGGAATCTCGGCCTGCCGAGGCCCCGACGAAACCGTAATGGTGATCTCGTCGCCGGCGGCCACCGACGAGTTGGCGGAGGGGTCGGTGCCGATGACGCGACCAACGGCGACCTTGGAGTTCGCCTCCTCGCGGGTGGTGATCTTGAATCCGCGATTCTGCAGCGCCGCGATGGCGTCGTCCTGGGTCTGGTTCGCGACGTCCGGCACCTGCTGGTCACGCGGATTGGCGCCGATCGTGTTGATCCCAACGGCCACGACGACGGTCAGGATGGCCAGGATCGCGACGCCGATGAGCCAACGGCCGACCGATGCGCGGCGGTCTGGCTCGTCGCTGGCTGGGCGGTGCGCCGGGATGTGCTCGGTGGGCGCCGCGCGGCCTGAAGGTGTGGGCGCCATGAACGAGGTGCGTTCGGCTTCCGTGAGCACCTTCGGTGCGTCAGGTGCTTCGCCGCTGTGGACGCGGATCAAGTCGGCGCGCATGTCGGCGGCGCTCTGGTACCGGTTCTCCGGGTTCTTGGCCAGGGCCTTGAGCACCACGGCGTCGAGCTCCGGTGAGATGCCACCATGCTTCGACGACGGCGAGGTGGGGTCTTCCCGAACGTGTTGGTACGCCACGGCGACCGGCGAATCGCCGACGAAAGGTGGCTGCCCAGTGAGGATTTCGTACAACACGCAGCCAAGCGAGTAGACGTCGGAGCGGGCGTCGACCGTCTCGCCGCGGGCCTGTTCCGGCGAGAGGTATTGCGCGGTGCCAATGACCGCCGCAGTCTGGGTGACGCTGTTGCCCGCATCGGCGAGCGCCTTGGCGATGCCGAAGTCCATGACCTTCACGGCGCCGCCCTTGCTGATCATGATGTTGGCGGGCTTGACGTCGCGGTGGATGGTGCCGTGCTGGTGGGAGAAGTTCAGCGCCTGGCAGGCGTCGGCGATGACCTCGATTGCCCGGCGCGGCTCCATGGGCCCGTCGGTGTGCACGATGTCGCGCAGCGTGATGCCGTCGACGTACTCCATGACGATGTAGGGCAGCGGCCCGGTGGCCGTCTCGGCCTCGCCGGTGTCGTACACGGCGACGATCGCCGGGTGGTTCAGCGCGGCGGCGTTCTGCGCCTCCCGGCGAAACCGCAAGTAGAAACTCGGATCTCGGGCCAGGTCGGCGCGCAGCACCTTGACCGCGACGTCTCGGTGCAGCCTCACGTCGCGCGCGAGGTGAACTTCGGACATGCCGCCAAACCCAAGAATCTCGCCGAGTTCGTAGCGGTCGGACAGGTGTTGGGGGGTGGTCATGGGGAGTTCTGTTCCAGGGCCGGCAGCGCGCCGGGCGTCGCGGGCGGTTCGCTCGCCGGCGGCGAGGGCGAGGGCAGCACCGTCGTACTGGTGATGGTCGACGGCTGTTGCTTCTGCTTGTCGCGCTCGTCCTGTGCGTTGAGCAGGATCATGATCGTGATGATCAACGCGAGCGCGCCGAGCACGCCCGCTGCCCACAACAAGGCGCGCTGGCCCTGGGAGAACGTGCGACGCGGCGCCGGAGGTGGGGTGCGATGGGTGCCGCCCACCGGACGCGGCCGGGACTGCGGGACGGGCGGGCGGGGCGCGTAGTTCGCGGCCGGGCGCTGCACCGTCGACGGGATCGCGGCCGGCGTGGCCCGTCCGCCGATGGTCGGCGCCTGGTTGGGGCGCGGCGGCCGACGCCCTGATCGCACTGCGGCCACCGCGTCGGCGAACGCGCCACCGGTCCGGTACCGAAGCCCGGGCTCCTTCTGCAGAGCGATCTCGATGAGCTCACGCACGTTCGGCGGCACGTTGCCCGGCAAGGCGGGCGGCTGCTCCTTGATGTGCTTCATCGCGACGGTCAGCGCGCCGTCGCCGGTGAACGGCCGTCGACCCGAAACCGATTCGTAGCCAACGACTCCCAGCGAATAGACGTCGCTGGCCGCGGTCGCGTCACGGCCGAGCGCCTGCTCCGGGGCGATGTACTGGGCGGTGCCCATCACCATGCCCGTCTGCGTGACGGGGGCGGCGTCGACGGCCTTGGCGATGCCGAAGTCGGTGAGCTTCACCTGGCCCGTCGGGGTGATCAGGATGTTGCCGGGCTTCACGTCGCGATGCACCAGCCCCGCGTTGTGGGCGACCTGCAGCGCACGGCCCGTCTGCTCGAGCATGTCAAGGGCGTGCCGCAGCGACAGGCTGCCGGTGCGCTTGAGCACGGTGTTCAGCGGCTCGCCGTTGATCATCTCCATGACCAGGTAGGCGGTGCGGCCCTCGCCGTCGAGGTCGGTCTCGCCGTAGTCGTACACGCTGGCGATGCCGGGGTGGTTGAGCATCGCGACCGTGCGGGCCTCGGCCCGGAAACGTTCGATGAACTCGGGGTCCGACGAGAACTCGGCCTTCAGCACCTTGACCGCGACCTGACGACCCAGCCGGGTGTCCAGACCCTCCCAGACCTGACCCATTCCGCCCGTGGCGATGTGCCGTTGCAGCCGGTAGCGGTCGGACAGCGTCACTCCGACGCGCGTGCTCATGATCCCTCCCGCAACGCCGCGGCAATCGTGGCCCGTCCGATCGGCGCGGCCAGCGCGCCGCCGGTGGCGGACAGTCGGTCGCCCCCATTCTCCACTAGGACCGCGACGGCCACCTTGGGTGCCTTGGCGGGGGCGAATGCGATGTACCACGCGTGGGGCGGGGTGTTGCGTGGATCGGTGCCGTGTTCGGCCGTGCCCGTCTTGGATGCGATCTGCACGCCGGAGATGGCGCCCTTCTGCTGCGTCACCGCCTCCGCGTCAATCATCAGACCCGTAAGTGTAGTTGCGACCTGCGAAGACACCGCACGGCGGAGCTCGTGCGGGCTGGTCGTGCTGATGTTGGAGAGGTCGGGTCCCTTGAGGTCCTCGACGAGGTAGGGCTGCATCGTCACGCCGCCGTTGGCGATGGTCGCCGCGATCAGTGCATTTTGCAGCGGCGTGAGCGCCACGTCCTTCTGGCCGATGCTCGACATCCCAAGGGCGGCACCGTCGTCGATGGGTCCGAGGGTCGACTCGGCCACCTGCAGGGGCGTCGGGGGCAGCGGGCTGTCGATTCCGAAGGCCTGCGCGGTGCTGCGTAGGGCGTCGGCGCCGGTGTCGATGCCGAGCTCGACGAACGCGGTGTTGCAAGACTTCGCGAAAGCGTCGTGCAGCGTCGTCGTCGGGCCACTGCCGCACGACGACCCGCCGTAGTTCTCGAGCGTCGCCGTGCTGTCCGGCAGGACCACCCGCGCGGCCGCGGTGACCGGGGTACTCGGGGTGGCGCCGGCCTGCAGGGCCGCGGCGGTGGTGATGACCTTGAACGTGGAACCCGGCGGGTAGGTCTCGGAGATGGCGCGGTTGACCAGTGGCGAGTTGGGATCGTCGCGCAGCTGTTGCCACGCCGCCGACTGCGTCGAACCATCATGGGAGGCAAGCAGATTGGGGTCGAACGACGGCGACGACACCATCGCAAGAATCTTGCCGGTGGATGGTTCCAGCGCCACGACGGCGCCCTTGCACGGACCGTTGCAGCCCGTCTGCATCGCATCCCACGCCGCCTGCTGCACCGGCGGCTTGATGGTGGTGGCCACGTTGCCGCCGCGGGGGTCGCGCCCGGTGAAGAAGTCCGCCAGCCTGCGCCCGAACAGCCGTTCGTCGGAGCCGTTGAGGATGGTGTCCTCGGCGCGCTCCAGCCCGGTGCTCGAATACTGCAGGGAGTAGAAGCCGGTCACCGGGGCGAACACCTCGGGGTTCTGGTACACCCGCAGAAACCGGAAGTGGCCGTTGGTCGACGTCGAGTACGCCAGCAGCTGACCGCCCGCGGTGATCTGCCCGCGTTGCCGCGAGTACTCGTCGAGCAGGACGCGCTGATTGCGCGGATCGGACCGCAGCCCATCGGCGGTGAAGACCTGAGTGAGGGTGGCGTTGGCGAGCAGCAGCACGATCAGGCCCATGATCGCGACGGCGATGCGACGCAGTGAGGTGTTCATACCTTCTGGATCACCTCCGTGCTCGCGCTGGCGATCGGGGTGGCGTTGACGGGCTTGGTGGTGATTGGACGCCGTGCGGCGTGCGAGATGTGCAGCAGGATCGCCAACAATACGTAGTTGGCGAGCAACGACGATCCGCCGTAGGACATCCACGGCGTGGTCAACCCGGTCAGTGGGATGAGCTTGGTGACTCCGCCCACGACGATGAACAACTGGATCGCCAAGGTCGACGCGAGCCCCGCGGCCAGTAGCTTGCCGAAGCTGTCGCGGACCGCGATGGCGGTGCGCAGCCCACGGATGATGACGATCGTGTAGAGCATGAGCACGCCTGCGAAGCCGACGAGGCCGAGCTCCTCACCGATCGCGGCGATGATGAAGTCGGTGGACGCCGCGGGCACCGTTCCGGGCTGGCCGTTGCCGAGGCCCGTGCCGAAGATGCCGCCGGTGGCGAAGCTGAACAACGACTGCACCATCTGGTAGCCGGTGCCGTCGGGGTCGGCGAACGGGTCGAGCCAGTTCTGGACTCGGGTCTGGACGTGGCCGAAGACTTGGTACGCCGCAACGCTTCCCACGGCGAACAGCGTCAATCCGATGAACACCCAGCTGAGCCGGTCGGTCGCCACGTAGACCAGCACCAGGAACGACGCATACAGCAGCAGCGACGTACCGAGGTCCTTCTCGAACACCATGACGCCGATCGACGCGATCCACGCGACGAGCAACGGCGCGAGGTCGCGAGGCCGGGGTAGGTCCATTCCGAACACGTGCTTGCCCGCGCTGGTGAACAGGCTGCGCTTGGTCACCAGCACCGAGGCGAAGAAGATCAATAGAAGAATCTTCGACACCTCTGCGGGCTGAATCGAGAAGCCGGGCAAGCGAATCCAGATCTTCGCGCCGTACGACTCGGATATCGAGCTGGGCAGTACCGCCGGGATGACGAGAAGCACCAGGCCCGTCAGCCCGCACACGTAGCCGTACCGGGCCAGTACGCGGTGGTCCTTGAGGAACACGATGACGAGGGAGAACACCACCACCCCGACGAGCGTCCACAGCGTCTGCTGGTTGGCGTTGGGTCCGCCATCGGCACCCGCGGCGATGGGCCCCGCCGCGAGGTCCAGACGATGAATCATCACCAGCCCCAAACCATTCAGCAGCGCAACGACCGGCAGCAGCAGCGGGTCGGCGTACGGCGCGAAGCGGCGAACCGCGAGGTGGGCGCCGCCGAACAGGGCGAGGTACGCGAGCGCGTACTGCGCCAGGTCCCAGCTGAGCCCCTGCTCCTGGTTGGCCTCGACGATGAGCAACGCGACCGTGGTGATCACCGCGGCGAACCCGAGCAGGAAAAGTTCGGCATTGCGGCGGTTGGGCAGCGGCGGCGCAACGGCAACCGCGGCTTGCGGTTGCGTGCTCATGACGCCGCCCGGCAGTTAGTGCCCGGCTCCTGCGGTGGTGGAGACAGCGACGTCCCGGTGGGAGCCGGCGGGGTCGTCGGTGACGAGGCCGGCGGCGCGGGTGAGGTGACCGTGGTGGGCGGCTCGGGTGAAGTGACCGTCGTCGGCACTTCGGGGTTGACGGATTCCGTTGGGTCGCCGGAGGGTTCGGGCGTCGGGGCCGGCGGCGGCGGTGGTGTCGTGGTGGTGGTCGTGGCGGGCGCGGGCGGCAGGCAGACGGGCAACAGCGACGAGCGGCCGAGCTCGCGGAGCTGGCCCATCGCGTCGTCGACGCTGCCCGCGGGCAGGCCCGCCGTCACTTGCGCCCGTTCCGATTCCCGGAGGTCGGCGACCTCGAGGCGCTGGCAGTCTCCGCGTTGGTCGTCGACGCCGATGATCCGCAGCTCGTTGCGCGCATCGAGGCAGCCCAGTCGGAACGGCTGCTGCAGTGGCATGCCGAGAAAGCTGCCCTGGACGCCGCGCATGATGTAGACGGCTCCGTCGTGCTCGGCGACGTAGTAGTTGCTCCGGACGACGAGGCTGCCCACCCCGAGCCCGACGATCACCAGCAGCGCGAGCAACAGTGCCACGAAGAAGATCCTGCGGCGCGAACGCGGTTTGCGTTCGGGCGGTGGGGGTTCGGTGGCAGGACGCTTGATGGGCTCGGTGCGGCGCGGGTTGAACGCCGACGCGCGCCCGGCGGCCGTGTCGGGTGGCGGGGCATCGTCGTCACCGGAGACGGCGCCCGCGAGGATCGGCTGGGTCTGGCCCATCCCGTAGTCGACGACGTCGGCCACCACCACGGTGACGTTGTCCGGCCCGCCCCCGCGCAACGCCAATTCGATGAGCCTGTCGGCACTTTCGGCGACGTCGGAGATCTGGAGCGCGTCCAGGATGGTCTCGTGGCTGACGGGGTCGGACAGCCCGTCCGAGCACAGCAGGTAGCGATCGCCGACGTGGGCCTCGCGCATGATCAGCGTCGGCTCGACCTCGTGGCCCGTCAGCGCACGCATGATCAACGACCGCTGCGGGTGGCTGTGCGCCTCCTCCGCGGTGATGCGGCCCTCGTCGACCAGCGTCTGGACGAAGGTGTCGTCCTTGGTGATCTGGGCGAGCTCACCGTCGCGGAGCAGGTAGCCGCGGGAGTCGCCGATGTGAACCAGCCCAAGTCGGTTGCCCGCGAACAGGATCGCGGTGAGCGTGGTACCCATGCCCTCGAGCTCGGGATCCGCTTCGACGTGCGCGGCGATCGCGGAGTTGCCTTGGTGCACGGCGGAGTTGAGCTCGCTGAGCAGGTCGCCGCCGGGCTCGTCGTCGTCGAGATGGGCGAGCGCGGCGATCACCAGCTGCGACGCCACCTCGCCCGCGGCGTGGCCACCCATGCCGTCGGCCAGCGCGAGCAGCCGGGCACCGGCATACACCGAGTCCTCATTGTTGGCTCGGACCAGACCGCGGTCGCTGCGCGCCGCGTAACGGAGGGCGAGGGTCACGGGCGCAGCTCGATTACCGTCTTGCCGATTCGCACCGGCGTTCCCATCGGAACCCTTACCGCCGTCGTCACCTTCGCCCTGTCAAGGTATGTACCGTTGGTCGATCCTAGGTCCTCGACGTACCATTCGGACCCCCGAGGCGACAGCCGGGCGTGCCGTGTCGAGGCGTAGTCGTCGGTGAGCACCAGAGTCGAGTCGTCGGCGCGGCCGATGAGCACCTGCTGGGTCCCCAGCGTGATGCGCGTACCGGTCAACGCGCCCTCGGTGACGATCAGCTGGCGTACGACCCCACGGCGCTGCCGGCTGGGCAGCAGGGTGCCCCGCAGGGCGAGTCCGCGGCGCATCATCACCGCGCCGGTGGGGGCGTAGATGTCGGTTCGCAAGATCCGTAGCACCGACCAGATGAACAGCCACAGGAGCAAAAGGAATCCGACGCGCGTCAGCTGCAGCACTAACCCCTGCATCCGACGTCCTCTCCGCCACCGTCCCATTGTCTGCAGAATCCCAGCCCGCCGTCACGCGGGCCGGCCACCTTCGGCAACGTCACGATACTTGGGCGAACAACGGCGTGAGGGCGAAGCGAACACCTTCCGCGACGATGACCGACCCGTGTACTCAGTGCACCCGGACGATGATCTCGGAGTGGCCGAGCCGGATCACGTCACCGTCGGCCAGCTGCCATTCCTGCACCGGCGCATTGTTGACGGTGGTGCCGTTCGTCGAGTTGAGATCGGACAACAACGCCATCTGGCCGTCCCAGCGGATCTCGAGGTGCCGACGGGAGACGCCGGTGTCCGGCAACCGGAACTGAGCGTCCTGCCCGCGTCCGATCACGTTCGCGCCCTCCCGCAACTGGTAGGTGCGGCCGCTGCCGTCGTCGAGCTGCAACGTCACGTTCGCGCCTGCGGCGCCGTAACCCTGGGGGTATCCCGCGGGTGCGGCCGGAGCCTGCTGGCCGTAGTCGTAGCCGGCCGGCTGAGCGCCGTAGCCCGCATCCCCGTATCCCGGGGCCTGCGGTGCGGCGGGATCGGCGTAGCGCCCGTAGTCGGGCTGGGCGTAGTCCTGGCGGCCGTAAGCCTGAGCGCCGTAGCCACCCTGCTCGGGATAGCCACCTTGCTCCGGGTACCCGCCCTGCTCGGGGTAGCCGCCGCCGGGGGCCGGGTAGCCACCCTGCTCCGGATAGCCGCCCTGCTCGGGGTACGCCGGACGTGGCGGCTCCGCGGGGCGCCCGTACTCGTCATGACGCTGGGGAGCGGCGGGCTGACGGCCGTAGTCGTAGTCCGCGCCGGGAGCGCCCGGAGCACCGGGAGCGCCGGGCGCACCGTATCCGCCTGCCGGTGCGGCCGGGGCCGCTGGGGCTGCGCCGTATCCGGCCGGCGCCTGCCGGTAGCCCTGGTCCGCGTAGCCGCCCTGCTCCGGGTAGCCACCGTGTTCGGGGTAACCGCCCTGCTCCGGGTAGCCGCCCTGCTCGGGGTAGCCCGGTTGGCGCGGCGGGTAGCCCGGGGCGGGAGCGCCCTGCGGCGGGTAGCCGCCTTGCTCGGGGTAGCCGCCCTGGTCGTACCCGGCGGGCGGGCGCGGCGGGTAGCCGGGCGCCTGGGCGCCCTGCGGAGGGTATCCACCCTGCTCGGGCGGGTACTGGGCACCGCGCTCATCGGCCGGGCGACCGTAGTCGTAGGGTTCTTCGCCGGGTTGCCCTTGGCCCTGGCTTCCGCGGTAGCTCGGGTTGTCGGTCATCGGTACTCCTGGTTCTGCGGTGTCCGTGCGGTCTCGGTGTGCCGGGGCGGGTTCGCTCGCGGACGAATCTGGGTCGACCGCTCCACGTGTGCGGAACTGGCCGGTGTGCAAGTTCGATGACGCCTCGAATCTGACGACCACCTCACCATACGTTTGCCACCCTTGGTCACGGATGTATCCCTCCAGGTATCTGGCAAAAGTTGTCGACGTCAGGGCAGGATCGGCGCTCACCTTCTGATAGTCGGTTGCACTGAGGGTAATGATGTAGGCGTTGGAGGCCAAAATACGGCCGCCGCCAACTTCACGCGCCCCGGCCTCGGCCTCGCGCTGCAATATCGCCTCGACCTCTTGGGGAACGATCGAACCGCCGAATACGCGCGCGAAGGCATCACCAACCGTGGATTCGAGCTTGCGCTCGAACCGGTTGACAAGACCCATGTCACCGCCCGCCTCGCTGGTCGTCGTCGAATCCGCATCCGCGGCGGGCCGACGCGCGTGTCGCGTGCCGGATCGCCCCAGTACGCATGGTATCGGCCCAGCCCAGCGCATTGGGAACAACAGCGGGCCAAGAGAACGCTGAGAATCGGATCGCGGCAGGTCAGCGCGGAATCTCGCGGTCGGGCTGGGCTACCGTGCGGTTTGGGGAACGGACGCCGGTGCTGATAGCCTTGCCCGGTTGTTGGGGCGAGTGGCGGAATGGCAGACGCGCTGGCTTCAGGTGCCAGTGTCCTTCGGGACGTGGGGGTTCAAGTCCCCCTTCGCCCACAATTTGCGGTGACAAGAAGCCCGGCCTTTGGCCGGGCTTCTTTGTTGGCCGTGCCAGTAGTTGCGGTCGGGTGCTGGACTCAGCCGGCCATGAACTGCTCGTAGGCCGACGACAGCGCAGGCGGCAGCACCGTCACGTTGCATGCGCGCTGCGTGTCGCCGAGCGGTGCGAGAATGCCGCGGAGTTCGGTGTACTCCTGCGGGTTGGCCGTGAAGTACCCACGCAGGCTGGCCTCCGCCTGCGGGCGCGGCTGGCCGTATGCGGCCGTGACGACCTGGTTCGCACCGGGATGTGCGGTCAGGTAGTCCCTGGCCGAGCCCGTCACGGTGCTGACGGTGCCGGAGACTCCGGCGGCACTGCAGTCGGGAGCGGCCGATGCCGCTGGCGCCATGGCCGTCGCGGCCACTCCCCCGAGCAGAATGCCCGCAGAGATTCCGGCGACGTTCCGGCGCACGCTCATACGATTGAATTTCATGATCGATTCCCTCATTCGCGAATTGGTCGCTTGGACTCCCCGTCCCGAAATCCACGGTAGCGGCGGTACGGCGTGCCGAATTCGAGCGTCGCCCTTGGCCAACGCGCCGCTGCGGGCGTTACACCCAGATCGCCCCGATTCGATAAGCAACCGCACAATTACGGTGTGAGATCTTGAAATCCCTCAGAGTCGGGCGTGCATTCTTAGGTGATCGTGATGTCGACCGTGACCGAATCGTTGTGTGGCGTCAGAACAATTGGAGCGCGGAATCGCTCAATCCAGCCGACCGCACCGCGATACCAGCCGCGGTGTCGAAGGATTCGTCGTGCACCCATTCGGGGTCAACACCGAGCGCTCGGACGTCGCCCCCTTCGGCGGTGCGCAACGTGTACGCCGTCGGCGAGCCAGGGCTGTAGTACAGGATCGCGCCGTGCGGCGGCGCGGGGTGTACGAGGTTCGCGAAGTAGCCGAGCAGCTTGTAGATCTCCTCGGTGGGCGCGCTCGAACGGCGCCGAAGCTTCGGGTCGAACAGGGCGACGCCGCGGTCGCCGGGCCGCTCGGAGATGACGGCGAGGTCGGGAAAGCCCATCAGCGGATCCGAGCCAGGGTCGTAGCGCCAGCGCACGCCTTCCGGGGTCAGGGTGTGCAGCGACGGCTGGAAGTGCAGGCGCACCGCCGTCTCGCCGACCGTCCACGTGTAGATCGGAACCCGTGTCCGCTCGGCCAGGCTGGCGGGCCTGCCGTCCGGGGCTCCGATGCGTCGGGTGATCGCGTCGGCGAGCATCACCAGACACCAGATCTCGAAGAGCTTGGTGTCGAAGCGGGGGTCGTAGAAGCTCCAGTCCCGCTCCCCCAGTTCGGCCACCGCGCCACCGTCGAGACTGGCCCGAATCCATTCCGCGAGTTGGCGATACGCCTCGGGTCGGGCGATGTGCCCGGCGTCGAGGCGCTGCTCCACCTTGTCGACGAGGACGCGGACGGCCGAGCGGCGCCACACTTCCACTGCTTGCGGCACGGTGCGGGCCAGGAGCGGGACGGCGAGCATGTGCGTGAGCGCGTCGAGCAGCCGACGGAGCTCGCGGAACTCGGGTGAGCCGACGGGAAGCAGCGTCGAGGGGGTGCGCTCGAGATCGCGCTTGATCCAGCTCACGGCGTACGAGGCCAGCACGTTCTCGGGGGTGGCGGTGGCACGTTCGACGTGGCGGATCGGGTAGCGGCGTGGCACGTCGACGCGCCCTCGCTGCCTGCTGTACCTGGCCAGATCGAGCCGACCCTGAATGGTCCCAACTGATTCCGCGGCGACGTGGGTGTAGCGGAACGTCGGCCTGGCGATGATTCGGCCGACGACGTCGACCAGCCGGCCCGCCGCCGCCAGCGAGGCGCGCAACCGGGCGGCCGCCACGAAGTCGTCGAGGTCCTGGTCGTCGGCGCTGTCCAGCGCGGCACTGACCTCGAGGTTCCATGTTGGCGCACCCGCGAAGTAGGTGACGAGCAGCGGCAGGGAGGCGTTGATCGCCGCGCGTCTGCCGCCGAACGTGAACTGGCCGCCGCCCGGTAGGTCCTGTTCGTCGGGCATCAGTACCCGGTGGCCGAGGCGGCTCGCAGCTGCCGCAGCGTGAGCGTGGACGTCGGCAGCGGCGCCGTCTTCAGCCATGTGTCGATCGCCGCGAGTTGGGCGCTGCTGAGGTTGCCTGCCTGCGGAATCACCCGGTCGGCGAGCGCGAGGTCGAGTGCACCCAACACGGCCGGCTCGTCCCGCGGCGAGGTTGGCAGTCGAAGCACGAGCTGTCGGTACACGTCGGTGACTTGCGCGCTGCCGAGCGGCCAACCCGCCTGACCGGTCACGTCGTTGTCGTAGCGCAGGGTGGTCAACATGTCGCGCAGCACCGCGGTCGCCGAAGCGATGGCGGAGCTGCCCACGAACTCGGCCTCGTCGAATCCCGGACCGCCATACGTGGCGGCGTACCAGGCGGCCGCGGTGAGCCTCGCCTGCTCGAGCTCGTCGTCCAGCCGCCCGGCGTCCGGGACGCCGACGTGGATGAACTGGAAGCGCCGGCTCAAACCCTGGGACAGCGTGTAGACGTAGTTCGAGTCGACGGTGTTCATCGTGGCGATGATCCGGAAGCGCTTGGGAATCCACACGTAGGTGCCGCCGCGGTGCTCGTCGCCGAACCACAGCGGAAGCCGGTTGTCGTCGCCTCCCCCGCCGAGCACGGTGTAGAGCGGTCCGATCGCCTTGTCGATCTCGGCGCGGTTGAACTCGTCGATGATGAGCCAGTGCGCCTGACACTGCTCCTGCTCGTCGGGATCGAGTTGCCGTGCAACGACACTCGCGCATTCGAGTGCCGCACGGGGCACGTGCCCCAGCCACGGCTCGAGCGTCTCGATGCCACCCTTGGACGTAGGGTGCAGCCCGCCGATGACGTCGTAGGTGCTCCAGTCGGCGGTCGCCGTCTCCAGTCGCGCCGTGGCGTTGAACGCCTCGGCGAGCACGTAGGCCAGCGTCGTCTTCCCGGTGCCCGGCGGACCCTGCAGGATGAGGTGGCCACCCAACAGCGCGATGACGCACCGCTCCAAGAGCGTGTCGGCGTCGGGGAAGACCAGGTGCTTGGCGTCGGCGAGCTCGCGGGCCTTGGCCGTCAACGCCTTCACGTCCGGCGACTCGAGATTCACCCCGGCGACCGCGCCTGCCGCGGCGTAGTCCTCGTCGAAGTAGAGCAACGAGACGGCCCCCGATTGCGTGAACGGCTTCAAGTCAGTCATCGGACCTCCCGGCCAGGTCGTGGAGCAGCGGCGCTGCGGCGGACGCGTTCACGCGCCCGTACCGCCGGCAGTCGAAGGTGACGGCGCGACGGGGGTTGCGGCCCGGCTTGGTGATGGTGATCGTGAGATCGCGGATCTCCCAGAGTGATCCGTCGACAAGGCGGCCGCCCGACGCGTCGGCGAGGAGCAGCTGGTCCTTCGGACGCAACCAGCCCGCCGGCGAGGCGTCCCACAGATCGCACGTGATGGTCGCGGCAGCTCCGGCGACCGCGTGGTCCTGTGGATGCACGGCCGTCAGCCGCCGGTCGCGCTGGCGCGCGATCCACGGCAGCAGCGCGTCGACGGTATCGACGCGGACCGCCGCGCGGCTGTCCCAGGCCGGTGGCTGATCCGCATAGCCGACCTCGGCCGCGCGGTCCAGGGTCTCGCGTTTGATGTGCACGCTCGACGATCCGCCCGTGGCGCGCTTGGTCCACCCGTCGAAGACGGCGAGGACGCCGCGATGGTCGTCGACGCCGAAACCCAGGGTTAGCCGCGGAGGTTCGGTCATGAGCTCGCCGTCATGACTGCGGGTGGTTTGGATGCGGTAGTTGTCGCCGCTGCGTCCCTTGCCCTCGCTGGTGATCTTCCACGCGTACACCAGCAACTGCAGGTACTGCTTGCCGCGCGCGAGGTCGACCCGGGTGGGGTTGACGCTGCGCCCACCGTGCACGCTCTGCTGCACTAGCGCCGTCCAGCCCGCGGCCCCGAAGGCCGCGACCACGTCGTCCACTGCCGTCACCGAATCAGCTGTCCGTGAAATGACCGAAGTCGTTGCGCGGCAAGGCCTCCGACAACAGTTGCTCGAAGACCCGGAACGACAGTCCGGTGGGCCGATGCCCGGACGCGATGACCGCGCCGACCGACAACGAGTACAGGTACTCGAGCGATCGCGCCGACGACGAGCCGTCGTCCGTGCCGGCGAGCGTGGCCAGATGCCTGCGCACCGCGTCGAGTGCCACGCCGGCGACGCCGGTGCGCCGTGGGCGGGGCGCGCGCGATCCGGCAGTGAAGGTGATCACCAGGTCGTAGAACGGCACCAGTTCGGCGCCGCTGCGCCCCTTGTACCCCTTCATCGAGCGTTGCACCTTGTCGAGCAGGCTCACGTCGGTCTGAACGAGCCCGGCCCCGTCGGTGGCCGACAGCAGCGCCGACCAGACCTTGTCGTCGGCATTGTGGAAGACGACGCTCGCGCGGGCGCCGGGGCTCAACACCCGGCGAATCTCGTTGAACGCCTGGGCAAGTAGCTTCTCGTAATCATTGAGCGTCTTGCCGCCCGCACTGGGCGGTAGGGAGCGGTTGACGACGATCTCCGCGCTGGTGTCGGTCACGTCGCCGAGCCAGGATTCCCACACCACGTTGCAATCGCCGTAGAAGAGGTTCGCGCCGAACGGCGGGTCGGTGAACACGTAGTCGACGCTCGAACTGGGCAGCCACGACAAGTCGGTGGCCGACGACCGTCGCACGAAGGCCGTGTCGTCGGCGCCTCCGGCGGCGGGGTGCGTGGCGTAGAAACGGGACACCTGGGCCACCTGGTGGCGGAAGATCTCGAAAACGTTGCCCTCGGCGACGAGCTGCGGAATGTAGAGCGTGCCCGTCAGCGGACGCTGCCCGCCGTACGCGTTGTAACGCCGCATCCTGGTGGCGTGCCACGCGGTGTTGGTGAACGCGAAGGTCAGCGCCGACCGCGTGGCGGAGTTGGGTTCGGTCGAGATCGCGTGCCACAGCTCACTGAGCGCGAGCTTGCTGCGATGGTTCCAGAAGTCGGCCACGTCGGTGATGCCGCGGAGTTGCAGCGCTGAGCGGCGATGCATTTCGCGATCGGGGCCCAGCGGCACCGACGGGATCCAGCGGGCCGGCATCCGTCGCGCGATAGCCGCCAGCAATGCCAGGTCGACGGCGTCGGCGGGCCCGCGCTGCAGCTTGCCGCAATCGTCACACGCCACGGCCTTCTCGGCGGGCTCGCTGACCACGCCGCTCACCCCGGACCGGGACTGCTCGTGCCCGCACCCCGCACAGGTGAGCGTGCGGGCAGTGCCGCCGGACTCACTGCTCTGATCCCAAACCCGGATGGGTTCGCTGCAAGCCGCGCACTCGTGGACGTCGGTCCACACCAGGTGCCGGAGCAGGCTGGGCCGTGCGCAGGTTGGGCAGTTGGAGCGGTACAGCTTGCGTTCGAGCGCGGACGTCGCCGCGCCAAGCACGTCAAGGGCCGCAGCCAAGGCGTCGGGAGGCACGGGGTGGGTGTAGTTGTACGCGAGATGGGTTGCGCCGGGGCCCAAGTCGGACAGGATGGTGCGCCTGCCAGAGTTGAGTGCGGCCAGGCCCGTCATGCCGGATCCGCAGAACGGATCGAGCACCAAACCGCCCGGCTCCGTGCTGGCCACGATGAACGGTTCGATGGCGGCGGGCGGGACCTTCGTCGGGTAGGTGTGCACCTGGTAGGCGCTGCTGCCCTTGGATGCCGACGTGGTGGCGGGAATGGCGTCCAGCACCGGACGGGTGCCCCCGTCGAGCAGGTGTGCCAGCGATGCGTCGAGTTGGCTCATGGGTTGCCCCACGCGCCGTCGTCGAGCACGAAGTGCTCGCCGAGCAGCGTTTCGACGTCGCGGTAGGAGTATCCGGTGAGCGGGCAGCCCGCCTCCAGAAGCGTGCGCATGACGAACGAGTGGACGTAGGGCGTGGTGCGCCGCCGGGGCGACGCGGACCCGAGGTGCGCGGCGACGGCCGCGACCAGCGACTGCCGCGGAAACGGCTTGGCGCCCAGAGCTGTTCGACGCTTGCCTCCTCGCGCCGCCCTCAGGTGCAGCACCAGGTCGAAGCTCGACACCCGCTCCTGGTCGGTGATCTGCTTGATGCCCTTGAAGCTGGGTTGGCTCTTGTCGAAGGCGACCGCGGACTCCAGCCGCAGGTCGGCGCTCTCGAGCGCGCGCTCGAGCGCGCTCCACACGGCGTCGTCGCTGTTGTGGAACATTACGCTGGCCCACGCGCGGGGCTTGAGCACGCGCGCGACCTCGGAAAAGCTTGCCGCCATCAGCTTTTCGTAGTCCTGAAGGGTCTTGGCGCCGTGCTCGGCAGGAAGGGACGTCGACACCACGGCCTCGTCCGCGGTGGGCGTGAAGTCGTCCAGCCAGGACTCCCAGAGGAACGACGCGTCGGAGTAGTAGATGTTCGCGCCGAACGGGGGATCGGTGAAGACGTAGTCGACGGTGCCCGACTCGAGGTGGTGCAGCGCGGCGGCCGAGGACTGCGCGACCGTGCACGAGCCAGGGGCGTCGGCGAGCGCGGCGACGAGCTGCCCGACGGCGGCGAGCTTGCGACGCAGCAGCGAGAAGACGTTGAACTCGTAGGTCAGGGACGCCACGTAGAGCGTTCCGGACAGGACGTTGGTGGGCCGCTTGGGATTCCACTGATAGCGCCGCGAGGCCCGGTTGATCACCGCCGTCACGGCGAAGCGCAGCATGGCGCGCTGCGGGGACTGATTGGCGCCGCGCCACGCCGCCGCGAGTGCGCACAGGTTGCGGTCGGTGAAGAAGTCTGCGGCGGTGTGGATTCCAAGGGTCCGGTGCTGGCCGCGCCACATCTCCCGCCAGTTCTCGAACGGCGCCGTTGGGTACCAGTCCGCGATGTCGGACCGGCGCGGGCGCAGCGCCGCAGCGAGTTCGCGCTTGGTGGGCGGCCGTTGGTCCCGGCGGCGGCAGTGTGAGCAGGAGACGGACACCAGCACGGGGACCGCGGCCGCCAGCGTCGCCTCCGCCTTGCGGAACGTGGCGTCGCAGCGGGGGCAGCGCAGCGTCTTCGACAGCGTGCCATCGGGCTGTCTTGCCGCGTCCCAGAAGCGGATTCGGTGCGCACACGAAGGGCAATCCAGCGAATCGGACCACACCGTGTACTCGATGCGCGCGTCGGATGCGCAGTGGGCGCAGCGAGTGCCATAGAGCTCTTGCTCCAGTTGGGCGAGCTCACCGAGCAGCGCCCGCGCGCCCCCACCGAACTCCTCGGCGTCGGCTGCGGCGGCGTACCCGGACGCGATGTGGACGGCGGCGGGGGAGAGGTCGGACAGCAGCCCGGCGCGTCCGGACTGCACGCACGCGACACCCGTCATGCCCGACCCGCAGAACGGGTCCACCACGACGTCACCGGGATTCGTGTAGTGCTCGATCATCCGCACGATGCCCTCGGGCGGGACCTTGGTGTGGTAGCTGTGCGCCCGGTAGAACACCGAGCCCTTGCCGCCGACGACTTCGTCGCGGTACGGCTCCGACACCCGCTTCACCGGGTACCGCCCGGCCGCCCGAAGTGCACCCGAAGCTGGACGCCGAGCGCGGTGGCGATGCGGTCGAGCGTCGCCAGCGTGAGTTGGTGCTCGCCGGTCTCCCAGCGCGCGACGGTGGACTGCGTCGAACCCATCCGCACCGCGAGCTCGCGCTGGGTGAGCCCGCAGGACTCGCGGGCGCCGCGCACCATGTCCGCGATCTCGCGCGGATCTGCCTGGCAGTCGCGGCGCACGGGCCCGGCTTTCGTCAACACAGCTCAGAGGCTATGAGCTGGCACCGACACGTAGGTATCCGACACGCAGTCGAAGGCGGGGGACTTGGCCCGCGGGAGGTCGCTACTTGAACCGTTCGTAGCACAGGTCTTGGTCGCCGCCCAGCCCCGAGCGATAGGCGACGATTCGGGTAAAGCCCGCGGGCACCGTTTCGCCGTTGACGTTGCTGGCGGCCAGCCCGTTGGTGAGCAGGCCCGCCACCGCCTCGTCGAGGTCACCCGCGGTGAGCGTGAGGTTTCCGCCGCTGGGCAGCTCGATCGGGGAGGCCATCGCGGCCTGTGCGACACCGGTCAGGCAGGCCGTGCGCAGGGCGGCGGTCGCCGTGTCGAGCGGTTCGCCCTTCTCGTGCTGGACCGCCAGCGCGTAGCGCGAGGTCAACACCGACAGCGCGGTGTTGTCGCCCTGGACGAGCACCTTGTTGCGCTCGCTGGCGACCTGGCCGAGTTCCTGCATCGCGGACACGTCCACCGAGATCGTGTTGGTCGCTGGGCAGTAGGACGCGGGCGGGCTGGGGTCGGCGTCGGCGCACTCCTCGGCGTCCATCGACAGCTTCGGCGGGTCGTTCAGCTTGAAGACCTCGGCAAGTACTTCCATTTGCAGATTCAGCGTGTTCTCGTCGAGCGTGATGTCGCCGCTCTGCACCTCGCCGCTGTTCTCGTCGAGCGGCAGCTCCATCGGGAGGTCGCCGCGGCGCTCCTGAATCTCGTCGAGATCGATCTTCGCGCAGTCCGCCGGGCCACCCGAGAACCCCATCTGGAAGGCGCTGACCCGGTCGAGTGCGGTGCCGTGTCCGGTCTCGAGCAGCTCGCTTTCGCCCGGCTCGATGATGGGATCCCGCAACGTAATCGCCGCAGCCAGAACGTGATTGAGCCCGTCGCCGGTGCTCAGCATGAACCGGGGAGACTGCCCCTCGGCGACCCAGCGGATGTAGCTGCCCGCGAAACAATCGGCCTGCTGTTCGCTCACGATCACGGGGGTTTCGTCGTCGACGATGTTGGCCATGTGCTGGACGGCGTGCCCGTACTCGTGGCCGAGCAGCGCGGCGATCGACACGTCACCGAAGAACTCCTTGCCGATCGGGACGAGTACGCCGCGGTCCCACGCCATCAGCTTCTTGCTCGGGCAGAAGAAGGCGTTGGGCTCCTGGTAGGTGTCGGTGCCGCAGACGGTGGGGCTGGACGGGTCCTCCGAGTCGTAGGACATCAGCTTCTCGATCGGCGTGAACTCGCCGTCCAGCGCGGGGGAGTAGTTCTTCTCCCAGTAGTCCGCGACGTCGTTGACCGCGAGCACCGCCAGCTTGTCGATGTCGCCGTCGTCGGTGTCCTTCACGTCACCGACGGGATCCGGGGCGCCGTCCTTGATGCCGCTCGGACCGTCCTCCGCGGGGAGTCCCGCGACGCGGAAGGGGTCGTAGAGCGGGGACACCGCGTGGCCCTGGGTGACGCCACCGCACCCGGCAACGAGAAGCACCGTGCAGCCGACCGCCATCGTCGCCTTCGCCAGACGTGCGCGTTGTTTCATGTCCTGATAAACCTCGCGAGAAGGAGCTGAATCAGCGCTGAGGGTATACCGGATGACCCGGTGACCGTCACCCTTGCGTCGAGGTGAAAGTATCGACCTGTGGGAAAGAACGAGCGCGGAAAGATCGTCATGGCCGACGACGAGATCGCCGGCTTCATCGAACGCAGCCGGACCGCCACGATGGCCACGGTGCTCCCCGACGGCCGACCTCACCTGGTCGCCATGTGGTACGCGGTGCTCGACGGCGAGATCTGGTTCGAGACGAAGGCCAAGTCGCAGAAGGCGGTGAACCTGCGCCGCGATCCGACCATCACGGTCATGATCGAGGACGGGCAGACCTACGACACGCTGCGTGGCGTATCCATCGACGGCACGGCGGAGTTCGTCGACAGCGATCCGGATGTCCTTCTGCGCGTGGGGATCAGCGTGTGGGAGCGCTACACCGGGCCGTACACCGACGAGATGAAGCCGTTCGTCGACCAGATGATGAACAACCGCGTCGCCATCCGCGTGGTGCCCGCGCGGCTGCGCAGCTGGGACCATCGAAAGCTCGGCATGCCCGAAATGCCCGTCGGCGGCACGACTGCGCAGTATCTCGGTTGAACCCGCGCTAGCTGCCCGCCGACCCGGGCGTGAAGCCGGGATTGGCCAGCGCGGTCGCCGTCGCCGTTCCGATGGGTCCCTGACGGTCGAACATGGCGGCGGATCCGCACGCGACGCCCTCGGCGCTGGTGTGGGTGAGCGCGGCCAGCCCGATGTCCGCACCGACGGGCAACCGGCTGAGCGTCACCGTGTAGTCGGCGTTGATGTAGTGCAAACCCGCTGTGCCGTAATGGGTCAACGAGCTCGCGACGTCGCCTGCCATGGCGACGCGGGTCAGCGGTGTCATCGGGTGGCCGGCGACCATCGGCTTGACGTCGCGCAGCCAGGCGTATTTCGGTCCGTCGTGTCCCCAGGCGGTGAGGTCGAAGCTGAGCCCGGCGAGGTTCGGCTCGCGGCCGTAGGCCCAGATCCACATCGACGCGTCGTCCACCGGGCCGTCCGGCTCGGGTGGTAGCGGCGGCATCGTCACGTCGCTGCTCCACACTTCGCCCGGCGGCTGCTCGCCGCGGCGCAGCATCAGCGCGCTCGCTCGCGCCACCACGACGTCGGACTGCGTCAGTTCGGCGTGCACCAACTTCAGGCGCCGACCGTGCCGGACGACCTCGGTGCGGGCCCGCAGCGGGGCCATCGCAGCTGGCCGAAGCAGGTCGACGGTCAGGCGAGCCGGCTGCAGCTCGGGATCGCCAGCGTCACGCTCGACGGCGTACCCGAGTAGGCCGCCGACGAAGTTGCCGCTTATCGAGGATCCCCACGGCCCCTTCGCGATCGACGTGGGAACGAACTCGTCACCGTCGGCGACGAAGTATGCGGGGGGCAGCGGAGTGGTCATCGCCTCCGAACATATCGGCGCGGGTTACGCGCCGGGAGCGCGGCTCTCGAGCAGCCGCTCGTAGAGCGCCCCCATAGCGTCCAGAGTGGCGGTGTCGGGGATGCGGGCCTGCTGCAGCGCAACTGCCTCGCCCAGTTCCTCGTCGAACATGCCGAGCACGACGAGCACCGACATCGAGTCGAGGTAGCCGTCGGCGACGAGGTCGACCGACGACGCGACGTCCTCCTCGGGGTGGGCGTAGAAGACCCGGGTGAGCAGGCGCCTGCGCAGCTCCGCCCATGGCGCGGGTATCCGGCCCTTCGTCACCTCGACGTCGTCCATCAGCGTCACAACTTCCCCGATTCCGGCAGTGACCCGGGGTCGACGAGTTCGACGACCACCGCGGACGCGGCCTTTCCGATGTTGGCGGACAATGCGATTCGCACGGCGCGTTCGGTGTCGTCCGAGGCGTCGGCGAGCGAGCGGACGAGCACCCGGACCACCGGGCATTCGCCGTAGACGGCATGCGGCACCGCGGACACGCGCGTGTCGAGCACGCTGTCGACGCCGCGGACGGCCTGGCGGACCTCGTCGAGCCGGATGCGGGTGCCGAGGAAGTTGACGTCGGCGGCGGCGCGTCCCTTGATCAGAACGTCACCGCCCGGGGAGACGGTCCCGACGTCCCCCGTCGGCCACCACTCCGAGGATTCGCCGCACGGCGCACCGTCGAGGGCCACGTAGGAGCTCATGCGGTAGGGACTGCTGACCGCGATGTCGCCATCGGGCCCGGCCGCGTCCTCCGTCGAAGTCGCACGGACCCGTACCCCCGGTAGGGGCCGTCCGACGTTCCCCTCCCGGAACTCCGAGATCGCCGAACGGCCGATCGAGATGCGCGGGCCCAGTTCGGCCTGGCCGTACATGTTGGTGATCGTGGCGCGGGGAAAGCTCGCCGCAAGCAGGTCGGCCATGGACTGGCGGACTGCGCCACCCGCGAAGATCAGCTCGATCGGGGCGTCGAATCGCCAGGTCGGATCCTGCGCGAGCAGGAACGACTGATGCGGCGCCAGGTAGACCGCCGAGTCCGGGCGCAGCGTCTCCCGGAACCGGGCCCAATCGTCGAGCGACGTTGGCGAGGACTCGATGCGCACGGGCACGGACGCGAGCAGGTGGCTGTGCATGACCGACAACCCGTACGCAAAGCGAGGGTTTACCAGCGACACGTAGTCGCGAGCCGGATCGAGGGCGAGCGCGTCGGAGATGGCGGTTGCGCAATCGCGGATGACCTGTTTGCGGTAGCGCACCAGTTTCGGGTCTCCGGTGGTGCCGGACGACTCGAAGATCAACTCGTCCGACTCACCGGGCGTTGCGGAGCTGGGCACGAAACGTGACGTGCAGTCGGTGACGCTCCAGCCGGCAAACGCCGGTTGGGCTGCGACGTCGTCTATGCGGGCAGGGGCAACCACCAGCACGGATGCGTCGGTAACGAAGGCGCTCAGGTACCGCTGGATGGCGCCGCGTGCGCCGTCCAGCGAGTGCGATATCGCCAACGAGTCCGTCAAAATTTGCCGTAATCCCGATTCCGTGCTGTCCGCGGGTGCGGACACGTCAATGAGATTGAGCATAGATGCTGGCAGACGTTTGGTCGCGGGCACTTTCATACCAATGTCATCATTCGCGGCGAAGAGTGTGCTGAATCACCGCGATCTTGTTGAACTCGAAAACGATTCAATACGTGCAGGGCCGAGCCGAGCCGATGGCGGGGTCACGCCGCAGTGACCGTCGGTGGGGCGAGCACGACGGCCGAGTTGTGCCCGCCCATGCCCAGGGACATCTTCAGCGTCAGTCCGTCCACCGCCCGCGTCGCTCCGTCGAGCAGGCGGGCATGGCCCGCTGCGACGGTCGGTGGCGCCGGAATCACGCCGTGTTCGTAGCCGAGCGCGGCCGCGGCGACCTCGACGGCGGCCGCTGCACCCTGGCAGTGACCGGCCAACGGCTTGACCGAATAGATCTCGGGCTTGCCGTCGAACAGCTCGTCGAGCACCCCCGCCTCGGCGGCATCGCACTGCTGGGTACCCGGGCCGTGCGCATTGATGTACCGCACCTCCGCCGGCTCGACGTGCGCCGCCTCCAGCGCTTCGCGCACGCAGATGTCGACGTAGGTGCGGGCGGGGTCGACGGACGTGAGGTGGAAGGCGTCGTGCGTCATCGAGCCGCCGAGCATGGTCGTGTACGGCGTACCGGCGCGCGCCGAGAGTACGAAGCTGACCGACGCCTCGCCCGCGGGGAATCCGCGGCTGCCCTCCTGGAAGGGGCGGCACGCATCGAGCGGCTCGGCGTCGACCACGGCGACGCCGAGCTTGACGAAGTGCGCCACGTTCTCTGGAGTTAGCGAGAGGTCGGTGGAGATGAAGACGACGTCGTCGACGAGGCCTGCATCGAGCCACATCTTCGCGGTGATGAGGCCGGCGTTGCCAGAAGCGCACATCGCCGAGACGTTCATGGCCGGTCCGTGGAAGCCGTATTCCTGCATGAGCATCGATACCGGGGTCGACGGCATCATTGCCAGGTAGTCGCGGACGCGTCGCTGGCCGCCTTCGTCGACGTAGAAGTTCCGCCACTCCTCCATCTCGGGTATCACCACGGCGTGCAGCAGCCCGACCCGTCGCCCAGGCGCCCAGCCGCGTGCGGACGCGTCGGTCAGCGCCTCCCTGGCGGCCGCGCGCATGGCGCGCGCCGACCGGCTCGACCCGTCGCGGGGGTCGCCGCCCGCGGGAACCCTTGCCAACCAAGCGCTTTGACCGTCCGCCCCGTAGCCTTCCACCAGGTCGGCGGCGGGTTTGCCACTGAGTAGCCCCGTCCATAGCGAGTCAGCGCCCCACCCATAACCGGTCACCGCGCCGATACCGACGATCTTCGCGCCGACCGCGCCTCTTCCTGTCATTGACGTCTCCGTTGATTCCGTTGCTGGGATGCCCGTTTGGGCCCTCCCATTGATTAACCCTCTTCAGGGCGTTATTGACCAGTCAGGCGATTCAATCGACACGCAGGTCGAGCGGTCATTTCGGTGTTACGTTGGTTCGCCTAGCCGAGGGGGCTGCGCGTGACTCTGGGGGATCGCGACCGCGAGGCCGAGGTCGTCAGCGTCACCGATGACACCTCGGCCGACCTGGTGATGGCCCGACGCGAGTCCGCTGACGACCGATACCGCAGGTTGCTGGAGCACAGCCCCGACGCGATCTGCGTCCATCAGAACGGGCGGGTCGTCTACGTCAACAAGGCCGGGCTGCGGTGGATCGCCGCGCCGTCCGCCGACGAACTCGTCGGCAAAGTCATCACCGAGTTCGTCGACGCCGAGTCCATCCCCGCGATGCTGGCGCGCATCTCGTCGCTGCGCCATCAGGGCGACATCTCCGAGCCGTCCGAGGCGGCAATGCTTCGCTTCGACGGCACCCGAATCGACGTCGAGGCCGTATCGGTGCTCACCGTGTGGAACGGGGAGCCCGCCTACCAGGTGATCTTCCGGGATATCACCGCGCACAAGAAGGTCCAGGCGGCGCTGAGCTTCCAAGCGGCCTTGGTGAACCACGTCAGCGACGCCATCATCGCCACCACGGACATCGGGACGGTGACGAGCTGGAACCCGGCCGCCGAGACGATCTATCGCAGGCCCGCCGGGGCGGTGTTGGGCCGTCCGGTCAGCGAAGTCGTCGGTGCGGACTTGGATCCGTCGAAGATCATTGCGTGGGGCGGGAGTATCAGCACCACTCATCACGCCTCGGACGGAGCGACGCTTGCCGTTCGAGTCTCCGCCGCGCCGATGGACGAGGGGTTCGTGCTGTTGTGCACCGATCAGACGGCCCTGCACCGTGCGGAGCAACAGTTGCAGGCGGTGGTGAGATCGCTCGACGAGGGGGTGGTGGTGCTCGACCACGCGGGACAGCTGGTCTCGGCCAACCCCGCGGTGCGACGCGTGCTCGGGCTCACCGCAGCCGATGATGCGCTCGACTACAGCGAGATCGCGGACCGGTGGATGTTTCCCCGCTCCGACGCGATGTCCGACGCGATGGGCGGGCCAGCGCCCGTGCCCGACCGGCCCGTGATGAACACACTGGCGACCGGGATTCCCTACAGCGGTGAGGCGTACAGCTTCGGGCCCACGGGGGAGCGGCGGTGGCTGTCGGTCACGGCGCGCAGGCTCAACCCTGACGAGGGGGACCGGTCGGCCGTCCTGGTGACGTTCCGCGACATCACCGCGGTCCGGGCCGCGGCCGAACGCTTCGCCCACCAGGCCACGCACGACCCGCTGACCGGGTTGCCGAACCGGGCGCACCTCGTGGAGCGGGTGGAGCGACTGCTTTCCGACGGCACGTTGGGCGCCGTACTCTTCGTCGACCTCGACGACTTCAAGGTCATCAACGACACCATGGGCCACGACGCTGGAGACTCGGTGATTCAGATGGCGGCCCAACGAATTCGGATGGCGGTGCGCAAGATCGACGTCGTCTGCCGGTTGGCCGGTGATGAGTTCGTGGTCCTGCTCGTCGGAGCGCTAGACCGTACGGAGCTCGACCGCCTGACAGAGCGGATCAATGAGCGGCTGGCCGCGCCAATGTCGGTCGCCGGCGCGACCGTCTACGTCGCAGGAAGCATCGGCGTGGTGGAGATGCGCGAGTGCGAACTCCTAGATGCTGCAGCGGTGATTCGTCAGGCCGACCGGGCCATGTACGCGGCCAAGGCGCGTGGACGGCGGGCAGTCCGCTACCTGGCCGAGGGGTCCACCGCGCCGTAGCGCCGCTACACCGGATCGACGAGATCGTCGTACTCGCCGCTCTTCTCGAGGTACGCGGCGACCATCGAGCACGGCGCCACGATGCGCAACCCGTCATCGCGCGTCGCCGCAAGCGCGTGGGCGACCAGGATGGTGGCCAGTCCGCGCCCCTGAAACGCGTCGTCGACCTCGGTGTGGAAGAAGCTGCGCCGTCCGGCTTGGTCCGCGAACTCAGCCATGCCGACCTGGCGGCCGTCGACGGTGATGGTGAAGCGGCCGGGCTCGCGGGTCACCGTGGTGGGTGTGCCGGTCTTGTCGGTGGTGTCCAGGGTCATCGGGCTCCTTCGATTCACGGGTTACGGCGGGCGCGTAGGGCGGCATTCGGCAGGGGAGGTGCGGACAGACGCGGGTCGGGGTAGCCGACGACCGATCCGAATCGGTCGTCGGTCGCCTCCCAGAGCCGGCGGTACTCGACGATGTCATCGTGGCTGCGTCCGACGAAGTTCCACCACATGACGAGGGCCTCGTCGAACGGCGGCCCACCTAGGACGAGTACGCGTGCGGGGCCTGCGTCAGAGTTGACGAGCACCAGCTCGTGGTGGCCGTGCGATTGATACCAGAGGTCGCCGTTCTCCAGTGGGGTGCCGCCCGCGGAGAGCTGACCCATGTCGACCAGCACGCCGTGCTCGAAATCGGGTGCGACGTCGAAGGTGACGGACGCACCCGGGATCAGGTCGACCTGAGCGCCCAGCAGCGGGGTGAAGCTAGGTACGGGCGAGTGGGCACCGGCGAGGTTGCCGAGGAACACCCGGACCCGCGCGCCGTCGTACACGTGCACGGACGGTGCGTAGTGGGTGAAGTCGCGAGCGGTGTCGCGGTGGGCGCCGGGTAGGGCCACCCACAGTTGCACGCCGTGCAGGACGGTGGTGGCCGGTGTGGACACCTCGGAGTGACAGATGCCTGCCCCGGCGGTCATGAGGTTGAGTTCGCCGGGCCGGACCATGGCGTGTACGCCCGCACTGTCGCGGTGCTCGATCTCGCCGCTGAAGAGCCAGCTCACCGTCTGAAGCCCGGTGTGCGGATGCGGGGGAACGTCCATGCCCGGACCGGAGCCCACGTCGTGGGGGCCGTAGTGGTCGACGAAGCACCACGCCCCGATCAGCGAGCGCTCGCGCGCAGGCAAGGTGCGGCGCACGTGCATGGCCCGGGGGCCGCCGAGCGGAACGTTGCGCGGACGCAGCACACCGGTGAATGTCGAAGTACCACAAGCAACTTCGTCAGGCCGTGCCTCGACGTTGCTCACCGGTCCACACTAACCCCGGACCGGTCAGGCCGTCATCGCAGTGCGGATGACGTTGAAGTCGTGCTCGTCGATCTTGAAGACGCCGAACCGGAAGCGGTAGCCCCAGCGGGCCTTGTCCTCGATGAACCCGAGCTCGTCGAGCAGCGGACGAATGGGAGTCTCGTTGCACGGAAGGAACTCGACCTTGCGCCGAAAGGGCTGGAACTCGGGGTCGAGGTCCTCCTGATACACCTCGTCGTCGGCGACTTGGCCGATGGCGGTGAACGCCTGCAGCGGCGGCCCGTCGGGGTAGTCGGTCTTCGGTGAATAGAAGGCGATCCAGTCACCGCGCTCCATGCGACGCAGCATGTGGGGCTTGCCGTGATTGGCCTGTGTGAAACCGCCTGCGACGCCGCGTTGCACGTGGCCGCGGCTGACGGTGTTGATCCAGTACGTCATGACGCCACGCTAGGAGCGCATGCCGACACCGTGGACGAGTTATCCACAGGCCTGTTAGCCGATGCGCGGAAGACGAGCGAGCCGCCGATGCGGGCGCATCGGCGGCTCGGGTGACGGTGCCGCCATCGCCTCTCGGCAAGTGGTCGCTCGTAGCGACGATTCTGGGGTGGTACCCGGGGATGTCCGACACCGTCGCTTGTCTAACGACGACGGTGCCGCCGCTATTCCAGGGCCGCCCCCGCTGCCGCCCCCTCGAATCGGCAGCGAGGGCGGCGGCGCTCAGGCGGCTTCCGGCTCCACGGGCTCCAGGAAGAGGCGACGAGCGGTGCGCACCGGGTACCCGTTGCGTTCGGCCAGGTCGCGCAGCTGACGCAGGGCATGCCCGCGACCGCGGCCAGCCTCGGGGATGACGACACCAGCCCATAGCCCCTCGGCCTTGGGCAGTTCGACCGCGTCGCGGGCGCAGGCCCAGCGCCGCGGGCACAGCCGGCAGATGGCCTTCGCGTCCTCGTCGGCGGCCGACGTCCACCGCTCGGGATTCCGGGTGCACTCCCCGATGGGCAGTCCGTCCAGTGCCACTGCGTTCATAGCGTTGCTCCCTAGCTCCTCGCGTCGCTGTCATGCGCGCCTTCGATGAAACGAAATGTATCGCACGAACCATAGCGATGCAACAGTTCAGTGGAACCGAAACCATGGCACGCGGTTCCATCGACCCGTTTTGGTCGGGCCACAGCTGTCCGATTGGAGCGCGAACATGATGGCAGAATGTGCGTATTCGCAGGTACAACCCCTGACTGTCATTGTGGCCCCCGCACCGAGACCGACTCGGAGCCGGAACGGTAGTCGTAGCGATGAGACGGTTTGGATGCCTCTGGAAATGCAGCATCCGGTCAGGCGCTTCGGGTAAATTGGCCCCAAGCCATAGCGGTGCATCGGCTTTGGCTACGATTACGGCACCGCGCAGACGTTTGGGAGGCCGCTTCGTTGAGGTACTTCCGACGATGACGAGACCAGAGCAGAACTTCGAACCGGGTTCCCTGGTCGTTCGGACCGAGCGGTCCTCGTACGTCATTTCGCCGCGGGCGGGGGCGGCCACCATCGGGCGTGACCCGCATGCCCAGGTACAGATCGACGACCCGCGGATATCCCGCGTGCACGTGCGGCTGGAGCTCGTCGACGGGACCTGGCGCGCGGTCGACACGAGCGTGAACGGGATGTTCCTCGGGAGTTCGCGCGCGCATTCCATCTCGATCACCGACGGGCTGACGGCGCGGCTCGGCGACCCAGTGGCCGGGCCCACGGTGCGGTTCGAGGTGACCCCGATGGCGGCGCGCGGTCGCGTCGACCCGGATTCCGAGCTCACCGCCGTGGTGGGGCCCGCCACCGACGACGACGAGTCAACCGTCCTACTGGACCCTGGCATGGTGCGGGCCGGGGCGGCCGCCGCCGCACGCAGGCGGGAGCTGGACATCAGCCAGCGCAGCCTGGCCGGCGACGGGATCATCAACGCGGGCGCGCTCATCGCCTTCGAGAAGGGGCGGAGCTGGCCGCGGGAGCGCACGCGGACCAAGCTCGAGGAAGTCCTTCAGTGGCCGCCCGGCACCATCTCCGAACTCCGTCAGGGCGGTGGCGGCGCGCCTACCGCTCCGAGCGTGCAAGTCGCCGCGGTCGCCGACGAAGCGCCGTTGATCGCGCAGGCCGTGGAAGCCGCCGTGAATACCCTTGGCGGCACCATCGATTCGCTGCCTCCGTGCAACGACGCGGACTTCATGCCGCGGGTCACCGCGATACTGGCCGACCTGCGCCAGCTGGAAGCCGTGGCGGCCAGGGCGGCCCGCATCGGCCGCGTCACGCCGCCGCTGATCAAGGCGTTGAGCATGGTGCGGCGCGAACTCGACCAGCTCACCATGCTCGCTGCGACCGCGCCCGCCGCGACGCTGGGCCAGCGGCTGTACGCGGCGCGCCGCCGCGCCAACCTGACGATCGGCGAGACCGCGCAGGCCGCCGGTGTACCCGAGGAGACCATCGCCGAGGCCGAATCCGAGCGGCCAGTTGCTGCGCCGTCGGCGGCTTTGATCGAAGGCCTGCTCGCCCAGTTGGACTGACGGTCAGTGCCGGTCGCGGCCGCGGTCGTCGTTGGCCGGGAAGTGCTCGGCCAGCGCCGCGGCGATCTCGATGAACTTCCGTCGCGTCGCCGGCGACAGCTCGGTGGTGCCCGCGATGACGCCGCCGGGCCGCAGGTGTCCGTCGAACGGGACCTCGACGACGGCCTGCCCCTGCCCGGCGAACTGTTGGGCGAGGATTCCGCGGGTGCGCTTGTCGGCGTGTCCGTCGGAGTCGTTGAGTACCACCACAGTTCGGCGCAGCAGGCTGTTCAGCCCGCGGTTGGCCAGCCAGTCCATCGTCTGCCCGGCGGTGGCCGCCCCGTCGACCCACGGCGAGGAGACCACGACCAGCGCGTCGAGGTCGCGCAGCACCTCCTGCGTGACGGGGGAGTCCATGGTCGAACTGCAGTCGATGATCGAGATCGTGAAGTAGCGGTCCAGGCGCGAGGTCGCTTCGCGGTAGATCGCCGGGTCGAGCACCCGTCGGCGCGCCGGGCTGGCCTCGCCGGCCAACACGAACAGGCCGGCCGCGTTGTTGCCCACCCTGCTTCGGACGTCGGCGAACGTCTCCAGGTGTTGGTCGGATGCCAGCTCCCAGTACGAGCCCATCGCCTTGGGGTCGACCCGGCTACCAAGCTTGCCGAATGAGGTGTCGGCGTCGATCGCGACGACGCGGTCTTCTTGACGCAGCTCGGCGAAGATCGACCCGATGCTCGCCGACATCGTTGTCTTGCCGACGCCGCCCTTGCCCATCACGCCGACCTTGTAGTGGCCGCGGAGCACCGCCTTGATGCGGGCTTCGAGCTCGGCCTGGCGAGCCTCCTCGGGAGACTGTCCTACGTTGATCAACCCGAACGAGGCGCGGAACAGCACGCGGCGCCAGCCGGTCGACGGCGGGGTGCGACGCGACGGCACCAGGTCGTCGGCCCGGATGCGGTCGGCGTAGGACCCCGTCGGCGGCGCGGGCGCGGTGCGATTGTCGGGTGCGTTCGGACCCGGGGACCAGCCGGCGTAGGGCGGCTGTCCGGGGCTGGGCGGCGCGGCGGGGCGCGGTCCCTGGGGTTGCTGTTGTTGTGGCGGTGGTGCGGCAGGCCAGTTGGGTTGCTGATTCCACTGTCGCGGTGGTGGCGGCGGCGGTTCGGGCCGGTTTGGCGCGTTGAGCGGGCCGGTGTCGCGCGGCGTCCCCGGCGGGGGGCCGTAGCGCTGCGGACCTGGACGCGGGGGGCCGGCAGTGCGCTCGGGCTCACGCGGCGGGACGGGCGGTGGGGGTTCCGGCGGCGGACCGGGTTCCGGCGGTGCAGCGTCGGGCGGTGTCGGGTCCGACGGCACGAAGTCGACGGGCGGACGGGTGGGCAGCGGCGTCACTGCGGGCGTGAACGCGGGCTCGACCGGCGCGGGTTCGTAGTCGGTTTCCTCCGGACCCGTCCAGCCCAAGTCCTTGCGCAGGGCGTCGTCGCGGTCGCTCACGGCACCACTGCTCCTCTCCGTCGGATAGACGACGCGACTTTCGGTTCACCCAAGTATCAACTACGCCGCGCCGGTGGCGGTCCAGCCACGTGCAACTTCGCGGGCCAAGTCAGCGTTCAGCAAACATGTTCAGCGCGCTGAATCGTCCGTGGACCACCCGGCCCGAGCGCGCCGAGGAGCGGTTGTCGCGGCCCTCGGTGCGCTGCGGGAGGGGCGGAGGCCGACGGTGTCGGTTTCCACGCGCACTCCATCGATCCATACCGTGTGCCGCGCGGTAATCTGCACAACGGTCCAGGTAGATAGCGGTATCGGGAATGCAATGCGGTGCCCGGCCAGCCGACGGCCTGTGGCGAAATTCGTGCACTGGAGGGCTCGAATCCGCTGGTAGGCTCACATCCGGCGAAGGGGTGAACACGTATGGGGTTCTTGGACGCGGTCGAGGACATCGGCGGGGCGATAGTCGACGCTGGCAAAGGCTTCGCCGAGGCCGTCGACGCTGCGGGGCCAATCGTCGACAAGTTGCTGCGGGCGGCGAACTCCCCGATCCTCGAAGGCGGCCAAGTGATCATCGCCGGGATGCGCCGCACCACGGGCACCGGTAAACCCGACGACGGTGACCAGTTCGGCCAGGGCGGTCAGCGGTTCCGCGACGCGTCGGACGTGCTGGCGACGGCCGAACCCACCGACGACTGGACGGGCAGCGGCGCCGACGCCTACGCGACATCGAACCGCAGGCAGCAAGGCCGCACGGTCACGATGGCGGGGCTCGACCGCCAAGTACAGACGGTGATCGCGCGTGAGGCCTTCCAGGTCGGCTATCACCGGGGCAAGCTCGACGACCAGTCAAACTGGCTCGCAGACGTCGGACTCACCACGTTCAAGCTGGGCCTCATCCCCGGGATCGGGCCCGCGATGAAGGCAGCGGCCGAGACGCAGTGCGTGATCGCCGCGGTGGGTTCCAGCGCGATGGAGCTCGCGTCGCTCTCGGACGAGGTCAGCGTCAACGCCGCGGCCGTGCAGGGGCTGGTCGGTCATTACGAGCAAGTCGGTCGGTCGACGGGTGACGTGGCGCCGATGTCGCCGCCACCCCCACCTCCCGGCGACCCGGGCGAGGATCCGAAGGACGGGCCGCCCGACGGCGACGAGGCACCTCCCCGTGATTCCCCCGGTGAAGGCCCCACCGACGCGCCGGGCGGCGGCGGGTCGGACGGCGGGGGTGGGGGCTCGTCCGGTGGCGGTGGAGCACCTTCCGGCGGTGGCGGGCCCGCGAGCGTCCCGCCGCCTGCCGCGGCGGTCCCGAGCATGACGGCCCCTGCGGTGCCCGCGGCGCCGATGACGGGCGGCGGTCCCGCCGCGGCGGGCGGCGTCCCTGCCGCAATGGGCGGGCTGCCTTCGGCGCCCGGCGGTGCGCCCGCAGGCGCGGGCGGGGCGGCGATGCTGGGTCAGCTGATCCAAGCCGCCGTCCAGCGCGCGTTGGACCAGCGGGCCGCACAGCAGGCCCGCGACGAGAAGGACGCCGAGGACCGGGAGAAGGAGCTCGAGGACCCAGCGAAGGACGAGGACGGCGACGGCATACCGGACGCCGAACAGGACACCGGGCCAGAGGCGGCACCGGGTGCCCAGGCCGGCGGCCGGGCACCCATTCACGTGGAGTTCGACGTCGATCCCGAGCGGCTGGCGACGCCGATGACGGTTACCTTGGATCGAGATCGTTCGATCGTGGTGCCGCCCACCACAACGACATAGCAAGATAGATTTTCGGAGGGGGTTTTCACATGTCTACCGAGCTGCGTGTGCTGGTCGCGCACCTGGGCGAGTTGGCGGCCAAGCAGGGCGAGGCCGCGGCGGTGATCGGATCCGCGACCGACGCAGTCAACGGCGTCGGTGCGTGGGTGGCGTCCACGCACGGCACCATCTCGTCGTCCACCGCCGCTGCCGTCGCGGCCGTGGAGCACGCCCGCCGCACCGCTGGCGGCAAGCTGGAGCGGGAGTCACGGAAGACGCAGCACCGGCTGACGCAGTCAGCGGCGAACTACGAGCTCACCGATCGAGAAGTCGGTGGCCGCGTCACACGTCAAATGCGGCCGAGTTAGGGGGTTGAGTCGTGAGCGGAACCGGAGCAGGCACCTCCCACCTCGATGACGTCGTTGCCGTCGAGCTGACCATCGACGGCATCCTCGTCATCGCAGACCGACTCAACCTGATGGAGTTTCCGACCGCGCTGGGTATCCGACCGAACATCCCGCAACTCGAACTGCGCGACGTTGTCTGGGAGCAGGTCGGTCGCGACTTGACCGCCCAGGGCGTGCTGGACGTGTTCGGCACGCCGCACCCGGAGGTCGCCGCAATGATCGACACGCTCAGTCGCGCCGACCGGACACTGGAAGGCCGGTGGTGGCGCCGCGACGTGGGCGGCAAGATGGTGCGGTTCGTGGTGTGTCGCAAGGGCGAGCGGCACGTGGTCGCCGCGCGTGACGGCGACATGCTGGTACTGCAGCGCGTCGCACCGCAAGTGGGTTTGGCGGGCATGGTCAACGTCGTGCTGGGGCCGGGAACACCCGTCGACGTCGAGCCGATGACCGCCGTCGCGAGCAAAGTGGCCGAGGCCACGTCCGCAAACCAGTTGACGCAGTTCGGCATTGACCCCGTCTCGGCGCGCAAGTACGCCGACCTGATCAACGAACCCAAGAGCTGGGTGGAACTCACCGCCACCGAACGCCATCCCGGCGGAACCTCCACCCAGGCCGACGCCGCCGCGGGGGTACTCGAGGCGCGCCAAGGTCGAATCGTCTCGCTTCCCCGCAAGGTCAACGGCGAGCTGTACGGCAGCTTCCTGCCAGGAACTCCCGAGAACCTGCAGCGGGCACTCGACGGGCTGCTCGCCTTCCTCCCTTCGGGCTCGTGGTTCGACCAGGCCACCACAGACGCCTCGTACCCGGACTGAGAAAGGCACTCCCCTTCGTGGACGACACTCCGCCGAGCGGTTCCGACGACGATCACGACGATCTCGCGGCCGCACTGGACTTCTCGCCCCCCGTACGATCTGACACGTCGGACCTCGACGCGCTCGGTGGCTACGTGGTGGGTGGCGACGGAGTGAGCGACGACGAACTTCCCGTGCCAGTGTTCTCCGTGACGAATCCTCCCGGAACCGTCACCGTGACAACGTTCATGGACGGACGCGTCCAGCAGATCGACCTATCGCCGAAGGTAACCACGTTGACAGAGTCCATGCTCGCCGAGGAGATCGTCGTGGTCGCCCGGCTGGCCACCCAGGACGCCCGCGCCGCGCAGTACTCCTTCATGCTCGAAGGCATGCGCCAACAGGGCCACGACGACGTCGCGACACGCGACTTCCTCGAACGCGACCTCGACCTCCCGTCCCCCGAACAAGCCATCGCGGCCCGTGCGGCCGTCTTCGCCGAGCGCTACGGAGGTGACCATGAGTGAGCAACTTGCCGGACTGTTCGGCAGCGCCGTCGGCATGCTGGCGAGTTCGCCGACGCGATCCCTCGAGATGTTCACCGAGATCACCGGCGTCGACGAAACCGCCTGCGACGCATGGATCGGACGTATCCGGTGCGGTGACACCGACCGGGTCACGCTCTTTCGCGCGTGGTACTCCCGCGCCAATTTCGGACGTTTGGCGGGTGCGGCCGAACTCTCGATGAACACGCTCAACGCGCGCGTTCACATCGGGGGATTGTTCGGCGACATCACCTATCCGGTGATCTCGCCGTTGGCGATCACGCTGGGCTTCGCCGTTCACGAGGCCACCGAGGGCAACTTCGCCGACGCGATGGAGGCGTTGGAGGACGTGCCCGCTGCGGGCGCCGAGCACCTCGTCTCGTGGGTCAAGGCGGTGATCTACGCCGCCGCCGAACGGTGGACCGACGTCATCGATGAGGTCCGCGGGGCGACGTCGTGGCCCGACAAGTTCCTTGGCGCCGCGGCAGGCGTCGCGCACGGGGTAGCCGCGGCGAACCTGGGCTTGTTCACCGAGTCGGAACGACGGCTGACCGAGTCGAATTCGTCGCCGGCCGGTGAGGCGTGCGCCGTCGCCATCGCCTGGTACCTGGCCATGACGCGCCGCAGCCAGGGCAACGAGGAGTCCGCGGTCGCGTTGCTCGAGTGGTTGCAGGCCACGCACCCGGAGCCGAAGGTCTCGGCAGCGCTGAAGGATCCGAACTCCCGGCTGGTTACCGTCACCCCGGAGAAGATCGCCTCCCGCACCGATCAATGGGATCCGTCGAGCACGGTCGCCGACAACTCCGGTCGCGAGCAGCTGCTGGCCGACGCCGAGGCCGAACTGGACCGCCAGATCGGGCTCAGCAGGGTCAAGGAGCAGATCGAAAGGTACCGCGCGGCAACGCAAATGGCCCGGGTGCGAGAAGCCCGCGGCATGAAGGTCGCGCAGCAGTCCAAGCACATGATCTTCGCCGGTCCGCCGGGCACCGGCAAGACGACGATCGCCCGGGTGGTGGCCAACATCCTGGCGGGGCTCGGCGTCATCGCCGAGCCCAAGCTCGTCGAGACGTCGCGCAAGGACTTCGTGGCGGAATACGAAGGCCAGTCGTCGGTGAAGACGTCGCGCACCATCGACCGCGCCGTGGGTGGGGTGCTGTTCATCGACGAGGCGTACACGCTCGTTCAGGAACGCGACGGCCGGGCCGACCCGTTCGGCACCGAGGCGTTGGACACGCTGCTGGCGCGCATGGAGAACGATCGCGACCGGCTGGTGGTGATCATCGCCGGATACAGCGCCGACATCGACCGGCTGCTCGAGAGCAACGACGGTCTGCGCTCACGGTTCTCCAATCGGATCGACTTCGACTCGTACCTGCCAAGCGAGATCGTCGAGATCGCCGAAGTGCTTGCCAAGGGCAATGATTCGATACTCAGCGACGAGGCGGCCAAGCGCGTGCTCGAGGCCGCGACGTCGCTGTTCCAGCAATCGCTCAACGGCAAGCCGGCGCTCGACATCGCAGGCAACGGACGGTATGCACGCCAGCTGGTGGAGGGCGGCGAGCAACGCCGCGACATGAGGTTGGCGCGGTCCGTCGACTTCGACAGTCTCGGCGTCGAGCAGCTCAGCGAGATCACCGGCGAAGACATGGCTGCGGCGATCGACGCCGTCCACGGGCGACTGAACGTCGGCGAGTGACGTGGCTGGATTCCGACTCACCACCAAGGTTCAAGTCAGTGGCTGGCGTTTCCTGCTCCGCCGCGTCGAACACGCCATCGTGCGGCGTGACACCCGCATGTTCGACGATCCGCTGCAGTTCTACAGCCGTGCGGTGTCGATCGGCATCGTCGTCGCGGTACTGATCTGTTTGGGCGCAATGCTTCTGGCGTACTTCAAGCCACTCGGCAAGCGCGGCGGCGACAGCCTGCTGGTCGACCGCACCACCAATCAGCTCTACGTGGTGATGCCCGGCAACGGTCAGCTTCATCCGGTGTACAACCTGACGTCCGCGCGGCTGGTGCTGGGCAACCCGGGCAATCCCAGCGCCGTCAAGTCCGAAGAGTTGAACCGCATGCCAAAGGGTCAACCGATCGGCATCCCGGGTGCGCCGTACGCCACCCCGGTGGCGACCACGCCCGAATCGATGTGGACGTTGTGCGACACCGTCACCAAGCCCGAGAGCATCGCACCCGCGATCGAACCGTCGGTGATCCTGCTGCCGTTGGTGTCCGACGGGTCGGTCGGACCGATGCGGCCCGATCAAGGCCTGCTGGTCTCGTACAAGGGCGGCGACTGGCTGGTCACCGAGAACGGCAGGCACGCCATCGACCTGACCGACCGCGCCGTCACGTCGGCGGTTGGCATCCCGGTGACGTCGAAGTCCACGCCCGTCTCCGAAGGGCTGTTCAACGCGATCCCGAACGCCGGACCGTGGCAGTTGTCCGCCATCGGCGCGATGGGAGCGCCGAATTCCCTTGGCCTTCCGCCGAACCTGGTGATCGGGAGCGTCTTTCAGACCGTCACCGACTCAGGTGACCAGAAGTACGTGGTGTTGGCCGACGGAGTGGCGAAGGTCAACGACACCACCGCTGCGGCGCTGCGCGCCACCAATTCGTTCGGGCTGATTTCACCGCCGGCAGTCGAATCCAGCGACGTGGCCAAGGTCACCGAGCAGGTGTATACGTCACCGTTGCCCGACCAACCCCTCGACATCGTCCTGCGCGACGAAGCGCCCGCGCTGTGCTGGTCGTGGCAACGCGAGCCGGGTGACCAGAGCCCGAAGACCGCGGTGATCAGCGGTCGCCACCTACCCATTCCCGCGGGTGCGCTGAACACGGGCATCGACCAGATCGGCGGCAACTCAACGGTCTTCATCAATGGCGGGCAGTTCATCCGGCTGCAGTCGCCCGATCCGCGCTACGGCGAGAGCCTGTACTACATCGATCCGCAGGGCGTCCGGTACGGACTGCCCAACGAGGAGACGGCCAGGATGTTGGGGCTCAACGCCCCGGTGACCGCGCCGTGGCAGGTGGTCGGCCTGCTGGTCGACGGGCCCGTGCTGTCCAAGCAGGCGGCCCTGCTCGAACACGACACGCTGCCAGCCGATCCCAGTCCACGCAAGGTCCCCGACGGCAACTCACCAGTACCCGTGGCAGGAGGCTGATGACCACCAAGAAGTTCACGCCGACCATCAAGCGGGGGCCGCGGCTGACGCCGGGCGAGATCAACGTGACGCCGCCGGACGACCTCGGCGTGGAGATCCCCGCGTCGGGCATTCAGAAGATGCTGCCGTGGGTGATGGGTGGCGGCATGATCGGCATGATCGCGATCATGATGTTCACCGGCATCCGGCAGCTCTCGCCGTACATGCTGATGATGCCGCTGATGATGATCATGGCGACGGTCGGATTCATGGCGGGCGGCGGTCCCGGCGGCAAGCGCGTCCCCGAGATAAACGCCGATCGCAAGGAGTACCTGCGCTACCTCTCCGGACTGCGCACCCGCGTGACATCTTCTGCCGCAGCACAAGTGGCGTTCTTCAACTACCACGCGCCGCACCCCGACGACCTGTTGTCGCTCATCGGGACCAATCGGCAGTGGTCGCGTCAGACCAGCACCGACTTCTACGCGGCGACCCGAATCGGGCTGGGCACCGAGCCCGCCGTCGACCGCCTGCTCAAGCCCAACGTCGGCGGTGAGCTCGCGGGGCCGCAGGCCGCACCGCAACCGCACCTCGAACCGGTCAGCCACATGTGGCTCACCAAGTTCCTGCGTACCCATGGTCTGATCCACGACTGCCCGAAACTCCTTCAGCTGCGCACGTTTCCGACGATCGCCGTTGGTGGCGATCCGGACGGATCCGCCGCTCTGCTGACCGCCATGATCTGTCACCTGGCCGTCTTCCATCCGCCGGACCTGCTTCAAATCCGGGTGCTGACCGAGAACCCCGAAGATCCGACGTGGGCGTGGCTGAAGTGGTTGCCGCACGTTCAGCATCAGACGGACACCGACGCCGCGGGCGCAACGAGGCTGGTGTTCACGCGCCCGGACGGGTTGTCGGACCTGACGGCGCGCGGGCCGCACACCGCCGATGCCGTCCCGAGCGGACCGTACGTCGTGGTGATCGACTTGACCGGCGGCAAGGCGGGTTTCCCCGTGGACGGGCGGGCCGGGGTCACCGTGATTACGTTGGGCAACCAACGCGGATCGTCCTACCGGATCAGGGTGGACGCCGACGGCACCGCCGACGACTGGATGCCGAGCCAATCGTTCCGACTGGTCACCAGCTCGTCCGATCGCATGACGCCCGAGCAGGCCGGACGGATCGCCCGCAAGCTCGCCGGGTGGTCGATCACGGGCACCATCATCGACAAGAGCATCCGGGTGCAGAAGAAGGTCGCCACCGAGTGGCACCAGATCGTCGGAGCGCAGACGATCGAGGAGGTGACGCCCAGCCGGTGGCGCATGTTCACCGACACCGACCGGGACCGGCTCAAGGTGCCGTTCGGCCACGAGCTCAAGACCGGCGACATCATGTACCTCGACATCAAGGAAGGCGCGGAGTTCGGGGCCGGGCCGCACGGCATGCTCATCGGAACGACAGGCTCGGGCAAGTCGGAATTCCTTCGCACGCTGATCCTTTCGCTGGCCGCCACGCACCACCCCGATCAGGTGAACCTGTTGCTCACCGACTTCAAGGGCGGCTCGACGTTCCTCGGCATGGAGAAGTTGCCCCACACCGCGGCCGTCGTCACCAACATGGAGGAGGAAGCCGAGCTGGTCAGCCGGATGGGCGAAGTGCTCACCGGCGAGCTGGACCGTCGGCAGTCGATACTCCGTCAGGCGGGCATCCAGGTCGGCGCCGCGGGTGCGCTCTCGGGTGTCGCGGAGTACGAGAAGCATCGCGAGCGGGGTGCCGAGCTCCCGCCGTTGCCAACGCTTTTCGTCGTCGTCGATGAATTCGCGGAGCTGCTGCAGAACCATCCCGACTTCATCCAGCTGTTCGATCGCATCTGCCGCGTCGGTCGATCGTTGCGCGTGCACCTGCTGCTGGCGACGCAGTCGCTGAACACCGGCGGGGTGCGCATCGACAAGCTCGAGCCCAACCTGACCTATCGCATCGCGCTGCGGACCACGAGCTCCGCTGAGTCCAAGGCCGTGATCGGAACGCCTGAGGCGCAATACATCACGAACAAGGAGAGCGGCGTCGGATTCGTCCGGGTGGGCATGGAGGATCCGGTGAAGTTCCAAAGCGTCTACACCGGCGTGAACTACGTACCCACCGAGCCCGTGGACGATCTAGGGGAGCCTGCGCCGCGCCACGCCGCCCAGAGTCGGGTGCGCATCCACGCGTTCACGGCGGCGCCGATTGCGGAGGCGATGACGTGAGAGTCGAGACATGAGCATCGAACCAGAACAGCGCGTGCTGCGCGAAGTCGTGCTCAACCAACTGACCACCGGTGAGATCCGCGCCTACCGAATGTGGTTGCCGCCGTTGACCGATCCCGTGCCGGTCAACGAGCTCGTCGAGCGCGACCAGCGTCAACCGCTGCGCTTCGGGCTCGGCATCATGGACGAGCCGCGCAGGCACCGCCAAGAGGTCTGGGGCATCGACGTCTCCGCCGCTGGCGGCAACATCGCTATCGGCGGTGCACCCCAGACGGGCAAGTCGACCTTCCTGCAGACGATGCTGTTGTCGGCGGCCGCGTCGCACACGCCGCGGCAGGTGCAGTTCTATTGCATCGACCTCGGCGGCGGCGGGTTGATGTACCTCGAGGACCTGCCGCACGTGGGCGGCGTGGCGACGCGTTCGGAACCCGACCGGGTCAACCGCATGGTCGCCGAGATCAAAGCCGTACTCCGTCAACGCGAAGCGATGTTCAAGCAGCACCGGGTGGGCTCGGTCGCCACCTACCGGCAGATGCGCGACGACCCGAACCACCCGGCGTTCGCCGACCCCTTCGGCGACGTATTCCTGGTGATCGACGGGTGGCCGGCGTTCGTCGCCGAGTTCCCCGACCTGGAGCCCGTCGTGCAGGACATCGCGGGCCAGGGCCTGGCGTTCGGCGTGCACACCGTCATCTCCACGCCGCGCTGGACGGAGCTCAAGGCGCGCGTGCGCGACTACCTGGGCACGAAGGTCGAGTTCCGGCTCGGCGACGTCAACGAGACGCAGATCGACCGCATCACGCGCGAGATTCCGGCCAACCGTCCCGGCCGCGCGATCTCGCTGGAGAAGCACCATCTGATGATTGGCGTGCCGCGGCTCGACGGCGTCCACAGCGCCCTGAACATGGTGCCCGCGATCTCGGCCGCGGTGCAGCACATCAGCACGCTGCACACGGACCAGGCGCCGCAGGTGCGCGTGCTTCCCGACCGCATCTACCTCAACGAGCTCGACCCGCACCCGCCCGGTCCGGAGTCCGACTACCGCACCCGGTGGACGGTTCCCATCGGCATCCGCGAGTCCGACCTGTCGGTGGCGTACAGCCCGATGCATACGTCGCCGCATCTCTTGGTGTTCGGGGCGCCGAAGTCGGGCAAGACGCGCATCGCACACGCGGTCGCTTCGGCGATCTGCGCGCGCAACAGCCCGTCGCAGGTGCGCTTCATGCTGGCGGACTACCGGTCGGGCCTGCTCGACGCGGTGCCGCAGAGCCATCTGCTCGACGCTGGCGGCGTCAACCGCAACAACGCGTCGCTCGAGGAGGCGATCAAGGCGCTGGCGATGAACCTGCAGAAGCGGCTTCCGCCTCCGGACCTGACGACGGCCCAGCTACGGGCGCGGTCGTGGTGGACGGGCCCCGACGTCGTACTGCTCGTCGACGACTGGCACATGATCGTCGCGGCCAGCGGCGTGATGCCGCCGATGGGGCCGCTGGCACCGCTACTTCCCGCCGCCGCCGACATCGGCCTGCACGTCGTCGTGACGTGCCAGATGAGTCAGGCGCATCGCGCCACCATGGACAAGTTCGTGGGCGCCGCGTACGGGGCTGGGTCGCCCACGATGTTCCTCTCGGGCGAGAAGACGGACTTCCCGTCCAGCGAGATCAAGGTGAAGCGGCGGCCGCCTGGCCAGGCATTTTTGGTGTCTCCGGACGGCAAGGAAGTCATCCAGGCGGCCTACGTGGACCCACCCGAAGAAGAAGTGTCTGCAGCACCCCCGACGGGCCGGTAATATTTCTCGCAAGACGTTCAGCAACGCTGACGGCGACGAATTAGCAAACGGATCGGGGGACGATCAATGCGGACGATGGATCGTCATTGCGCTCCCGGCCCTGCCGTGAAGTTAACCCTTCGAATTACATAAGGAGTATTCGCAATGCAACCCATGTCCCACAACCCCGCAGCTGCGGCCATTGGTGCCCAGGTCGTCGCGAACGCCGCCCGTGGACTTGCTGGCGGTACTGCCGCATCAGCCGAGGTTACGGCCTTGCTGCCGGCGGGTGCCGACGAGATTTCGGCGCAGGCCGCGCTGGCGTTCGCCACCGAGGGCCTTGAGTCGACCGCACTGAATGCGTTCGCGCAGGAGGAGCTCAGTCGGGCCGGTGCCGCATACGCCGAGGTGTCGGGCATTTACACCGCTGTCGACGGCGCCAACGCCGCCGTCCTGTAGTCATACATTTATCAACTGTCTGAATCGGAACTAGCTCCCAGCAAATCATGACTGCATTGCCCGCAATTCCCACCATGCTCTGGCACGCAATGCCGCCAGAGCTCAACACGGGACGGCTGATGGCCGGCGCCGGTCCGGCGCCCATGCTTCAGGCCGCCGCCGGGTGGGAAGCGTTCGCAATCCTGCTCGAGACTCAGGCCGATGAATTGATGGCCAGCCTGGCCGCTCTCACGTCGGCCTGGTCCGGCTCAGCAAGCGAGCGCGCGGTGTCGGCCACCATGCCGATGGTGGTGTGGCTTCGGACGACGTCCATGCAGGCGCAGAAGCGGGCGATGCAGGCGATCGCTCAAGCTAACTCCTATGCGTTGGCGCTGGCGACCACGCCACCGCTGGTGGAGATCGAGCAGAACCACATCACGCACGGCATCCTCGAAGGCACCAACTTCTTCGGCATCAACACCATCCCGATCGGACTCAACGAAGCCGACTATCTCATCCGCATGTGGAACCAGGCGGCATTCGTCATGGACGCCTACCAAATGGAGACCACGGCAAACACCTTGTTCGAACCGATCCTGCCGATGACGCCGATCGTCATCCCCGGGGTCGGGGAGGGCACGGCATCCGGGGCCATCGGACAGGTCGCGGCCATGGCGCCTGGCGCGGCGATGCGCGAGGCGTCCTTCGCCCACGTCGGCGCCCAGGCCACCGTCGAGTCCATCGGGCTGATCACCGGCAACATGGTCAGCCAGGCCAACATGGCCGCGACGCGGGGCGAGGGCGCGGCGCAGCGCGCGCAGAACGCTCAGCAGAATCCCATGCAGCAAGGCGCACAGCAGGGTGTCCAGATGGCCACTCAGATGGCGTCGCAGCTGGGATCGACGCTGATCCAGCTTCCGCAGCAAGCGACTCAGATGGTCTCGCAGCCGATGCAGCAATTGATGGCGCCGATGCAGCAGTTGACGTCGATGTTCAGCGGCGCGGGCTCCGACAAGGCCCAGATGGGCCTCATGGGAGCCAGCCCACTGTCCAACCATCCGCTGGCCGGCGGGTCCGGGCTGAGTTCCGGCGCCGGCTTGGTGCGCGCGGCGTCGGTGCCCGGCGCGGGCGGAACCATGTCGCGCACGCCGATGATGGCCAACCTCATCGGCAACACCGAGATGTCCCCCAAGTCGATGCCCGGTGCGGGGGCCGGGTCCAACACCGCCGGGCTCGCGCCCGTCGGCTCCGGGTCTGGAAGCCCGGGAATGATGGGCCACAACAAGAAGGACGGCGGGTCCCGTCCGGGACTTCAAACGCCGACGCTGCTCGCCTACGACACCGGCGAGGACGAAGAAGACGACTGGTAGGTCGTCACGACAAAGACTTCCCGGCCCGAGGGGGCGGAAGGACTCGCCATTTTCCCGTGGTGAGGACACAGGAAAAGAGAAAAGGTAAACAACGATGGCACAGATGAATACCGATGCCGCTGTCCTCGCCAAGGAGGCAGCCAACTTCGAGCGCATCTCCGGAGAGCTCAAGGGCGTCATCGCACAGGTCGAGTCCACCGCCGGTTCGCTCGCGGGTCAGTGGCACGGGCAAGCGGGCATGGCTGCTCAGGCCGCGCTCGTCCGCTTCCACGAGGCGGCGGCCCGTCAGGTCCAGGAGTTGAACGACATTTCGGCCAACATCCACACCTCGGGCACGCAGTACACCTCCACGGACGAGGACCAGACGTCCACCCTGTCCAGCGCGATGAACCTCTGACCACACCTACCCATACCTAGAACGGAGACATAGAACATGAGTGAACAGCTTTGGAACTTCGCAGGCATCGAGGGCGGCTCCGGCGAGATCCAGGGGTCCGTGGCCACCACCGCGGGTCTGCTCGACGAGGGCAAGGCGTCGTTGGCGGCCCTGGGCGCCATCTGGGGTGGCTCGGGCTCGGAGGCCTACCAGGCCGTCCAGACCCGCTGGGATTCCACGTCGCTCGAGTTGAACAACGCGCTGCAGAACCTGGCGGCGACCATCAGCGAGGCCGGCTCCACCATGGCGCAGACCGAAGCCGGCGTGACCGGTATGTTCGCCTAACACGGCTGAGCACGGAGGGTGGGCGCGCCCGGCCAGTGGTCAGGCTCGCCCACCTCACGTGCGCTCCGCATGAACTCACGTTAAGAGGTTTTCCATGTCGGCCGACTATGACCGGCTCTTCCACTCCTCGGATCCAGCACAGTCCGAAGAGGAGACAGCGAACGTCGACCGCGACATCGTGGCCGGCGGCGCTTCCGCACCGATGCCCGTCAAGACGGGGCGCGGCGACGCGCCGTCCGGGCCGATGCCCATGACCCCGCCGCCGACACAGGCCGCCGCAGCACCCGCGACGGCGCCGCCTCCACGCGCGGCAGAGATCACCAGCCAGCTGCGGCCCACCCAAGGCACCGGCCAGCAGCGCGTGCAGAACGGCATGATGCGCGCGCCTCAAGCCCCCACCTCCGCCGGCGCGCGGTACGAACAGCCGCGACCGGCGACCGCACCGCAAGCTCGTCCGGCTCCCACCCCGGCGCCCTCACAGCACTTCATCGAAGCGCCGCCGGAGAGTCGCGGCGTCGTGTGGGGCACCTCCGCGCAACAGCAGGCGTCCGGACCCGTGCCGACGTCGGCGGCCAGCATCGGCAATCACCGTGCCATCGACGCACTTTCACACGTCGGCGTGCGATCCGCGGTCAAGATGCCGTCCCAGCGCGGGTGGCGTCACATCATCTACATGTTGACCCGGATCAACCTCGGGCTGTCTCCCGACGAGCTCTACGAGTTGGACCTGCATGCACGGATCCGGCGCAACGCCCGCGATTCGTACCAGATCGGCGTCTTCGGGCTGAAGGGCGGCGTCGGCAAGACCGCCGTGACGGTCGGGCTCGGGTCCACGCTCAGCAAGATCCGGGGCGACCGGATTCTGGCCGTCGACGCCGATCCCGACGGCGGCAACCTCGCCGATCGCGCGGGACGGCAGTCCGCCGCGACCATCGCGGACCTGTTGTCGGACAAGGAATTGAACCGCTACAACGACATTCGCGCGTACACCAGCATGAATGGCTCCAACCTCGAGGTGCTGTCCTCCGAGGAGTACAGCGGCGCGCGTCGTGAGTTCAACGACGACGACTGGAAGGGCGCCGTCGACGTCGTCTCGCGGTACTACAACCTCGTGCTGGCCGACTGCGGAGCCGGGCTGTTCCAGCCGGCGTCGCGCGGCGTGCTGTCGACCGTGGCGGGTCTGGTGATCGTGGCCAGCGCGTCCATCGACGGTGCCCGCCAGGCGGCGGTGACCATGGACTGGTTGCGGCAGAACGGATATCAGGATCTGCTCGGCCGTTCCTGCGTGGTGATCAACCACGTCGTGCCCGGCAAGCCGAACATCGACGTCGAAGACCTCGTGCAGCAGTTCGAACGGCACGTTCCGCCGGGCCGCGTCATCGTGCTGCCACACGACAAGCACATCGCCGCAGGTACCGAGATCCAGCTCGAGCTGCTATCCGACACGTTCAGGAGGCGGATCACCGAACTGGCCGCGGCGCTGTCCGACGACTTCGACCGGCTCGAACGGCGTTGACCACCACGGCCGCAGCCACCAGCACGCCGGGCGTCACGCCCGGACGGCCGTCGACGACGCGGGTCACGATCCTGACGGGTCGTCGCATGACGGACCTGGTGCTGCCTGCGGCGGCGGCGATCGAGACCTACATCGACGAGACGGTCGCCGTGCTGGCCGACCTGCTGGAGGACACTCCGGCAGATGTGTTGGCGGGCTTCGACTTCAAGGCGCAGGGGGAGTGGGCGTTCGCTCGCCCCGGCGCTCCGCCGATCAAGGCGAGCGATTCGCTCGACGAGTCGGGGGTGGTCGACGGTGCGCTGCTGACGTTGGTGTCGGTGACCCGGACCGAGCGGTATCGGCCGCTCGTCGAGGACGTCATCGACGCCATCGCGGTGCTCGACGAGTCACCGGAGTTCGACCGGACCGCGCTGAATCGGTTCGTGGGGCTGGCGATTCCGATCGTCGCCTTCGTGATCACGGGGCTCGCGCTGAAGGCGTGGACGGACGCGGGGCACAGCTGGTGGTGGGCGGTGGCGCTCGGCGTGCTCGGCCTCGCGGTGCTCGGCGGCAGCATGCTGTCGAAGACGCGGTACGGCAACCTCGACATGTCCGAGAGCCTGCTGGTGGCGGCGATGCCGCTGCTCGCGGGCGCGGCGGCGCTGGCGGTTCCGTTGCCGCGCGGTGCCGCAGGACTGGGTGCGCCGCAGTTGGCCGGCGCCGCAGCCGTGGTGCTGCTGCTGGTGCTGGCCACGCGAGGCGGCCCGCGCAAGCGTGCGGAGGTGGCGTCGTTCCTGGCGGTGACGGCCGTCGCGGCGACGGCGGCGGGCATCGCCTACGGCTACGACTGGCAGGAATGGGTTCCTTCCGGCGCCATCGCGTTTGGGCTCATCGTGGTGACCAACGCGGCGAAGCTGACGGTCGCGGTGGCCAGGATCGCGCTGCCCCCGATTCCCGCGCCCGGCGAGGTCGTCACCAATGACGAACTGCTGGACCCGGTTTCGAGTCGCGACGCCACCGAAGAGGAGTCACCGACCTGGCAGGCGATCATCGCCTCCGTGCCGGAGTCGGCCGCCCGACTGACCGAGCGCAGCCATCTGGCCAAGCAGCTGCTGGTGGGCTTTCTGACGGCCGGTGCGCTGGTGCTCGCGTTGGGTGCCGTCGCGGTCGTCGTGCAGGGACACTTCTTCGTTCACAGCCTCATCGTCGCCGGCCTCGTCACGGCGGTTTGCGGCTTCCGGTCGCGGCTGTACGCCGAACGGTGGTGTGCCTGGGCGCTATTGGCGGCGGCCATCGTCATCCCGTCGGGTGTGACGACCCGGCTGTGCCAGTGGTATCCGCAGCAGGCGTGGCTGATCGTCCTGTGTTACGTAGCGATCGTCATCGTGGCGTTGATCATGGTGGGTGCCACTGACGGCGTGCGACGGATGTCGCCCGTCACCAAGCGAATCCTGGAGCTCGTCGACGGTGCGACCATCGCCGCGGTGATCCCGCTGCTGCTGTGGATCGCCGGTGTGTACGACGTGCTGCGGAACATCCGGTTCTAAGGAGGAGGCGCTCGTGACGACACCTGAAACACTCGGCGTTGACCCGGTGTCGTTGTCGGGTTTCGGCAACGAGATGCTCTCTGCCGCAGGCGACATCCCGCTTGCGCCGCCGCCCTTCACGACGGCTGGCGCCGACCCCATCTCGTTGAAGATCATGAGCGCCCTGCCTGGCATCGAGACGCCCATTCAGACGGGGTTGCCGGAGATCAAGGCCGAGGCCACCAAGACGGCGTCCGACATCGTGGACGCAGCCGCGAAGTACCTGCAGACCGACGAGCAGTTGGCGAAGGCGTACGAGAATCAGCAGTTCGACGGCCAGGGCGGCTCGCCGGGTGGCGGTGGAGCGTCAGGTGGTGGCGTCCCGGGAGCCGGTGCGCCGGGCGCGGGGGCCGCCGCGGGCGCGCAGGCGGCGGGCGGTGCTGGAGGCATGGACCAGATGGGTCAGCTGATGAGCATGCCGATGCAGATGGCCGGACAGGCCGCGCAGATACCGATGCAGGCGATGGGCGCGCTGGGGTCGATACCGCAAGGCGTCATGCAGGGGGTGCAGCAGGTCAGCCAGATGGCCGGCGGGCTGGGCGGGGAGGACTCGTCGCCGGGCGAATCATCAACGCGCCCAGACGATCCGTCGAAGTCCGAGTCAGGACAGGACGGCGCCGCGTTAGCTCGAGATGACGCCGAGCGGGCGCCCGTCGAGCAAGCCCGACCCGAGGCCCGCGAGGAGCCGCCCACGCCGGCCGAGGAGAAGAAGACGCCCGCGCAGACCCGGCCCGCTGAGGTCGCTCAGCGGATGAACCTCTGAGTTCGGGCGTTGCTCCATCGCTTCCGGTGATACCGCCATTCGCTACGACTCCGGCCAGCCAGGAACGGCAGGCTCGACAGTGGGCGGATTGTCGACGACGGTGGTCGCCATCTTGGCCCGCTGATCGGCGTTCAGCGGATAGCGGTCAAGGCACTGCTGGCGCATGGTGTTTTCGGCGTCCTGTGCGTCGCGGGTGAGCTCTAGATCTTCTGGGCTACCAAGAACCACGCCGGGGTGATCGCCGTTCGACCAACCGGCGACGACTTCGCTGCCGGTGACGAACCAGGGGCCGAACACGTCGGTGCGGGGTGCGGGCTGAGGCCCGCGCTGCGGTGCGGTCGGCGCAGTTGGCCGACTGGAATCGGCGCGCGGATCGTGATCGCTGAACTCGATCCTCCACACCTTCATGTTGTCGTAGTCGTTTGGCGTGAGCCCGTTGAGGAGTTTCATCGGGGTGAATTGTGTTGCACCAGCGGCTTGCGTGTATGCGTTCAATGTGGAGTCGCAGACGAACGCACGAAAGCCGGTCGGGATGGGCTCGGTGCGCACCACGTGGAATTCTTCGTTGCCGACGATGCGCTGATTCGAATCGTGAAAGTCGGACGCGCCCCGCGACTTGCGAATCTGGCGTTGCTCGTAGGGGAGCTCCAGCGATTCCGGCGAGCCGGTCCTAGGCGGCGTTGGTGTCGCTTGCAGAAACCCTGGATACCCGTTGTCGATGTCGTCGGTGTAGCGGATTACGAGCCACGACTCCAAATACGCCCGTACGGGGACGGCCCAACCGCCAACCAGATCGACGCCTGGCTCGGCAGTCCACCGGAAGCGGAAGTCCTTCAACTTCTCCGGCCAACTACCTGAATGATCGCCGGTGGAGGGCGTGGAATCCGTTGGTGGGGAAGCGGGCGTGTGGCTGCACCCCACCACCGTGGCGATCAACACCGTTGCAGCGCCTAGTGCCATCAGCGAGCGTCCATCAACACGTGGGGGCAACGGGTACATCCGACTCACTTCTCCGGTGGCTTGATCTTGTCGAATTCGCCCTCAGAGACGTAGATCGCCGCCTCGTAAGCGTTCGACCACTTGATATAGGGGAACTCGTTGTTGCCTGCGACCGATGAGAGGTAACTGTCGATCAGCCTCTGCGGAGTATCTGGCCGCAGCGTCCCGTTCTCGAGATTGCTGCCGAAGACGCTGAGGTCCCCAGCCTTCTCGTGAACCAGGTAGCTTGCAACGGTTTTGGTGATTTCGTCCATGTCGCGCAGTGGCATCGGGGTCACCGTTCCCGGCGTTGGCGCCTCGCCGACGAATAGGTCGCGGAGGGGATCGCCGGGGATCTTGTCGTAGATGGCCACCGCGTCGCTGGCCTTTGGCACCTCGCCGACGACATCGTGGACGAGATCGAACCATTGCCCCTTCTTCTCCCACGCGGCTTGAGCGGCGTCGTAGGAGTTCTTGCCGGAGTCAAGTTGGTGGATGTACTCGCCCATATCCATGGAACCTTGGAGCTTGCCGACGGCCTTGAGCAGATCTCCGTCTGGAATTCCGCCGTGCGCGAGCCCATTTGAGTACTCGGCTACGTACTCCTTCCACGCGCTGGCGGCGTGGGCATTGAACCTGTCGCCTGCGACATCGTCGGAGTCGATGACGGCGAATAGACCACGAAGGTTGTTCGCATTGGCTCCGGTATCGAGGCGATCGAATCCCTTGGTGCCGTCGAGGTTATGGCCCGCCATATCGTCGATGTAGGGCACATTCGCATCGCCGAGTGCACGGACCAGTTCGGGATTGATCTGTCCGAGCGACTCGCTACCGGACATGTTGAGCAGGTCCTGATAGTGCTGGCCTGCGTAGGCATCGAAGGCGTGCATGGTCTGACCGGCCCGCTCGGAGTGGTCCAACGTGTCGGGGAACATGGCGCCGACCGCCTTCCCGTCGTCGGCCCAGTCGTGCCTGTACAAGTCGTGCATGAAGTTGTCGTTCGCGGCGGTGTCCTGTCCGGCGACCATGTCGTGCACGGCAACTGGATCATGCGAGGCCGACGAAATCAGCTCCTGCAGGGTGGGATCGAGGTTCTCATGGCCCCAGCTGTCGGGGTAGTCAGGCCATCTGTTGCTCTCGAAATGTTCGAGCAGTTCCCGTGATTCGGCGAACATCCCCTCGTTCAGCGCACTGCTTCGCTGCAGCGCGGGATCGCCGTAGTTCGAGATCGCTGCGACGTCGCGATACTCGTCGAGGAACTTGTACGGCTTGTTGTAATCGGGCGGCATGTGGGTTCTAGAGCCGTCCGGGTTATCGATCCAATAGCCGCTCGGGTCGTTCAGTAACGGGGCGTCGAAGACGTCCTGAATGCTGTTCGGCAGGTTCTCCTTGCCGCCCGTCGACGGGACGTATCCGTCCTGCCCAGGCTTGATCGACGGGTCGATGGGGGAGGTCTTGACGCTGTCCGAGCCGATGAGGTGAAGCGCATTGGACACCGCCTTGGCGTCTTGCGGTGGGAGCTTGTCCAGCGCGGCCTTGATCTCCTCGGGCGACTTGCCATCCATCGAGTGCGACAACTCGTTGAGATAGGCCATGCGCTCCGGCGGAATCGTCAGATTGCCCTTGTCGAGGTCGGCCTTCTGCTCGGGAGTCAGGGTGGTGGCGTCGTGCAGTCGCGTGGATTCCTCGGGACTCAGTTGTCCGTCGGCTAGTGACTCCCCGTCGTCGTGGCCATGCTCGCCGGCCTCGTCGATGTCGTGTTTGCGCTTCTCCTCTTCCTGCTTCTTCTTGTCTTCTTCGTCCCCCTGAACGCCCTGAAGATCCGGTGCTTCTTTGAGGTCGCCGAACTTCTGGTTCCCGAGTGCCTGGTACTCGCCGCCGATCTTCTTCACTTCTCCGGCGACGGTGTTGAGTTGACCATTCGAAGTAGTGATCACGTCCTGCAGCTGCCCGAGGCCCTTCTGGACGATCGGCATCAGTTGCGTCTCGCGATTCTTACCCGGCGGCACCGAGGCGGCAGCGTCGACCACCCACTGACGCACCGCGTCGAGGTTCTGCCGGCCGGTCGACACAATGTCCGCCGACTGGGTGACCTGCGCGCTGAGCCGCCGATCGAGTCCCGCCAACTGACCGAACACCTTGCCGTGCTCGGTGTTCGCCGTCCCGTAGGCGCTGGCCGCCGTCCCGTTCCACCGCGACCCGGGCGCCGCCGACTCGACGGTGGTCTGCATCTGGCGCAGGGGTCCGCTCTGGTCGAACCGCTCCCCCGTCTGAGGCACCCCCTCGCCGAACGTCTCGCGCGCCTTCGACCACGTCGACAGGAATCCCTCAAGCACCCCCACGCGACGCCCTCCCCGACTGGTTTTCGATCAATCCTAAAACGCGACAGCTACCGTCCGACGCGGCAATGTTCGCGCCTATACCCGCGAACGCAGAACAGGTTAGACAGTGGCGTCGGTATTGATGGCGTCTGATATGAGTACGGCGAGGTGCTGCCAATACACCCAATCGGCGATTGCGGCGCGCTGGCTCGGTCCATCCGTCGCAGTGTGTGCCCGGTGCAGGGCGAGCTCTTGAGCGTGGTCGGCGTACGTGATGAGCGCTTCGAGCTGGGCGGCGCCGCGGTCGGGCATCGTGCTCATGAGTGGCTTGGTGACGTCGAACCACAGCATCACCGAGTTGTCGGTCGGCTCCAGGGTGTCGGCTTGGGCTGGCGGTAGGAGCTCACTGAGCGCGACGTCGCTGACCGACGCCAGCCGGGCGGCTGCCCCGGGCGCGATGACCTCGAGTCGGCTGCGGCCCTGCATCTTTCCGGTGTCGGGGATGTCGTCGGGCTGCAGTATGACCTTGGCCGTGCCGGGGTCGAAGGTGGCGAACTGTGCTTCCGTCGCGATGACGGCACGTAGCTTCTGGCTTCGGGCCTGGGCCCAACCCTGAACGGCGAGAATCGGATACGTGGTCCACTTGGCGCGCTCGGCTGGTGGGATCGATTCGTCGGCGGTGGCCATCTGGACCTGTTCGGGCAGGTTGACGCCTTCGGGGATGTAGCCGAGGCCGTAGCTGTTCGCGACGACGATGGTGCCGTCGACGCAGAGGCCCGTCACCCAGAAGAAGCCGAAGTCCATCACGCCGACGTTGAGCGCGGCGCCGATTCTCCGGGCCAACGTCAACGCGTCGTTTCCGCCGCCCCTCTGACGACGAGCGGCAGCCCCGGCTGCGGAGGCGGCGATGGTGTCGCGTTCGAGGCGCGCGTTCGAAACAGGAACGGGCGCCGGCGCCGCCGTGGCGGCCGCAGCCGAGTTCGTGGCCGCGGCGGGGTTGACGCCGGGTCCGGTGGGCACAGAGGAGCCGGGAGTGCCGCTGCCGCCGCCGGTTCCACCGCCGCCGGGGCCGGCGGGTGGGGGCGTAGCAGGCGCGCCGAGAGGCATCGGTGGAGGCGCTGCGGGAGTGGACGGTGCACCGATCGGCGCCGGACCTGAACCGCCACTGCCTCCGCCCGACAAGCCGCCGCCACCACTGCTGCCTCCACCGCCGGGGCCGGAAGCTCCGCCACCGCTGGGGCCGGTCGCTGCTGCAGCAGATGGTTCGAGTCCTTGCGGCGGTAGCACCGGCGCTTGTGCAGCGGCCGGCATGACGGGTTGCGTGGGCGTGGGCGGACCGGATGCGGCGCCCTTGGCGACGTCATTCATGAAGCGCTGCTGTTGTTCGGCAGGCGTGAGTGGAGGTTGCCCACCCGCGGATGCGGGAGTACTGGCGTCCTGCTTGTACTCGGCCATCTGGCTCGGCGGGTTAGCGCTGTTTCCGGGGGAAGGGTTGCTGGGGTGGCCGCCGAGGCTGGGGCTTGAGGAGCCAGATGGACCCGACGGGCCGCCACGTCCGGGCATGGTGGGCGACATACCCGAACCGCCAGGATCGGAACGGGTTGGCGCACCGTCGGCGCCGACGGTGCCGGAAGGCGCGGGTCGAGGATCCGACGAGTAGGGGTTTGAGCTCACCGGAGAAGCGGGCGCTTCTCCCCCGTTCTCGACCGGATTGCGTTGGGGGCCCCGACCTGGCGCAGTAAAATATGACACCGGTGTGGCCGGCACCGAGGCATCCTCCCCGCCGACGTCTCCCAACAATCTGTTCGTCCCCGAGCCTGGGGAACGACTTCCTGGTGTCGGTGCCGGGGACGCCGCAGGCTCTCCGCGCACCGTTTGCGGGCCACTCTCGCCACGTCCGTCGAGACCTGGAAACGTCGCGTCGAGGTCGGCCGCCGCGTCGCTTACCGTCTTCGTATTGCGCAACAGAGTGGTACTTACGATCCTCTCGATCTCGTTCTCCTGCGCGATGGAGTCGCCAATTCCGATGCTCTCCTCTTGCTTGTCGATCTCTTGCTGGGCCGCATCGGTGTCTGCGACGATCGTGTTCTTGGCATCGATGATCGCCTGGCGTGCGGAGTCGTAGAACTGGATGGCGCTGTCGAGTCGACCCTTGAGCGCCTCCATCTTCTGGATGCGATCGTCGACCTGTCCCTCGGCTGCGGTCGAGGCCCCACCGAACCACCCGTTGTGGTTGAAGATCGCCGACTTCTTGCCGTTCCAGGTATCGATCACGCCGGTGAGTTCTGTGCGGACGGTCTTCAGTGCATCAGACCGTTGCTGCAATGTGTCCTCGTCGGCCTGAGGCCAGGCCGCCGGGGGCGCTGTCATCTCGTCCTTGCGACCGCCCGACGGTTTAGGAATCGATGTCATGTTGCTACTTCGCCGTTGCCTGGCATGCGCTTGCAATCGCGTTGTTGAGCCGTAGGCCTGGTGTCACCACATAGTCGTCCGCGGCGGTATAGGTCGAGGTCGAGTTGGCGTAGGCACGAAAGTAAAGCGCGCTAAGCGTAGCGAAATCCTCGAATACCGGATTGCCACTGCCTCGGCCAAGCTGTTCAATCTTTGAGGCGTAGCGGGTGAACGCATCGGCGGCGGTCTCTTGAACGCTACGTTGCTCAGGAGTCCAGCTGGTTGCGGGTATCTGTGTGTCCTGGCGCGACCACTCCTGCAGTTCGGCCTCAAAGGATGCCGAGCCGACCACCCAGTCGGCGCAAGTACGAGTCACCCCTGTCAGAAATCGCTCGGGATCTCCAGAAAACCCACCATCGGGCGGATCGGACGGCGTCTGGGCGGCTGGCACCGTGGAAGCTCGGCCAATAACGTTGCCTTGTCCGATTGCATCGCAAATCGTCGATATCGTCCGCGACAAACTCACATTGACTCGGGATAGGAGATCGTCGTCTGGAACGTATGTCGCCAGTGATTCCGCGTATGCGCGGCCGTATGCGACGAACTGTTCGTAGAGTTCGCGCATCACTCGATGGGGCGTCCGCTTCGCGAGATCTAAAGCTTGATCCGACGTGGCGCGCATTCCATTCCCGGCGGCCTCGAACTGCGCCCGCTGATCGGGTGTCCATTCTGACGCGGGAGTCGTTGGACTGCGTTGGCGCCAACCTTCGGATTGCGACGCGGCTAGGGCGTTCTGTAGTGGCCGCCAGCCGTCGCAAGTCGGGTCTGAGGTGATGATCGCAACTGGGCCGGTATCGTTCGCGCTGGCAATGCCGCTTGCCGTTGGTGGCGTAGACGTCTCAGTCGGTCCACCACCGCCCGACCCGTCACGGGTGAAGAACAGGGTGACGCCGACCGAGATGGCGATCACTAGAAGCACGGCGACGGCGACAAGCAACCACTTCAACCCATTGTTCTGATTCGGAGGCGGCGGAGGCTGCTGAGCGCCCCATCCGGGCGGTGGGTAGTAACCGGGCGGCGGCTGCTGAGGAGGGCCGGGCGGCGGCGCCCCTGGGCCCCACTGACCTGGCTGCGGCGGGTAACTCATCCGCGCATCTTCAGCTGTTGGCGACCCAATTCAATACTCCCCAAGACACGAATTACTCGCGTTCGAACGTACCGGACATCACTACACACCCAGCGTAAAGCACAAATTAGCGGCTAGTGCGCGGCATTTGTAGTCCGGAGAATTCAAGAGAGTGCTGCGGTCGCTACCGGTTCATGCCCAGGTCTCGAGGGAGACGCACTCGACGCGTCATCGCCGTCATCGCGCATGACCAACAACGCAACACCGATCGCAATCGCGGTGGCCACCAGCACCGCGACCACCGCGATGATCCACTTCACCCCGCCTCGCCGGGGAGTCGGCGCCGACGGCCCCGTGCCTGGCGGGAAGTAGAACCCGGGCGGCAACTGTCGCGGGTCGACGGGCGGCAAGGCTTGGCCAAAGGGGTCCTCGTGCGACGGTGTGGTCACGCGCGTACTCCCACCCGGTGTGTGCTCAATTCCCCAACTCCCGCAAGACGAATGGCATGTGAAACCAGCCTAAGTCGACGGCGGATAGCGCCAGTGCACCAATTTGGGGAGCCGGTCAGCCCGCGGGCGCTGCCTGACACGCCGCAGACACCAGGTTGTCGAGCCGCAAACCCGCCGACGCCAGGTAGTGGTCGCCAGCCGCGTAGGTCGGCATGGCCGCCACGTACGCGCGGAAGTACTGCGCGGCGAGCGTCGCGAAGTCCTCGAACACCGCGTTGCCGCTCCCGCGTCCCGCCGCTTCCAGAGTCGTCGCCGAACCACCGAGCAGTGCCGCCGTACGCTCCTGCACGGCCCGCTGCTCGGGAGTCCACTTGTCTGCGAGGATGTCTGGGTTCAGATCCCTCCACGCCTGCGTGTCGGTCTGCATCGTCGACTCGGCGGGCACCCAGCGGCCGCACGTCGGCCCGGCCTGCGGAATGAACCGCTCCGGGCTTGCCGGGTTGCCCGGCGGCGCCGGCGCAGTGGGCGGCGCCGCCGACGGCACAGCAGGCGCCCGGGAAATGGCCGAACCGGAGTCGGCTGCCGCGCAGATCTCCGAGATCGACTGGAACGCAGCAATGTTCGTGCGCGCAAGCATGTCGTCGGCCGGTTGGTAGTCCGCCAGCGAATCGGCGTAGGACCGCCCGTAGGCGATGAACGCCTCGTAGAGCTCACGCAGCACGCGGTGCGGCGTCTGCCTCGCCAGCCCGACGGCGTCGTCCGCGGTGTTCTTCATCGCGGTGCCGACCGCCTCGAACTGCGTACGCTGCGCCGGATTCCAGGCCGACGCGGGGATGGACGCGTCGCGCTGCTCCCAGCCGTTCGACTGCGCCGACGCGAGCGTGCTCTGAATGCTGCGCCAGCTCTGGCATGTCACGTCGGTCGTGATGATCGCCACCGGCCCCGCGTCGCTCGCACTGGCGATCACGGTAGGCGAAGTCGTCGCACTCGAGGCCGCAGCGGGAGTCGTCGGTGCCGCCTGCTTGTCGGAGCCCGGCGCGCTCGGGTCGTCACCGGTGAACAGCAGGATGGCACCGACCACGACCGCGACCACCACGGCCAACGCGATGAGGCCGATCCACTTCGTGTAGCCGCCGCGGCGGCGCGGCGGCTTGGGCAGCGGCTCGGGGGCCCACCCTGGCGGGTAGTGGTCCCCAGATTCGTCTGAATCTCCCACGGAGTGGCTCATACGCGACACCTCACGATCGGCTCATGACACGTCGTTCATGTCGGCGGTGATCTCTGCGACGGCGACGTCGAGGCGTTCCCGGTCCGCGGTGATCGACTCGGCAGCCTCGGCCGTTGCCTTCTGCAGCGCCTCGTTGACTCGGCCCTGCACCACGTCCGCGCCGAGGCGCAGCACCCCGTCCTCGATGAAGACGTCCGTCAACAAGTGATGACCGTTGAGCGTCACCTCGACCGTCTCGGATTCGTCTGTCGCCGTGAACGTTTGGGTGCTCATCTTGGCCAGCTGGTCATCCATCAACGTCTGGAGCCGCTGGGCCTGCTGCAACACCGCGGCAACCTCGGGGTGCATGTCATCGCTCATGACGAGTCCTTGTTGGGCTGGCCGGCCTTGCGTTGCGGCTGACCGATGTAGCCCTCAGTCCACGGCCGGTCCTCGTTGTAGATCTCCTCGTCGGGGGTCAGTCCGGGCGTACGCTTCCGCTCCTTGCCGCCACCCTGCCCTTGCGCGCCGTGCATGGGCATGCCGCCGCCCATTCCGCCCATGCCCGCTCCGCCTGCGCTCGCGGCCGCCGGGGTGCCGGCACCCTGTGCGCCCCCGGCACTCGGCCCGGGTCCGACGGCTACGCCGCCAACCGACGGCTGCAACGGCATGTTGGGGGCGCCACCGCCGCCGCCCGAGCCGCCACCCGATCCACCACCACCCGCACCGGAGGCGGCTGGTTGCAGGCTCGGATCTCCTGGCAGCTTCGGAAGATCCTTCGGCATGTCCCCGCCTGGCAGGCCGCCTCCCGGCGGCCCGCCGCCGGAACCGCTTCCGCCAGAAGGCGAACCGCCACCCGACGGCGAACCGCCCGACGGCGAACCTCCGGACTTGCCGGCCTCCTGCGCGGACATAGGCGAGACTGCGGCCGTCTCGGGCACCTTGGGCGTGCCGCCTTCAGGAGCCCCACCCGATCCCCCGCCGCCAGCCGGGTTGGCGCCGTTCCCGGTGTCGGCGGGCTTCGTTCCGTTGCCCGTCACGGGCGCGGTCGGAGCACCGCTTGGCGGCGGATCCGGCGCGTGGATGCGATCCGGGTTGGCCTCACGTGCGTAGGCTTCTCGGATATCGTCGGACTGCAGCTGCAGGTCGGCCATCTTCTCCGAGATCTGATGGGCCAGCCCACCGCCCAAGCTCTGTGCCTGCATTAGTTCGGCCTTCAACTCGACGTACTGCTGGTAGACCGGCGTGTGCTGGAACATGGCCTTGACGTGCGCATCCGAGACGCGCATCGCTTCACCCGCGAGTTGATGCCACGACGTACCGAGCTTGAAAAGCCAGTCGCCGTAGGAGCTGAACTTCTGATAGGCCTGCTGGGCGGCGTCGCCTTCCCAGTTCTGGATCGGCTCCTTGAAGGTCTGTGCCGAGGTCTGGAGCGTGTTGCCGTTCTGGATCCACACCTGCGCGGCGTCCCGCAGCGACGCGCCGTTGTCGCCAGTTGCCAAGTCCGTTTGCGTCTTCTCGATGTCGGCGTAGCCACCGGCACTCACGTCTGTGGGGTTGCCCATCGGGATTGGAGGAGTCGGGTCCGGAATCGAGTTGGCCTTGGGCGTGACGGGCCCAGCCGGGGGACCGCTACCGTCGAGGGATGCCTGGGCGGCCGCATCGACCTCGTCGTAGGCTGCGGCGACCGAGTCCAATGTCTCGGCCAACCGCTCGCCTTCGCGATCCCCGTAGCTCTGGCATTGATAGACGTGACTTGCGTTCGAATTCAGATTGTCGACCGCGGATTTCGACAGCGGCAACAGATCCGGTGGCACCACGATGGGCTTGTCCAGCAGCGAGTTGCTGAAGTTCAGGTTCTTGATCTGGACGGCCTTGGTCCGCAGATCCTGTGTCTCGACGTATACCCCGTCTCCCATGTCCCCTCCTCAAACCCGGCGCGTCACGGCGTACATCATTGCTCCAGCGCCATCTGATAACGGCTTTCCTCACGCGGGTTGATCAGCCGGATGGGCAGCTGACGGTGGCGCGGGGTGTCGATGAAGTTGTGCCGCAACACGACTCGTCCGATACCAGGGTGTGGCCCCAGGTAGGTGGTCGAGTTGGGCCACGCCACCTTGGCGACCTGACCGACGCGGGCGTTGATGAAGCCTGCGAACTCGCGGAACTGCGGGCCTAGCGTGACGACCGCCCCGCACGCCGCCGACCGCACCACGAACTGGGTGAACAAGCGCGCGTCGCCGAGGTTGATGCTGACGTCGACGTCGTCGAACGGCATGTACACCGGATACCGGTCCGCGGTCTCGCCGACGAGCACGCCCGCGGAGCCGATCGGCAGCTCGTAGTGCCGGTCGGTCAGCGGGCTCTGCCCGTGCAGTGCGGCGCGCTGCCCGCCGAACAGGCACGAAAAGCCGCGCGGCGTCGACGGATTGGCGAGCGTGGTAAGCAACACCGTCGTCGTCGGCGCGATGCCGGGACGGATCCGCACCCGGGTGATCGTGTGGTCGGCGCGGGCGGACCACCACACGTCGGGACCGCCCGCCGCGGTGTAGGCGGCGGTGAACGTGCTGCGGCCCTTGATCGACGACCACGACTCGCGCTCGAAGCTGATCTCGGTAGCCCGGTCGAAGTCGTCGAAGCTGCGGCCGCACCGTGCGTCGATTCCATTGCTGGCCAACTGATCTGCGATACGAGTCGTGGAGGCGACCAGATACCGCGCGAGGCCTGCCACGCCCGCCTCACGTCGCAACGCGGCCTTGCGCGTCTGCTCGGGCTTGGCGCGCAACACGATCCAGGTGCGGCGATTGGCTGGCGCCGGGTACGGCCCGACGACCTGTTCGTACAGCGCGACCAGGCTGGACGGCGCCGTCTTGCCGACCCGATAGCCGGCCGAGACGACGTCGGCCTCCATGTCGGGGCAGTGCGCGACGAGCAGTTGTTCGACGAGCCTGGTGTCGACGACGTCGTCGGTGAACGCTTCACCGGTGACGATCACGGTCGGGGTGAACGGCCGGGGAACCAGTTCGATGACCGATATCAGGTACTCGCCGTGCCAGCGCACCGCGACGTGATCACCTGGCATCACCGTCGATCCGACCGCTGGTTCCGACGGGGCGTCCGGCACGACGCGGTGCCGTCGACGCCACGAGAAGATCGCCACGATCCACCCGGCGAACCGGCGGCCGCGCACCGTCAGCACGGCCGCGACCGCGATGAGCACACCCAGAGTGATGCCGAGCCACATCAGGTCGAGGTGGATGAACAGGATGACGACCGCGGGGATCAGGACCGCCGCCCACAGCAAGTGGCCGGTGGTGACGCGAATGCCGAACTGCGCCAAGAAGTTCTTCATCGACGGCGCCTCAACGCGCGGCGGGCCAGTGCACCGATTCCTAGCGCCAGCGCGAGGCCGACTCCCGTCAGGACCACGATGTTGATGGGGCCCCGGTCGGGCGGGGGAATGTAGACCGGCGGCGGCAGCTGTTTCACCTTGTACGGCACCGTCTTCGGGCCGGGTGCGACATCCCACGTCAGCGCGGCGACGGGATCGATGACACCCGCGCCGACGTAGTTGTCGACGCCGCCACCGGGATGCCTTGCCGTGGCCGTGATCCGGTTGATGATCTGTGCCGGGGTCAGGTCGGGGAAGCGCTGTTTGACCAACGCGGCCAACCCGGACACGTACGCGGCGGCGAAGGACGTGCCGTTGATCGGGATCGGACCGTCTTGTCCCTGAAGGGCATTCACCGGATTGCCGTCATACCCGAGCGCGATGACGTTCTCGGCGGGCGCGGCCGCACCGACCCACGGCCCGGACATCGAGAACGTGCTCGGCTGGCCGTTGGGTGCGATGCCGCCGACCGTGAGCACCAGCGGTGAGTACCAGGCAGGCGAGACGATGGTCTGCACCTGCTTCCATCCGCGCGGGTCCGCGGGGGTCGAAGCGTCCGGCGGCGGGTTCTGGTTGCAGTCCTGCCCCGTGTTGCCCGCCGCGACGACGATGACTGCGCCCTTGACGTTCACGGCGTACTCGATGGCTGCGCCGAGTCCGGATTCGTCGATGGGCCGGGTGATCTTGTAGCAGGCCGCCTCGCTGATGTTGATGACCTCAGCGCCCATGTTGGCGGCGTGCACGATCGAACGCGCAAGGCTGCGCAGGGAACCCGCGGTCTGCGTCGTGTTCGGGTCGTTGGGGTCGGTGCGCGAACCCACGGGCTGGAAGTTGTCCGACGTCTGGCGAAGCGAAAGGAGCCGCGCGGCAGGCGCGACGCCGATGAACCCGTCGGTCGGTGCCGAGCGTCCGGCGATGATCGATGCGGTGAGCGTTCCGTGCGCATCACAGTCGGACAAACCGTTGCCGGCATTGTCGACGAAGTCGCCGCCCGGCTCGGCGGGAACGCGGGGCGATGCGTTCACCCCGGTGTCGATGACCGCGACAGTTACTCCCATACCGGTTGCGAACTTCTGCGCCTCGGCGAGTTGAAGGTAGTCGTTGGGCCAGGGCTTGTCGGCGAAGTTCGAGTTGGGGAAGACGGTCGGTGCGCCGCAGACGCGCCGCTGCTCGGTCGGCTGGTCGGGTCCCGTTTCGTCAGGTGGAAGCGCGCTGGGGTCTATGGCGGGAGGGTCGATGGCGATGGCCGGCGGTGCGCTGAGCAACGCCAGGAACAGCGCCGCCAGCAGAATGCAGACGCGTCGGATCATTCGTCGTCCCCTGCGGCGTTCGCCCGGCCCACGCTGCGCTGAAACGGCGTTAGCAAACGAAAGGCCGCCCAATGGGCGGCACATCGCCTAACGTCAAGCCCCCTGACCTCTTGCACCCCGCAATCCTACGGTGGCGCGGGAGGGGGTGGCTCCGCTTTCTGTCGGGGTGACCGACCGGGGGCGCCAACGACCCAGTTCAGGCCATTCGCCGCCCCCGACCGAAGCGACGATTCAGGCGTCGAGGTCCTGTTGGACCAGCGCCGCGACGGTGCTCAGCGCCGTCTCGTCGTCCGACGCGACGGTCACCTGGGCGCCGTTTCCGGCTCCGAGCGTCATGATCATCAGCGCCGAGCCGGCGTCCACCGGCTCACCGCCGTCGACCGACAGAGTGACGGGTACTCCGGCGTTGACTACGGCCTCGGCGATGATCGCGGCGGGGCGGGCGTGCAGGCCGATCGACGAACCGACGATGACGGTCTTGGTGGGCATGGCGAGTCTCCTTGTGGTGGTGAGTGGGTCAGACGGTTGCCAGGGCCGGGGTCGGCTCGGCGGCGGCGGTGGGCTTGGCGAATTGCTTGGCGGCGATGACGGCCAGCGCGCCGGCGACCATCCCGGCCGCGATGGCGATGACGAACCACAGCTTGTTGTCGATCGCGAAGAGCACGAAGATGCCGCCGTGTGGGGCCCGGGAGGACACCCCGGTCGCCATGCAGAGCGCGCCGGTGATCGCCCCGCCGAACATCATCGACGGGATGACGCGCAGCGGGTCGGCCGCCGCGAATGGGATGGCTCCCTCAGAGATGAAACACGCGCCGAGAAGCCATGCGGGACGGCCATTCTCACGTTCAGGTTCACTGAACAGCTTCGGGCGCAGCACAGTAGCCAGTGCCATGGCAAGAGGCGGCACCATACCTGCGGCCATGACCGCCCCCATGATCTCGAACGACGCCGTGGTCGCCGCCGTGAGCCCGGCGGTGGCGAAGGCGTAGGCGGCCTTGTTGACCGGGCCGCCGAGATCGAAGCACATCATCAGGCCGAGGATGACGCCGAGCAGGACGGCCGAGGTTCCGGTCATGCCGTTGAGCCAGTTGGTCAGGCTGGTGTTGACCCAGGCCAGCGGACGGCCGACTAACAGGAACATCAGCAGGCCTACGGCAAGTGAGGCGAACAGAGGGATGACGACGACTGGCATCAAGCCTCGGAACCATTTCGGCACCTGGAGTCTGCTGATCCACAGCGCCGCGAACCCTGCGATCACGCCGCCGACGATGCCGCCGATGAATCCTGCGCCGACGAAGACAGCGACCGCGCCTGCGGTGAATCCCGGTGCGATGCCGGGTCGGTCGGCGATCGCGAAAGCGATGTAACCGGCCAGCGCAGGCACCAGGAAGCCGAACGCGAGCCCACCGAGTGTGAACAGGATCGCCCCGAGGTACTGGGCGAAGCCACCCGGCGGAAGGTTCGTCAGCGAGTTGTTGAGCGCATACATGTGCGCAAACGACTCGGTACCTCCGTCGGGCTTGTTGGCGATCTCGTAGCCGCCGAACAGGAACCCGAGCGCGATGAGCAGGCCCCCGGCCGCGACGAACGGGATCATGTAGCTGACGCCGGTGAGCAGGATCTGTCGGGTGCGGGTACCCCAGCCGACCCCGCCGCCGGCGGACCCGGTGGCCGGGCTGGCATCGCCCGCCGCGGCTTGGACCCGCGCTGCGTTGGGATCGCTTGCGGCGCTTACCGCTTCGCTAATCATCTTGGCGGGCTCGTTGATGGCACGCTTCACGCCCGAGGCGATGACGGGCTTGCCCGCGAAGCGGCCCTTGTCCTTGACGCCGACGTCGGTGGCGAAGATGACGGCGTCGGCCGAGGCGATCACGTCGGCCGACAGCGGGGTGCTGCCCGAGGACCCCTGCGTCTCGACGTGCAGGGTGACGCCGGCCTCCTTGGCGGCAGCCACCAGCGAGTCGGCGGCCATGTAGGTGTGCGCAATGCCGGTGGGGCATGCGGTGATTGCGATGAGCGTCTTCGCGGCCGGTGCGGCCGGAGCCTCGGCGGCGGGAGCCTCAGCAGGTGTGGCGGGCGCGGGATTGACCACACCCTCGACGAGCGCCACCACGTCGTCGGCCGACGCGGCGTTGCGTAGTGACTCGACGAAGTCCTTGCGCACCAACGCCCGGGCCAGACTCGACAGCAGCTTCATGTGTTCGGAGCCGCCCGACTCGGGCGCCGCGATCAGGAAGGCGAGGTCGGCGGGGCCGTCGGGGGCGCCGAAGTCGACCTTGGGGGACAGCCGCGCAAACGCGATCGTGGCGGTGTCCACGTGCGGCGAGCGACAGTGGGGGATGGCGATGCCGCCAGGCAGTCCGGTGGCGGACTGCTCCTCGCGGGCCAATGCGGCGGCGACGAGCCCGTCACGGTCGGTGGTTCGCCCGGCGGCGGCGAGGAGGTCGGCAAGCAGACCGATGACGGCCTCCTTGTCGCCGCCAGCATCGACGTCGATGGCGACGAGTTCGGTGGTGGTGATGGACATTTCGCTACCTTTTCCTTGAGTGGCTACGGACTGGTGGACGCGGGTGCGAGCGCATACACCCGAACGGCGTTGAGGTCGAGTTGAGCGGGCGTGGGTAGCGCGGAGCCCGGGAGCGCGGCCGCCGAACTGCCGTAGGCGACGGCCATCTGGAGGCGTTGCGGCGGCTCGGCCCCGCCGACCTCGGCGCGCAGGTAGCCCGCGAGTGCGCTATCGCCGGCGCCGACGGTGCTGCGCGGGGTGATCGGGGGAGGGGCGGCCATCCAGCTGCCGGTGGCGTCGACGAGCACCGCACCCGCTGCGCCGAGCGTGACGAGCACCGCACGCACGCCGTCGCCGATCAGCTTTCTGGCCGCGGTCACCACCGGCTCGGGATCGCCTGCAGCGGTGGCATTCTCGAGATCCGCGGGCGATGCGCCGACGAGGCTCGCCAGCTCTTCGGCGTTGGGCTTGATGAGGTCCGGCGCGGCGCTTCCGAATGCGGCGGCCAGCGCGGCGAGCGGACGTTCCGACGTGTCGACGGCGACGCGGCACGGAAGCGGCGAGAGCAGCTCGACCACCTGGGCGTACCAATCCTCGGGCACGCCGGGCGGGAGCGAGCCCGAGAGCACCACCCACGACGCGTGCTGCGCGGCGTCGTGCACGGCCTGAGTCAGGGCACTCAATGCGGACTCGTCGAGGTGGGCGCCGGGCTCGTTGAGTTTGGTTGTGGTGCCATCGGATTCGGTGATCGCGAGGTTGGTGCGCACCGCGCCGGTCACCGGCACGCAGCGGAACGCGACGCCGCTGCTGTGCAAGGCCGCGACGATGGGATCGGACTCCGCGGCGGGCAACAGCGCCACCGCGTCCAGCCCGGCCAGGCTCAGGGCTCGCGCGACGTTGACGCCCTTGCCCCCGGGTTCGGAGCTGGCGGATGTGACGCGGTGCATGGCGCCGCGGGTGAGCGGCGTGCCGAGCGTGACCGTGCGGTCGATGCTCGGGTTCGGGGTGACGGTGACGATCATGCGGACTCTCCCGCGCAGACGACCTCGACGCCGCTGTCGGTCAGCGCGCGGTGATCGGCGGCGCTTATCTCGGTATCGGTGATGAGTGTGTCGACGCTCGAGATCGGCGCGAAGCTGACGAAGTCCTCCCGGCCGACCTTGCTGGAGTCCGCCGCGACGACGACGTAGTTGGCGCACTGGACCATGGCGCGCTTGACCGCGGCCTCGTCGCTGTCGGGGGTGGACAGCCCGTGCCGCACGCTGATGGCGTTGGTTCCGATGAAGGCGATGTCGACGCGCAGCGAGTCGAGCACCCGCAGCGCCTGCTCGCCCACCGCGGCCTGGGTGACTCCGCGCACCCGGCCGCCGAGCAGCTGCAGCGATACCGAGTTGATGGAGGCCAGCCGGGCGGCGATGGGCACCGAGTTGGTGACGACGACGAGGTCGCGGTCGGTCGGGAGCACCGCGGCGATGCGCGCCGTCGTCGTGCCCGCGTCCAGCAGCACCGACGCACCGCTGAGCGGGAAGAACTCGGTGGCGGCAGCGGCGATCGCGTCCTTGTAATCGGCGCGGGTGGTTTCGCGCTCGCCCACTCCGGGTTCGACGAGGTGCAGCGCGCGCGCCGGGACGGCGCCGCCGTGGACGCGTCTCACGACGCCGGCCTTGTCCAGGGTGGCCAGGTCACGTCGCACGGTCTCGGTGGTGACGTCATACTCCTGCGCGAGCTCGGTGACCGACGCGCGGCCCCTGCTGATCACCAGTGCGGCGATCGCCTGCTGGCGCTCCTCGGCGTACATGAGCCTCCGTATGTGTGGGAAACCACGTTGATGAATGTTGATATATGTTGTTTTACTCCCGACTGTGTTGACTTGTCAATCATTTCTTGTAATGTGGCTCACATGAGTTCTTCGCCTTCGACGACATCACTCACGCTGGGCGGGATGGCCGAGCTTCCGGTGGGCACCGTCTTGCAGGGCGTCCCCGCCGTCGCCGGCGTGCAGTACGCGCCGGTGATCAGGCCCGGCGCGCGCCCCCGCGTCGATGCGGACGCGGCTAGCTCGGGTCTTGCCGAATCCGCCAGACCGGCGGAGGCCGAGCGCTTCACTACCGCTGCGGCCGCGGTGGCAGGCCGGCTGCGTGAGCGCGCCGCGAACGCGTCGGGTGCGGCTTCCGAGGTGTTGGCCGCCACGGCGACGCTGGCTCAGGACCGGGCGTGGATCGGCGCCGCCGAGAAGCGCATCGCCGACGGCAGCCCCGCGGTGGGCGCCGTCATCGGAGCGGTCGAGCAGTTCGTCACGATGTTCACCCAGCTCGGCGGGTTGATGGCCGAACGGGTGACCGATCTTCGCGACATCCGCGACCGCGTCATCGCGGAACTCAGCGGCCTGCCCGAACCCGGCGTGCCGCTACCGGACGTGCCGTCGATCCTGTGCGCCGAGGATCTTGCGCCCGTCGACACCGCGGGACTGGACGCGTCGTTGGTCGTGGCCCTCGCGACGACGCTCGGCGGCCCCACCAGCCACACCGCGATCATCGCCCGCCAGTTGGGCATTCCGTGCGTCGTGGCCGTCGACGGCCTGGACGCGGTGCCTGCGGGCACCATGGTCATGGTCGACGGCACGCTCGGCACCATCACCGTCGCGCCCGACGCGGCCACCGCCACCGAGGCCGTCGCCGTCGCCCGCGGCGACGCCGAACTCGCCAAGCAGTGGACGGGCCCTGGCGCCACCGCCGACGGACATCGGGTGGCGATCCTGGCCAACGTCCAGGACGGCGCCGCGGCGCGCTCGGCGAGCGAGACGCCCGCGGAAGGCGTCGGGCTGTTCCGTACCGAACTCTGCTTCCTCAACCGCGACACCGAGCCCACCGTCGCCGAGCAGGCCGACATCTACGGCGAGGTGCTCACCGCCTTCGCGGGACGCAAGGTCGTCGTGCGCACGCTCGATGCGGGGTCGGACAAGCCGCTCAAGTTCGCGGGGCATCCCGACGAGGCCAACCCGGCGCTCGGGGTGCGCGGCATCCGCATCGCCGACGGCAATCCCGGCATCCTGACGCGTCAACTCGAAGGCATCGCCGCCGCGGCGCAGGCCACGGGCAACCAGCCGTGGGTGATGGCGCCGATGATCGCGACGCCGGCCGAGGCCGCCGACTTCGCCGCGCAGGCCCGCGCCCATGGGCTCACCCCTGGCGTGATGATCGAGGTGCCTGCGGCCGCGCTGCTGGCCGACCGAATCCTCGAGCACGTCGACTTCCTGTCGATCGGCACCAACGACCTGACGCAATACACGATGGCCGCGGACCGGATGTCGGCCGAGCTCGCCACGTTGACCGATCCGTGGCAGCCCGCGGTGCTGTTGTTGGTCGCGATGGCGGTGAAAGCCGGTGTCGCCGTGGGCAAACCGGTGGGCGTGTGCGGCGAGGCGGCGGCCGATCCGCTGCTGGCGTGCGTGCTGGTCGGACTGGGGGTGTCGTCGCTGTCGGCGGCGGCCGCCGCGGTGTCCGGCGTTGGCGCCAAGCTGGCCAAGGTCACGCTGGCCCAGTGTCAGGCGGCGGCCGAGGCGGCGGTCGCGACGGCCACCGCCGCGGACGCGCGCGCCGCGGCCATCGCCGTGCTGGGGTAGCCACCGGGGAATAATCGGACCGTAGTCCGGTTGTAAGCGGTAGTCCCGATTTCCAGGAGGTACCGATGCCCGCCATCACCGCAGATACGCTCACGCTCCCCCGAATCGCAGCGCCGTCGGTGACGGACCGCGACCGGCCGGTGCGGTCGATCACCACCGGCCCGCAGGGCTACGAGGGCGAGGGCTTCCCCGTCGTGCGCGCGTTCGCGGGCGTCCGCCCCGCGGACCTCGACCCGTTCGTCCACATGGATCAAATGGGCGAGGTCGAGTACCAGCCCGGTGAGCCGCGTGGGACGGACTGGCATCCGCACCGCGGCTTCGAGACCGTGACGTACATGATCGATGGTCGCTTCGCGCACCAGGATTCGCACGGCGGTGGCGGGCTGATCACCGACGGCGCCACCCAGTGGATGACGGCGGGCGCGGGCATCCTGCACATCGAGACCCCGCCCGCCGAACTCGTCGAGAGCGGCGGCGTCTTCCACGGCATCCAGCTGTGGGTCAACCTGCCGCGCAAAGACAAGTTCGCGACGCCGAGGTACCAGGCGATCGAAGGTGGCGACGTGAAGCTGCTGTCGTCCGACGACGGCGGTGCGCTGGTGCGCGTCATCGCGGGCGAGGTCGATGGGCAGCGCGGACCCGGCGGGACGCACACGCCGATCACGTTGGTGCACGCCACGATCGAGCCTGGCGCACAGCTGAGCCTGCCGTGGAACCCCGAGTTCAACGCGCTGGTGTACGTGCTGTCCGGCGACGGCGCCGTCGGCCCGGCTGGCAATCCGATCCGACAGGGCCAGCTCGCGGTGCTCGGCTCCGGTGACCGCATCACGGTAAGTGCAGCGGTCCAACAGGATTCCCATCGGCCGACCATGGAGGTGCTGATCCTGGGCGGCCAGCCGATCCGCGAGCCGGTGTTCCAGTACGGCCCGTTCGTGATGAACTCGAAGTCGGAGGTCGTCCAGGCGCTCGAGGACTTCAACGCAGGCAGATTCGGGAACATCCCGCCGAACGCGCTGATGCCACACACCGCGGGCCGCTAAGCGTTGTCCTTCGACGAAACGCCGTTGAGCACCTTCTGCGCCTGACGGTCGACGAGTCCGGTGATGCTGTGTTGAGAAGCGCCGAGCAGCAATGCATAGCCCATGACGTGCGCGCTGGACGAGGCGCTGACTGACGGGCCGACGATACCGGCCTTGATCATCAGCAATCCGGCCACTGCCGCGAGCGCGCCGGCCGGGAGCTTGAGCAGCATCGTCGCCATCGGGACCGCGTACGCGCTCGACGTTCCCTGCATGCGTCGAAGCGACAGTGCGCCAACCAAACTGGCGCTGACGAGGCCAAGCAGCTCCACGACGACGATGTTGCCGCGCGATGACAAGTCGGCGCCGTTGCCCGTCATCGCGGCCGACAGTCCCAGCGCCGACGGCCTGGTGACGTCGACGAATGCCAACCCAACGGCGATCAGCGCCAGCGCTAGCGTGGCGCCGAACAGCAGGTTGCGGAAGCTGCGAAGCCGCACGTTCTCGCTGTCCGAAGCCTCGTAGACCGCCCTGACGCTGTGCGCGATCGACTCTCGGGCGTGTCTGTCCCACTCCGGCTTTTCGACGTACTCACGCAGTGTGGCAACGCGGCGGTTGTCCTTGCCAAGTAGTTCGCCGCCGTCGGCCACGATGCTTGGCAGCTTCGCCTTCACTACCTGTGGGTCGGCCAGGCGAATGACGGCCGCATCGATGGAGTGGATCCTGACCCACGTGGCTTCGACGTCGATGCCGTTCCACATGCCGCGCAGCTGCGGACGAGTGTCGAGGATCTTCAACGCCTCCTCGAGTTGGCGTCGCGCCTCGCGGCATTGTCCTGCCAACTGGCGATCGGGCGGCAGTTCGTCGAGTTGCACCTGAAGATCGGAGAGTCGGCTACGCGCTCGCTCGCGCCACACCGAACGCGGCGGCCGCCCCGAGCGCAAGCCTCGCCGGGCTGCGGGCGGCTCGCCAACGGCGGGCGGTGCCTCGTGCGGCGTCGGCCCGACCGCGATGTGCAGTCGCTGCTCTGTCAGCGCTCTCATGTCGAGTCACCCCACTCTCAAACCACCGGGCAGTTCAAGGCTGACTCGTAAGTCCGTGGCGGGCACGAGTAGTGCGCTACCTGAATCTCGATCGGGAAGGGCAGCGCCGACGGCGCTAGGGCTTGGAGAGCGCGACCGGGCGGACGGGCTTGGGATACAACAACTCCAGCTCACCCAGGCTGGCCGCGACCGTGACGAGCGGCAGCGCCGCCGCGACCGAGAGGTCGCTGCCATCGGACTCGGCGCGCAGTCCCAGCACGAAGTCGTCGCTGATCGGTCCGTGCTCGTGGGCGGGATCGTCGCCGCCGAGCCGTTCGCACACCGCGGTCGCGTGAGCCTCGAGCACCGAGCGCACCCGCGGGTAGGCGGTCAGCGGCGGCGGGACGACGTCGGCGATCAGCTCGGCCGCGGCGCGCAGCCGCACCGCGCGGTTGGAGGCGCGGATCACCGGGGCCCGCAGGTCCGTCGCGCCACCACTCTCCGAAAGATATTGACGCACTGCGTCATCCAACGTCCGCGACGCAGTCAGCGCGTCGTGGCCAAGCGCGAAGACCCGGTCGTTCGACTCTTCGTAGGCGCCGCGGGTGACGCGCCGGACCGTCGCCATCAGATACTGCGCGCCTGCGGCGTAGGCGGCGTCCACAGTCCGGGCCACGTGCGCGGTGGCGCCCCGCGGCCACAGCAGCGTCGAGACGACTACGCCAACCAACGCTCCGACGACGACGTCCTCGACGCGGATCAGCCCGACGCTCCAGCCCGTTGGGACGATGAGGTTGAAGATGATCAACACCATCATCGTGAACATCGCCTGCCCGGCAATGAACGACGCCACCTCGGGCACGTAGGCCGACCCGAACGCAACGAGCGGCAGCATCACCCACATCACCGGCGGGTCGACACCCATCAACTCGATGAACACCGCGCCAAGCACGAACCCGATCGCCGTACCCCCGACGGCCCGCACCACGCGGGTGCCCGTGGTGAGTGCGCTGCTGCGCAACACCGACATCGCGCCGAGCACGACCCAGAACCCGTGCTGCACGGGGAACAGATGGGTGATCGCGACGGCCGCGGCCAGGCCGAGCCCGGTGCGCAGGCTGTTGCGGACCACCACCGCACGAGTGGCGACGAACCCCGTCGGCAGCGATGCGATGGCCTCGGACTCCGATAGCACCCGGTCGGCCGCGCCGGACTCCGGCAGCCGTCGGCCGAGCACCCGCGCCCACACCGGCCTGGCGTCGGCGTCCGCGGCCTGCCCTACGACGCGGCCCGTCGCCCCGACACACGCGGAGAACGTGCGGATGGTGAGCAGCCTGCGCCCCGTGCCGATGGCAGCGGCGTCACTGGCCTCGCCGAGGATCTCGAGCACGTCGGCGCGATAGCGGCTCCGCGACGCCGCCCGCTGCTCGGCGAGCGCCGTGACCAGCGCCGCGCGGTGGCGGGCCCGGTCGGCACCCCGCGGGCTGTGCAGCACCGCCGCGCATTCCCGCAGCACCCGCACGATCGGGATGCGCATCTCGAAGAGCAAGGCGCCGGTGTTGTCGGCGACGCGAGCGGACAGCCACTCGAGATCGTCGACGACCCGTACCAGCGCGCGGCTGCCCGCGGTCAGTCCGACCGGCCGGTAGTCGGCGCCGAGGAAGTTGGCGCGCAGCGCATCCATCGCGGTCGTCACGTCGTCGGCAGACGCGGTCCCCTCGAGCCGGGCGGCCAGGGTTCGGCAGACCTGGGCGGCGTGGTTGCGCAATTCGTCGTGGTGGCGCGGAGGAAGCAGGAACAGCGCCGCGGGGACGGCAAGGGCCAGCGCGATCGCCCAGCCGAGCAGCCGGTCGGGGATCGGTCCCGGCGGTGTGCACACCGGCAACACGAACGTCAGGAGCGTCGACCGCTGGCCGGCCGCGATGATCTCGCTCAGCACACCCGAGAAGGTCACTACGACGGCCAGCACGAACATCGTCGCGACCGCGAGCCACGGGATGGGCGCGACCAGCGAGCCCAGCGTGATGAGCACGAAACCGTTGAACCCAAGCCCGCCGTACGCCACCGCCCGCGCGGCCCGGTTGCCGGGGAAGTCGACGATGACGAGCAGCGCCACCGACCCGAAGATGGCGAACAGTGGGGTCTGCGAACCTCCGCCGACCGCGAATCCGACCATCGCCGCGACCGGAAGGACGAGCGCGGCGCGGATCGCTCGACGCAGCGCGTCGTGTTCTGGGTCTTTTTCGCGGATCCGGCCGACGGCCCGGCGCCACACGCCAGCCGGGGTCAGCATGAACGCCGATCGTAGCCGCGTGGCCGAGCCAGTCGGGTTCAGTCGGGCTCGGGAACCGTCCCGAAGCGCCCTTCGTCCAACGCATCGAGCAGCTGGACCGCGATCCAGGCGAGATCGCCGGCGTTGCGGGGCACTAGTGCCTGCTCGTAGCCGACGAGCACGTAGAGGCCCCACGCGGCGAACACCCGGGCCTGGTGCTCGTTCTTCAGGATCTCGAGCGCCGACTCACGCAAGACGTCGAAGCGCTGCAGGTCGACGGCGGCCTGCACCTCGTTGACGTCGGGGTCGATCGCGCTCCACACCCGGATGGCCGCCTCGGCGCCGTGCGGCAGCGCCAACCCTTCGTTGATGAGCCTGCCGACGCGCACCCGGGGATCGGGCTCCGCCGACACTTCCTCGATGATCCCCACGGTCCTGACCTGCACCCAGTACGCGACCAGGTCCCGCGTGTAGGCCGACCAGTTCGCGAAGTAGTGATAGAAGGAGCCGGTCGTCACGCCGAGTCGGTGGCACACCTCGGCCAGTTTCAGGCCGCCGTAGCCGAGGTCCGACAGCACGTCGAGGCCCGTCTCGAAGTACGACTCCCGAGAAATGACGCCTGCCATGGCTGGACACCATAGTTGTCAGTCGGGCCCGGGTGCCAGAGTCCGTCAAAATTGACTTTGACGCGCATGAATGTTTGCTGAGCAAAATTGATTGACGGCGCCGAAACCGATTCACACCAGAAGGCCAGGTGACATGTGGCACAATTTGACCGTGCCGTATACCGCGACCCGGGGTCCAGGACGTCCGCCTGCAGCGAAGGCGGCCGAAACCCGTGAGCGCATTGTGCGGGCGGCGCGTGAGGTTTTCAGCGAACTTGGTTACGACGCAGCGACATTCCAGGCGATTGCGATCCGCGCCGATCTGACCCGCCCCGCGATCAACCACTACTTCGCTAGCAAGCGCGTGCTCTACCGCGACGTGGTCGAGAAGACGAATGAGCTGGTGGTTGCCGCGGGCATGGAGAAGGCGCACGGTGAGACGTCCCTGCTGAAGCGGCTCTCGGCCTTCTTCTCCGCTGCGATGCAGGCCGATTCCCGCGACCGTTCCTCCGCGGCATTCCTGGTGACGTCGGTGCTGGAATCCCAGCGACACCCCGAGTTGAGCCGCGACGAGCACAACTCGTTGAAGACGTCCCGCGCGTTCGTGAACTGGGCAGTCACCGACGCGATCGAGCGCGGCGAACTCACCACGGACACCGACGTGGCCACCCTGGTCGAGATGTTGGTGGCCGTGATGTGGGGCATGGGTTTCTATGCTGGCTACGTCGGCGGGCACGACGAGTTGGGCACCATCGTCGAGACGCTCGAGCGGCTGCTAGGAAACAAACTCTGGACGCTGTCCGAGTAGCTTGCACGTCTTCGGGCTACCAGCGCCCACGCACCACATAGCCTGGCTAATCTAATTTCGGTAGGGTTGCGAACGAATTCCTGCGCTGCTGCGCGCCCGACCCGAACTGGAGCGATGACATGAGCTCACGGCGCACCCACGACGACACCTGGGACATCGCGACAAGCGTGGGATCCACCGCGGTCATGGTCGCCGCGGCCCGCGCCGCCGAGACCGACCGGCCGGAGCCGCTGATCCGCGATCCGTACGCCAAACTCCTGGTCGCGGGCGCAGGTACCGGGGTGTGGGACTACATGATCAACGACGACTTCGTCGCCAAGGTCACCGAAGCCGACGCCGAGGCCGGCCTGATGTTCCGGCACATGGCCAACTACCAGGCCGTGCGAACCCACTTCTTCGACGAGTTCTTCACGTCGGCGGCCGCGGCGGGCATCCGGCAGATGGTCATCCTGGCGTCGGGGCTCGACTCGCGCGCGTACCGGTTGGACTGGCCCGCGGGCACCACGGTCTACGAGCTCGACCAGCCGAAGGTGCTCAAGTACAAGGCGACGACCCTCGCCGAGCACGGTGTGCAGCCCGCGGCCACGCTGCGCCAGGTGGCGATCGACCTGCGCCACGATTGGCCGAAGGCCTTGCGCCAAGCGGGGTTCGACGCGTCGACGCCGACGGCCTGGCTCGCCGAGGGTCTGCTGATGTATCTGCCCGCCGACGCGCAGGACCGCCTGTTCGAACAGCTCACCGAGCTGAGCGCGGCGGGCAGCCGCGTCGCCGTCGAGACCGTCGGGCCGCAAGCCGGTGAACGGCGCGAGCGCATGCGCGGGCGGCTGCAACAGCTGCGCGCCAAGTTCGACATCGAGGAATCCGTCGACGTGGCCGAGCTCATGTACAACGACGCCGACCGCGCCGACGTCGCCGAGTGGCTGGACGCGCACGGCTGGACGGCCTCGTCCGTCACCTCACAGGACGAGATGCGCAGGCTCGATCGCGCGGTCCAGGTCGACGCGACGCAGGACTCCGCCTTTTCGAGCTTCGTGACGGGGCGGCGCTGACGGGTCCATCCCGACGGGGCCTGTTCGCCAACCACCTGGTTGGTTAGGATCGGATCCTGTTCCTCGGGTCAGGAAGGACTCCGCCATGACCACCGAATTCGTCGCCCCATCCGCCTCGGCGCCAGCGGCATCCGCCACCGTGGACATCCCCGCCGTTGTCGCCAAACTGCGCAAGACGTTCGCGACCGGTCGGACCCGCGACCTCGACTGGCGCAGGCAGCAGCTTCACGCCTTGGAGAAGCTACTCACCGAGAACGAGAGCGCCATCGCCGCCGCGCTGGAACAAGACCTCGGACGCCAACCGTTCGAGGCGTGGCTGGCCGACATCGTCGGCACCGCGGCCGAGGCCGCCGACGCCGCCAAGAACGTCGGCAAGTGGGCCAAGCGCAAGCGCCAGCGGCTGGAGTTGTCGCAGCTGCCGGGCCGCGGATGGGTCGAGTACGAGCCGTATGGCATGGTGCTGGTCATCGGCGCGTGGAACTTTCCGTTCGCGCTCACGCTCGGACCGGCGGTCGGCGCGCTCGCTGCGGGCAACGCCGTCGTGCTCAAGCCGTCCGAAGTCGCGCCTGCCTCCTCGGCGGTGATGGCCGAGCTCGTGCCGAAGTACCTTGACCCCGACGCCGTCGCCGTCATCGAGGGCGACGGGGCGGTCAGCCAGGAGCTCATCGCACAGGGCTTCGACAAGCTCTGCTTCACCGGCGGAACCGAGATCGGGCGCCGCGTGTACGAGGGTGCCGCGAAGCACCTGACGCCCGTCACGCTGGAGCTCGGCGGCAAGAGCCCGGTGATCGTCGCCGCCGACGCCGACCTCGACGTCGCCGCCAAGCGCATCGCGTGGACCAAGCTCATCAACTCCGGCCAGATCTGCATCGCGCCGGACTACCTCCTGGTCGAGGCCAGCGTCCGTGACGAATTGGTCGACAAGATCAAGGCCGCCGTCGGCGCGTTCGAGGCGGAGGCGACGGGTGGCAAGCGCATCGTGAACCAGCGGCACTTCGACCGGCTGACCGCATCGCTGGCTGCCACCAAGGGCAGCGTCGTCGTCGGTGGCGGGTCGGACGCCGCGGCGCTGAAGATCGAGCCGACCGTCGTCGTCGACCCCGGGCTCGACGAGCCGTTGATGACCGACGAGATCTTCGGACCCATCTTGCCCGTCGTCACCGTCCAATCCCTTGACGAGGCAATCACTTTCGTCAACGCGCGGCCGAAGCCGCTGGCGGCTTACCTATTCACCAAGGCCAAGAGCACGCGGGAACGGGTGATCCGGGAGGTCTCGTCCGGGGGCATGCTCATCAATCATCTGCTGTTCCACTTCGCCACCACGAAGCTGCCGTTCGGCGGGGTGGGGCCGTCGGGGATGGGCGCCTATCACGGCAAGTGGGGCTTCGAGGAGTTCAGCCACCGCAAGACAGTGATGACGAAGCCGACCCGACCCGACTTAACTGCGATGATCTACCCGCCGTATACAGAGAAGGCGTGGAAGCTGGCGCGCAAGCTCTTCTAGCAGGGGCTTGTCGGCGGTTCGCAACCACTCGTCAATGAGGTTCGAGAGAGGAACGCAATGCCCGGAGTGCAGGATCGCGTCATCGCCGTCACCGGAGCCGGAGGAGGACTCGGGCGCGAGTACGCGCTGACCCTGGCCCGCGAAGGGGCCTGTGTCGTGGTCAACGACCTTGGCGGCTCCCGCGACGGCACGGGTGCCGGACACAACATGGCCGACCAGGTCGTCACCGAGATCAAGGAGGCCGGCGGCCGCGCCGTCGCCAACTACGACAGCGTCGCCGAGTCCGAGGGCGCCGAGAACATCATCAAGACGGCGATCGACGAGTTCGGCGCCATCCACGGTGTGGTGAGCAACGCGGGCATCCTGCGTGACGGCACGTTCCACAAGATGACCTACGAGAACTGGGACTCGGTGCTCAAGGTCCACCTTTACGGCGGGTACAACGTCCTTCGCGCGGCGTGGCCGCACTTCCGCGAACAGAGCTTTGGCCGCGTCGTCGTCGCGACGTCGACTAGCGGCCTGTTCGGCAACTTCGGGCAGGCCAATTACGGCGCCGCCAAGCTGGGGCTCGTCGGCCTGATCAACACGCTGGCCCAGGAAGGCGCCAAGTACAACATCAAGGCCAACGCCGTCGCGCCGATCGCGGCCACCCGCATGACCGAGGACATCCTGCCCAAGGAGGTCTTCGAGAAGCTGACGCCCGAGTACGTCGCGCCGGTCGTGGCGTACCTCTGCACCGAGGAACTGCCCGACACCGATTCGATCTTCATCGTTGGGGGCGGCAAGGTGCAGCGCACCGCGCTGTTCCAGAACGACGGTGTGACGTTCGACAGCGTGCCGTCGGTCGACGACGTCGCGGGCAAGTGGGGCGAGATCACCGATCTGTCAGCGGCGAAGTCGGCCAGCTTCAAGCTCGGCTGAATCCAGCCCGTGAAAGCGGTTGTTGCACAGGAGCTTTCCGGACCGGCAGGGTTGGTCTACACCGACGTCGACGACGTGGCGGGCGATGGTGCCGTCATCGTCGACGTCGGTGCGGCCGGCGTCTGCTTCCCCGATCTGCTGATGCTGCGGGGCGAGTACCAACTCAAGATGCCGTCGCCCTTCATCCCCGGTGTCGAGGTGGCTGGCACCGTGCGGTCGGCACCGGATGGGTCGGGATTCGTCGTCGGGCAGCGGGTCTCGGCGTTCAGCCTGCTGGGTGGCTGGGCCGAGCGGGTCGCGGTGTCGGTGGACAGCGTGGTCCCGACGCAGGACGGACTGGACGACGCGTCCGCGGTCTGCCTGCTGGGCAACTACTACACGATGTACTTCGCCCTAGCCCGCCGAGCCGCGTTGCTCGCCGGTGAGACCGTGCTCGTGCTCGGCTCCGCGGGCGGAGTGGGAACCGCAGCCATCCAAATCGCCAAGGCGTTGGGCGCCAAGGTGATTGCCATGGTGCACCGTGCGGGTGCGACGGAGTTCGTCGAGTCGCTCGGGGCGGACGTCGTGCTCCCGCTGACCGACGGGTGGGCCAAGGCGGTGCGGGATCACACCGACGGCCGTGGCGTGGACGTGGTGGTCGACCCCGTCGGCGGGGATCCGTTCGACGACGCGATCCGGGTGCTGGCGACCGAAGGGCGTTTGCTCGTGCTCGGCTTCGCGGCAGGCGGCATTCCCACCGTGAAGGTCAACCGGCTGCTGCTCCGCAACGTGAGCGTCGTCGGCGTTGGCTGGGGCGAGTTCGCGGGCCGGACCCCCGGCGCGCAGGCCGCGGTTGGTCGGGAACTCGGCAAGTTGGTGGACGCGGGCCTGCGGCCGCCGCCGCCCGTGCGATTCCCGCTGTCGGAGGGGCGGGCCGCCCTGCAGAGCCTGGCCGACGGGGGAATTCACGGGAAGCTCGTGCTGGAGCCGTGATGAGCGCTTGCGCGAAGAACATCGAGCAGTGAACCGCCCGCGGGCGTTGGCTTTCGACGTTTTCGGAACGGTCGTCGACTGGCGCGGCAGCATCATCGGTGAACTGGAGATGTTCGGCGAAAGGCATGGGCTGGCCGAGGATTGGGCGACCTTCGCCGATGAGTGGCGGGCCGGATACCCGGCGGCGATGAACCGAGTGCGCAACGGCGAGCTTCCGTGGTTGAAGATTGACGTGCTGCACAGGCTGATCCTCGATGAACTACTCGATCGAGCCGGAATCGACTCCGTGCCGGACGCCGACATCGAAGAACTGAACCGCGCGTGGCATCGGCTCGACCCGTGGCCCGATTCCGTCGAGGGGCTGGCGCTCCTCAAACAGCGCTTCGTGATCACGACGCTGTCCAACGGAAACGTGTCCTTGCTGACCAACATGGCCAAGCGTGCGGGACTGCCGTGGGACTGCGTCATCTCGGCCGAACTGTTCCGCCACTACAAGCCGGATCCCGAGGCGTACCTCGGCTGCGCCGACCTGCTCGACGTCGCACCCAGTGAGCTCGCGCTGGTGGCTGCGCACCCGAGCGATCTGCGCGCCGCGCGGGCCGCCGGTCTGATGACGGCGTACGTGGCTCGGCCGCTGGAGCGCGGCCCAGGACGCAAGCCGCCGAGGGTCGAGGACGGCGAATTCGACTTCGTGGCCGACGACTTCGTCGATCTCGCCCGGCAACTCGCCGCCGTGACCCCATAGGCTCTGGTCATGAGCACCGTCGGAATCATCCTCGTCGGCGTCGCCATCTTCGTCGGGTTGGTCGGCATTCTGGTGCCGCTGCTCCCGGGGTCCATCCTGGTGTTCGCGGCGATCCTGGTGTGGGCGCTCTTCGAGCGCACGACCGTCGCATGGGTGACGCTCGGCGTCGCCGGTGTCGTGCTGGCCGTCGCGCTACTGGTCAAGTACCTGTGGCCGATGAAGCGGATGCGCAGCGCCGACGTCGGAACCTGGAGCCTGCTCGCGGGTGGCGTGCTCGGGATCATCGGGTTCTTCGTCGTGCCGGTCGTCGGGTTGATCCTTGGGTTCGTGCTCGGCGTCTATCTCGCCGAACTGTCGAACCGCCGAGACCAGCGGCAGGCGTGGGCGTCGACTGTGCAGGCGATGAAGGGCGTCGCGCTGTCGGTGCTGGTCGAGCTCGCGGGCGCGCTGATGGCGACGGCGGCGTGGCTGGTCGCCGTGCTGGCGTTCTAGGGGTAGTTGCTCACAACGAATTCGCTCATTTGAGAGCAACGGCTCGGTCGTCGACCTTGCGGGAAAAATAGCGGGACATCACCACTTGAAGACAGCTCGCGTGAATTCAGCAAGCGACGGCGATGGGCGACCTCGAACTGCAAAGTTTGCCTGCAGCACTGAATTCCCGACCTGCACGAAGTGAGTAGTCGACTACTCTTCTGCCGCCGGTCAAACAGGGAAATAATTCGTGCAGTGGCCAGTCAATACGAGGCGGTAGAAATGACGGCGGCACCCCAACCTTCGGCAATGTTCGGCTCGACCGTATTGGACCGCCACCGCCCGGCTCGTCCTGAATCAGCAGGAGTTTCCGTTCGCCTTCTTGGTCCATTTCAACTCATCAAGATGGGCATCCCGGCACCGCTGCGATCGGGTGGAAAGGCAGAGCGGCTGCTTAGCGCGCTCGCAATGCAGGCCCGGTCCGGGGTTCACCGCGAAACACTGGTGGAAAGGATATGGCCCGGCACGTCGCACGTGTTGTCGTACCAGAGCTTGAACACCCTCGTGCACGAGCTGAAGATTCAGCTGGCCGATGCCCTAGGGGGACAGCCGCCGATCGTTCACATGCAGGCGCACTATCTCCTGAACCTCGATGGCGGACTGAAGGTCGACGTAGTGGAGTTCGAGTCGGCGGTCGACGCTGGAGATCGGTTTCTATCGGAGGGTGCAACGGCGGCGGCCATCGATTCGTACCAGAACGCCGTCCTGCTCTACCGCGGCGATCTGACCTCCGATGCGGACATCTCCGGGCTATTGGAGCGGGAGCGCTTGCGCGCGGTGTGTTTGAACGCCTTGGCGCGGTTGGCCGACGCCAACTTCGCGCTCGAAAACTACGAGCAGGCGCTGGCCTACGCCGTCCGGCTGCTCGGGGTCGATCCCTGTCGGGAAGACGCGCACCGCATGACCATGCGGGCATACGTCCGACTGGGGGCACGTGCGCAGGCGTTGAGGCAGTACAACGTCTGTCGGCTGATCCTCGCCGAGGAGTTCGACGCCACCCCGGAGCCCGCAACCGAACAACTCTTCCAGCTGATCCGGACCGATCCGGGTCACATCTGAACGAGCCCCTCCGCCAAACCTCATCCAGACCTCACTGGCGGCTCATCCGCCACGGCCGTGACCTCATTCGGGGCTGAGCCCCGGCCGGTACAACTGAGTTCTGATCGAAGCGATGAGGTCTTCATGGCGGAAGGTGACCCGGCGGACAAGCTTTCCGCCAAACGTCATTTCGTGCTCGTGTTGCGCATCGTCGTCGAAGGGGGCGGAAAGGTGACGGGCGAACTCGTGGATCCATCGTTGGACCGACGGCGTCGCTTCGACGACATCACCGACCTCGTCGACGAAGTCCGGGGCTGGATCGACGACGCGATCAGGCAGGGATCCCCGGGATGAGGGGCGAGCCGATCGGCCGCCGCGCCAGTGATTCAGCGGATCGCGTGAACCCGACGGCTCACGCGAATTTGAAACCACCACGGAGGTTTTCATGCCTGTTCTAGTCGTGCCGGGCGTATCCGTCGAGGCCAATTTCGATGTGCTGCCACCACTTCCCGCCGCAGCAGGCATCGTCGGCGTCGTCGGGGTCGTCGACCGCCCACCGGCCACCGCTCGCTTGGTCGGTGTCAGCCGGGTGTCGGAACTGCAAGATCTATGCGGTCCAGGAACCGTGGCGTCGATGCCAGAAGCGGTGGCAGCGTTGTCGACGGGCGCCAGGGAGGTGCTGGTTTCCGCCGTTGCAGGCGGGACGGCCGCCACCGCGACACTGATGAATTCCACTGAGGCGCCTGCGGTCCGGCTGCGGGCGCGGTCTCGCGGCGCGTGGGCGAACCAGCTGAGCGTCGATGTCGGAACCGTAACCAATGCCGACGGCAACCTCGTCCGGGTCACGTTGCGGATCCTGCAGAACAGCCAGGAGGTGGAACGCTTCGACGACCTCATCGTCGAGCCGGGCCAGCGGCAGGACCTGTTCTCGGTGATCAACGCCCAGTCCAACTACGTGGTGGCCGTGGAGCCCAACTTCGACGGCGACGACCCCAAGCCGGGGACCTACCCGCTCGGCGCCGAGGGCTCCGTGGCGGTAGAGCAGAAGGACGCGGCAGGCACCGTGCTGATGGACGTCAAGCTGAAGCCTGGCGCGCCGAGTGACGGTGTGGCGGTGACCATCGCGGGCGAAGGTGACGAGATATCACTCGAAGTGCGCCGCAACGGTGCCCGGCAGGAGTTCTTCGAGAACTTGACCATGGATCCGGATTCGGCGCGGCACTTGCCCGCCCTGCTCTCGGCCCTGAGCCGGTTCGTGCGCGCCGTGCCCCACAGCTCGCTGGAGGGAGCGTTGCGACTACCGCGGGCGACGCCGGCCCCGGTGGCGTTCGCCGGTGGTGCCTCACCCAACGTCGCCGCCTACCGCACAGCGATCGACTTGCTCTCCGACGACCCCCGCATCGACCTGGTGATGGCATGCTTCGATTCCGCGTCGAGCTCGGACGACGTGATCCAGATCCACCAGGCGCTGCTCGCGCATGCCCTCGTGGCAAGTGACGCCGGTGCGCCGCGGGTGGCGTTCGGGTCGATACGTGGCGCGGACGCCGGCAACCTCGACGCCATCCGCGATCACGCTGCCGCGGTGCGCAACCGGCGGTTCGTGCTCATCGCCCCACCCGGCGCCACCGGCGCCGTCGTTGGGCTGCTCGGCCGGATCAACCCGGAGATTTCGCCCACCTTCCAGCCCACCCAGCTGCTCGGCGTCCCGCCGTCGACCTATCGGGAGAGCCAACTCAACGTGCTGCTGGGGCCGACCGTCAACCTGCTCGTCGTACAGCAACGGGCCGGACACGGAGTGATCGTGCTCAAGGGCATCAACACGTTCGGCGACCAGATTTCGGTGACCCGCGTCGCCGATCGATGCATCCGCGAGACGAAGGCGATCAGCGAGAACTTCATCGGCCGATTGAACTCCGCCGATGCCCGAGAGGCCTTGAAGCAACAGCTCATTGCGACGTTCACCCGATTGGAGCGGTCCGGCGCGCTGGTACCGAGCACCGATGGCACGGACCCGGCGTTCCTCGTCGACGTCTATTCGACACAGCAGGACTTCGCACAGGGCATCGTCCGGGTGGACATCGCGGTACGCCCGGTGCGGGCAATCGACTACGTGTACGCCACGATCCGCGTCAAGAACTAGGCGACCCAGGAGATCTGAACCATGCCAACGATTTTCGCAGCCTCCGAAAGCACTGTCCTGGTCGACGGCGAGCCCGTCGAGGGCGTGCAGGGTATCGACTACCGGACCCGGCACGACCGCACCAACATCTATGCCCTTGGTAGCACCGAACGGGTCGGGGTCGTCTCCGGCGCGTACGAAGTCCAGGGCCGACTGCGGGTCACGTCGGCAAGCTCGAAGCTCGATGGGCTCGCAGCAGACCAGCTCTTCCAGATAATCGCCAACCTGCGGCACGGTGACACGGAGGCCACGGTGACCTTCGACGATTGCTGCCTGACGGAGAAGACGTTCGACTTGGCCGTCAACGGCCAGGGGACGGCGGTGTACGCATTCAGCGCCGCCAGGATGCGATAGCCGACACCATGCCGATTTCGGTCGTCACTCTCGACCTGGCTGCCGGTGTCGCGCAGCTCGCGGGCAGCACGATCGCGGTGCGCGCCCGCCCCGGCGGCGCGCTCGACGTCGGCGGTCGGGTCGTTCGCCCGCTGAGCTTCGGCGAGCGGTGGCGGGTGCTCGACGACGTAGCCTCCAGCGACAGCCCTTTGGGGGCAACGGTCTTGGCGCACGCGGGCGAGCCGGAAACCGCCGACCAAGCGCAGGTAGCCGACGACGAGATCGCTCAGATCATCGCGTTGCATCTCGCCGGAGCCCGGCCCGAGCGCGCGGTGCCCGGGTTCGCCGCGCAGCTGGCGCGGTTGGTGGCGGCAGGGTGGGCACCCCGCGACGTCTTCGACGCCGACGCCGATCTGGTCGACCTCCTAACGGCGGAGGCACCGGGCGAGGGTGACGGCAGTGAATGGACGAGCATCGTCGTCGCCCCGGACCATCCGGCATCGGCGCCGCTGGCGGAAACACTGCGCGCGCTTGAACGAAACCTGTTGGACCGCATGGGGTCAACGGAGTCCAACGACCGCCCAACGCCGTCCGACGATCGGCCCCGACTCGTTGCGGAAAGCGCGTCGAGTGATGACTTCCCCGCGCCCTTCCCAACGGTGCCCGAAGGGAGCTGGCCATCGCACGTCGGCTCCGCACCGACGCCGGCCGGGCTGGAATCCATGCACCCGACCGCGCGTGCCGAAAACGCATCGCCGTTGCTCGTAACGCCCTCTGCCGCCGACGGTTTCGTGGCCCCCGGCGAGCCGGTGTGCGTTCCGCGCCCGATCCGCCTCGCCTGGTCGGATCAGCAGGGCGCGGGCGGTCGGCCCACGTCGGACTGGCCCAGCGCACCGCCGGTCGGTCCGCGCGTTGAAGACCCGCCCGAGCCGACGGGGCTCCCCGAATCCGCCGTCGCCTCAACCGTGTCCACGGTGTGCTCCACGACCAGCTCGCTCGGCGCGTCGTCGCCGTACCGCGCCACCCTCGCCAGTTCGTCCACCGCACCGACCGTCGTCGACGACACCCCGATCGCCACGCGGACGGCGCCGGGCGCGGCTCCCGGCCAAGCTCGGCTCGACGTCTTCGGACTGGCCGATCAGCTCGCCGCACTGCTGGACGAGGAATCCGAGCTGCGAGGGCTGCGCCGATGACGACCCCCTCGCCGCCGCCGATGCCGCTCGTCGGCGACATCGCCCTGAGTTCGGTCCAGCAGCTCGATCACGTGATGAGCGCCGGGTTCGCACGCATCGCCGTCCCCGGTCTCGACGGTGACGTACTTCAAAGGGCGGGGCGGGGCTCGCACAGCATCTGGATCCGCGGCGTGCTGTCCGGCGACACCGCGATGGCCGATCTCGGCAGCTTGCAGAAGCTGGCCGGCGAAGGCACCGAAGTGTCCTTCTCGACCGACATCACGGTCGCGCTCGAGTTGGGACAGGTGGTGGTCACCGATCTTCGCGCGCAGGCCGTCGCGGGTGCCGCGAAGCTCGTCGGCTACGAACTCTGCCTCGTCGAAAGTCCTCCGCTGCCACCGCCGGCCGAGGTCAGCGGCTTCGGCGGGCTCGACGACTTCGGCCTCGGCGACTTGGGGTTCGACGCCGACATCATGGACGACATCGCGGGCATCGCCGGTGACGTCGCAGGCGCGGTCGACGCGGTGATGGAGGTGGCTGATCAGCTGTCCGCCCTGGCCAGCCTCGGCAGCATCGACGTCGGAGGGCCACTGAAGCCGTTGTCGGACACCGTCGCCGACGTGACGAAGGCCGCAGGCACGTTCAACGACGTCGCGGACTCACTGGCCAAACTGTTGGGCGGCAACTGATGACGGTGCTGAGTTTCGGCGCGACCGCCACGATCGGCTCGCTGCGCTACACCGGCGGCCTCGCCGGAGTGCGGCTCACCATGCCGATCGGGCCCGCGGTCGGATCGGCTCGCGTCAGCGTTCCGCGCGACCTTCGGGTCGATGCCAAACCGGGCGACGACGTCGAGCTCGCGCTGATCGGTGAATCAGGTGAGGAGACAACCGCATTCACCGGGACGGTATCCGCCGTCCGGAGGACGTTGGACCAGACCGTCGTGTTGTGTGGCGATGCGTCCGCCGCGTTGGCGGCGGTCCGTCCTGGCAGCACCTTCGAGCAGCAGAGTGCAAGCGCCATCGCCAGCGCACTGGCCCGCGAGGCCGGCGTGAGCACTGTGGCCGTTGACCTGGATCTCGACCTTGCGTGCTACGTCGCCGATCAGGGTCGCACGGCGTGGGAGCACCTGACCGCCCTCGCTGCGTGGGGCGGCGCATTCGTCGCGGCCTCCGCCGACGGTGGCGTCGAGGTGCGGAAGTTCCCATCACCGCCTGCGGAAACCGCGCTGCGCTACGGCCGGGAAATCGCCGAACTGAGCGTCAGCGCGGTGGCACCCGCCGCCGACGTCGTCTCGATCGGCAACGGTCCCGCGGGCGACGCCTCCGACCCGCGGGCTCGCTTGCAGAGCGTCGAGACATTGCCTGACGACGCGCCGAAACCCGGCCCCCGGACGATCCGCGTGGCGGCGGCGGCGCTGCGCACGCCGTCGGCCGCCGCAACGGCCAGTCAAGCCCGGGCGAGCCACAACGGGGCACCACGACTATCGGCCACCTGCTGGCTGGTGCCGGGCCTGCGCGCGGGCACGTCGGTCGAAATCGCCGATGCGCCAACGCCGGACGCGGTCGGGCCGTGGCTGTTGACCCGGGTGGTGCACTCCGTCGGCCCGGGACCTGCGGGCCGCACCACGTTCGAGGCGGTAAGCATGGAAGCCGCGGGCGGCTCCAGCTTGCTCGACCTGTTGGTTGGCGCAGTGGGGAGCCTGCTGTGACCGCCGCGCTGTTCGACTCCGTCGCCCGAATCGCCCAGCATGAGGCCGCAGCCCGCTGGATCGCCGCGATCGGCGTGGTGGGCGACGGCATCCACGGCGACGACCACGCGGTCTCCGTCGAGCTGCGGGAGACCGGGCTGTTGCTGCCGAGGGTGCCGATCGCCGTCCCCGTTCCGGGGCAGGCAGCGACCCCGCGCGCGGGTGACCTCGTGGTTCTGCTGTTCGCCGACGGCGACGTCAACGCTCCGGTGGTGATCGGCACGCTGTACCACGCAGACCTCGCTCCGCCGGAGCACGGCGAGGGTGACGTCGTGTTCGCATTGCCCGCGGGTGAGCAGGAGCCCACCTTCCGGGCGGTGCTCCGCGGCGCGGACCCGAAGCTCACCGTGACGATGGGCGACGTCGAGGTCGTCGCCGACGACACGAAGGTGCACGTTCGGACCGGCGACGCCGAGGCGACGGTCGAGGCCGCGGGCAACGGCCGGATCGAACTTCGGGTCGGCGACGCCAGCGTCACCGTGACCGGCCGCGGCGACATCGTGCTGAAGACCTCGGGAAAGCTCAGCCTCCAGGCCAATGACGTCGAGATCAAAGGTCAGAGTTCGGTCGCCATCTCGGGTCCGCGGGTCGAGGTGAACTGATGGGTCAGCCAGCTGCCAACGGCGCCGCCACCGTAGTCGGAGTCGACACCCACATCGTGATGGTGCCGTCACCCGGCGGCCCCATCCCGACCCCGCTACCGCATCCGTTCTGTGGACCGCTGAACTGCGGACTGGTCAACAGCGTGCAGATCGCCGGGCAACCGGCGGCGGTGGTCGGCTCCGGCGCCACGAACCAGCCGCCGCACCAGCCGACCCCGCCCGGCGTCGCCTTCCAGGCCCCGCCGACCAACTCGGGCACCGTGCACATGGGCAGTACCGGCGTGCTGATCGGTGGCCAGGCCGCCGCTCGTAACGGTGACCCCGTCCGCACCTGCAACGACCCGGTCGAGGCACCGGTCGGGCAGATCGTCGCAGGTGTCCCGACCGTGACGATCGGCTGAGGGTTCGTGAGGCGGCCATGACCGAAAGCTCCCCACTCGGCACCGACCTGCGCGTCGTGCTCGGCCCGCCAGGGATGGCGGCGTACGATGCCGCCGCGCTTGACCTGCGTAGGCGTCCGACGGCGGTTCAGCGTACGACGCCGAACGCCGTTGTCGGCCAACCGCCTCCAGCACAGGGCTGGCAGCCGGAACCCGCTGGTGCAAATGAGTTGTCGGACCTCGACACGATCACCGGACGCGAGAACGTAGCCCAGGCGTTGATCCTGCGCCTGCTGACACCACGGGGTGCGTTGGCCGACCTCGGGCACGCCGGGTACGGGTCGCGGCTCGGTGAGCTGATCGGGAAGGGCAAGACCGAGGAGCTCCGCGGACTGTGCCGCGCCTACCTCCTGGAAGCGATCCGCGACGAGCCGCGAGTTGAAAACAAGCCGTTGGCAATAGTTTTCGACCCTGCTCGCGAGCAGCCGTGGGATTTCGTCGTGGAGATCGCGGTCCAGCCGGTGTCGGGCGGAGACCCCGTCACGCTCGGATTGGAGGTGGCGCTGTGACCGACCTGGAGTACACGCCGCGCCCGTACGCGGACATCGTCAGAGACCTGCTGACCACGCTGACGGGTGGCACGGTCCGGGAGCCCACGATCGCCCCTGCCACCGGACCGCTGCGGCTGGACAGGTTGGCGTCCCGGCCGATTCGCCGTGTCTCACACCTCGAGGGCGTCACCGAGGTCGACGGAATGCCCGTGGCCGTGCAGTTCGGAAACGCCGACTTCGACCTGGCCGACATCGACAACGACGGTCTGGCCGACGCCGTGGTGTTCCGCGACAACGGCCGAAAGCCGATCGCAGGCAGCCAGCTCACGGTGAACTACTACCCGGTGCAGGTCCCGCGGCCGGTTCCGCTGACCGATCTGAACGTCGGCTCCGTGGTGCGGACGGTCTTGGAGACGGTCGCGAGAGAAGTCGCCCAAGACGAGCAGTACCTCGACAAGATCTACCGGTCGGCGTTCATGGAGACCGCCGAGGGCGCCGCCTTGGACAAGGTGGTCGCGCTCATCGGCGTCACCCGACTGCCCCCGCGCCACCCACTCGTCGACGTCCGGTTCGGCCGCAGCGCAGCCACCGGCGGCAAGATCACCATCCCGGCGGGCACCGTCGTCACCGATGCGGGCACGCCTCCAGCGCGGTACAGCACGGTCACCGAGCTCACGCTGGAAGCCGGCGAGCAGTCCCGCAGCGTGCTCACCGCAGGAGTGTCGGCCGACACCCCGGTCGTGGACGCGGGCAAGTTGGACAGGCTCGAGACGAGCATCGGCGGGATCTCCGAGGTGAGCAATCCGGATGCAGCGTTCCGCGAATCGGCCGCCGAGGCCGACGATGCGCTGCGCCGACGAGCCCGCGGTGCGCTGCACGGCACCGTCCGCGGCACCCTCGACGCGTTGCGTTTCGGCATTCTGTCGGTACCGGGGGTCAAGGCCGTGGAACTGACCGAGTGGCCGGATGGCCAGGCCGGTGTCGTCCGCGCCGACGTGGCCTACGTGCGGCCGGACCCGGCCGTCGAGAAGGCGGTGCTGGAGCGGATCGACGAACTCCGACCGGCTGGGATCCGTGTCGACACCGGCGCCGCGAGGCGTCGCACCGTGCGGGTCACCGCGGCACTCGTGCTGGCAGGTACCGGCGTCAGCGGCGCCGAACTCAACCGGCTGACCGCAGGCGTCGAGGAGCGCGTGGCCAAGAAACTCGCCGACCTACCGCCGGGCGCCGCGATCCGGATGGCGGTGCTGACCGCCGCCGCGCTCACCGACCCGCTCATCGCTGATGCCGAGCTCACGCTCGCCGACCCGGACGGCGCACCGGGCACGCCGATCAGCCTTGCGCCCGGCGAGGTGCTTGACGTCGTCCGCCCGTTCACCTTCCCGACGCCGCAGCCGGAACGCACCGTGACCGGCGTGGTCGCCACCACCGCCGACGTCGACCTGGTACTGCCGATCCAGCTGCAGACGGGCGTCGCGCTCGCCGACGCAACCGCCGCGGCGCAGCTCGCGGTCGATGCGTATCTGGCCGCGGCCGGGCCCCTGAACCCGCTCACGCTGGCGGGGCTGGCATCGAGCCTCCAGGCCACGACAATGTTCGGTTTGGTGCGCGAGCAGGCCAGCATCGTCGTCGAGGCCTCGGGCCAGTTCGTCCAATTGCTCGACGGTCAGGGCAGTTTCACGCCAGCCGCAGGCCAGACCCTCCGGCGCCGCACCCTCGACGTGCGCGAGGTGGCCGGATGAGCACGCATGCCGAAGCCATGGTCGGACGATTGCCGACCCTGTATTCCGACGGCGACCTGGTCCGCGGGCTGGCCGCCGTGGCTGGCCTACAACTGGAGATCGTCGACGAGGAGGCGCGAATCATCCAGCGCGCCCACTGGTTCGACACCACCGTCGAGTTGGACGAGGCCGCGGCCATCGGGGCGCTGCTGGACATCCCACCCGAGACATGGCAGCAACTCGGCGAGTACCGGGCCTGGTTCCACGCACTGCGTACCGCGCGACTGCAGTACGGGGCGGTCACCGGCCCGGCGTTGAAGGCCTTCACGAAGTTGTACGTGAATGCCTTCGAAGAGACGAACGGGATCGACGTACTGGCCCCCTTTGCGGACTGGGGCGACGAATTCGGCCGCACCGGCCACGCGCTCATCGAAAACCCGCTACGACGGCGCACTCTTCGGCTGGGCGGGCCCGAGGGCATCGAGCCGCTGCACCAACAGGTTTGCCACCAGGGCCTCGACCCGACACCTCTGTCGGCACTGTTCACCGGCGGTCGCCACAGCGAGTACGTGCCGGTGCTGGTGAACCGCACGACCGGCGACGCGTTGACCTATCTGGGCGAACTGCGCCCTGGCGATCGAATGTGGCTGCACGCCAACGATGACGGATCGATCACCGCACAACTGAACCGCGAAGACGTGACGCGCAAGCTGCGCAGCATCAGCCGGGTCTCCCCGGGAACCCCGTGGAATCAGGCCGACGTCACGACACCTCCGCAGGCGCTAGTGCTGAGCCCAGGGGCCAACGACCTGTGGTTCCTACCGGTCGCACACTTCGACGCGCCGGGCCTGGACCGGGCGCTGCTCGCCCTCGCCGGGCTGGACATGACCGAGGGCCGATGGGACCAGTCGTCGTTCGACCACGCGATGTTCTACGCCGACCCGGCCGCATACCTCGACCTGAGCTGGCAGGAGGCGCCGCCCGCAACGTTGCTCGTCGACCTCGATGCCGGAGCGCTGAGCAACCGCGGGCGAGCCGACGGGTTCGAGGCGCGCGAACAGCTCGAGAGTTCCGTCGGCGCAGGTATCGGCCGGCTGAGCGCCGCCGGGGTGCGCGCGGAGGTGCGATTCCGCCCGCTGCACGACAGCCAGCGTCAGCTCGACCACCTGACGTACGTCAGTGGCCTTGCGCAGCGCGACATCGGCACCGTCGGCATCGATCGGCTGACCGATGCAGGCGGGCTGTTCGGGCTCACGGTCTACGACGACAGCACCTACCAGTGACGGGAGAACGACGATGCGAGCCAAGTTGAAGGTCCAGCTCTGCGACCGCAGCGGCGTCGTGCTTGCGACGCGGGCCGCGCACAACACCGTGCTGCGCACCGGTGGCCAGCTCATCGCCGACCTCTTCACTGGAAAGGGCGGCCCGATCACCCACATGGCCGTCGGCACCAGCGACGCCGACCCGACGTCGGTCACGGTCTCCGCGCTCGGCAACGACGACGGCCAAGGGCAGCCGGGCCTCACGGGCGATACCGTCGCGGCGATCCCGTCCACCGCGTTCGTCGTCGACGTCGACGAGGTGCAAAGCCGCGTGCTGGTCAAGGTCCGGGCCACCCTGCCGGATGCGGCCGGCGTCGGCACGTTGTGTGAGGCCGCGCTGGTGTCGCGGCAAGCGGGCGCCGACGTGCTCTACAACCGCGTCGTCTTCCCGCCGCTCACCAAGGGGAACGACCACGACCTGACGCTGTTCTGGGAGATCGAGTTTCCGTTCGGCGACCTGCAGTGGCTAGCGCGCTGAGATCCGCAGACTAAGGAGAAGACGATGCCATTCGCCAAGAGCAGCCTGAGCATCAAGCTGCAGAACTATCCACCGGCCAACCGGGATGCCGTTGTCACGCTGACGAATCCGGTCACCGGGCAGACGTTGGATCGCAAACCGTTCCTCGACGGGACGCTGCTGGTTCGCGACCTCGACCCGGGACAGTGGCAGATCGCCGTCAAACACCCGAACGTGGTCGGGCCGCTGTACACCGGCGTGGTGCACACCTTGCCGGTCCCGCAACCCACGTACGTTCCAGTGCCGATCCGTCCAGATGACTTCCGGGACACGCCGATTCGGGATCTCCCCGATGCCGACCTCGGTCCGGTGCAGCAGACCGTGTCCGCCGCTCGCACCACCGCCGCCGCGGTCGGCGGCAAGGCCCCCGGTGAGGCGATCAGGGCAACCGACTGGAACCAACTGGTCAACGCCGTGTCAGACGTTGCCGGAGCGGTGCTCGAACTCACCTCGCTGGTGAGCCCGCGCGGCCACGACCATCCGGAGATCGCCTCCAAGATCGACGAAGTGCAGGGCAACCTGCGCCGGTTCATCGAGTCGTTCGGCAACAGCGTGCTGGAACTGCGCCGCGACATCGAAAGCCAGAATCTGCGCAGGGTGACCACCAAGGTGCTCGACGCAGGCGGAGTGGTCGGCGCCGACCGGGAGCGCATTCTGCAGCGGGTCAACGACCTCGAATTGACCAGGCAGGTCAGCACTTTGGAGTATTCGTCCAAGCTCGCCGATGCCGGCACCGTGCTCGGCGCGGAGCTGCAGAGCATCGCCCTGGCTCAGGGCGCCAACGCCGGTGCCTTCATGGACAACGACGACGTCAAGGCGATGGTCGGCATCACGGCGGCGTTCGCCTCGAGCGGTGGCACGCTCAGTGCCGACCAGGAACTCGACACGTATCGGCGGACCAGCCTGGTGCAGCGCTTCTCGAAGCTTGGCGGGGTGTGACCGATGGCACGCATCGCCGACATCGAGCGGCTCAAAGCACTGGTCGACCGGCTGCTGCCGCTGTCGTCGCGGGCACGCGGCGAGGTGATCGCGGCTGATGACTGGAACACGGTGGTCGGGGCGCTGCTGGAGGTGGCTCGCGCCGTCGTGGAAGACGACGCCGACTCGACCATCCCCGAACACGCCCACCCCGACCAAGTCGCGGTCGGTTGGTTGGACCCGCGGCTGCGGACGCTGATCGAACGTGGGCCGCTCTCGGACCCGACGTCGACGTCGCGGGTCACCGCCATCGAACGTCAGGCCGGCCTGATCGGACGGCAGCTGGACGAGGTGTCGAACCAGCTCCGCGATCTGCGGGTCGTCACCAACCGGCAGGAGACCAACGATCTCGACCGGTCGTCGTCGCTGACGGTGTTGTCCCGCACGGTGTCAGGCCTCAAGGATCCACGCGACGAAGTCGCCGCCCTGCGCGCGTCCCTGGATGCGATCGGCGCCAACGTGTCCGCGGTGAGCACGTTCGCCGCCGGCCTCGGTGACGTCACTCCGGCGGACGTGCTGAGCGGGCTGCGACGGATCGACCAGTTGCAGGAACGGCTCACCACGCCGACCGGGACACTGCTGGACGCAGGCGAGTTCGAGCGAAGGCTGACCGAGCTGCGCACCACGCTGGTCACCGAGGACGAGCTGACCGAAGCGATCAAGAGCAGGCCGGCGAGGTTGACGAACGAAGCCAAGGCCCAACTTCTCGACGAGGCCAAGCTGGCCGCTGTACGCCAGGCCGAGGACAGCGCGACCACCCTCAACGAGGCGCTGCGCAACCAGCTCACCACTCGCATCGACGAGGTGGCCCAATCCGCGGAGAAGGCCGCCAGGCAAGCCGCGGGCGACTTCCGCGACGAGTTGAAGACCGCGATCACCCAGCAGGTGACGCAAGTCGTCGAGCAGGGTCAGCGAGCCACCGAGGACCGGATGAAGGACCGCGTCGACGCCGCGACGGTCGCGTTGCAGGCCGTCGTCGACGAGCGGATCACCCGATTCGAGGGCAGAGTCGACGGCCGCGTGACGGCCGCGATCACCGCCTCCAAACCTTCGTTGATGGCCGAGCTCAACGCCACCCTCGCCCAGAGATTGTCCGGGCTGGACGGCCAACTGGTCACGTTGCAGGGTGGCCTCGTCGACATTCGTACCGCGCTCACCTCCGCGGCGACGGAGGTGGCGACGGTACGGCAGAGCACCGCGACTGCCCTGGCGAACCAGGCCGCGGCCCTGCGTGCCGAGTTGGCCGGCCAACAGAACCGGTTCGACGTCGCGCTGGCAGACGTCCGGCGGCAGATCCCACCCGCGAGCCAGGGCATCACCCGCGAAGAACTGCTGACCGAGCTGGCACGCAACAACGACAAGCTGCGCTCCGAAGTCCAGACCACCATCACCTCCGGTGTCGAGACGCAACTCGACCACCGGCTCACTGGTCACCTGCAGGTCGTCGACACCGAGGGCGTCAGCCCGATGTTGCATCTGCAGGCAGGACAGCACGTCGTGCTGAGGCCCGTCCGCCCGGACCAACCCTTCGGATAGGCCGGACGATTACATGCTCGCTGACCTCGAAACCCGCCTCGCCGACGTACTGGGCAGCCGGCTGAGCGGACCGTTGGCTGGCCGGGTGTTCGTCACTCCCGGACCCGCCGACACCACCTCAACCGCGCTGCTGGTCGGGGTGGACAGAGTGGACGCGGTCGAAGAGAACTTCGGCACCGGGCGCAGGCCGGAACGGGTTCCCGGAGCGACGGACCCCCGACGGGTGGTCCGGCTCCGCTGCGCCATCAGGATCGAGGTGCGGCCCGGGGACGCCGACACCAGGGCCGACACCATGGCCGCGCTCGACGCGCTGCTGTACGAACTCGACGCACCCGAGCTGCGCAGCGCGAGTGCGCTGACTGCACCGGGAGACCCCGGTTTCGTGCTCGACGGACAGGTCGCCGCGGCCGCGTCGGTCACCCCCGAACCGAACGGGTTGCCCGCGGTCGAGCTGCGGGCCGAAGGCTGGTTCTGGCCACCCAATGCGCCAGGCATCACGGGCGTGGCGATCGCTTCCGCGTTGGTGCGGACCGCCTCGCTACCGATCGGCCTGCAGCCGTGGCCGCTGTTGATACGCCCCGGCGACCCCGCCGTCGCGCTCACCCTGCGGGTCGGAGCGGCGGGGACCACCGTGCTTACCGGCGCCGCCCAGACCACCAGCCCCTTCGGGGAGCTGGTCGTGCGCGTCGTCGATGCCGGCGGCCGTCCCGGAGCGGGGTCGATCTCCGGCGGTGCGGCGGGACCACAGGGCAGCCGGCTCGTCGCCGTCACCAACGACACCGCAGTGCTCAGCTACCAGCCGCCCGGCACGCCGGCCGATGACGAACTGGTGGTGTGCGTTGCCCGTGCGGACACGGGCGCGGGTCCGGCGGTCGGCATCGAACTGGCCCGCTTCCCGCTGGCGGTGTCCCAGTGAACTTCGCGGGGATGGCCGACGTCCTTTCCTTGCTCGACGCGCCGCGGCAGGTGGTGCGGCTCGACACCGTCGGCTCGGGTGCGTCCGCGGTCGCCTCGAGTTTCAGCGCCGAGATCTCGGTCGCGGGCGTCAGGATGCTGCCTGCGCTGGTCGACGTGCCCGCCTCCGGGCTCGAGTTCCCGTTCGACTGGGGCACTGTGCTGGCAGGCATCGACCGCCTCGAGCTCGCCCCGATCACCATCGACGTGCAGGCCGACGCGGCTGACGACTTCGGCGGCTATCCGCTTGGCGAGCTCGCCACCGAGCTCAAGGACGATCGGCTCGTCGTCAAAGTGCCTGGCGGACGCCAGCTTAGGGCGCTCAACCTCACCGGACTGAAATCGGAGAACGTCGCGCTCGGCAGCGAGCAACAGCTGAAAGCCGCCGCGCGCCGGCTGGTGGTCAGCCTGCCCGATCCGCGCGGCGGCTGGGCGGCGCCGATTCTGTCGGTTCCGCCCGTCGACCGCCAGAAGGAGATCCCGCCGACGCTCACCGGAGCGAGCTTCGCCGACGGAGTGCTCCGGCTGCCGGACCTGACCGGGCCCATTCGGCTCTCCGTCGTGGACGGCGCCACCCCCGACAAGTTCGCCAAGCATGCAATGACCGTCGGCAAGGTGATTGGCTGGGCGGCAAGCACTCCCGTGGATCTCACGCTCACCGGACCCGACGGCACGACGCTGTGGAACTGGTCGGGGGCGATGCCCGCTGGCATGGCGCAGCGCCCCGACGTCACGGTCGCGGTCTCGAGCGCGGCCGAGGCGCTGCGCGCCGCGGGCAGCCCCATCACCGGCAGCCTCACCCTGACGAGCAAGTTCCCGAGCAAGGTCCGGTTCGAGGTCAGCGACGTCGCCGGCGAGCTGATCCGCGACCTGCCAGGCTCCGTCACCGTCGAACTGGCCGGCGAGCCAGTGCCATTGCCGCTTGCCACGCCGCTGCCGCCGTCCGCGCCAAGCACCGTCGTCGCCGACGTGAAGGTGACCTACCTCGGGCAGCGAATGGCCGACGTCTCGGATCCGCTGCCTCCGGTCGGCGCGCACCGCGGCATCGTCGTCCGCCAGGACCGAGTCCTTCGAGTGCTTCCGCCGAAAGCGCTGCGCGACGAGCGGGTGAGTCGAATCGGACTGATCGGCTTCTGCCCCGAGCCGACCGCCCTGCTGGTGCGACTGGTGCCGGCGGGCACCACGTCCGAGCCAGGGTCGGTGGCCGCGCTCGGCACGCCAGGCACGGCCACCGTCGACGCGTCGACCGCCGTTGGGGTGATTTGGGTCGACCTCCCCGAACCGATCCACGTCGAGGCGCCCGTCGCGATCGAGGTGAGCGCCGGAACCGGTGCCGTGTACTGGGTGTCGGACCCGGAGCCCCTTATTCGCATCGTCGTCGTGGACCCCGATCCCGGCGGCAGGCCGATCGTGCTCGGCGGCACCACGTTGCTGACCGTCGATCAACCTCTCGTTGGCGCGCAGCGGGCTGCGCTCCCCGCGCTGGCCTTCGGCTCGGAGGCACCGGTGCTGGCCAGCGCACTGTTCTGCACCGTCGAGCTCACCGACGGTGAACTGCGCTACCCGCGGGGGACGTGATGGTGACGTTCGAAGCAGAGCTCAACGGCCTCGACTTCGCCGAGATCGATGCCACGCTTGCGCGCGCCCGCACCGCGATCGAACAAGCTCAGCAGCTGTCCCTCGGCGACCTGAACCCCGCCGCACTGCTCGGTGATCTCGGTATCGCGCTCGAGGCGGCGGGCCAGGTGCGGCTCGACGCCACGTCCATCAATCAGATTGGTGGGCAGGCACTTTCGGCACTCGGCTCGTTGGTCACGCTGCCCGACCTCAGCGGACTCGAAGAGGTGGTCGAAGGATTGGAGCGGCTCGCCGAGGGGTTGGCCGTCCCCGCGGCGGTGTTCAGCGGCAGCGGCGACGGCAAGGCCGTGCTGGACCGGGTGTTCCGCGCACTGAGCGGCTCGCTCGATCTGGAGACGCTGCTTGGCGAGATCACCGATCGCGCCGTTGGTGCCTTCGACGTGTCCATTCCCGACGAATTCGCGGGACCCATGCGGGCGCTGTCGGCGCTTGCGGGCGATCCGAAACCGGCCGAGCTGCTCGAAATCCTCGGCACGGTCTTCACCGGGCTCGACATCGCCGCGGTGGGCCGGCTGGTCGGCGCGGCCGAATCGGCGCTCGCGCTCGTGGTCGGCGCGGGCGACGCCGGTCCGCTACAAATTGCGGTCGACGCGGTCCACCTGCGGCTGGACGCCGCCTATCAGCTGATGGCCGTCCCGGTGGTGGACGTGTCGGCGCTTCTGAAGGCCATCGACGAGGTTGGGTTTGCGGTCGACGTCGTCGGGACCGCGCTGCCGCGGTTCGCGGCCGGACTTGGCACCGACCTGCGCACCGCGGGGAACCTGTTGTCCGGGCTCGACCTGACCGGATCGCTCGACGGGCTCGTCGCGGCGCTCCCGCTGCCTGGCGAGGACATGCCCCGCGAGCTCGTCGCCTCGCTCGATGGGATGGCCCAATTCCTCGAGCAGCTCGACGGCGCCGCGGTGACAGCCGCCATCGCGGCGATGAAGGACGAACTCCTCGCGGCGGCCGGGCTCGACCAGCTCGCCGACCTGCTCTCCGGGCTGGACGAGGTGTTCGCGCAGGCCGGTGCCCAGCTGGATCGGCTGCCACTGCGGAAACTCCGCGATGACGCGGTGGCAGCGCTGGTCGGCTGCCAGCAGGCGGTGTTGTCCTTCGACGGGTTCAGTTTCCTCGACGAGGCGGTCGCGCCAATTCGCGACTTGGAGACCAAGATCCGCACGCTCGACACGAGCGCCGTGACGGATTCGGTGAGCACCGTGGTGGACCAGCTGAACGACTTGCTCGCCGACGTCGACGTGACTCCCGTACGCGACGCGGTAGCGGCCGTCATCGGTCCGCTCGGCGACATCGTGGAGCGTCTGGTGCCGTTCGTCGAGCAAGTCGCCGACCAGCTCAAGCAGGTGGTCGATCAGTTGAACGGCATCGACTTCGACGTGGCAGGCACCGCGACGCTGGACTTGCTGCACGGTATTCGCGAGCAAGTCGCCGACGCGGTCGGCGGCGGTGACGTACCCGAGCCGGTCAAGGCCGTCGTGGCGGCGGCGGCGGCCGTGCTGCGGGAGCTGGACCTGTCGGCGAAGCTCACTGCACCGTTCGGCGACGCCGTAGCGACGATCGACGTCAGCGCCCTCGTCGCGCCGCTGGAAGGTACCTGGCACGTCGCAGGCGAGGCGTTGGCCAAGGCCACCCCAGCGGCGCTCATCGCCGAACTCGACCCGCCGTTCGCCGACCTCGTCGCCGCGCTCGACGGGCTCAGCTTGGCGCCACTGATCGACGCCGTGCAGCGCCTGTTCGATGACGCGGTCACCGAACTCCGCGCACTCGATCCACGCACCTTGGTCGCGCCGCTGGAGGCGCGATTCCAGGATCTGGTCCGCGAGCTGACCGCAGCGCTCGACCCCGCGCCACTCTTCGCGCCGGTGCACGCCGCGTACCGGGCCCTGCACGAGCTGCTCGACGAGATCGACGTCGCCGCAACACTTCACAGCGTGTTGGGCGGTCTCGCGGACATGCCGCACCAGATGAGCAGCAGGCTTGGCGGGCGACTGCAGGAGGGGCTCTCCGGCGCCGCCCCCGCCGCGGTGGCCGCGGCTGGCTTTCAGCTCGGTGACGTGCTTCGGCCGCTGGCATTGTTCCTCGGTGAGGTACGCGTCAAGTTGGCCCGGCTCGGCGCAGGCGTGCTCGGCCCGGTCTTGGCCGAACTCGCCGCGGCGACGCGCGGGCTGCGCGAATTAACCGACACCGCAACTGGATTCGCTGTTCGGCTCGGCGATGCCGTCGACACCAGGATGGCCTGGCTCAGTCCGACGTCCGGTTCCGGTCCACTTGCGCAACTGCGCACCGACCTCGAGTCCTTCCAGATGGCCATGCAGACGCTGGACGTGAGCGCCGGAGCGCGGGTACAGCTGACCGCGTCGGCAGGGGCCGTGCAGTTCGACGCCAGGGTGCACGTCGACGCGCACGCCGAGGCGACCGAGCAAGCGAGCAGCTTGCGCGGCACAGCCGATTCGGCCGCGCTTGGCCGCAGCTTGCGGCTACTCGGTCGAGCGCTGGACGAGGCGCTGCCCGCCGAGCTCGTCACCGGCGGCCTCGACCCCTTGGCGGCCATCGACGCGTTCCTGGATGCGGTGTTCGACCGGGTCGATCCATCCGACCTCGCCGACCAGTTGGACGCCATCGGGGCCAGGATCGAAGCGCGCTTCGTTGCGCTGGCCGCCGAGCTTGCCAACGGGCTCTTCCTGGTGGTCGACGCGGTCTTCGCCAGCATCGAGCCGCTCATGCCGGCCAGCGTCATCAAGCGGCTGCAGGATGGCATCGACGCCGTCTTGGCCCGCTTCACCGCATTGGACCCGACCCCAATCGAGGACGAGGTACGCGCCGTCGTGCACGCCGCGATCTCCCTGCTGGCCGTGCATTCGCCCGCGGCACTCGCCGCGGAACTCGGCTACGTCTTCGACGCCTGCATCGCCCGCATCGCAGCGCTGTCACCGGCCACGCTGTTCGCGGGTGCGGACCCGTTCGCCCCCGTCAAGGCTCAGCTCGAGACGATGAAGCCGAGCGACCTACTTTCGCCGTTGGTGGCCGAGACGAAGCAGTTCACCGTCGCGCTGGACACCATCGCCAGCATCGATCTCACCTTCGCGGTCGGTGCCGTCGACGAGCTGAAACTGAACTTCGCGACCGTCCTCGACGGCGTGCAGCGGGAGTGGAACGCGCTGTTGGACGAACTCGCGCGGATCTCTGGGGGTGTCTCGGTGAGCGTGAGCGTGGGATGAGGTCGACATGACGACGACGGATCATCGGACGGAGCCGCAGGTGGTCGAGGAAGTGCTCGACGACCCGGCCCGTGGCAGGCGCCGGGTGTGGCGCGACGACGCCGGGCGAGTCGTTCGTGTCGAGCTGGCCGACGGCACCGTGCTCGATGTGCGGCGCGACGACTCCGGGGGGAGCTTCGGCGTAACGACCGGCGACGGCACGCCGTTGCTCACCTTGGCGACTCCGGTCACCGTGCCCGCGGCGCTGCGGGCGGTGGGACTGACCCCGGCGCAGGCGGCCGAGATCGACGGGACACATCGCTTGACCGCGACCGATCGGGGCGGCACCACTCGCACCGAGCTGCGGGAGCGCAGCGTCCGGGTCGAGCGGGATGGCGAGGTGCTGCGGATCGACGCCGACGACGAGGGACGCCCGCGGCGGGTCACCACGCCCGGCTACGACGACGTGTGCTGCCGCTGGGTCGACGGCCGCTGGGAGCTCGGCGGGCTTGACGGACGGGTGCTCGTGTCGATCGTCGAATCACCGGGCCACGACGCCTTTTACGTCCCGCTAGCGACCGCGCCAGGCGGCGGCGTCGGTTGGTCGGAAGTGGCGCGCGACTCCGGCCTGGGGTGGCGCGACGGCGACGGACTCCCGCTCGTCGACGTCGAGCTCGACGTCGCGGATCGAGTCACTCGGCGAACGTGGCACGGCAGCCGGGTGCTCGACTACACCCGCGATCAACGTGGACGGCTGAGCACCTGGACCGAGACACCGCTTCGTGGCGATGCGCGCCCGACGGTCCACGTTCGCCAGTACACCGGCGATGAACTGAGCGGCTTGGTCACCGACGGCGTGCGCACCGTCGTGCGATCAGACGAAGGCGGCCGCATCCGCAAGCTCATCGGGCCGACGCGGACGTTCGGATACGAGTACGACGCCAACGGGCGGCGGGTGGCCAGGGTGTGCCGGGACCACGTAACCACCTACGGCTACGACGAATTGGGCCAGCTCATCGCGGTGACGTCACCGGAAGGCATCGTCGAATACGGCTGGGACGCACTGGGTCGACGGATCTCCGTGGCCGTCGACGGCATCGAGTATCGCGAGCACCGCGACCCGACGGGACGGCTGTGGGCGGTCACGACCGCAGAGGGCGCGCCCGTCTACCGCTTCCTGTGGTGGAACGGGCGGGTGATCGCCCGCTGTGACGGCGACGATGCGATCGACGAGATCTACCTCACCGATCCGTTCGGCACGCTGCTCGGGGTGGCGAACGCGACGACCGGTTGGCGGTTCGACGACGCGATCCAGCCACCCTTCGGTCACGTCGAGGAGGGCGTGGGCTGGCGTCCCACGCTGTTCGGCCACATCGCCGACGGCAACACGTCGCTAATCTGTTTCGGCGCACGCGAACTCGATCCGCAGACCGGCTCGTTCCTCACCCCGGATCCGTGGCACGGTGAGCCCGACGACCCACGACGGCTGGCTGGGCAGTCTGCCGGGGAACTGCCGAAGGAATGGCCCGCCGCGGGGATTCACGCGTATGCACTGAGCCAGTACGATCCGCTGAGCCGGCCGGACCGCGACGGACACTTCGCGGTGTTCAACTTCATCCTGACCCTGATCCTCGGCCCGACCTGGGGTGCCACGCTGACCTCGCTGTCGCTGTTCCTGTTCGCCCCGCTCAACTTCTACGCCGAGGTCATCGGGATCTGCGGGTACATCGGCGGCAGGCACCTCTGGCCACAGCATTCGATCTTCGGGCTGCGGTTGGCGACGGGGAGCTCGCGGCTGGGCACCATGGGGCTGGCGCTGAACGGTTTCGTGCCAAGGGGTTTCGCGGGAGTCGGCGGCGATCGTTGCATCACCATCGGTTACGTGGCGTGGGAGAGTCGGCACTACTTCCATCAGCTGGACCGGGCGCGCGTGCTCGAACTGGACGACATCGCGGGCGCACCGAACACCGCGGACGGCAAGCCCAGCTTTGGCCCGGGCCGGTTCTCGGACAAGTCCAACGGCTCCATCCTGGTGATCACCAGCACCGACAGCGACCGGCGGGACAGGGTGTATGGCAGCTGGTGGACGCGTGGACCCGGCAATGCGGTCGGCCTGCGGGGCACCGCCGATCAGAGCTTCGAGGACCGAGCGAAGCCCGGCTCCCCGCACGTCCGCGGTTCGGTCTTCCTTGCCCATCCGATGCCGGAGTCGATGCCAGCGCCGCGGTCGGTCGGCGATGGCGGCACGCTGAAAGTCGACGAGTACCTCAAGGTGGCCCCGGCAAAGACCAGCACCGCGAAGCTGATACCCGAGGTGTGGTTCGCCGTCGACCCGAAGAGCGACTCCGGCGTCGCCACCGGCACCGTGGTTGGCGTATCCGCAGGCGACCTGGCGGCCGCATACGGGGCCGTGCTCACCGTCGTGCCCGGCAAGAAGCCCGTCGCGATCCTCGACCACGACTTGCCCAGGCGATTCAGCACGCGTCCCGACCTCCGCGGCAACGTCGTGCTGCAGAAGATGACGGTATCGGCCGTGACGAGCGCGGGCTGGGCCTCGCGGGCGGGTGCTGCAGACAAGCTCGATCTCGCGCCGCCGCCGCCGCATCAGGTGGCGGTCGGTGACGTATTCCGTTGCGCGCCAAGCGGCGGTGCGCCGGCCGCCGAACGTCCCAACGCCTACTCCGCGGTGAAGTCGGTGAGCATGGCGCTCACGGTGTCCCCGACGCTCGGTGGCGCCACGGTCGCTGGATCCGCTCTTTACCGGCTGGCCCCCGACGGCATTGCGGCCAACGCGACGTACGCCGACCCCGCCGGCCATCCGGCGCAGCTCACCTTCGCCCGCGACCAGCCGTTCAAGGCGGGCGCCCTCGTCCAGGTCACCGCGACCGGGCAGCCGACCCGGTACGGTCGCATTGAGTCGGTCGCCGCCGCAGTGGATGCGGGGCCGCCCGGCGCCGGTGGTGTCCCCGGCTCGCCCGCGGTACCTGCCTCGATCACTCTCGACGAACCCCTCGCCGGACTGCCCGCAGGCCCGGTCAAGGTGGCCGGCCTCAAGGAGAGCGACCGGGACAAGGACAAGGGCACCAACATCGCCCAGACCGGTGACGCCCTCACCGTCAACGTGACCTCGACCGTTCTGTTCGCGCAGAAGCACCCCGTGCTCATCGATGCCGCGCCCCGTCGGGTACGCGAAGTCTCCGCCGTCGGAACCGTAGGGGTCGACATGGTCGACGAGCTCATCGGCACGGCACCATTCACGTTGACCAAATGCACGCCCAACGGATCGACGGTCGGCACCGAACTGTCCTCGGCGCGCTTCCTCAAGTGGGACGGCGGAGCCAAGCCGAGCGGCTACGGCGGGTGGCCGGCTTCGATCATGGGGGTGGTGCCCACGGTCTCCTCGGGATTCAATGCCGACCGACAGCCGAGTGGCTGGCGCTTCTTCCTGAACGTGAAACCGCCACCGCGAGAGATGCATCCGGACTTCAACGACTACTGGCAGCCCGTCACCGTGTCCGGCGCGGACTACTGGCTGCTGTCGAGCGAGCTGAAGATCACCAAGAGCGATTCGTCGTACTTCTGGGAGCCGGACGCTGACGACCATCCGCGGCGTTACCAGCAGACCATCACGCCGAATGCCGCAGGCGAGTTCGTGATGGACGTGCAAGGGTTCGACAGTCACGGGGTGACGCGACCGGAACCGGGCGGTGGCCCGGTGCTGGCATTCCCGGCCGAGGCTCAGGTGCCAGAAGCGCCCCGCGCCCGGTGGAGCCTCGGCGATGCGCTGGCCGACCACGAACTCACCCACACGCTCCAGAACACTTGGTGGGGACCGATTCTGGGTGCGTTGCCGCTGCAGGGGGCATTCCGGACCGTGCGCGACGTCCTGGTCGCCAACAACGTCGACCGCGACGACGTCAAGTGGATGGACTACCACCCACTCGCGGCGGAGGCCGGCGTCGCGGGTTTCGAGGACAGCAACCTGTTCGAGATGCTGAGCATCGGCGGGTTGATGCAAATGATTTGGAGTTACGTGATTCTCGGGCCCGTGCTCGCGGACGACGACGCCCGGCGGAAGATCTTGTCGACGAACTTCGACGACTGGTCGAGTGTGTTCAACCCGGTCAATCAGGCGATCATCAATGCGATTCCCAAGGTCCAGGACGACGTGCCGGCGTCCAAGGACTGGAAGGTCGTGCTGGGACGGGCGCTGACGCGCGCGCTCGACATGAAGGCCTGGACCCCGTTCATGGGCTTCATCAAACTGCTGCTCCCCGACGGGCCGCGCAACTTCCTCGAGCAGCAAGCGAGCCGAAAGAGCGGCAACCTGTACTCGACACTGCTGTCGGTCGATGACAAGTTCAGCGCAAAGCTGTCGGTGGCCCCGAACCTGACGAACGCCAACGTCACCAAACAACTCGGTGGTGCCGCACGGCTGATGTCGTACGTCGACGGATATCAGAGCCGCAACATGGCGCTGGCCGAATGTGACGCGCCCGGCTCACACCTGGTGACCTTCAACGACTACTTCTCCTTCGGTGCGACGGGGCCGATTCTGCAGTTCGCACCCGCCGGCGGCGATGCGCTGCTGCCCGCCGATCTGTACGAACCCGTGCCGCTACCACCGCCGGCGCCGCCGCCACCTGTTCGACTGTCGGTCGACGGCCCCACGATCGGAACAACGCCGACCGTCACGGAGCTGCTGGTGGTCAAGCCGAACACCCCGATGCGGCCAAGACTGCGGGCCATCGCGCCGATCCCGCCGCGCGTGTCGGGGGCGGTCGGCTGCTACCTGGTGCCGGTCAGCCCCGGGGCGTGGTCCGTGACCGCCCCCGACGCGCTCTCGCACAACCCGGCTGAGGACGCGCACACCGCGGAGGCGACGGTCACCATCGACAGCAAGGTCATCCTCGGATCCGACGACGTGCCGTGGGCCATGCCGCCGGCGTCCGGCGTCGTGCCAACTGGTCCGAAGCTCACCCGATTCATCACCGAGAAGCAGGACTTGACCGTCGTTGGTCACAAGACGACCGATTGGCAGGCGGTCGGAGAGAATGGTGTGACCGTGACCCCCCGACCGGCGGGCAGCGGTTGGGAGCTGTCGGTCGACCCGCCGGCGGCGGGAGCGGCATTTCCCTTCAACAAGCGGGTGCGGATCTGGGCCTTGGTGCGGCCCACGGACGCCAACCTCTTCGACCTCGACCATCCCGACGTCCCGACGCTCGCGGGCAAGCGCAGCTATCTGGAGGACGACATTTGGATTCCGGTGCGCGACTTCCTGATCGAAGTCACCGACCTACCACCACTTCCGCCCGGCGGAACGCCAGCGACGATGACGGCCAACGGTTCATACGATCTGGACCTGCCCATCAAGGTTGCGGGTCCGCCGAGCATCGTCGTCAGCGGCGCGCTGATACGCGCCAGCCGGGACAGCGATCGTCCACCGCGCGGCGAGCGATGGAAGTTCACGGCAGCGGGCGAAAGATTCGTCGAGACAGCCCAAGTCGTGCACGTCATCGTGCGCTACGCCCCTGGCATAGAGCGACCGTTCGACATCACCGTCAACCCGAACTTCACCTTGGACGCCGCCACCTTCGACGCGACGCAGGCGGCTCCGCTCGCGTTGACCATCAACGGCGGGACGGCGCCGTTCACGGTGCTCGCCCAGCCGCCGGCCGCAAGTCGGGCCGAGGCCAAGGTCGTCGGCACCACGGTGACGGTGACCATCGCCGCGCCGCCAGCGCTGCCTCCTGGTGCACCGCCGCCGGCACCCATCGCGCCGATCAAGTGGCAGCTCAAAGTTCGCGACAACGCGGGGAACGTCGGCGCCCGCACCATCACGCTGCATCCCTGAGCGCTGCGCAGAACCGACGGACACTCTCCCAGTAGCCGTACGCGCCGCGTCCGTCGGTTTCGCTACGAGGCGGGCAACTCGAAGGGTGCCCTGGACGCGCAGCGCGTCGAGTCGCGGTCCAAGATGATGGAATGTCTGAAACGAAGATCACGGTCATCTACGACAACCCGACCGACCCAGGGGACTTCGAAGCGGCCTACGAGGCCGAACAGTTGGAAGCCGCACGCAAGATCCCGGGCCACACTCGGTTCGAGGCGTCGAAGGTGTGGCCGAAGGAGGACGGGTCGCCGACTCCCGCGTACCGCATGATCGACCTCTACTACTCCGACTACGACGCGGCCTGCGCGGCGGTCACCACCCCGGAAGCCGGCGCGTTCTTCCAGGCCATGGCTCGGCTGTCGACCGGCGGGGTCCGCGTGCTGATGTCGGACGTCGAGGTGCCCCAACAACGCTGATGTCGACGTGGATTGGCTGGCTGGAGTTCGACCTGTTGCTCGGCGACGTCCATTCCCTGAAGCAGAAGCGGTCGGTGGTGCGTCCGCTAGTGGCCGAATTGCAGCGGCGCCTGAGTGTTTCGGCCGCGGAGACCGATTCGTTGGACCTGCACCGTCGGGCCGGCGTCGGGATGGCCGTGGTCGCCGCCGACCGGGCGCACGTCGTCGACGTGCTCGACGCGGCTGAGCGCCTGGTGGCGGCCCGCCCCGAGTTCGAATTGCTCTCGGTCAAGCGGCGGCTGCTCAACAGCGACGACGACTAGCCAATCAGGTTGGACCGCAGCCGATCTACCTGGCCGGAAGTCACGCCGATGGCGTCCAGGTAGCCGGCGGGCGAACCGTAGTCGGCCTCGATCGTCTGCCAGGCGGCGTCGAGGTACTCCTCGCGAACCCCGAGCACTTCCTCGTTGAGCCGGGCCTCCGCGAAGGTGAAGATTTCGTCGGTGGAGACCGCGGCAGTGCGGTTGCGCAGGGACGCGAGGATGCTCACGCGAAGTCGGGGGACGGCGTCGTTGCTACGCAGAAAGTCGGCCAGGATGGTGTCGCGGTCGACGCCCACCGCCTCGAGCACCGTCGCTACGGTGAACCCGGTGCGGTCCTTGCCTGCGAAGCAGTGCGCGATGACGGGGCGCTCGTCGGCCAGCAGCGAGATCACCTGGCGCACCGCAAGTTTGGCACCCGGGAGGCCCGGAAAACGCAGGTACTCGTCGGTCATGAAGCGTGCTGCCGCGTCGGCGACGTCTTCGTCGTCGGACTTCTGGATCACCATCTTCTCGAAGGCATCCTCGTGCGGAGCCCCCGCGCCCGGCTTGGCGAGCTCCTGGAACGGCAGTCGGTGGATCACGACACCGTCGGGCACCTGGCCAGCCCCTCGCCGCTCGACCTCGCGATCGGACCGCAGGTCGGCGACGTCGCTGATGCCGAAGCTCGACAGCGCCTTGCGTCCGCCGTCGTCGAGACCGCTGAGCTCACTGGACCGAAAGAACCGGCCGGGACGGATGCCCGTCTCCTCGGCGACGTCGCGAAAGTTCCACGCGCCGCCCAGTTCCCCGCCGCTCGACCGCACTAGGGCGTCACCGCCGCGGCGAATGCCGACTTCTCCCGGCCGAGCTCACCGCGCGCGATGGTGCGCATGTGCACCTCGTCGGGACCGTCGAACAGCCGCATCCCCCGGTGCCAGCCATAGAGCCGGGCCAGCACGGTGTCGTCGCTGATACCCGCTGCGCCATGCACCTGGATGGCGCGGTCGATCACATTGCAGGCCATCTGCGGGGCCACCGCCTTGATCATCGCGACGAGATGCCGCGCGTCCTTGCTCTGGTTGCCGTGCTCGTCGATCACCCACGCGGCCTTGTGACACAGCAGCCGGGCCTGATCGATCTCGTTGCGCGACAGCGCAACCTGCTGCTGCACCACACCCTGTTCGGCTAGTGGCTTGCCAAAGGCGATGCGGTTGTTCACCCGGTCGATCATCAGCGCCATCGCCCGCTCGGCCACGCCGATGGCGCGCATGCAGTGGTGGATGCGGCCGGGGCCCAACCGGGCCTGCGCGATCACGAAACCGCCGCCCTCCTCGCCGAGCAGGTTGGCCACCGGCACCCGCACGTTGTCGAAGCTGATCTCGCAGTGCCCGTGCTGGTCCTGCCAGCCGAACACCGGAAGCGACCGCTCCACCGACACCCCAGGAGTGTCGATCGGTACCAGGATCATCGACTGCTGCTGATGGCTGGCGGCGTCCGGATTGGTGCGCCCCATGACGATGAGGATCTTGCAGCGCGGATCGGCCGCCCCGGAGATCCACCACTTGCGGCCATTGATGACGTAGTCGTCGCCGTCACGCAGCATGGTCGTCTCGATGTTGCGCGCATCGCTGGAGGCCACCGCGGGCTCCGTCATCGCGAATGCACTGCGGATCTCACCGTTGAGCAACGGCTCCAGCCACTGCTTGGACTGCTCCTCGGTGGCGAACAGGTGCAGCGTCTCCATGTTGCCGGTGTCCGGCGCCGCACAGTTGGTGGCCTCGGGGGCGAGCTCCATGCTCCAGCCGGTGAGCTCGGCCAGCGGGGCGTACTCGAGGTTCGTCAGCCCGGACTCCGAGGGCAGGAACAGATTCCACAACCCGCGGTCCTTGGCCAGCTTCTTGAGGTCCTCGACCACCGGCGGCACCGTGTGGTCATCGCGCCCCGCCGCCAGCCGATAGGCGTCGTACGACTCCTCGGCCGGGAACACGTGCTCCGTCATGAACTCGGAGAGCCGATCGTGGTAATCCTGACCCTTGGCTGACATCGCGAAGTCCATGACCGTCACGATAGACACCCGTCAATCGCCGACTACCGTCACCTCTCCCGTCGCGCCATCCACCTCGATCAGCGCGCCCGTCGGCAGCCGGCTCGCCGCACCGCGGACGTTCACCACGCAGGGCACGCCGAACTCGCGCGCAACGATCGCCGCGTGCGATATGGGGCCGCCCAACTCGGTCACCACCGCCGCCGCGTAGGCGAACGCGGGCGTGTACCCGATGTCGGTGACCTTCGCGACGAGCACTTCGCCTGGCAATAGGTCGTCGATGTTCTCGGGCCGCACGACCCGCACCCGGCCGCGCACCTTGCCGCCGCAGACGCCAAGGCCGCGCAGGGATTCGCCACTGACCAGCACCTCGCCCGCCGACGGCATCGGGTGCCACTGCCCGCTGAACGCCTCGGGCGGGGCGAACCGTTCGAGGTCGTGCTGCTCGGTGCGGCGCCGGGCGACGACGGCCGCGACGTCGGGCGGCATCGCCTCTAGCTCGTCGACGAGCAGGTAGAACACGTCGTCGACCTCGCCAAGCTGCCCGGCGTCGACGAGCCGGCTGCCGTACTCGCGCAACAGCGTGCGCAGCACCCAGATCGCGCGCACCATCCGGTCGCGCCGCACCTCGCGTTCGCGCAGCTGGCTGGCCGCCGCGATGGACACCGGGAACGCCCATTTCGGCACGCCGGACGTCGCGGCCACGCCACGGGGCGCCGCAGTCGCCGCCTTCGCGACGATCCGCATCAGCAGCGTTGGATCGTCGGCGTACGTCACTGCGCGCATCTCGACCTCGCCCGGCCCCCGATGCCCGATGATCGCCAACTCGCGGTACAACTCGGCGACGAACTGCGGCGCCTTGGCCGTCACGTCGTCGAGCGTGAGCTCGGGGCGGGCCAGCGCCTCGGTCACCGCCGGGTCGCGACGGGCGGCCTCCGCCAGCCGGTGCACCGCGCTCAGCGACTGCGCACTGGCCACCTGCGGACCCGCCGCGGGCATCACGTCGCGTCCGCACAGCAGGCGCAGGATCACGCCGTACGCGGTGCACACCAGGATCGACGCCGACGCCAGCACCCACCCGTGCACGACGTGGTCGCGCGCCGCCACGATGACCGTCCGCAGCCGGTCGTCGTCCATGTCTTCGGCGTTGGCGGCTTGCATCTCCAGCCGCGCCACGTCGGCGACGAAGTCGCGTGAGTCGCGGTGCGAGCCCGCGGACAGGACGAGCAGGTTGTTCGCGAACGTCGCGACGGCGCGCAGCTGCTTGCGCAGCCCGCGCGGCTCGACGGGCGGCTGCTCGGGCCCGAAGAGGTCAAGCCCCTCGGCGGTGCGGCCGAAGAAGCCCGAAAGGATCATGTCGGGTTTGACGAGTGGCACCGTCAGCGCCATGAAGTAGCCCGACGTGATGCCGGCGTACAGGCGGTGGCCGAACACTCCGGTGGTGCGCACCGACATCTCGCGCTCGACGACCCCGCCGGGGCGAAGTCGCGCGGCGATCACCATGGCGGCTGCGCGGGTGCCGCGCACCGACACCGACGCCGACGAGGGGGAGAAGGGCCCGGGCAGCGCTTCTGACAGGTTGGTCGCGATGAAGGCGGGGAAGCGGGGGTCGATGGGGGTGTCGAACTCGCCGTTGGAGCCGTCCGGCCCGGCGGGCACGGGCACCACCCCGTCGGGCGCCGACGCGTCGAACGCGGGGATCGCACGGACGCGCGGCAGCCGGCCGGGGACGGCAACGAGCTTGTCTCCGAACGCGATTCGGCCGCGAGTCGCGAGTGCGAAGTCCACGACGCACTCGTCCGCGGTCCACGACGGGGCGCCCCACCGGGCGGGCAGCCGGGTCGGGTCGAGGGTCGGTTGCGTCGCGACCAGTCGCGCGGGGCCGCCGCGGGCGAGCCGCCGGGGCACCCGCAGCACCGGTCGCCCGACGGCGGCGGCGATGGCGCGAATGCTGGTGTGGCCTCCTGCGACGACGTCAACGGTGCCCGGTTCGAGGTCTGGGTCGAGCAGCGCGCGGACGAAGATGCGTTGCACGTCGTCGGGGTGGACCACGTCCAACGGCTGGTCCGCCGATCCGTCGCCGTCGAGCACCGCTGGTCCGGTGAACGCGCGCAGGGTGGCGTCGACGACGTTGCGGCCCAACGGGAGTGCGGAGCGAATCCACGTCACGGCGGCGTCCGCGGGGGGCTGCGCCGCGACGACAACGCGTCGAATGTCGGCCTCGGCGGCGGTCTGGGCCACGACGGCGGTCTCCTCGGCGTCGGATCCGCAGTGGGCGACGGCCTCGGCACCGACGAGCACGTGCCGAAGCGTGGCCGCATCGCGGACGTCGATCTCGAGGAACACCACTGAGCCAGGCCAACTCTCGGGCCGACTCGAGCCGACGCCGATGACGTCGTGGCCGAGGCTGACGAGCCGTGCGGCTACGCCCTGGCCGAGCGGACCTTCGACTCCGGCGACAATGGCCCTCACGCGCGGCTAGTCGTCGTCATCGTCACTGAACGCCGCGAGCAGCTCCTGCAGGTCCATGTCCGCGATGTCTTGGGCGCGGTCGGCAGGCTCCGCGGCGCCGTCCTCGGCCACGTCGCTCTGGCCAGCCAGGTCGAGCAGCATGTCCAGCACCCCGGCCTGCCGGAGTCGCTTGATGGGGATCGACGACACCACGCGCTGCAACTCCTCGTCGACCTTGTTGGCCGCGGGTGCCGCCTCGTCCTCGTCGCTGAGCTGGGTGCGGAAGTACTCGGCGAGCGCAGCGGGGTTGGGGTAGTCGAAGATCAGCGTCGGCGACAGCACGAGTCCCGTTGCGGCCTTGAGCCGGTTGCGCAGTTCGACGGCCGTCAGCGAGTCGAAGCCGTGGTCCTGGAACGCCAGGTCCGGCGCGATGGCGTCGGGGGTCGGCAGGCCGAGCACGGTCGCCATGTGGGAGCGGACCAATCCGAGCAGTACCTCGTGCTGGTCCTCGGTCGGCAACCCGGACAGCCGCGCCGTCAGGGCCGAGCGGGACTGGGCGGCGGCCAAGGAGTCGCCGACCTGACGCCGGGCCGGGCCCGAGATCAGGTCGTTGAACATCGGTGGCAGCGTGCCCGCTGCCGACTTGGTCCGCAGCGCGGCCCGGTCGATGCGGGCGGGGACGAGGAACGGTTCGTCGACGACGAGCGCCTCGTCGAACAGCCGCAGCGCGTCGTCGACGGGCATCGCCAGGATGCCGTCGCGGTTCAGCCGCGCCAGGTCCGCCTTCTCGAGGTGACCCGTCATGCCGCTGGCCTGTTCCCACAGCCCCCAGCCAAGCGACATGCCGGGCAGGCCTTGGGCCCGCCGCGTCGTCGCCAGCGCGTCGAGGTACGCGTTCGCGGCCGAGTAGTTCGCCTGTCCCGACGCGCCGACGAGCCCGGCCATCGACGAGAACATCACGAAAGCCGACAACTCGAGGTCGCGCGTCAGGTCGTGCAGGTTCCACGCCGCGTCGACCTTGGCCCGCAGCACGGTGTCGATGCGGTCGGGGGTCAGCGACGTCACGACCGCGTCGTCGATCACGCCTGCGGTGTGGAACACGGCGGACAGCGCGTGTTGGTGGTCGACCCCGGCGAGCACCTTGCCGAGCGCGTCGCGGTCGGCCACGTCGGCGGCCACGACGTTGACCGTCGCTCCCGCACAGGTCAATTCGTCGACGAGCTCGGTCGCACCGGGAGCGTCGAGCCCGCGCCGCGACACCAGGAGCAGGTGGCGCACGCCGTGGTGGCCGACGACGTGGCGGGCCACCGACGCGCCCGCCATGCCGGTGCCGCCGGTGATGAGCACGGTCCCCGAGGCCCAGGTGTCGGGCATCGTCATGACGACCTTGCCGATGTGGCGGGCCTGGCTCAGGTACCGCAGCGCAGCGGGCGCCCGTCGCACGTCCCACGTCGTCACCGGGAGCGGCTTCAGCACGCCGGTGCCGCTCAATGCCGCGACACCGGAAAGGATTTGGGCGACGCCGTCGGCGCCGGCCTCGAACAGGTCGAAGGCGCGGTAGCGCACGCCGGGGTGGGCGGCCGCAACGGTGTCGGCGTCGCGAATGTCGGTCTTGCCCATCTCCAGGAACGCCCCGCCGCGTGGCAGCAGCCGCAGCGACGCGGCGACGAAGTCACCGGCCAGCGAGTCGAGCACGACGTCCACCCCGCGGCCGCCCGTCACCGACAGGAACTTCTGCTCGAAGTCCAACGTGCGGGAGTCGCCGATGTGGTCGTCGTCGAAGCCCATGGCGCGCAACGTGTCCCACTTGCCGCGGCTGGCCGTCGCGAACACCTCGAGGCCCCAGTGCCGGGCCAGCTGCACGGCCGCCATGCCGACGCCGCCGGTGGCGGCGTGGATGAGCACCGATTGGCCCGGCTTGGCGTCGGCGAGCTGACGCAGCGCGAAGTAGGCGGTGGCGAAGCCGACGGTGAAGCCGGCGGCCTGCGGGTAGTGCCAGTCGTCGGGCACGGGAAGCACCACGCCGGCGTCGGTGGTCGCGACGGTTCCGGTGCCATCGGGGAACAGGCCCATGACACGGTCGCCGACGGCGACGGTCGTCACGGCGGCGCCGACTTCGGTGACGACGCCCGCGGCCTCGATGCCCATCACGGCGTCGCCGGGGTAGAGCCCGAGCGTGATCATCACGTCGCGGAAGTTGGCCGCGATGGCGCGGATCGCGACCCTGATGCGTCCCGGCTCCAGCGCTGCGTTGGCGTCCGGAATCGCTTCAAGGACGAGGTCGTCAAACGTGCCTGGCGTGCCGACGGCCAGCCGCCACGGCGCCTCGTCCGCGGGCGGGGTGAGCACGGCCTCGGCGGCCCGGCTCGGCACGACGCGCGCGACGTGAAGCACGCCGTCGCGGATGACCACCTGTGGCTCGCCGAGTGCGTGGGCGGCCGTGGGGTCGACTGGCTCGCTCGTGTCGGTGTCCACCAACACGATTCGGCCTGGGTGTTCGGTCTGAGCGGCCCGGATCAGGCCCCACACCGTGGCGGCTGCGATGTCGGTGACGTGCTCACCAGGCAGCGCGACGGCGCCGCGGGTCACCACGACCGACACCCCGGCGGGCTCCGCCAGCCACGTCTGCACGCGTTCGAGCGCGACGTGCGTGGCCGCGTAGACGTCTGCGAGCTCGGATCCCGTCGTGCGCAGCTCGAATACGGGAAGCTCGCCGTCGGTAACCGGGGCGGCCTCGGTCGCCGGCGCAGGGGACCAGATCACCTCGAACAACTCGCCGCCCGACGTGCCGCCGACCGCGGCCGCCAACTGTTGCGCGGACACGGGGCGAGCCACCATCGCGGCGACCGAAAGCACCGGAAGTCCGAGTCCGTCGGCCAGGTCGATGGACATCGACGACGGACCCGTCGGCGCGATCCTGGCCCGCACCGCTGATGCCCCGGAGGCGTGCAGCGACACCTTCTGCCAGGAGAAGGGCAGCTGGATTTCGTCGCCAGCGGTGCTGAGCACCACGGCGTGCAGGGCGCCGTCGAGCAGTGCCGGGTGAACGCCAAAACCGCTGGCCGGCACGTCCTGTGACATCTTGACCTCGGCGAACACCTCGTCGCCGCGCCGCCACATCGCCGTCAGCCCCTGGAACGCCGGACCGTACTCGTAACCCCGGGCCGCCAGCACCGCATACGCGTCGGTGACGTCCACCTCGCGGGCGCCCACCGGCGGCCACACCGACAGGTCTGCGCCGGGCGCGGACACCTCGGTGGCGAGCTCGCCCTCGGCGTGTAGCACCCAGGCCGCGCCATCGCCGTCGGGCCGCGAGAACACCGACACCACACGCGAACCCGCCCGATCCGGCGCGCTCACCACGACCTGGACCGAGACACCCTCGGGTGGCAGCACCAGCGGAGCGTGCAGCATCAGTTCTTCGACCACGTTGCAGCCGACCTCGTCACCCGCGCGGATCGCCAACTCGACGAAGCCCGCGCCGGGGAACAGCACCACGCCACTGACGGCGTGGTCGGCGAGCCACGGCTGCGTCGCCACCGCGAGTCGACCGGTCAGCACGACGCCACCGGTGTCGGGTGACTCGACCACCGCGCCGAGCAACGCATGCTCGGTGGCGCCCAATCCAAGCCCCGTCGCGTCGGAAGCGCCCGCGCGGTTCGAGAGCCAGAAGCGGCGGCGCTGGAAGGCGTAGGTCGGGAGGTCGATGAGCCGGCCTCCGTCGCACACGCGGCGCCAGCCCACCTCGACACCCGCCACCGACAACTCGGCCAGCGCGCTGAGCAGGGTGGTCGGCTCGGAGCGGTCCTTGCGAAGTGCCGACACCGCAACGGGTTCGGTGCCTGACTCGGGCTGCGCGAGCGTCTGTTCGACCGACGCCGTCAGCCCGCTGGCCGGGCCGACCTCGAGGAAGCGCGTGACGCCCGCGGCAGCGCAGGCACGCACGCCGTCGGCGAACCGGACGGCGTCGCGGACGTGGCGCAGCCAGTAGTCGGCTGTGCCGAAGTCCGGCCCGGCGACGTCACCGGTGACGTTCGAGATGACCGGAATGGTCGGGGCGCTGACGGACATCCCGCTGGCGACGGTGTTGAACTCCAACATCATCGGATCCATCAGCGACGAGTGGAAGGCGTGTGACACGGCGAGTCGGTGCACGCGGCGGCCCTGTTCGCGCAGCGTCTCGGCGATGGCCGTCACGGCGTCGTCGGGGCCCGAAATCACCACGGACTCCGGCGCGTTGACGGCGGCGATGCCGACACCGTCGCGCAGCAGCGGCGCGACGGCGGACTCGCTTGCCGCGATCGCGAACATCGCTCCGCCCTCGGGCAGCCGTTGCATCAGCCTGCCCCTGGCGACCACCAATGCCGACGCGTTCTCCAGGGACAGCACGCCCGCGACGTGAGCGGCCGTCAGCTCGCCGACGGAGTGCCCGATCAGGTAATCCGGTCGCACACCCCAGGATTCGAGCAGCCGGAACAGTGCAACCTCGACGGCGAACAGTGCGGGCTGAGCGAACTCGGTGCTGTCGAGCAGCGCGTCGTTGGCACCCCACATGACGTCGCGGATCGGGCGCAGCAGGTGCCGGTCCAGTTCGATGGCGGTGGCGTCCAGGGCTTCGGCGAAGACGGGGAACGCCGCGTAGAGCTCGCGGCCCATGCCGAGGGCTTGCGAGCCCTGGCCTCCGAACACGAACGCGGTCTTGCCCGCCGCGGTGGCGCGGCCGCGGATCGCGTCGGACTCGCCGGAGGCAAGCCCTTCGAGGCCGCTCAGCAGCTCGTCCCGGTCGGCGCCGAGCACGACGGCACGGTGGGCGAACGTGGAACGGCCGCCGAGCGTCCATCCGACGTCGAGCACGTCTGCGTCCTGGTGCGCTGCGACGTAGTCTGCGACCCGGCGGGCCTGAACCGCCAGCGCATCAGGGGTTTTCGCGGAGACCAGCCACGGGACGACGGGCGAATGGCGTTGGACGTCGGCAGCCGGGGCAGCGTCTGCGGCGGGCGGCTCCTCGATGATGACGTGCGCATTGGTGCCGCTGATGCCGAACGACGACACCCCGGCGCGCCGGGTGGCCTGATGCGCCGGCCATGGCCGTGGCTCGGTGAGCAGGGAGATCGCGCCCATCGACCAGTCCACGTGTGGGGTCGGCTCGTCGACGTGCAGCGTGGCCGGAAGCGAGTCGTGGCGCATCGCCATGATCATCTTGATCACGCCCGCCACCCCGGCTCCTGCCTGACTGTGGCCCATGTTCGACTTGATCGACCCCAGCCACAGCGGCTGTGTCCGGCCCTGGCCGTACGTCGCCAGCAGGGCCTGCGCCTCGATCGGGTCGCCGAGCGTGGTGCCGGTGCCGTGTGCCTCGACGGCGTCCACGTCCGACGGCGCGAGCCCGGCGTTGGCCAGCGCCGCACGGACGACGCGCTGCTGGGCCGGGCCGTTGGGCGCAGTCAGCCCGTTCGACGCGCCGTCCTGGTTGATCGCCGAACCGCGCACCACCGCCAGCACGGGGTGGCCGAGCCTCCTTGCGTCGGAGAGTCTTTCGACCAGTAGCACGCCGCCGCCGTCGGCGAAGCCGGTGCCGTCTGCCGCGCCTGCGAACGCCTTGCAGCGTCCGTCCGCGGACAGCCCGCGCTGCCTGCTGAACTCGACGAAGATGTCGGGCGTCGCGTTCACGGTGACGCCGCCGGCCAGGGCGAGGTCGCATTCGCCGAGGCGCAACGCCTGCACGGCCATGTGCAGTGCGACGAGCGACGACGAGCATGCAGTGTCCACCGACACCGCGGGGCCCTCGAGCCCGAGTACGTACGAGACCCGGCCCGACGCCACGCTGGCGGCCTGGCCGGTCAGCCGGAAGCCCTCGACGCCGTCGGAGTCCATCCCGTAGCCCTGAGCGATGATCCCGGCGAACACGCCGGTCGCGCTTCCGCGCAGGTCCGCGGGGTCCAACCCGCCGCGTTCCAGTGCCTCCCAGCACAATTCGAGGAAGACGCGCTGCTGCGGGTCCATCGCCAGCGCCTCACTGGGCGAGACGCCGAAGAAGCTCGCGTCGAAGCCAGCCACGTCGTCGAGGAAACCGCCGGTGCGGGCGTAGGACTTGCCGGGTGCGTCGGGGTCGGCGTTGAACAGCCCAGCCAGATCCCAGCCGCGGTCGGTGGGGAAGTCGGTGAGCACGTCGCGGCCGGCGGCCACCATGTCCCACAACGCCTCTGGTGAGTCCACGCCTCCCGGGTAGCGGCAGGACATGCCGACCACGGCGACCGGCTCGTCGATCACCGACAGTGCGGTGGGGGAGTGCTCGATGGCCAGCGGCGCTCCCGCGAGTTCGGTGCGGATGTAGCCCGCCAACGCCGCCGGAGTGGGGTAGTCGAAGATGAGCGTGGGCGAAAGGGCAAGTCCGGTGGCGACTTTGAGCCGGTTGCGCAGCTCGACGGCGGTCAGCGAGTCGAAGCCGTGATCGGAGAACGCGAGGTCGGCAGAGATGGCGTCCGGCTCGACGGTGCCAAGCACGGTGGCCATGTGGACGCGCAGCAGGTCGAGCACCACCGCTTGCTGCTCCTGCTCGGAGCGGCCTTGCAGCCGTTGCGCCAGTGCGGACTTCGACTTGGCGGCCACGAGCGAGTCGTCGACGCGGCGCCTTGCCGACGAGCTGGCCAGCTGGCTGAACATCGGGGGCAGCACGCCCTGGGCGGAGCGGGTCCGCAGCGCGCTCCGGTCGATGCGGGCCGGGGCCAGCAGCGCCTCGCCGACGACCAGTGCGGTGTCGAACAGCTCCATCGCATCCTCGGTCGACATCGCCAGGATGCCGTCGCGGCCCAGCCTGGACAGGTCGGCCTCTGCGAGGTGGCCGGTCATGTCGCTGGCCTGGTCCCACAGCCCCCACGCCAGGGACGTCGCCGGAAGGCCGTTGGCGCGGCGGTGAGCGGCGAGCGCGTCGAGGAACGTGTTCGCCGCGCCGTAGTTGCCCTGTCCGGACGAGCCGACGACGCCTGCCATCGACGAGAAGAGCACGAACGCACCGATGTTCGCGTGGCGCGTCAGTTCGTGCAGGTTCCAGGCCGCGTCGACCTTGGCCCGCAGCACGGTGTCGATGCGTTCGGGGGTCAGCGATCCGATCACCGCGTCGTCGAGTACGCCGGTGGCGTGCACGACGGCGGACAGCGGGACGTCCAGCCCGGTCAGCAGCGCGGCCAGCTCGTCGCGGTCGGCGACGTCGGCGGCGACGATCCGGACGTCTGCGCCCGCCTCGGTCAACTCGGCCGCGAGCTCGGCGGCGCCAGGCGCATCGGGGCCACGGCGCGACACCAGCAGCAGGTTCGTGACGCCGTGGTGCGCGACGACGTGGCGGGCCACCGACGCGCCCGCCATGCCGGTGCCGCCGGTGATGAGCACGGTGCCCTTGGCCCACGCGTCGGGCATCGTCATGACGATCTTGCCGATGTGGCGGGCCTGGCTCAGGTAGCGCAGGGCCGCGGGGGCGCGGCGCATGTCCCACGTCGTCACCGGAAGCGGGGTGAGGACGCCCGATTCGAACATCTCGGACAGTTCGACGATGTACTCGTGCATCCGGGGCCGGCCCGGTTCGAAGAGGTCGAAGGCGCGGTAGCGCACACCCGGGTGGGCGGCCGCGACGGCGTCGGCGTCGCGGATGTCGGTCTTGCCCATCTCCAGGAACACCCCGCCGCGCGGAAGCAGCCGCAGCGAAGCGTCGACGAACTCACCGGCCAGCGAGTCGAGCACGACGTCGAAGCCGCGGCCGCCGGTGACGTCGAGGAACTTCTGCTCGAAGTCCAGGGTGCGGGAGTCGCCGATGTGGTCGTCGTCGAAGCCCATGCCGCGCAACGTGTCCCACTTGCCGCGGCTGGCAGTGGTGAACACCTCGAGGCCCCAGTGCCGGGCCAGCTGCACCGCGGCCAGCCCGACGCCGCCGGTGGCGGCGTGGATCAGGATCGACTGGCCGGGCTGCACCTGGGCCAGTTCGCGCAGCCCGTAGAACGCGGTGGTGAACACGACGAGCACGGCGGCCGCCTCTGCGTCCGTCCAGCCGTCCGGGATGGGTGCGATGAGCCGCGCGTCGGCGGCGACGACGGTGCCGGTGCCCTCGGGGAACAGGCCCATCACGCGCTGCCCGACGACGAAGTCCGTCACGTCCGGGCTGACCTCGGTGACGACGCCCGCGGCCTCGCTACCGAGCAGCGCATCGTGGGTGAACATGCCCAGCGTGATCATCACGTCGCGGAAGTTGGCCGCGACGGCGTGAAGCTCGACCCGGATGTGGGCCGGCGGCAGCGGGGCGTCCGAATTCGGCACCTCTTCGAGCGCGAGGTTGTCGAACGTGCCCGCTTCGGTGACCCCGAGCCGCCACGGCTTGCCCGAATCCGGCGGCACCAGAATCGAATCCGCTCCGCGACTGTGCACCACTCGCGGCGCGTGCAGTGCGCTTGCGCGGACGACCAGCTGCGGTTCGCCGACAGCCAGGATGGTCGCGACGTCGGCGCTGCCCACCACGTCGGCGATCACGATGCGGCCAGGATGTTCGGTCTGCGCGGCCCGCACCAGGCCCCACACCGCGGCACCCGCCAGGTCAGTGACGTCCTCGCCGGGCAGCGCGACCGCCCCGCGTGTCAGCACGACCAGCACGCCGGTCGGCTCGGCCAGCCAGGACTGGATGCGGGCCAGCGCCTGATGCGTGGTCGTGTGGACGCGGGCCGCCAGATCGGCGGAATCGGTTGCCACCGGCTCGGATTCGAACACGATGACGTCGCCGGGTGCGGCCGGAACAAGCTCCGGTGCGGCCACGGGTGACCACTCGACTTCGAAGAGCTCACCGCCGCTCGGCCCGCGCGTTGCGCTGGCGAGCTGCTCGGCGGTGACGGGACGGGTGGTCAACGACCCCACCGACAGCACCGGCAGCCCGAGTCCATCGGCCAGGTCGATCGACACCGAGTGGGCGCCGGTCGGGGTCAGCCGCGCCCGCAGCGACGTCGCGCCCGCGGCGTGCAAGGACACCTGCTGCCACGAGAACGGCAGCGCCAGTTGATGATCCGAGGCGGCCAAGGCCAGCGCGTGCAGGGAGGCGTCAAGCAGAATGGGGTGCACGCCGAATTCGTTGGCCTGCACGTCCTGCGGAACGGAGACCTCCGCGAACACCTCGTCGCCGCGTTGCCACATCGCGGTCAAGGCGCGGAACGCGGGCCCGTACTCGTAACCCCGTTCGGCGAGCGAGGCGTAGGCGTCATCGACGTCGACCGCCACCGCACCGGGCGGGGGCCACGCCGACAGCTCGGCACCCGGGGCGTCGGCGGACGCTACGACGATCGCCTCTGCGTGCAGCACCCAGCTGCCACCCTCTTCACCGGGTAGCGAGAACACCGCCACCGCACGGGAACCCGACTCGTCAGGCGGACCGACGACGACCCGCACCGGTACGCCGGACGGGGCGATCACCAACGGCGCCTGCAGCGTGAGTTCCTCGATGGTCGGGCAACCGACCTCGTCGCCGGCGCGGATCACCAGGTCCACGAAACCGGCTCCGGGGAAGAGCACGACGCCGTTGACGGCGTGATCGGCCAGCCACGGATGGGCCGAAGTGGCCAGTCGGCCGGTTAGCACCACGTGGCCCGACTCGGGCAGCTCGATGACGGCGCCCAGCAGTGCGTGTGCAGCACCGGCGAGCCCCAACCCGGTGGTGTCCGTCGAGCCGGACCCGCCGCCCGACAGCCAGAACCGCCGCCGCTCAAAGGCATACGTGGGGAGGTCCAACAACTCCCCTGGCCCGCACACGTCGCGCCACGCGACCGGGATGCCGGAGGTGAACGCCTGCGCGACCGAGGTGAGGAACCGCTCGAGCCCGCCGTCGTCCCGTCCGAGCGAGGGCACCACCACCGGGTCGTCCGGGGTGTCGGTGCAGTCGTTGACGGTGTCCTCGATGCCGGCGATCAGCGCCGGGTGCGGGCTGCACTCGACGAACGCGCGGTAACCCTTGCCGCACGCGGTGCGAACGGCCTTGTCGAATTCGACGGTCTGGCGGATGTTGCGGTACCAGTAGTTCGCGTCCAGGAAGGCCGTGTCGATCGGCTCGCCGGTCACGGTGGAGATGAAAGCCGTACGCGTAGAAGAGGGTTCGATGCCGGCCAGTGCTTCGAGGAGCTGCTCGCGGATGGCCTCCACCTGAACCGAGTGCGAGGCGTAGTCGACGTCGATCCAGCGGGCGCGGATCTCGAGCGCCTCGCACTGGCGCACCAGTTCCTCGAGCGCCGTGCGCGCACCGGAGATGACGACGGCGGAGCGCCCGTTGACCACCGCGATCGACGCGTCGTCGGCCACGTCAACCAGGAGCTCGCGCGCTCGGTCCGCACTGCACGCCAACGACACCATGCCGCCCGGGCCGGAGAGCGCCACCAGCAGCTTGCTGCGCAGTGCGACGACGCGCGCGGCGTCGCGCAGCGAGAGCGCGCCCGCGACGTAGGCAGCGGCGATCTCTCCTTGTGAATGCCCGATGACCGCATCGGGTGCGACGCCACACGACCGCCACAGCTGCGCCAATGACACCATCACGGCGAACAGTGCGGGCTGGACGACGTCGACGCGGTCGAGCCCGGGCGCGCCTGGCGCACCGCGCAGCACGTCGACGAGCGACCAGTCGACGAACTCCGACAACGCGTCGGCGCAGGCCTGCAGCTGTTCGGCGAAAATCGGTGAGGTGTCGAGCAATTCGATACCCATGCCGAGCCACTGGCTGCCCTGGCCGGGGAACACGAAGACCGTCTTGCCCGTCGGTGTCGCGTGTCCGACGGTGACCTTCGGGCCGGGCGCGTCGGCGGCGAGCTCCGTCAACCCCTGCTCGAGTGCGGCGCGATCGGCGCCGAGCACCACGGCGCGGTGGTCGAACGTCGCGCGGCCCGCGAGCGTCCACGCGACGTCGTGCGGGTCGGCGTCGGGGTGGCTCTGCAGATGGGTGGAGAGCCGGCTCGCCTGTGCGCGCAGGGCCGCAGCCGACTTGGCCGACAGCACCCACGGCAGCGTCGGAGCGGTCGACTTCTCGATGGGCGCAGCCGTCGGCGCGGGCGCCTGCTCGACGATCACGTGAGCGTTGGTGCCGCTGATCCCGAACGACGAGATGCCCGCGCGCCGCGAGCCGTCCCGAGCTGGCCACGGCTGGTTCTCGGTCAGCAGCGACACCGCACCCGCGGTCCAGTCGACGTGCGGCGATGGCGCATCGACGTGCAGCGTGGCGGGCAGCGTCTCGTGGCGCATCGCCATGATCATCTTGATCACGCCGGCCACCCCAGCCGCGGCCTGCGTGTGACCCATGTTCGACTTCACCGAGCCCAGCCACAGCGGCGTCGGCCGGTCCTGACCGTAGGTGGCCAGCAGCGCCTGGGCTTCGATCGGGTCGCCGAGCGGAGTTCCTGTGCCGTGCCCCTCGACGATGTCGACCTGCGCGGCCGTCACCCCCGCATTCGCCAGCGCCGCGCGCACCACGCGCTGCTGCGACGGGCCGTTGGGCGCCGTCAGCCCGTTGGAGGCGCCGTCCTGGTTCACCGCGGACCCACGCACCACCGCGAGCACGGGGTGCCCGAGGCGCAGCGCGTCGGACAGCCGTTCAACGACGAGCACGCCGCCGCCCTCGGCCCAGCCGACGCCGTCGGCCGCACCGGCGTAGGGCTTGCACCGACCGTCGGGCGCCAGGCCGCGATGCCGGGCGAACTCGACGAAGATAGTAGGTGTGGCGTTCACGGTGACACCGCCCGCCAAGGCCAGGTCGCATTCGCCGAGGCGCAGCGCCTGCACCGCCATGTGCAAGGCCACCAGCGACGACGAGCAGGCCGTGTCCACGGACACCGCCGGCCCTTCCAGCCCGAGCACGTAGGCGACGCGGCCCGACGTAACGCTCGAGGTCATGCCCGTCAGCCGGTAGCCCTCGATGGCGTCGCTCGCCATGCCGTACCCGCCGGAGATGACGCCGGCGAACACGCCCGTCGCGCTGCCCCGCAACGTGCTCGGATCGATGCCGCCGCGTTCGAGCGCCTCCCACGCGAGTTCGAGTAACAACCGCTGCTGAGGGTCCATCGCGAGCGCCTCGGTTGGCGCGATCCCGAAGAAGCCCGCATCGAAGTCGGCCACGTCGTCGACGAAGCCGCCGGACGTGGCATACGACTTGCCGGGCGCGTCCGGGTCCGGATCGAACAGGCCTGCGGTATCCCAGCCTCGGTCGGCGGGCCACTCGGACACGACGTCGCGCTTCTCGTCCACCATCTGCCACAGGCGTTCGGGGGAATCGACCCCGCCGGGGAACCGGCAGGACATCCCGACGACGGCGATCGGCTCGCCGGACCGCTCCACGAGGGCGCGGTTCTGGGTCTTCAGCCGTTCGACCTGGACGAGGGCCTTTCGGAGCGCCTCGGTTGCGTGTTCGAGTTGGTTGACCATGCGGTCCTATCCGTCGTCTGACCGTCGCGGGTGTGGCTGCGCCGACGGTCTGCGACGCTGCGGGTGAAGCGCTGCGTCGCGGATTCGGGGTCGGTCGTGGGTGCCTGTCGTCATGAGCTTGCCGAAATGGTACGTAGGCGGCGGCGGCGCCGCCCACGTACGGGTGGGCTAAGCAGTTCGAAGCCTGTCAGCTGGCTACCAAGAATTCGTTGAGAATCTGCCAAGATCCTGTTCCGAAGCTGTGTGTAGAGCTCGCAAAACGCGGGCAAAACCACCACAGAAGGAAACCGTCTCACTATGTTCAGCAACCGCATCGCCGCCGTCACTGCATCCACCATCGCCGCCGCAGCCTTCGGCTTCGCCGCCTTCGCGGGCGCCGCCACTGCCTCGGCCAGCACGGTCGACGACCGATTCCTGACCAACATCGACGCCGAGGGCATCGCCTTCGACACGGCTCAGGGCGCCATCGAGGACGCCCACCTGGTCTGCTCCTACCTCGCCGACGGCGACACCGGAGTCACCATCGCCGGCGAGATCCTCGACAACAGCGACCTGACCGCCCGCCAAGCCGCCGTCTTCGTCGTGGAGGCCACCAGCGCCTACTGCCACGCGTACATGGACCAGGTCACCGCCTAGCGCCCTCTCCTTGCACCGCCGAACGACGATTACCGCCACGCGAAACTCGAAAATCGCGTGGCGGTAATCGTCGTTCGGCGGTGAAGGTTTCTAGGCGGTCAGCACTCGCCGTAGCCGTCCGGGTCGCAATAGAGCGGTGAGCGGGTCGACGAGCACGATGGTCCGGAAGTAGGTCTCGGTGAGCTCGACGTCGTGGGCCGCCGCCGCGAATGTCTTGTTGATCCACCAGTTCATGAGCCGCTTCGGAATCGAACGCCAATCATCTGCGGGCGTGATGCTGAAGTCGATGAGTCGGTTGGTGCGCCAGATCGGGGCCAACTTCTTGGCGGCCGTGCGGAAGTAGCGCCGACTCACGTCGTCGGTGTCGGATTCTGACAGGCAGCGGTGAAGTGCCGCCGCCTGCAAGCCCGCCGACGTCATGCCCTGGCCCCACACCGGATTGAAACTGCAGACCGCGTCGCCGATGACGAGCAGCCCTTTCGGAAAGCGTGTGAGTTTGTCGTACCGTCGCCACACGCTCGCGGGGTAGCGCGCCGCGGACACGTCGCCCAGCGGTTCCGCGGCGCGCAGTGCGGCCATGTAGTGAGCGGGCAGCAAGTCGGCGGCGAACGCCAGCACGCCGGTGAGGTCGGTGGGTAGCTCATGCCCGGCGATTCCGATGAGCGTGAGGATTGCGGTGTCGTCCTCGTAGGCCAACATACCTGCACCGCTTGGTCTTTCGAGGGTTGGAGCGACGACCGCGACCTTGTCGGTGAGCGCGCCGACGGGGATGCGGAAGAACTGACTCGAATAGCTCAGATTCACGGCGTACTTCTGGTCCACCGGGCGGTCGTACCCATGACCTTCGAGGAATGCCGGCGTGCGGGCCGACCGGCCGGTGGCGTCGACCAGCAGATCGGTCTCCAGGACCTGTGTTTCACCCGTCGCGCGGTCGACGATCCGGACTGCACTGACTCGGTCGGGCGGACCGACGATCGGCTCGACCACGTCGTGACCGTCCTGGAACGTGACGTTCTCGAGCTGACTTACTCGCCGACGGACGTGGTGCTCCAACAGCGGTCGACTGGCCAGGAGGATGACGATCTGATCAGGTGAGGTGAATCGGCCCGTCCGGCATAATTCGTGAGCGCCGAACCGCAGGTAGAGCGGCGACGGGTCGGTGGGGTCGGGAAGGTGCGCCCCGGCGGCGGCGAGTTCATCGAGCAGCCCGGGGAACAGTTCGTCGGCGTAGGTCGAACCCGGACTGAGCATCATGTGCAGGTGCCGGCCCTGGGCGACGCCGCGGCGCTGAGCCACCGTTTCAGGCAACACGTCGCGCTCCACCACGGTGACGGATTCGTAGAAGTCGGAAAGCACCCGGGCGGCGAACAGTCCGGCCATGCTGGCGCCGCAGACCACGGCACTCTTGCGGCGTTGATGCACGTCGGTTCCTCCCTGAAATGCCCCGACCCGCAACGCCACCCTGACATCGGGGAGAAGACCGTGTCCACCAACGAACGGTCACGGCTTCATGAGAACCGCGTGATCGGGCGTCGCGCCGAACTACCCCTTGACAGCTTCACGGGTGACGAGCATCATCTGACAAAACGTTTTATCAAACCGAGAGTGCAACTCTCTGAACTGCGCTAAAACGTTTAATCAACGAAAGGAGCACGATAGATGAGCACTGTCCACGCGCCACACCTCGTGGCGCATCCCTTGCCCGCACCGAACGACGTCGCGATCAGTCGGCTCGGCGCCGTCCAACCGGTCCTGGTCGACGTGGCGCGCGCCATCGACGTCGTCCCGGGCCTCCGGCCGAACGTCATCCTGACGTCCGGCCCCACGATGCCGTGGAGCGAGTACCGGGGCGGGCAGCGAACGGCCGCGCTCGGTGCCGCCGTGTACGAGGGGTTGGCCACCGACCTGGATGCCGCGGCTGCCGCCTTCGACGCCGGCGCACTCGAGGTCGCTGGCTGCCAGGAGTACGGCTGCGTCGGATCCTTGGCGGGCGTGACGTCGCCTTCGATGCCCGTCGTCGTGGTCGAAGACACGGCGAGTGGCGAGCGCAGCTATTGCACGCTCTTCGAGGGCGAGACGCCGGACAGGCTCAACTACGGCGTCTGGAACGAGGCGGTGCGCAACAACCTGAATCTCCTTGCCGACGTGATCGCCCCCGCACTCGGCGCGGCGATCCGGCGTTCGGGCGGCATTGCGCTCTTGCCGATCATGCAGCGGGCACTGCGGCAAGGCGACGAACTGCACAGTCGCAACACCGCGGCGTCCCTGCTGCTGCTGAGGGAGATCGTGCCCGCCCTGTCCGATGCGGACGCGGACGCGCGCGAATTGATCGCCTATCTGACCGCCGGCGACTACTTCTTCTTGCGCCCGGCAATGGCCGCGGCGAAGCTCCTGACGAGCGCGATGGTGGGCGTGCCGAGGAGTTCGATCGTCACGTCGATGGCGATGTCCTGCAGGCAGTTCGGAATCAAGGTGTCGGGCCTCGGTGACCGTTGGTTCACTGGGCCGCTACCGACATTCGAGCACTACCGGCTGGTGGTCGGCTACACGCTCGACGACGCGCAGTTCATGGGCGGCGAAAGCATCATCACCGAGGTCGCTGGGCTTGGAGCGTTCGCCCAGACCTCGGCGTTCACCCTGCAGGACTACCAGGGCGGTGTCGCCAACATGATCGCGGCCAACTCCGAGATGTACGAGATCAGCCACGGCGAGAGTCCGCACTTCCTGTTGCCGTACTTCGGATTCCGCGGCTCGCCGACCGGGATCGACGTCCACGAGGTGGTCCGCACCGCCATCACACCCGTCATGGACATCGGCATCGCAGGCCGAGCCGGCGGCCAGATCGGCGCGGGACTCGCGCGCGCCCCGCTCGAGCCGTTCGCGGCGGCAAGCGCCGCCCTTGCAGCAGCCCACCCGACCACCGAAGGAAGGTAACCATGGACACCATCAACGCGCTCGCTTCACAGCACGTCGAACTCGCCGAAAGCCTTGCCCGACAAGGCGTCAAGTACGCCGTCGGATGCTGGGTCGACGTGCTCGGCCGGGCAAAGTCCAAGATCGTGCCGATCGACCACCTGCCAAACCTCGCCGCGGGCTCCGAGCGCTACACCCCGAGGGGTATGGGTGGGATCGGGCGGATGAACCCGGTCGAGGACGAAGTCGTCGGCGTGCCCGACGTCAGCACCCTGAAGGTCCTCCCGTGGGATCGGCGCTTCGCCTGGATGGTTGCCGACATGTCGATGGGTGGGCGAGAGCCGTTCGCCTTGTGTCCGCGGTCGGCGCTCAAGCGACAGGTCGTCGAGGCCGCGGACATGGGATACGTGTGCCAACTCGGCATCGAACCCGAGTTCTACGTGTTCAAACCGGAATCGGTCGGCGCCACGGCGCTCGAACCCATCGCGCGCAGCGGGCGCATCGCGCCGACGCCGGCCTACGACCTCGAGGTCGCACTGGACGCGATGCCCTTCCTCGACCGCGTCACCGACTACATGACCGAGTTGGGCTTCGGATTGTTCAGTTTCGACGCGGAAGGCGGCGAAGGACAGTACGAATTCGATTACGCACACGACGAAGTGGTCGCCTCGGCGGACCGCATGACGTTGTTTCGGCTGCTCGTGAAGCAGGCGGCGAAGGAGAACGGATTGCTCGCCACATTCATGCCAAAGCCGTTCGCCGAGACGTGGGGGTCGGGTGCGCATTTCAACATGAGCCTCGAGGACCGCCACAACGGCGAGAACGTCTTCAAGACGGGTACCGGCAACACCGGTTGGCGCAAGGAGGCACTGCACTTCGCCGGAGGCGTGCTCAAGCACGCCAAGGCTCTGACTGCGCTCGCGAACCCGACGACGAACTCGTACCGGCGACTGGTCCCGAGGTTGGCCGACGGGAACTACTCGTGGGCGCCCACGAAGATCAGCTATGGCCACAACAACCGGTCGTGCATGTTGCGACTGCCCGCCAACCGGCCTGCGATCGAGAACCGGAGCGTCGACGCCGCGGCCAACACCTACTTGGCAGCAGCCTTCATGCTCGCCGCGGGACTCGAGGGCATACGCGACGGGATCGACCCGGGCAAACCGGAGGACGTCGTCTCCTACGACGACACCTCGATCGGCGTGCTGCCTCGGACGCTCATCGACGCGATCGAGGAGTTCGAGCGGGATCCACTGACGCACAGTGTCTTCCACTCGGCGTTCGTCAGGGATTACGTCGAGATGAAGCGTTCGGAGTGGGAGCGCAGCCATGCGGAGGTCAGTGACTCCGAACGTTCCTACTACCTGCTGAACCTGTGACCGTCGTGGGCATCACGCTCGGATCGACCGAGCGACCAGAGGTGGTCACGGCCTTCGTTCGCTCGGTGTTGGCGGCCGGGGGTACGCCGGTGCTGATCCCCACGGCCATAGCTGCGACGGACATGGTCGAGGAGGCACTCGAAGCAGTCGACGCGTTGCTGTTGTCGGGCGGCGGTGACGTGCATCCATCCGAGTACGGCCAGGCGCCCCGGACCACGCTCGACGCCGTGGACCGCCAGCGCGATCGCATGGAGCGCCGGGCGGTTGACGCGGCATTGCGGCAACGCAAGCGCATCCTTGGCGTGTGCCGCGGCGCCCAGCTGATGTGTGTAGCCACTGGCGGGACGCTGTTCCAGGACCTCGCGGCAGAGGGGCTGGGCGGCCACCTCGACGAATCCCATGACCGCGGCTACGCCACGCTCGTGCACGGCGTGAAGTCAGAGGCTGGGTCGACGGCCGACTGCGTGCTCGATGGGCTCGATGCGGTGAATTCCCACCACCACCAGGCGATCAGAGACGTCGGTGATGTCCTGACCGCCACCGCGTGGGCCGAGGACGGGGTGATCGAGGCCGTCGAAGCGCCGGGGATGCTGGGCCTGCAGTGGCATCCCGAAGTACTCGTAGACACCGACCACCGTCACCTTGAACCCTTCCGGTGGCTCGTCACCGGCAACGGCGGAAGCGAATGAGAATGAATCAACCACCCTTCGAAGCCGCCACCGACGATGCGGCGACGCCTTCACGCATCGATGTCAACAGCAAGGACAGAGTCGGCCGCATCGAGCAGTACGGCGTCGAGTACATCCCCGAGGACGAACGTCGTTCCTCGCCAAGGAATCTCACCAGCATTCTGTCCGGGGGTTCGCTGACGTTTAGCGTGATCATCATCGGCTGGTTCCCGGTCGTGTTCGGGCTGAGTTGGTGGCAGGCGGCGTCGGCAGTCGTCGTCGGTTCGGCCGTCGGCGCAGCGGTGCTGGCGCCGACCGGACTGATGGGACCCCGTTCGGGCACTAACAACCCCGTGGCCAGCGGAGCGTTCTTCGGTGTCGCGGGGAGGCTCATCGGTTCCATACTCGAGGCCAGTGCGTCGGTAGCCTTTGCGGCACTGAGCATCTGGACCGGTGGTGACGCGCTTGCCGGCGCGCTCACTCGCTTCTTCGGGATCTCGGACACCGAACCGGTCCGACTCATCGCCTATGCCGTGCTCGCGGTCGTGGTCACGATCGTGTCGGTCCTCGGCCACTCCAGCATGGTCTTCTGCCAGCGGTTCATGATCCCGACCGCGGGCGCGTGCCTGCTCGTCGGGCTATTGGTGTTCGGTGACGCGTTCGATTCGCACTACCCGGGTACCGGGGACTACATGCTCGGGTCGATGGAGGCGGCATGGATGTTGTCGGTGCTGTTGTGCGCGTCCACCGTGGCTTCCTACGGCCCATACGTGGGTGATTGGTCGCGACACATCTCGCCGCGAACGCATTCCGATGGGTCGATCATGCGAGCCCTCTTCATCGGCGGACTGTTCGGAATGGGCGGGCCCTTCATGTGGGGGGTGTTCACGTCGGTGGCGCTGTTCGCCAGCGCCACACCGGGGGCCGAGACGTCCTACGTGCTGGCACTCGTCGACGCCGCGCCGTTGTGGTTCGTTCCCGCACTGATCTACGTCGGGCTGGCCTCGGGCACGGCGCAGGCCGTGATCAACACCTACGGCACCGGGCTCGACACATCGGCGATCATCCCAAGGCTCAACCGAGTCCAGGCCACGCTCGTCGCGTGTGCCCTGGCGACCGTGCTGGTCTACGTCGGCCACTTCTACTCGGCCCTCGCCAACGGCGTTTCGATATTCCTTGCGGTCCTTGCGTGTTCGTCGATCCCGTGGATCGTGATCCTCACCATCGGCCACGTCCACCGCCGCGGCTACTACCACGTGTCAGATCTACAGGTGTTCAACCGTGGCGAAAAGGGTGGCGTGTACTGGTTCACCGGTGGGCTCAACTACGTCGGCATCGGGGTATGGGTGGTGGCGGTCGTGGCCGGTCTCTGGTTCTCCCACAACCAGTGGTTCATGGGCCCGGGCGCTCGATGGATCGGCGGACTCGACGTCGGGTTCCTAGTGGCGGGCGCCGTGGCGGCGGTGCTCTACCCGATCGCGCTGCGGGCGTTCCCGGAACCTGCCGAATTGTTCGGTCCCAGTGGAGCGCAACGACGAGGAGTACGCCCGTGGCGGTGAGCGTCGCGACCCCTGACATCATGGGTTCCACGCTCGCGGCAGAGGAGGACCAGGTGGCGGTGACGATCCGTGACGTAGCCGCGGCCGCGGGCGTATCGCTAACCACCGTGTCGCATGTGCTGAGCAATCAGGGTCGCATTGGGCAGAACACTCGCGAGCGGGTGCTTCAGGTGGCGGCGGACCTTGGCTACACCGCCAACGTGCATGCTCAGCAGTTGGTGACCAATCGCAGCCGCACGCTCGCGATTCAGGTCGCACCGTTCGATCCCGCCAGCGAGTCGAGCATGCTCATCCCGAACTCGGAGTACTTCCTCGAATTGCTCAACGGTGCATCAGAGGAGGCGGGGAGACTCGGGTACGCGCTGGTGCTCACACCGGCGGGAGTCGGGCCCACCGCGATCACCGCCTTCGCGGTGGACGGGGCAATCATCGTCGACCCGCACGGCGACGAAGGTCTGCTCGATCCGTCGTGGACCTCATCGCATCCAGTCGTCACCGCCGGCCGCACGGCGACCAGGCGCGCCGACCCGTACGTCGTGGACAACGACCATCAGGCGGCAGCGACGAATGCTCTGGAACACTTGTGGGAGCAGGGATTTCGACGACCCGCCGCCATGATTACCGACCGGGCACGGTCGTACACCCGCGACGTCGTCGATGCGTACACGGCGTTCGCCGAGGAGCGGGGCATCCCGGTTCGAGCGATCGAGACCGGAGCGGGCAACTCGACGGGCGATGCGCTGCGGGCACTACTGGCGTCCGACGACCCGCCCGACGCGATCTACGCCGGTTCCGAGGACATCGCCATGGACGTCCTGCACCAGGCGGTCCAGCTGGGCATCCGCGTGCCCGCCGAGCTCGGGCTGTGTAGCTGCGTGGACAGCAGCACCTTCAACCTCACCTGCCCCGAGGTCACGGGCGTGTTCTGCGATCCGCGGACGATCGGCCGGCGAGCGGTGGGCCTGCTGATCGATCTGATCGAGGGCAACAAGCCCGACGACCGGGTCATCATCGTGCCGACCGAACTCAGGGTCCGCACGTCAACCCGTCGCCGCACCGCCTGAACCAACCATGGCCGCCGTTGAGCTCGCCGGACATGACAAAACCTTTTAGCATAGGAGCATGACGATGAAGACCCTGGTCGTGAGCGCAAGTCCGCGGGAGGACGGCAACTCGCACGTCCTCGCGGAAGCTGTCGTGGAAGGGACCGTCGCCGCCGGCAACGCGGTTGAGCACGTCTTCCTCGATGACTACGTCGAACGCATGCTGGGGAACTGCCGGACGTGCCGTCGCGCCGAGGACCGCAGCTGCAGCCTCGATGACCGCTACGAAGCGCTCCTGTTGGACAAGATGCTGCCCGCCGACGGGATCGTGTTCGCGATGCCGCTCTACTTCTACGGGATGCCCGGCCGGCTCAAGACCGTCTTCGACCGATTGTTCTGCTACACCGCCAACAGCGCGCCGCAGCAGGCCCTCGTCGTCGACGGCATCATGAACAAGAAGATCGGTGTGGTGATCTCGTGCGAGGAGAGCTATCTCGGCGCGACGTCAGGTGTGATCGCACAGTTCGGGGAACTGACGCGATACCTCAACCAGGAACTCGTCGGCGTCGTCGTGGGAAATGCCAACAGCCGCGGGGAGATTCGGAACGATCCCACCGACCCGGTGTCGGCGGCCTTCGACCTTGGTCGGCGGCTGTACACCAGTCGAGTCACTGACTACCGGCTGGACACCGTGCGCTCCAACAAGGTGTGGACCGAAGTATCGGTGGTGTGAGGAGCTCGCGCGCTAGGTGGTCAGCCCGCGGGCGATGACGAGTCGCTGAATCTGGTTGGTGCCCTCGAAGATCTGCGTGATCTTGGCCTCGCGCATGTAGCGCTCGACGCGGTAGTCACGGGTGTATCCGGCGCCGCCGAAGACCTGCACCGCGTCGGTGGTCACCTTCATCGCGGCGTCGGTGGCGATGAGCTTGGCGATGCTGGCCTGCGACGAGTACGGCCGCCCGGCGTCGCGACGGCGCGCCGCATCGAGGTAGGTCGCCCGCGCGCTGACCACTGCGGCGGCCATGTCCGCCAACAGGAACCCGAGCCCTTGATGGTCGATGATCTTGCGGCCAAACGTGGTTCGCTCGTTGGCGTAGCGGGTGGCCTCGTCGAGCGCGGCCTGTGCGATGCCGACGGCCACCGAGGCGATGCCGAGCCGGCCGGAGTCCAGTGCGCTGAACGCGATCTGCAGCCCCTGGCCTTCGGCGCCGATCAGCCGATCGCCGTCTAGCACCGCGTTGTCGTAGAACGCCGACGTCGTCGGAACGGCGTGCAGACCCATCTTCTCCTCGGGCTTGCCGAAGCTCAGCCCTTCCAGGTCGCCGGGCACCAGGAAGCAACTGATGCCCTTCGACCCCTCGCCGGTCCGTGCGAACAGTGTGTAAAAATCCGCGACACCACCGTGCGTGATCCACGACTTGGAGCCGTTCAGCACGTAGTTGCCGTCCGTCCGGGTGGCCGCGCAGCGCAACGCCGCGGCGTCCGAGCCGGCCTGCGGCTCCGACAGGCTGTAGGCGCCGATCTGCTCACCCGAGAGCATGCCGGGCAGCCAGCGGCCCTTCTGCTCGTCGGTGCCGAACGTCAGCAGCGGATGCGACGAGAGGCTGTGCACGCTGACCGCGACCGCCACGGCGGCCCAGCGCGCCGCGAGCTCCTCGAGCACCTGCAGGTACACCTCGAACGGCTGACCGCCACCGCCCCACTCCTCGGGCTGCGGCAGGCTCAGCAGCCCCGCCGCGCCGAGTTGTGCGAACACGCCGTCGGGATAGGTCTCGGAGCGCTCGTGCTCGTCGACGATCGGGTCGAGCACCTTGTCGGCCACGTCGCGGGTCAAGGCAACGAGTTCCGCGGCTTCCTCGGTGGGCAACAGGCGGTCGACGGGCATGGTTGCATCTCCTAGTTCTTGCGTGGTCGCACTGTATCGCCGTCACCCGCACTCATCACCAAGGCCGCCATCACGAGCGCGATCCCGGCGATTTCCGGCCCCGTGGGGCGCTGGGCGAGGAGTGCGGCGCCGACGACGGCCGCGGTCGCAGGCAGCAGCGCGAGAAGCAGCGCGAACCGGGCGCGGCCCACGCGCTTCAGCACCACCTGATCCAGCGCGTACGGCACGACGCTGGAAAGCACGCCGACGGCGACGCCGAACAGCCAGGTTCGCGGAGCCGCGAAAACCGACGCGTCGGCGACGAGTTGCCCGAGTAGTAGCGGCGCCGCCAACAGCACGGCCGCGGCCGCCATGCCGACCGCCAGCGAGTCGATGCCGTCGCCCGCGTCGGCGACGCGCTTGCCCAGCAGGATGTAGCCGGCCCACAGCGCAGCGGCGAGGAGCGCGAAGCCGATTCCCAAAAGCTCACCGCCCGCCTGCACGCCGGCGAGCAATGCCACCCCCGCGGCGACCAGGACGACGGCCAACACGTCGCGGAGGCGTCGCGAACCCAGCGTCGCTACGACGACGGGTCCGATGAACTCGATCGCCACCGCCGTGCCCAGCGGTATCCGCGCGATGGATTCGAAGAATGCGACGTTCATCCCGACGGTGACGACGCCGAACCCGGCCGCGACGGCGGCCGAGCGCCGCGTCCAGCGCAGCAGCCACGGCCTCCGCCACGCGACGAGCACCATCGCCGCCGCCGCGCAGCGCAGCCACGCGACGGCCGCCGGGTCGGTGGTCTGGAACAGGAAGACGCCAATGGCCGCGCCGACGTACTGCGACACCGCACCGACGACGAAGAACATCGGCAGGGACCACGCGGGGACGCGCGATCCGTCCGTCACGGCGATTTACAGCGCAGCGTTGATCGCGTCCACCCGGTCCTTGGCGTCGCCGAAGAGCATCTGGGTGTTCTCCCGGAAGAACAGCGGGTTCTGCACGCCCGCGTAACCGGAGGCCATGGAGCGCTTGAACACTATGACGTTGTTCGCGTTCCACACCGTCAGCACCGGCATACCGGCGATGGGGCTGCTGGGATCCTCGGCCGCCGCCGGGTTCACGGTGTCGTTGGCGCCGATGACGAGAACGACCGAGGTGTCGTCGAAGTCGTCGTTGATCTCGTCCATCTCGAGCACGATGTCGTAGGGCACCTTAGCCTCGGCCAGCAGCACGTTCATGTGGCCGGGCAGCCGGCCCGCGACGGGGTGGATGCCGAAGCGGACCTCGACGCCGCGCTCCCGAAGCTTGCGGGTCAGGTCGGCGACCCCGTACTGAGCCTGGGCGACCGCCATCCCGTAGCCGGGGGTGATGATCACCGAGCTGGCCGAGTTGAGCAGTTCGGCGGCGCCGTCGGCGGTGATCTCGCGATGCTCGCCGTAGTCCTTGTCGTCTGCCGGGCCGGCTTCGATACCGAAGCCGCCGGCGATGACGGAGATGAATGACCGGTTCATCGCCTTGCACATGATGTAGGACAGGTAGGCACCGGAGGAGCCGACGAGTGCGCCGGTGACGATGAGCAGGTCGTTGGACAGCAGGAAGCCAGACGCGGCAGCGGCCCAGCCCGAGTAGCTGTTGAGCATTGACACCACGACGGGCATGTCGCCGCCGCCGATCGAGGCGACCAGATGCCAGCCGAGCAGCAGCGCGAGCACGGTGACGGCGATGAGCAGCCACAGCTGCGGTGCGATGACGAACCACACCGTGAGCGCGAAGAACACGACCAGCGCGCCGACGTTGAGGATGTTCTTGCCCGGCAGCATCAGCGGCGTGGACTTGATGCGGGCCGACAACTTCAGGTTGGCCACGATCGACCCGGTGAACGTAACGGCGCCGATGAACACACCGATGAAGACCTCGGCGGAGTGGATGCCGAGCAGGCCTTGACCGTCCAGCAGGGCGGCCTCGGATCCGGCGAGGTCACCTTCGACGTGCAGGTAGCCGTTCCAGCCCACCAGCACCGCGGCGAGGCCGACGAACGAGTGCAGCAGCGCGATCAGTTCGGGCATGCCGGTCATCTCGACCACGCGGGCCCGCCACAGGCCGATCGCGGCGCCGATCGCCATCGCGCCAGCCAGCAGGCCCAGACCCAACGGTTCGATGTGGCGGGACAGCGCCAGCGCGATGGTGGCGACCAGCGCCACCGCCATGCCTGCGATGCCGAAGGTATTGCCGGACCGCGACGTTTCGTGCTTGGACAACCCGGCCAGGGCCAGGATGAACAGCAGGGCCGCGACGACGTAGGCCGCGGTGGCAGTGGTCTCTAGGGTGAACATGCAATCCGTCCGATGAGGGGGAGAGTCGGGGGGAGGGCCGGGGTGGTCAGCTGCGCGAGAACATCGCGAGCATGCGGCGTGTGACTGCGAAGCCACCGAAGACGTTGATGCTGGCGAGCAGGATCGCGACCGTAGCCAAGATCGTGACGACGGCTCCCCCGGTGTAGATGCCGTGTCCGATCTGCAGCAGTGCGCCGACGACGATGATGCCCGAGATCGCATTGGTCACCGACATCAGCGGGGTGTGCAGGGCGTGGTGCACGTGCCCGATCACGTAGTAGCCGATCACGATCGCCAGGGCGAACACCGTCAGGTGTACCTGCAGCGCGGCCGGGGACAGCGCGATGAGCAGGAACAGCACCGCTGCCGCGACGAACGTGATGCCCAGTCGGCGCTGTGGCGACATCGGCTGTTTGGCGGGCTTCGGCTCGACCGGTGCGGCGACGGCAGCCGCAGGCGCCGCGGAGACCTGCACCGGTGGCGGCGGCCAGGTGGTCTCGCCCTCGCGCACGACAGTCACCGACCGCTGCACCACGTCGTCGAAGTCCAGGGTGAGCTGCCCGTCCTTCTCGGGGGTGAGCAGCTTGAGCAGGTTCACCAGGTTGGTGCCGTAGAGCTGGGAGGCGGTGGCGGGCAGCCGCCCGGCCAGATCGGTGTAGCCGATGATCGTCACGCCGTTGTCGGTGAGGATGGCCTGATCCTTGACGGTGCCCTCGACGTTGCCGCCGTTGGCTGCGGCCATGTCCACGATCACGCTGCCCGATTTCATCGAGGCGACCATGTCCGCGGTGATGATGCGGGGTGCGGGCCGGCCGGGAATCAGCGCGGTGGTGATGATGATGTCGACGTCCTTGGACTGCTCGGCGTACAGCGCCGCCTCGCGGGCCTTGTAGTCGTCGCCCATCTCCTTGGCGTAGCCAGTGGCCGAGACCTCGGCCGCCGCGGGGTCGACGTAGAGGTACTCCCCGCCGAGGGACTTGACCTGGTCGGCGACCTCGGGACGCGGGTCGGTGGCCTTGACGATGGCGCCCATACTGCCTGCCGCGCCGACGGCGGCCAGACCGGCGACCCCTGCGCCGACCACGAGCACCTTGGCGGGCGGCACCTTGCCCGCCGCGGTCACCTGACCGGTGAAGAACCGGCCGAAGGCGTGCGCGGCTTCGACGACAGCCCGGTACCCGGCGATGTTGGCCATCGACGACAGCACGTCCAGCGACTGCGCCCGCGAGATACGAGGGACGGCGTCCATCGCCAGCACCGTGATCGGGCGGGCGGAGAGCTTCTCGACCAGTTCCGGGTTCAGCGCAGGCGAGATCAGGCTGATCAGGGTGGCCTTGTCCTTCAATGCGGCGATCTCGACGTCGGAGGGGGCGTTGACCTTGAGCACTATGTCGGCGGCCCAGGTTTCACCGACTTCGGCGCCTGCCTCGACGTAGGCGGCATCGGAGAAGCTGGAGGCGGTGCCTGCCCCGGACTCGACGACGACGGAGTAGCCCAGTTTGATGAGTTGTCCGACGGTCTGCGGCGTGGCGGCGACACGCGTCTCACCCGCGTGAGACTCGCGCGGTATCCCGATAATCATCGAAAGAGTCTCCCATCTGCTGCCGGGGCCCGCGCGTGGCCCTCTGGCGGTAAGCGGTGTGCTTACTCCCAGTGGGCGCCCCTTGCGTCGCCGACCGCACGCTTGTCGTGCGCATCCCTCGAGTAGCTGCGTAAACAGGCGTGCGTTCGGCGAATGAGTTTTCGTCTCCTGGGAGGACCTCGACGAGCGACGCAAGGACGCGGACGCGCTCGATCCGGACGTCTCGGACGTCGTCGACGAACTCAACCGGATCGTCGTCGACGCCGAACGTACGGTTGTTGTACAGATCGCCCGAGTAGGGCCGTAAACAACCGTACTTTCGACGAGCCTTCCACCGCATCAATTCAACGACAGACCGCCAGGGCGCCCGGCGATTGCGAATTCGCACCGATCGCGCATCGACATCACCTACAGGGTGTGCAGCGAGCGGGCCGGGCCGCACGATGGTCGGACGCGTCCGCACGAGACCGAAGCGAAGGAGCGCGATGCCGTGAGTGTGGTAGTTGAACGCGGGCTCGCCCGGTGCCCCCACTGCGTCGCGGTCACCCAGTACTCCTTCACCGAGCTGGGCTCGAATTCGCTGTGCTACGAGGTCGATTGCAAGAAGTGCGGTGAACGCTACCGCGAGCTCCACGGCCCGACCGCACCGAAGTTCGGCGTCGACACCGTCACGGACTGGGTGCCCGACGTGCCCCCGTCGCAGCCTGCCCATCGCGAGCGGATGCGGGCCTGGCTGGCTGCCGCACGCACGCGGCGGCTACTGCGGCGCGGCTTTCGCTGAGGGCTTACGCCGGGTGGGCGGTCGCCGGGGGCGACCGGTATCGGCGGTGCGATCTTCGTTGCCGAAGAAGCTGCGCAGCAGACTGGCGGCCCGGTGTATGTAGGGGACCGGCGTGTCGGGCTCGGTCGGCGCGTCCCGCGACCACATCTCAAGACCGGTGCGTACGGTCGCGAGCGCCAGGCCCGCAATCAGTTGTGGAACCTCGTCATCGGCCTGCAATCGTAGGCGTCGCGCGACGATCTCTGCCACCGATGCGTAGAACTGTTCAAAAGTGGTGAGCACCGCCGCGAGCACGTTGGGATGCTGCAGCGCAACCATTTTGATGTCTTCGTGCTGACGCCTTGATGGCGGTTGCTGATCAAAATGCTCTGCGATCAGAGATATCAGGTCGGTCAGGACGACTGAGCGTCGAGCCTTGCCGCGGGAAATGAACTCCGCAGCCAGCTCATCAGAGATTTCTAACGGGGCATAGACGACGGCTGCTTCCTTGGTGGGGAAGTAGTTGAAGAACGTGCGCTGTGAGACGCCGGCTTCTGCGCTGATCTGCTCGATGGTGACGTTGTCATAGCCTCGCTCGCGGGCAAGGCGTAGCGCGGCGTCGTGAATATCCTGCGTCGTCTGCCGCCGACGACGCGCACGCAGATCTGTCGACTCCGCCATGGCCACATTGTGCAGACCTTGCAACCCGCGCATCAAATCCCACGCGGGGCTGGCACGTTTCGGCGCGGATCTAACCGGACGCCTACGGTGCAGTTGACGCATACGGTGCAGTATGTGCAAGATATGGAATCTTGCATCGGCCCGGGCGCGACGACGCTCACGCGGCGGGCGGGGCCAAGCGAACGAAAGGCCCATCAGTGGTCGGAGTGGTGAAGCGGGCGTGGATTCCGCTGCTCATCGTGGTGGTCTTCGCGATAGGGGGATCGGTGGTCTATCGCATGCACGGGTTCTTCGGCGCGAACAACGAGATCACCCGCCCGGGCGCCGGCCTCGCCGAAGACGCCGAGCCGTTCGACCCCAAAGTCGTGAAGTACGAAATCTTCGGAATGGAAGGCGCCGTGGCGACCATCAACTACCTCGACCTCGAAGCGTTGCCGCAGATAGTGAGGAATGCCCCCCTGCCCTGGTCGATCACCCTCACCACCACCGCACCATCGGCCAGCCCCATCATCGTGGCCCAGGGCGATGGCGACAGCATCGGCTGCCGCATCGTGGTGAACGACGAAGTCAAGGATGAGAAGACGTCAAACGGCGTGACGGCACAGACCTTCTGCCAGGTCAAGTCCGCGTGAGCGACAAACCAGTCGGCAAGCACCCGGCGATTCCTCGGTTCATTCGCCTGTTTTGCGTGCCGGTTCTGTTGGGCTGGCTGGCACTGACCGCCATCGTGAACGTCGTCGTGCCCCAATTGGAAGTGGTCGGTCAGGAGCACTCGGTGTCTCTGACTCCTGATGATGCGCCGTCCCTGCAGGCGATGAAGCTGATGGGCAAGGTCTTTCAGGAATCCGACTCCAACAGCACGGCGATGATCGTCCTGGAGAGCGAGAAGCCACTCGGTGGCGAAGCCCATCGTTACTACGACGGCCTAGTCACGAAACTCAGCGCGGACACCAAGCACGTCCAGCACATCCAGGACCTCTGGGGCGATCCGCTGACTTCGGCGGGCGCGCAGAGCGCCGACAACAAAGCGACCTACGTGCAGATCTACCTTGCCGGCAACCAGGGCGAGACGTTGGCCAATGAATCCGTCCGGGCAGTGAAGGACGTCGTAGCCGCTGATCCGCCGCCGGCGGGCTTGAAGGTCTACGTCACCGGGCCGGGGCCGCTGGCGTCGGACCAACAGCACGCAGGCGACAAGAGCTTGCAGCTGGTCACCGCGGTGACCATCGGGGTCATCCTGCTCATGCTGCTACTCGTCTATCGCTCGGTCGTCACCTTGGTCCTGGTCCTGGTCATGGTGATGCTCGAGTTGGTCGTAGCCAGGGGCATGGTGGCGTTTCTCGGCTACTACGAGGTGATCGGGCTCTCGACGTTCGCGGTCAATCTCCTCACCATGCTCGCGATCGCGGCGGGCACTGACTACGCGATCTTCCTCGTCGGCCGCTATCACGAAGCGCGTCAAGCCGGCGAGGACCGCGAAACCGCCTTCTACACCATGTATCGGGGCACCGCCCACGTGATCCTTGGCTCGGGCCTGACGATCGCCGGAGCAACCTTCTGCCTCAGCTTCACCCGATTGCCCTACTTCCAGACCCTGGGTGTGCCCTTGGCGATCGGCATGCTCGTCGTCACGGTAGCGGCGCTCACCATGGCGCCGGCCCTGATGACCGTGGCGAGCCGATTCGGTCTCCTTGACCCCAAACGCACGACGAACACGCGAGGGTGGCGTCGGGTGGGCACCGCCGTCGTGCGCTGGCCCGGCCCGATTTTGGTGGCTACCATCGCGGTCGCCTTGGTCGGGCTCCTTGCCTTACCGTCCTACACGACCAGCTACAACGACCGGGATTATCTGCCGGCCGATATCGAGGCAAACGCGGGCTACGCTGCGGCGGACCGACACTTCTCGCAAGCCCGGCTCAATCCGGAGTTGCTCCTGGTCCAGGCCGACCACGACCTTCGCAACTCCGCGGACATGCTCATCGTCGACCGCATCGCCAAGGCTGTCTTTCACCTGCCCGGCATCGCCCGAGTCCAGACCATCACCCGGCCACTTGGCACCCCGATCGAACACACCTCGATCCCCTATCAGATCAGCATGCAGGGCGTCACCCAGCAGTTGAACCAGTCCTATTCGGAAGACCGCACGGCAGACCTCCTGAGCCAGGCCAACGACATCTCCAACACGATCGACATCCTGCGGCAACAGATGGCACTGCAGAAGGAGAGCACGGCCGCCCAACACGAGCAGACCGAAGCCTTCCACGACATCGTTCCGGTCATCAGTGATCTGCGCGACAAGATCGCCAACTTCGACGACTTCTTCCGGCCGATACGCAACTACCTCTACTGGGAACCGCACTGCTACGACATCCCAACCTGCGCCGCAGTGCGATCGGTGTTCGACGCCCTCGACGGCATCAGCGCGCTCACCGACCAATTCGGAAGCATCACAGCCAGTTTGGACAAGCTCGATACCCTCCAACCGAAACTGAATGCCCTGCTTCCACCCCAAATCGCCAGCCAGGAAACCAACCTCGACCGGATCCTGTCCAACTACGCGACGCAGAAGGGCCAGCAGGATCAGCAGGCTGCGAACCAACAGAATTCGAACGCGATGGGTCGGGCGTTCGACGAGTCCAAGATCGACGACTCGTTCTACCTACCGCCCGAGGTCTTCGACAACGAAGACTTCAAACGTGGCCTCAAACAGTTCGTGTCGCCGGACGGCAAGGCCGTGCGCTTCATCATCTCCCATCAGGGGGACCCGGCCAGTGCTGAAGGCATCTCCCACATCGACCAAATCAAGAACGCAGCTTTCGAAGCCATCAAGGGAACGCCTCTCGAAACCTCGAGGATCTACCTGGGCGGCACCGCATCGACGTACAAGGACATGCAGGAGGGCAACGACTATGACCTCATGATCGCGGCCGTATCCGCGCTCTGCTTGATCTTCGTCATCATGCTCATCATCACCCGAGCAGTCATCGCCTCACTCGTGATCGTCGGCACGGTGGTGCTATCGCTCGCCGCCTCGTTCGGGCTCTCAGTCCTGCTCTGGCAACACGTCATCGGACTCGAATTGCACTGGATGATCTTGGCGATGTCCGTGATCATCCTGCTGGCCGTGGGGTCGGACTACAACCTTCTTCTGGTGTCCCGCTTCAAGGAAGAACGCGATGCGGGATTGAAGACGGGCATCATCAGGTCGATGGCCGGCACCGGCAGCGTGGTGACCTCAGCCGGTCTGGTCTTCGCGTTCACCATGATGTCGTTTGCGGTCAGCGACCTACGCGTACTGGGTCAGGTGGGCACCACCATCGGGCTCGGGCTGCTCTTCGACACCCTGGTGGTGCGGTCGTTCATGACGCCAGCCATCGCAGCACTGATGGGCCGCTGGTTCTGGTGGCCACAGAACGTACGTACCCGCCCCGCCCGGCGACAACGCGAGCTGACCCCGGCCACGCTCCCCTGATTGTGACCGCACGTCGGTGCTGAAGTTAGATTCGCAGTGATCCGATTCCTTCAGTCGATCGCCGCCACCCGGTAGCAATGGGTGGTGCGCACGACTTCCGACGATTCCTGCTGTCGCTGACCCGTCCCGGTCAGCTCGAGCAGAAGAGAGTCGTAGGAACAGTGTCGGTATTCGTTGACATCACCTCGGACGAGGCGCAGGTCGCCACGCCCACCCCCCAAGCGCGTCAAGGGCAGTGGCGCGGTCGGCTGACCCGGGCGGCGCTGCCGCTGCTGTCGGTCGTCGTCTTCCTGATCGTGTGGCAGTTCGCCGCAGCGGCGGGCATCTGGAACCAAACCTTCGTGCCCTATCCCGCCACGGTCTGGCGGGCGTTCGTCGACGTCTCGACCACCCACGACGGAGTCCGCGGCTACGCCGGCTACCTGTTGTGGGAGCACCTCTACATGACCCTGCGCCGGGTGTTCGTCGGCGTGGTGATCGGCGTCGCGCTCGGAGTGCTGCTCGGCCTCGTCATGGGGTCGGTCGGGTGGGTGCGCAGCGTGCTCGAACCGTGGTTGACGTTCCTGCGCGCCCTGCCGCCGCTGGCCTACTTCTTCCTGCTGGTGATCTGGCTGGGCATCGACGAGGCACCGAAGATCACCCTGCTCGCGCTGGCCGCGCTCCCACCGGCCGCGGTGGCGACCACGGCAGCCGTCGTCGCCGCCCCCGTCGGACTGCAGGAGGCTGCGCGTGCGCTCGGCGCCACTCGGACACAAGTGATTCGAGACGTCGTCATTCCGTCGGCGCTACCCGAGACGTTCACCGGGATCCGGCTCGCCGTAGGGATGGCCTACTCGTCGGTGGTCGCCGCCGAGTTGTTCAACGGCATCCCCGGCATCGGCGGACTCGTCAAGGACGCAAGCAACTACAACAACACCCCCGTCGTGCTCGTCGGCATCTTCGCCATCGGGTTCTCGGGTCTGGTCATCGACGGTCTACTTCGCGCCGTAGAGCGGCGCGCCGTCCCTTGGAGAGGACAGCTATGAAACTGAAGGCACTACTGGCAGCCGCCGCCGTCGCGACCGTGGCACTGGCCGGCTGCGCGGTGGATCACTCCGGACAGGACGCCGCGAAGCCAACTATTCGCATTGGCTACCAAACCTTTCCGAGCGGCGACCTGATCGTCAAGAACAACAAATGGCTCGAAGAGGCGCTGCCCGACTTCAACATCAAGTGGATCAAGTTCGACTCCGGCGCCGACGTGAACACCGCGTTCATCGCCAAGGAACTGGACTTCGGCGCACTGGGCTCCAGCCCCGTCGCGCGCGGTCTGTCCGCGCCGCTGAACATCCCCTACCAGGTGGCGTTCGTGCTCGACGTCGCCGGAGACAACGAAGCACTGGTGGCCCGCAACGGAGCTGGCGTCAACACGATCGCAGACCTGAAGGGCAAGCGGGTCGGCACGCCGTTCGCATCCACCGCGCACTACAGCCTGCTGGCGGCACTGGCGCAGAACAACCTGTCGGCCAACGACGTTCAGCTCGTCGACTTGCAGCCGCAGGCCATCCTCGCGGCGTGGGAACGCGGTGACATCGACGCCGCCTACACCTGGCTCCCGACGCTCGACCAGTTGCGCAAGACCGGAAAGGACCTGATCACCAGCCGACAGCTGGCCAAGGACGGCAAGCCCACGCTGGACCTGGCCGCTGTGGCAACCGAGTTCGCAGGCGCTCATCCCGAGGTCGTCGACACCTGGCGTCAGCAGGAGGCCAGGGCGCTGGACACCATCAAGGACGACCCGGACGCCGCCGCGAAAGCCATCGCCGCGGAGATCGGCTTGACCCCGGAAGACGTTGTGGGACAGCTGAAGCAGGGCGTCTACCTGACACCGGAAGAGGTGGCCTCCGCGGAATGGCTGGGTGCCGACGGAAAGCCAGGCAACATCGCAGCCAACCTCGAGAGCGCCTCGAAGTTCCTGGCCGAGCAGAAGCAGATCCCAAGTGCGGCACCGCTGAAGACATTTCAGGACGCCATCTACACCAAGGGGCTGCCCGGTGCCCTCAAGCAGTGACGTCGCGACGCGCGGTGGCCTGAAGATCCAGAACGTCGAACACCGTTACGGCAACGGCAGAGACGCGGTGACCGCGCTCGGTCCGGTCGACCTCGACGTCGAACCGGGCGCGTTCCTGGTGTTGGTCGGTGCGTCGGGATGCGGAAAGAGCACGCTGCTGCGGCTGATCGCAGGCTTCGAGGAGCCGACCGAGGGCACGGTGCAGGTGGACAGCGACTCGCCGACCCCCGGTGTCACCTCGGGGGTGGTGTTCCAGCAGCCGAGGTTGTTCCCGTGGCGCACGGTGGGCGGCAACGTCGAGCTGGCGCTCAAGTACGCGAAGGTGCCGCGGGACCGGCGCGCGGAGCGGCGTGACCAGCTTCTGCAGCGGGTCGGGCTCGAAGGCACCGCGGACCGCAAGATCTGGGAGATCAGTGGCGGGCAGCAACAGCGCGTCGCGATCGCGCGGGCCCTGGCCGCCGAGACGCCGCTGTTCCTCCTCGACGAGCCGTTCGCCGCGCTCGATGCGCTCACCCGCGAGCGGCTTCAGGAGGACGTGCGGCAAGTGAGCGCGGAGTCCGGCCGGACGACGGTGTTCGTCACGCACAGCGCCGACGAGGCCGCGTTCCTCGGTTCCCGGATCGTCGTGCTGACGCGACGTCCCGGGCAGGTGGCGCTGGACCTGCCGGTCGACCTGCCGCGCACGGGCGTCGATCCCGACGAGCTTCGGCGTTCCCCGGAGTACACCCGGTTGCGCGCCGAAGTCGGCAGGGCGGTGAAGGCCGCCGCGGCCTAGTTTCTCGAAGATGCCCCGGTGGGACTGGCTAGACCGGCGGGTACGCGGGGGGCGGGTAGACGCCGCGCAGACCCCACGGGAGCCACTGGAAGAAGTACTCGATCTCGTCGCTCGCGTCGTAGTCAGGATTCGGATCCATCAGTACCTCCCACAGCGTGACGAGCGATTCAACGAAGTCTAGCCCCGCGGGCCGGGTCCCGGACAGGAGACGGCGACGGTTGCTTAAACTGGCCAACCAGTTGATTGGTACCCGGGCGCCGTCCCGGCCTGCATATAGTGAGTCGTCATGTCCTCCGAATCGCCTTCGAACGGGCTGACCAGGCGCGAAGAGCTCCTGGCCGTCGCCACCAAGCTCTTCGCCGCCCGTGGTTACCACGGCACCCGCATGGACGACGTGGCCGACGCCGTCGGGCTCAACAAGGCGACGGTGTACCACTACTACGCCAGCAAGTCCCTGATCCTCTACGACATCTACAAGAGCGCCGCCGACTTCACCGTCGGCGCCCTGCACGACGACCCGTCGGCATCGGCCCGGGAGACGATCTACCACTTCACCCGCAGGCTGCTCGTCGGCATCGCCAGCGACGTCGAACGTGCCGCCGTGTACTTCCAGGAGGGCCCGTACATCACCGAGTGGTTCACCGAGGACCAGGTGGACTACATCCGTAGGTCCGAGACCACCGTCTACGAGCACGTCCGCGACGTCATCGACCGTGGCATCGCCAGCGGCGAGTTCTACGAATGCGACTCGCACGTCCTGGCTCTCGGCTACATCGGCATGACCTTGGGGTCCTACCGGTGGCTGCGTCCGCACGGACGCCGCACCGCCCAGGAGATCGCCGTCGAGTTCAGCACCGCGTTGCTGCGCGGCCTCATCCGCGACGAGGCGGTGCGGGCGGCCGAGCCGCTGGGCCTGGACCCCTCGGGCATCGCCCAATCGAAGTAGTCCGGGCATGGGCACGGAGATGGATCCCGATCCCACGCTCCTGATGCTCGCCGGCGACTGGCACGGCAACAAGCACTGGGCCGAACGCGTCATCGGCCACGCCGTCGACCGCGACGTCGACACCATCCTCCAACTCGGCGACTTCGGTTACTGGACGGACGATTACCGCACCGAGGACTACCTCGGCGCCATCGACAAGATGCTCACCATGGCCGACATCCGGCTGTTCTGGATCGACGGCAACCACGAGGACCACACCCGCGTCGCCGAGTGGGCGGACGCAACGCGGTATCCGAGCGTGCGCTACCTCGGACGTGGCTTCCGGTGGCAGTGGTGGGGCAAGACGTGGATGAGCGTCGGCGGCGCGATGAGCGTCGACAAGCGGATGCGCGTCGAGGGTGAGAGTTGGTGGCCGCAGGAGGAACTGACCGACGCCGACGTCGAGTACGCGAAGCGCGACGGCGCCGTCGACGTCATCGTCAGCCACGACTGCCCGCGCGGTGTCGACATCCCCGGCGTCGGCCCCGACACCAAGGGCGGCGCGCGCGGCGACTGGCCGCCGGACATCCTGGCCGAAGCCCAACGGCATCGCGACAAGCTGGCGACCATCTGCCGAGCGACGGCACCCGACTGGCTCTTCCACGGGCACTACCACATTCCGTACGCCGCCCAGCTGGACGCGACCAGGGTGGTTGGCCTCGCCGACGACCGCTCGGCGATGGACGACCACACCCTGGTGCTGAACCACGACGACCTGTAGGCCACGTCTGAGAAGGAGCCCGATGAAGTCCACCCTGATGTCGCGACGCGACCTCGACTTCCTGCTGTTCGAGTGGCTCGCCGTCGACGCGCTGACCAAGCGCGAGCGTTTCTCCGACCACTCGCGAGAGACCTTCGACGGCGTGCTCGACCTGTGCGAGGAACTGGCCACCCGATACTTCGCCCCGCACAACAAGACCAGCGACGCCAACGAACCGACGTTCGACGGCACCCGCGTCACCGTCATCGGCGAGGTGAAGGAGGCACTGGACGCGTTCGCGAAGGCCGACCTGATCGGCATGAGCATGGACGGTGCGCTGGGCGGCGCCCAGCTTCCGGTGTGTGTGGCGCAGGCCGGGTTCGCGTGGATGTCGGCGGCCAACGTCAGCACGTCGGGCTACGTGATGCTGACCATCGCCAACGCCAACCTGCTGGCCAAGTTCGGCACCGACGAACAGCGTGAGCGCTACGTCTTGCCGATGCTCGCGGGGCGCTTCACCGGAACCATGGCGCTGTCCGAGACTCAGGCGGGTTCGTCGCTGGCCGACATCACCACCCGCGCCGAGCCGCGCGACGACGGGACGTACCGGTTGTTCGGGTCGAAGATGTGGATCTCCGGCGCGGAGCACGAGATGAGTGAGAACATCGTGAACCTGGTGCTGGCCAAGATTCCCGGCGGGCCGGCCGGCACCAAGGGGATCTCGTTGTTCGTCGTGCCAAAGTTCCTGGCCGACGGCACCCGCAACGGCGTGACGATCTCAGGCTTGAATCACAAGATGGGCCAACGGGGAATCACCAACACCGTGCTCGATCTCGACGGCGCCATCGGATACCTGGTCGGCGAGCCGCACCGCGGGCTGACCTACATGTTCCACATGATGAACGAGGCTCGGCTCGGGGTCGGCATGGGCGCGGTGTCGTTGGGCTACACCGGCTATCTGAAGTCGTTGCAGTACGCACGGGAGCGGCCGCAGGGCCGCCCGGTGACCGCCAAGGACCCGACGACTCCGCAGGTGCCGATCGTCGAGCACGCGGACGTCAAGCGAATGCTGTTGGCGCAGAAGGCGTACGTGGAGGGCGGGTTGGCTCTGGCGCTCTACTGCGCGCGGTTGATCGACGTGGCGCAGACCGCGGAATCCGACGCCGAACGCGACGAGACGACGCTGCTGCTGGACATCCTGACCCCGGTCGCGAAGAGCTGGCCGTCGCAGTGGTGCCTGGAGGCCAACAACCTGGCGATCCAGGTGCACGGCGGGTACGGGTACACCCGGGAGTACGACGTCGAGCAGCACTACCGCGACAACCGACTCAACCCGATCCACGAAGGCACTCACGGCATCCAGAGCCTCGACCTGTTGGGCCGCAAGGTGACTCAGCGCGGCGGCGCCAGCCTGACCGAGCTCGGCAAGCACGTCACGGATGCGGTCGACCGGGCCGCATCCGCGGGTGACGACGCAGCGGAGCTCGCCGCGCAGCTGGACGCCTCCTGGCACCGACTCGTCGCCGTGACCGCTGGGATGTTCGGCTCCGGTGACGCGGAGGCCGCGATGGCGAACAGCGTCGTCTACCTGGAGGCCTTCGGACACGTCGTGCTGGCCTGGATGTGGCTGGAACAATTCATCGCCACGCAGGGGCAGTCCGGCGACTTCTACGACGGCAAGCGCCAGGCCGCGCGGTACTTCTTCCGCTACGAACTTCCCAGGACCGCACCGCAACTCGACCTGCTGGAGAGTCTCGACCGCACCACGCTCGACATGCGCGACGCCTGGTTCTAGATTTCAAACCCACGCTTTCGTGCCGCATTCATGCATTACTTGCATCAACTGATGCTAAATCGGGGTTGGACAGGTATTACTGGGCGTCTCTAGGTTGGAGTGACGACCGCCACACATCTGCTCTGTGATGGCTCGGATCACGATGAAGGAGACGATGTCATGCTCGGTTCTGCGTTCCGCGATCATCGCGTACGCGGCGGTCTCGCGACCGCCGCCGCCACCTGCCTGGTCCTGACCGGCTGTGGCGGCGTCCAGAACAGCACCGGGGGTGACACCGGTGGCGCCTATCCGTCGGGCACCGTCGAGATGTACGTCGGCGCGTCAGCCGGCGGCTCCAGCGACCTGATCAGCCGGGCGGTCTCCAAGGGGCTCAGCGACACACTCGGTGCATCATTTCCGGTGATCAATCGCGAGGGGGCCAACGGCGCGCTCGCCGCCGCAGAGGTCTCTGGCGCCGAGCCGAACGGCAAGCTGATCGCCATCCAGAACGCCTCCCTGTTCACGATCACCCCGCTGGCCGTGGCGCCCGACGAGGTGACGAACATCGACGACTTCGACGTCGTCTCGGGCGTCTCCCGCGATGACTACGTGCTGGTCACGAGCCCAGCCAGCGGCTACCGCAACCTCGACGACATCAAGAACGCGACGAAGGTGGTCCGATACGGCACCACGGGCGTCGGAACCGGCGCCCAGCTGTCAGCCGCGCTGCTGTTCAAGGCCACCGGCGTCAACTCGCAGGCGGTGCCCTTCGACGGCGGTGCGCCCGCACTCGCCGCGGTGCTGGGCAACCAGGTCGACGTGGCCAGCATCCAGGTCGGCGAGGCCATCGAGAACATCCAGTCCGGCAAGCTGACACCGTTGGCGGTCTTCGGCCCGGATCGCATCGAGTACCTGCCCAACGTGCCGACCGCGAAGGAGCAGGGGCTTGACGTCGAGGTGACGCAGTACCGGTTCATGACCGTGCCGAAGGGGACGCCACAGGAGATCCGGGACCGGCTCGCCGAAGGCATGAAGAAGACCTTCGAGACCGCGGGCTACAAGGAGTTCAACAAGCAGAACAGCCTCACCCCGATGGAATTGTCGGGTGACGAGGTCCTCGCACAGTTGAAGGAAGACCAAAAGCGCTACGCCGACCTGGTCAGTCAGAACGGCATCAATCTGCGCGACGAGGGCTGAGTCGTGGGCGAGGTCGAGAAGCCCGTCGAACACCAGCACACCCGAGACATCCTGGCCGAGCTCGAAGATGAAGTCGCGCATGAGATGGAGGAGGACCGCCCACCCGCGGGCGGTCCCGTCTACCAGGTCGTGGGTGCCCTCGTCGGCATCGTCCTCGGTGTCTGCGGCGCGGTGCTCGCCGCCGGATACGGGCTAGGGTCCCTTCACGAACCGGGGCCGGGCCTGTGGCCCTTCGTGGTCAGCGTGTTGATCGCCGGACTGTCCGCCATCCTGCTAGTGGTGGGCCGCGGCCTGACCGACAGCGAGTCGTTCTCCCGCAGCAGCATCCTTCCGGTGGTCGGCGCCATCACGTTCGTCGCGTTCGGACTGTTGATGCCGCTGACTGGTTTCGAAATCCCTGCCGTCCTGCTCTGTGTCGTCTGGCTGAAGTTCCTCGGCGGCGAGAGCTGGCGCAACACCGTTGTCATCACCGTGGTGACCGTCGCGGTGTTCTACTTCCTCTTCCTCTACGGGTTGCGAATTCCGTTGCCCCACTTGATCGCCTTCTGAAACGACACCAACAATGGACTTCAACGCCTTCATCGATGGCTTCGCGCTCGTCGTCGAGCCGAAGAACCTGCTGTACTGCCTCGTCGGCGTCCTCATCGGCATGGTCATTGGCGTGCTACCCGGGCTCGGACCGGCGGCCACCATCGCGATTCTGCTGCCGATCACCTACACGATCGACCCGGTGTCGGCGATCATCATGCTGGCCGGCATCTACTACGGCGCCCAGTACGGCGGCACCATCACCTCCGTCCTGCTTCGACTACCTGGCGAGGCGTCATCGGTCGTCACGGTGTTCGACGGCTTCGCACTGGCCAAGCAGGGCAAGGCGGGTACCGCCCTGGGCATCGCCGCCATCGGTTCCTTTGTCGGAGCGACGATCTCGATCGTCGGTCTGACCCTGCTCGCTCCGGTGGTCGCCGAAGTGGCGCTGGACTTCGGCCCGCCGGAGTACGCCGCGCTGGCACTGCTTGGCGTGCTGCTGGTCGCGACCATCGGCAGCGGCAACAAGCTCAAGGCGATGATCGCCGGCCTCCTCGGGCTGCTGCTGGCCACCGTCGGCCGCGACACCTTCAGCGGGGCGTCGCGCTTCACGTTCGACAGCCTGCAACTCGCCGACGGCATCGACTTCGTCGTCGTGGCAATGGGTTTGTTCGGGGTGGGCGAGATTCTGTACAACCTCGAGCAGCGCCACGGTAAGACGCACGTGCCCGCCGAGGTCGGCAACGTGTGGCCGTCGCGCAAGGAGCTGAAGCAGTCGTCCGGAGCCATCGGCCGCGGTTCGGTGATCGGGTTCGTGCTCGGTGTGCTGCCCGGCGGCGGCGCGGTGCTGTCCTCGATCGTGGCCTACGCCACCGAGAAGCGCCGCTCCAAGACGCCGGAGCGGTTCGGGCGGGGGGCCATCGAGGGGGTGGCCGCCCCCGAGACCGCCAACAATGCCGCGGCGACGTCGTCGTTCATCCCACTGCTCACCATCGGGCTACCCGCCAACGCGACCATGGCCATGCTGTTCGGCGCGCTGCTGATCCTCGGTGTCTCGCCAGGACCGCAGCTGGTGACCGAACATCCGGACGTCTTCTGGGGCGTCATCAACTCGATGTACATCGGCAACATCCTGCTGCTCATCTTGTCGATTCCGTTGGTGGGACTGTTCGTTCGCATCCTTCGGGTCCGTCCCGCGATCCTGGCGCCGATCACCGCCCTCATCACGATCTTGGGTGTCTACACGATCAACAACTCGACATTCGACATCTTCCTGATGGTCGCGTTCGGTGTCATCGGCTATCTGATGAAGAAGGCCGGCTTCGACCCCGGCCCGATGGTGCTGGCCTTCGTCCTTGGTTCGATCATCGAGTCGAGCACGCGGCGGTCGCTGTTGATCTTCGGCGGCGATCCGACCGGCTTCGTTACTCGCCCGATCTCGGGCACGATCCTGGCGATCTTCGTCGTGCTCGCGTTGCTGCCCGCGGTGCGGTCGCTTCTCAAGCGGCGTCAGTCAGCGGCGGCCGGCGTCGAGGCGCCGACGGGTGTTGCCGAGGTGGACACGCATAGCGGCCCTGGCGACGTCGGGGTCGCCGGCGACGATGGCGGCAGCGACGTCATCGTGCTCCCGCCGGACCCGGTCGACGTGGCCGGCGTCGGTCAGCGAGTAGGCGTCGCCGAGGCGGGTGCGGGGAAGCATGATCATCATCGGACCGAGTGAGTCGAGCAGTTCGAGGTAGAACCGGTTGCCGCTGACGGCCGCGACGGCGCGATGGAAGCGGAAGTCCGCCTCGACGGCGTCCTCCGGTGCGGCGGCGACGAACACTTCCAGTGCTGCATGAATGGTGGCCTTGCCGTTGGTGTCCACCCGAGCCGCCGCCAATGCGGCTGCCTCGCATTCGATTCCGATTCGGAAGTCGACCATGTCGAGCACGTCGTGGTGAGTGCGGATGGCGGCTGACTCGACGGTGAACGACGTCGGCTCGGGTACGGCGAGGACGAACGAGCCGCGGCCCTGGAAGGTTTCGACCAGGCCCTCGGCGCGCAGCCGCGTGACCGCCTCGCGGACCACCGTCCGCGATACCGCGAACTCGTCGATGAGCTCGGACTCAGATGGCAGCTTGTGTCCGGGTGGCAGGTCGCCGGCGAGGATCTTGTCCTTCAAGCCGACGACCACCCGCTGCGCCAGGGTCGTCGTCACGACCACATCATGGCTTACCGAAGGACGCCGTCTCCACCGTCCTGGCCCGCATCGTGTCGCTGAGCGTGAACCCGAGCCCTGCGCGCTCCGGCAGCCACATGCGGCCGTCGCGAATGTCGATGCGCTCGTTGAAGAGTGGGTTCAGCCACTCGAAGTGCTCGACCCACGGCTCTGTCGGATAGGTCGCGGCCAGATGCAGATGGATCTCCATCGCGTAGTGCGGTGCGAGCGCCAATCCGGCGTGAGCTGCCAGCGTCGAGAAGCGCAGGAACGGTGTGATGCCGCCGATCCGCGGCGCGTCGGGCTGAACGATGCCGCGGTAGCCCGCGTCGATGAGTGCCATGTGCTCGGGCACCGAGGTGAGCATCTCCCCGGTCGCGATCGGCGTGTCGAAGACGTGGCTCAGGTCGGCGTGCCCGATGGCATCCCACGCATCCAGCGGCTCCTCGATCCAGATCAGGTCGAACGCCTCGAGTTCGCGACACATCCGGCGAGCGCGGGCCCGGTCCCACTGCTGGTTGGCGTCGACCATCAACGGTGTCTCACCGAGGTGTTCGCGCATGGCCGTCACTCGGTCCAGGTCGGTCTTCCAGTCCGGCTGGCCGACCTTGATCTTGATTCCGCCGATCCCCGACTCCAGCGACGCGGTGGCCTTCTCCTTCATCTCGGAGAGCGAGGCCTGAAGGAATCCGCCGGAGGTGTTGTAGACCCGGCACGAATCACGATGTGCGCCAATCAGCTTGGCGAGCGGAAGGTCGGCGCGCCGCGCCTTGAGATCCCACAGCGCAACGTCGAGCGCCGCGATGGCCTGCGAAGCGACACCGGAGCGCCCGACCGACGCGCCCGCCCACAGCAGCGACTGGTAGATCCGGTCGATGTCGGAGGGGTCCTGGCCGATGACGACCTCGGCGATCTCCGCCAGATGGGCGTACTGCGCCTTGCCGCCGGCGCGCTTGGAGTAACTGAACCCCATGCCTTCGAAGCCCTGCTCGGTGACCACCTCGACGAACAGCAGCACCGTCTCCGTGAGCGGTTTCTGCCGGCCGGTCAGGACTTTGGCGTCGCTGACGGGGTTTTCCAGTGGCAGCACTACGTGCGAAAGCGTGAGGTGGCGAATTCGGTCGGACATCGGACCCCGATCAGTTATACGATGAGTGTTCAACTCATCATACAAGTTGAGCGAGATCTGACAACCCCTGCGGCCAGCCGGGGTCTAGAACCCCGCCGAAACTGCTGACAGATCGCGAATTCGGCGAGAATCGCGATCTGTCAGCAGTCTCGGCGACGGAATCAGCCCAACTCGATGACCTGGCGCACGGCCTTGCCATCGGCGAGCTCGTCCATGCCCGCGTTGATCTCGTCGAGCCCGATGGTCGCCGACACCAGCGCCTCGACCGGCAACCGGCCCGAACGCCACAGCGCGACGAAGCGCGGAATGTCGCGGGCCGGGACCGCCGAGCCCAGGTAGCTGCCGATCAGCGAACGCCCCTCGGCGACGAAACCCAACGGCGACACACTGATTCGCGCATCCGGCCGAGGTAGTCCGACCGTCACGGTGCGCCCGCCCGGCGCCGTCAATCCGATCGCCGCCTCGAGCGCGGCTGGGTGACCGGCCGCCTCGATCACGACGTCGGCCTTGAGTTCGGAGACCTCGTCGGCGGTGTAGCCCGCGTGGGCGCCCAGGCTCACCGCCCGATTCACCTTGTCTGACAACTGATCGACCGCGACCACCCGGACGTCGTCGTGAGCCAGCGCCGTCAGCACCGCTGCCATGCCCACCCCGCCGAGTCCGACGACCGCTACCGTCTGGCCCGCACGCGGCCGCCCGGCGTTGATTACGGCACCACCACCGGTGAGCACCGCGCAGCCGAGCAGCGCCGCGACGACCGCGGGCACGTCGGGGTCGACGGGCACCACCGACCGGCGGTCGACGACGGCGTGCGTCGCGAACGCGGAGACGCCAAGGTGGTGCAGCACCGGGAGCCCGTCGCGGGTGAGCCGCGTCCCGCCGCCCAGCAGCGTGCCCGCCCCGTTGGCGGCGCTGCCCGCCGAACACGGCGCGAGGCCGTCGGTACCGCAGGCAGCGCAGTCGCCGCAGCGGGGCAGGAACGTCAGGACGACGCGTTGCCCGACCGCGATGTCGGCGACCCCGGCACCGACCTGCTCGACGATGCCCGCCGCCTCGTGTCCGAGCAGCATCGGCACCGGCCGGACGCGACCCCCGTCGACGACGGACAGGTCGGAGTGGCACAACCCGGCGGCCTCGATGCGGATCAGCAGTTCGCCGTCGCCCGGCGGGGCGAGGTCGAGCTCGGCGATCGTCAGGGGCCGCGATTCGGCGTAGCGGCGGGGGAGGCCGATGTGGTCGAGGACGGCGCCGCGGATCTTCATGACTCCAGCCTGCCTGACACACTGGGCCGGTGGGTGACGATGAGCGGGCCCTCACCAGCCGCGACTTCCCGGTGCACTGGCCGGTGCTGACCCGGTGGACCGACAACGACATGTTCGGCCATCTCAACAACGCGGTGTACTACGAACTCTTCGACACGGCGATCAACGCGTGGATCAACACCAGCACCGACGTGGACCCGATCACGGCGCCGTGGCTGGGGGTCGTCGCAGAGTCGGGCTGCCGCTACTTCGCCGAACTCGCGTTCCCGGACCCGCTGGTGGTCGGGCTGGCCGTGACGCGGCTCGGGACCAGTAGCGTGACCTACCGGCTCGCCGTCTTCGCGCCCCCGGCGGAGGCGCCGAGTACCGTTGCCGCCGTTGGGCATTGGGTGCACGTGTACGTCGACCGCTCCAACCGCCGCCCCGTCCCGATCCCGGAAGCCATCCGGGCGCTGCTGGAGACCGCCGCGGGTTGACCGTCAGGCGTTGTCGTCGAGCCAGGAGGCGATGGCCGCGACCGCGTCACGGAAGAAGATCCCGTACGGGCGGTCGGCGACGTAGCCGAGGTGCGGCGTGGCGAGCACGTTGGGCAGCGTGCGCAGCGGATGATCGGCGGGCAGGGGTTCGGTGTCGAAGACGTCGAGAGCGGCGCCTGCGATGGCTCCCGACCGCAGCGCCTCGATGAGCGCAGGCTCGTCGACGATCGGTCCGCGCGACGTATTGACCAGCAGCGCAGTCGGTTTCATCGCCGAGAGTTCGGCGGCGCCGACCAGCCCGCGGGAGCGTTCACTCAGCTTGAGATGGACCGACACGACGTCGGCGGTGGCGAAGAACTCGTCACGCGGCAGATACCTCGCCCCGGCCTCCGCGGCGGCCGCCTCGGTCAGATTCTGACTCCACGCCACGACGTCCATCCCGAACGCCGCGCCGATCCGCGCCACCCGGGCCCCAATGCGCCCGAGCCCGAGCACGCCGAGCACGCGACGGTCGAGTTCGCGGCCGACCGTCGTCTGCCATCCGCCCTCGGCGAGGGACCGGCGCTCGTCGACCAGGTGACGCGAGGCACCCAGGATGAGCGCCCACGTCAACTCGATGGTCGACGCGACGGTGCCGCCCGTCGTGCTCACGTGAATGCCGGCCTCGGCGACGGCGTCGGAGTCGATCGATGCGTTGAAGGGCCCTGTTGACGCGATCATCCGCAGCCGAGGCAGTCGCTCGATGACGCTGCGCGGCAGCGGGGTTCGCTCGCGCATCACGAAGACGACGTCGAAAGGCGCCAACCGGGCGACCAGCTCGTCGGCGTCCGCGACGTGGTCGGAGAAGACCGTGACGTCGGCGCGTGCCGTGACGGGCGACCAGTCCACCATCGTCAGTGCGACGTGCTGATAGTCGTCGAGCACCGCGATTCGAACCCGTGCGCTCATCGCCTCGTCCTCTCGATATAGTCGCCCGATGCCGATCGTGAGCAAGACCGTCGAAGTGTCGGCCTCCGCCGAGTCGATCATGGCCATCGTGGCCGACTTCGAGTCGTACCCCGACTGGAACGAAGAGATCAAGGGCTGTTGGATCCTGGCCCGCTACGACGACGGCAGGCCCAGCCAGTTGCGCCTCGACACGTCGGTGCAGGGCATGGACGGCACCTACATCCAGGCCGTCTACTACCCGGGCGAAAACCAGGTCCAGACGGTGATGCAGAAGGGCGACCTGTTCAAGAAGCAGGAGCAGGTCTTCTCGGTGGTCGAAATGGGCACGACCACGCTGCTCACCGTCGACCTCGACGTCGAGGTGACGCTGCCGGTGCCCGCGCCGATGGTGAAGAAGGTCGTCAACGACGCGCTGGATCACCTAGCCGAAAACCTCAAGGCGCGCGCGGAGGAGTTGGCTCCCTAGTCAGGACCACAATCCGACCTCGTCGAGGCGTGCGGTGAGCAAGCGCGCACCATCGGTGAACTGTTCGGTGGTGAGCCGTACCACGGCATCGACATCGCGCCTGCGCAGAGCGGCGATCAGCTGCCGGTGGTTGGTCACCGCGTCGAAGCCCCACTGCGCATCGTTCACGAAGACGTGCGGCGGCAGGTACCGGGCGGCGTGCAGCAGAAACCAGGCCAGCTTCATCCGGCCCGCGGAGCGGTTGAGCGAGCGGTGGAAGGCGAACTCGGCGGCGGTCACCTTGTCGGGGTCGTGCCGGTCGACGGCAGCGGCGACGTTGTCGGCGAGCCGCTCGAGTTCGTCGATCTGTTCGTCGGTGATGTGCAAGGCCGCCGACCGCACCAGCTGAGCGGCGATGGTCTGCTGGAGCCAGAACAGGTCCTCGATATCGTCGCGGGTCAACGGCGCGACGATGTGCCCGCGGTTCGGCTCGAGTTGGACCATGCCCTCGCCGCGCAGCGTCCGCAGCGCCTCCCGTACGGGCATGATGCTGACGCCGAGCGCCGCGGCCGTCTCGTCGAGCCTGATGAACGTCCCAGGCCGTAGCGACCCCGACATGATTTCGATCCGCAGGTGAGTGGCCACCTCGTCGGAAAGCTGCTCCCGACGACCCAGCCGCCGCCTGGCGGGTGCGTTCATGCGGTGTCCGTTCTCCCAATCAACTGGTGGGGTTGTCCCCGCGCCGCCGAAGCCATAGTGTGACCGGGGCAACAGCCATGTTTGATCAAATATCAACATCACGCAACCCACGCCGACCGATATCAGGGAGCACCAGCCGTTGACTGCGTCGCCTTCGCCCGTCGAGCAGCCCTATCTGGCGCGCAGGCACAACTGGACGAACCAGCTCGCACGGCACGCGCTCATGCAGCCAGACGCGACGGCCCTACGCTTCCTCGGCCACACCATCACCTGGGGTGAGCTCGACGGGCGCGTCACCGCCCTGGCCGGCGCGTTGAGCCGCCGCGGCGTCGAATCCGGTGACCGCGTGCTGATCCTGATGCTCAACCGCACCGAGTTCATCGAGTCGTTCCTGGGCGCCAACCTGCTCGGCGCCATCGGGGTGCCCATCAACTTCCGCATGACACCCGCCGAGATCGCCTTCCTGGTCGACGATTGCGACGCCAAGGTCATCGTCACCGAACCGGTACTCGCAGGCGTGGCCACCGCGGTACGCAACCTCGACCCCCGCCTATCGACCGTGATCGTCGCGGGCGGCGCGGACGAGGACGGCGTGCTCGACTACGAGGACCTGATCGCCGAGGACGGCGCCCCACCGGTCGTCGACATCCCCAACGACTCGCCCGCGCTGATCATGTACACCTCCGGCACGACGGGCCGGCCCAAGGGTGCGGTGTTGACGCACAACAACATTGCGGGCCAGGGCATGACGGGTCTGTTCACCATCGGTGTCGACCTCAACCACGACGTTGGCTTCATCGGCGTGCCGCTGTTCCACATCGCTGGCATCGGCAACGTGATCGGCGGGCTCATGCTCGGCAGGCCAACCGTGCTCTACCCGTTGGGGGCGTTCGACCCCAACGAACTGCTCGACGTGTTGGCCGCCGAGAAGGTGACGGCCATCTTCCTCGTGCCCGCGCAGTGGCAGGCGGTGTGCGCGGCGCAGCGCGCCAATCCGCGCGACGTGTCGTTGCGCGCGCTGTCGTGGGGCGCGGCGCCCGCGTCCGACACGCTGCTGCGGGACATGGCGGAGACGTTCCCCGGCAGCCAGATCTTCGCGGCGTTCGGGCAGACCGAGATGTCGCCGGTGACGTGCATGTTGTTGGGCGAGGACGCGATCCGCAAGCTGGGTTCGGTGGGCAAGGTCATCCCCACCGTGGCCGCGCGCGTCGTCGACGAGGACATGAACGACGTACCCGTCGGACAGGTCGGTGAGATCGTGTACCGCGCGCCGACGTTGATGGCGGGCTACTGGAACAACCCGAAGGCCACCGCCGAGGCCTTCGAAGGTGGGTGGTTCCACTCCGGGGATCTGGTGCGGCTGGACGACGAGGGCTACGTCTGGGTCGTCGACCGTAAGAAGGACATGATCATCTCCGGCGGCGAGAACATCTACTGCGCCGAGGTCGAGAATGCACTGGCGGCCCACCCCGCCGTCGCGGAAGTAGCAGTGATCGGGCGGCCACACGAGAAGTGGGGAGAAGTTCCGGTGGCCGTCATCGCCTTGGCGGCAACTGCGCCTTCCGCACTGCCGGTGGCCGAACTCGACGATTTCCTCGCCGAACGCCTCGCTCGGTACAAGCATCCGAAGGCGGTGGAGATCGTCGACGCACTTCCCCGCAACCCCGCCGGCAAAGTTCTCAAGACGGAACTGAGAGCGCGCTTCGGCGCGGAGAAGTTCGTTGACGCTAGCGAAAGTTCTTCTGTTCCAAGGGTTTCTGCAGGCAACGCACATGGCTGACCAGGGGAGATGGGTTTGCTAACGGTTGGGTCTTCAATCCTGCGGATGCGGTGCACGGCTACTACGGCATCGGGTACAGTCCTGTGGTCCGCCTTACTACCGACCAGTAGGGAGACGGGAATCACACACTTGGAGCAGGGGCAAGGAGGGGGCGTGCGACATGGTCAGCCGTTCCGTCGCATTCACCGCGGCTTCTTAATGGAGCCACTCCGGTGACGGCGTCTACCGGAGGGCTGGTCGACTACGTCCGCGACCAGATCACGCCTGGCCTCCAGGCCGTTGGCGGCTTCGTCAAGATGTGTGTGCTCACCGCGAAGGCGCTGTTTCGGCGACCGTTCCAGTGGCGCGAGTTCATCCTTCAGGGCTGGTTCCTGATGCGGGTGGCGTTCCTGCCCACCATTGCCGTCGCGATCCCGCTGACGGTGCTCATCATCTTCACGCTGAACATCCTGCTCGCCGAGTTCGGCGCCGCCGACATCTCCGGAGCGGGCGCGGCGCTGGGCGCCGTCACACAGCTGGGCCCGCTCGTCACGGTGCTCGTGGTGGCGGGCGCAGGCTCTACCGCAATCTGCGCCGACATCGGGGCCCGCACCATCCGCGAGGAGATCGACGCACTCGAGGTGCTCGGCATCGACCCGATTCACCGGCTCGTCGTACCGCGCGTCGTGGCCTCGACGTTCGTGGCGCTGCTGCTCAACGGCGCGGTGATCACCATCGGACTGGTCGGCGGCTTCGTATTCGGCGTCTACATCCAGAACATCTCCGCTGGCGCGTACGTGTCGACGCTGACGTTGGTGACCGGCCTGCCCGAGGTACTCATCTCCGTCGTGAAGGCCATGGTGTTCGGGCTGATCGCCGGGCTCGTCGGCTGCTACCGAGGCCTCACCGTCTCCGGCGGCGCCAAGGGCGTCGGCACCGCTGTCAACGAAACGCTAGTGCTCTGCGTCATCGCGCTGTTCGCGGTCAACGTCGTGCTCACCACCATCGGTGTCCGATTCGGAACGGGGCGCTGACATGTCGACATCCACAGTCCTGCGGTCCCGCTTCCCGAGAGGCGTCGGCCAGGCCGAGCGGCTGGCCAAATCGCCCGCGCGGTTCCTCGACAGCGTCGGCCACGTCGCGTGGTTCATCGTCACCGCCGTCGGTTCCATCGGCCACGCACTGCGCTACTACCGCAAGGAAATGCTGCGCCTCATCGCCGAGATCGGCATGGGCACCGGCGCCATGGCGGTCGTCGGCGGCACCGTCGCCATCGTCGGATTCGTCACCCTGTCGGGCGGCTCGCTGATCGCCATCCAGGGTTTCGCCTCGCTCGGCAACATCGGCGTCGAGGCCTTCACCGGGTTCTTCGCCGCACTGGTCAACGTGCGCATCGCCGCCCCCGTCGTCGCGGGCCAGGCGCTGGCCGCGACCGTCGGCGCAGGCGCCACCGCGGAACTCGGCGCCATGCGCATCAGCGAGGAGATCGACGCGCTCGAAGTCATGGGCATCAAGTCGATCTCGTACCTGGTGTCGACGCGCATCATGGCCGGCTTCGTCGTGATCATCCCGCTGTATGCGATGGCGATCATCATGAGCTTCCTGTCGGCGCAGATCACTACGACGCTGTTCTACGGTCAGTCGACCGGCACCTACGAGCACTACTTCCGGACGTTCCTGCGGCCCGACGACGTGGCGTGGTCGTTCGTGCAGGCGATCATCATCTCGGTCATCGTCATGTTGAACCACTGCTATTACGGCTTCTACGCCAGCGGCGGTCCCGTTGGCGTCGGTGAGGCCGTCGGCCGCTCGATGCGCGCCTCGCTCATCGCGATCGTCCTCGTCGTCTTGTTCGCTTCGTTGGCGCTTTACGGCACCAACGCCAACTTCAACCTGACGGTGTAGCGCCATGACCGCTTCAGGCCAAGTGCAATTGCCGGTCAACAAGCCGCGGACGCCACCCTTCAAGTTGGCGGGGCTTGTTCTGCTGGTGGCGTTGGCCGTCGTCGTGACCCTGGTGTCGGTTCAGTTCCGCGGCGGCTTCGAGGACCCCGAGAAGCTGACGTTGATCGCCGGACGGTCGGGTCTGTCGATGGATCCGGGTTCGAAGGTCACCTACAACGGAGTCGAGATCGGCCGCGTCGTCGGCATCGAGGCCGTCGACTCCGACGGCGTCCAGAAGGCGAAGGTGACGCTCGACGTCAACCGCCAGTTCGTCAGCCTGATCCCGGCCAACGTGGACGCCGAGATCAAGGCCAGCACGGTGTTCGGCAACAAGTACATCGCCTTCTCCACGCCGCCGAAGCCCGACGCGGCCCGGATCAACCCGGCAAAGGACATCGACGTCTCGTCGGTGACGACGGAGTTCAACACGCTGTTCGAGACCGTCGTCGAGGTAGCCAAGCAGGTCGACCCCATCAAGCTGAACCAGACGCTGACGGCCACCGCGCAGGCGCTCGACGGGTTGGGCGACCGCTTCGGCGAGTCGATTCAGAACGGCAACACGATCCTGGCCGACCTCAATCCACAGATGCCCCGGCTCCGCCAGGACAACCAGCGGTTGGCCGATCTCGCCAACGTGTACGCCGACGCCTCACCGAACCTGTTCGACGGCCTAGAGCACGCCGTCACCACGGCCCGCACGCTCAACGATCAGCAGGCCAACATCGATGCGGCGCTGATGGCCTCGGTCGGGTTCGGCAACACGGGCGGGGAGGTCTTCGAGAAGGCGGGCCCGTACCTGGTGCGCGGCGCAGCCGACCTGATCCCGACGACGCAACTGCTCGACGAGTACAGCCCCGCGCTGTTCTGCACCATCCGCAACTACCACGACGTCGAGCCGAAGATCGCCTCGTCGCTGGGTGGCAACGGCTACTCTCTGCGCACTCACTCCGAGGTGCTCGGCGCGTCCAACCCGTACGTCTACCCCGACAACCTGCCCCGCGTGAACGCGAGGGGTGGCCCGGAGGGAAAGCCCGGCTGCTGGCAGTCGACGACCAAAGACCTGTGGCCCGCGCCGTACCTGGTGATGGACACCGGCGCGTCGATCGCCCCCTACAACCACTTCGAACTGGGTCAACCCATCGCCATTGAGTACGTCTGGGGCCGCCAGATCGGGGAGAACACGATCAACCCATGAAAATCACCGGTACAGCGATCAAGCTCGGCGCCATGTCGTTGGTGCTGCTGATGTTCACCGCGATCATCATCGTGGTGTTCGGTCAGATGCGGTTCGACCGCACCAATAGCTACTCAGCGGTGTTCAAGAACGCCAGCGGGCTGCGCGCTGGCCAGTTCGTCCGCGCGTCCGGCGTGGAGGTCGGCAAGGTCGCCAAGGTCCAGCTGCTCGACGACGGACACCGCGTGCAGATCGACTTCGACGTCGATCGCAGCGTGCCGCTCTTCCAGGGCACCACCGCGTCGATCCGGTACCTAAACCTCATCGGCGATCGCTACCTCGAACTCAAGCGCGGCGACGACGAGAAGAAGCTGCCGCCCGGCGGCACCATCCCGGTGGAACGCACCGAGCCCGCGTTGGACCTCGACGCGCTCATCGGCGGATTCCGGCCGCTGTTCCGGGCACTGGACCCCGACAAGGTCAACAACATCGCGCAGTCGATCGTCACGATCTTCCAAGGCCAGGGCGGCACCATCAACGACATCCTCGACCAGACCGCGTCGCTGACGTCCGCGATCGCCGATCGCGACCAGGCCATCGGCGAGGTGGTCCGCAATCTCAACACCGTGCTCGACACGACGGTCAAGCATCAGCAGCAGTTCGACGACACCGTGAAGAACTTCGAAACACTCATCACGGGATTGAAGAACCGCGCCGATCCGATCGCGACGTCGGTGGCCGAGATCAGTGATGCGGCAGGCTCGGTCGCCGACCTGCTCGGCGACAACCGGCCGCTGCTTCAGCGCACCGTCACCGATCTCGAGATGATCCAGCAGCCGCTGGTCGATCAGAAGGATCAACTCAACGACATCCTCACCAGGCTCCCGCAGGCGTTGAAGATCATTGGCCGCGCGGGCGGCATCTACGGCGACTTCTTCAACTTCTACGCGTGCGACGTCACCCTGAAGTTGAACGGACTGCAGCCGGGTGGTCCCGTCCGCACCGTCAAGGTCTGGTCGCAGCCGTCCGGAAGGTGCACCCCGCAATGAGGACCCTCGAAGGCGACAACCGGATCCGCAACGGGTTGATGGGCATCATCATCCTGCTGCTGGTCATCGGCGTCGGACAGAGCTTCGCCAGCGTGCCCATGGTGTTTGCGACGCCCACCTACTACGCGCAGTTCACCGACACCGGCGGGCTCAACCCCGGCGACAAGGTGCGTATCGCAGGTGTCGACGTCGGCAACATCCGGAGCATGGAGATCGACGGCGACAAGGTCGTCATCGGCTACTCGCTGACGGGCGTCAAGGTCGGCACTGACAGCCGGGCCAACATCCGCACCGACACGATCCTCGGGCGCAAGAACCTCGAGATCGAGCCGAAGGGCGATACCACCCTCAAGCCCAATGGCGTGCTGCCGCTTGGTCAAACCACCACGCCCTACCAGATCTACGACGCCTTCTTCGATCTCACCAAGTCCGCCTCCGGGTGGGACACCGAAACGGTCAAGCGGTCGCTGAACGTGCTCTCGGAAACCATCAATCAGACCTATCCGCATCTGTCCGCCGCGCTCGACGGGGTGGCCCGGTTCTCCGACACCATCGGCAAGCGCGACGACGAGATCAAGTCGCTGCTCGCCAACGCCAACAAGATCGCCGGAGTGCTTGGCAGCCGCAGCGAGCAGATCAACTCGCTGCTGGTGAACGCGAAGACGCTGCTGGCCGCCGTCAACGAGCGCACCTACGCCGTCAGCGCGCTGCTCGAGCGGGTGGGCAACTTCTCGGCCCAGGTGAAGGGCTTCATCGACGACAACCCGAACCTCAACCGCGTGCTCACCCAGCTGAACACCATCAGCGACGTGCTGGTGGCCCGCAAGTACGACCTGATCGACGTGCTGACCACGTTGAGCAAGTTCACCGCGTCGCTGGCCGAGGGCATCGCGTCGGGGCCCTACTTCAAGGTCATGCTCGTCAACCTGCTGCCCTACTGGATCCTGCAGCCGTGGGTGGACGCCGCCTTCAAGAAGCGTGGCATCAGCCCCGAGGAGTTCTGGGGCAACGCGGGCCTGCCGTCGCACCAATGGCCGGACCCCAACGGCCAACGACAGGCCAACGGCGCCCCACCGCCCGCGCCGACGCATCTGGAGGGCACCCCGGAGCATCCAGGCCCCGCGGTCATCGCGGGCACGCCGTGCTCGTACACGCCTGGGCCCGGCAACTTCCCGACTTCGGCGAACCCGTTGCCGTGCGCAGACGCCACCGTCGGTCCGTTCGGCAACAACCCCTACGGACCCGCGAACGACCTGACGCAGCCGAACGTCGTTGGCCTGCCGCCGAACCCGGCCGCGGCGAACCCCGCTCCCGGCGTGCCCAGTGCCGCGTTCCCCGGTGAGTACTCGCCGATCGTGCCCGGCATCGCGCCGCAGCCGTTCGCTCCCGGCCCGCCGGGGGCCCGCACGGTTCCGGCCACGCCGGGTCCGTCCGATCCGTACATCGCGCCGGGATCGCTTCAGGGCGACGGCACCTCGCCGCTGCCGCCTGCGCTCGTCGGCCCGATACCGCCGCCAGGACCCGGCCCGCAGGTCGGTGGCGGCGGCGAACCGCTGCCCGGCAACCCGCCGTTCCTCCCGCCCGGATCACAGGGATAGGGGCCGCCGCGATGTCAACCATCTTCAACGTCCGCAACCTCAAGATGCCTGCGCTGACGCGTGCGTCGGTCATCATCGGAACACTCGTCATCGTCCTCGGGCTGATCGCCGCGTTCGTCGGCTGGCACCTGTACAAGAAGCTGACCACCAACACCGTGGTGGCCGAGTTCCCGCAGACGCTGGCGCTGTATCCGGGCGACAAGGTCCAGATCATGGGCGTCAAGGTCGGGCAGATCGACACGATCGTGCCGGCCGGCGACAAGATGAAGGTCACCTTCCACTACGACTCGAAGTACAAGGTGCCCGCCAACGTCACGGCGTCGGTGCTCAACCCCAGCCTGGTCGCGTCGCGGACCATCCAGCTGGCGCCGCCGTACACCGGAGGCCCGGTACTCGAGGACAACGCACTCATCCCGATCGACCGCACCCAGGTGCCGGTCGAGTACGACGAACTGCGCGACTCGATCAACCGCATCCTGACCGACCTCGGCCCAACGCCGCAGCAGCCGAAGGGGCCGTTCGGTGACGTCATCGAGTCGTTCTCCAACGGGCTCGAGGGCAAGGGCGAGGAGATCAACAAGACGCTGAACAGCCTGTCCGACGCGCTCACCACGCTGAACCAGGGCCGCGGCGACTTCTTCGGCGTGATCAAGAGCCTGGCGTTGTTCGTCAACGCGCTCTACAAGAGCGATCAGCAGTTCGTGGCGCTGAACGACAACCTGGCGCAGTTCACCAACTCGTTCACCAACACCGACCGCGAGGTGGCCACCGCGGTGCAGGACCTCAACCAGTTGCTCAGCACGACAAGGGGTTTCCTCGACCAGAACGCCACGGTGCTGACCAAGGACGTCAACAACCTGGCCGACGCGACCAACGCGATCCTGCAGCCCGAGCCGCGCGACGGCCTCGAAACCGGCCTGCACGTGTTCCCGAACCTGGCGTCGAACCTCGTCAACATCGCGGCGCCGAACGCTGGCGGCATCGTCGGTCTGCCGACCATCAACAACTACGCCAATCCAATGCAGTTCCTGTGCAGCGCGATCCAGGCGGGTAGCCGGCTCGGTTACCAGGACTCCGCCGAACTGTGCGCCCAGTACCTGGGGCCGATCCTCGACGCGACGAAGTTCAACTTCCCGCCGTTCGGCCTGAACCAGTTCAGCACGGCGATGACGCTGCCCAAGCAGATCGCGTACTCCGAGCCCAGGCTGCAACCGCCGCCGGGATACAAGGACACGACGGTCCCCGGCATCTTCTCCCGCGACACGCTGTTCTCGCACGGCAACCACGAGCCAGGCTGGGTCGTCGCACCCGGCATGCAGGGCGTCGACGTGCAACCGTTGACCGCGAACATGCTGACGCCCGAGTCGCTCTCCGAGCTCATGGGCGGACCCGACATCGTAATCCCGCCCGCTCCACCGGCATTCGGGGTCAACAACGGCAGGCTGCCCGGACCGCCCAATGCGTACGGCGAGAACAGCCCGCTGCCCCCGCCGTGGTACGTGCAGCCCGGACCGCCGCCCGCTCCCGCACCGGGCGTCATCCCCGGCGATCCCGGCGGGGCGATCTCGCCCGCCGGGATGGGACCCGCGCCCGCAGGACCACCGCTGCCAGCTGAAGCAGGAGGCAACTGATGCGCCGCTTGCACGTGACGAGTCCGAGGAAGCTCGGCGTCGGCGGACTCGCCAAGCGCGCGGGTGCCTTCGTCATGCTCGCCGTCGTGCTGACCTCGTGCGGCTGGAAGGGCGTCGCCAACCTGCCGCTGCCGGGTGGTCCCCAGAGCGGTGCCGACAGGATGACGCTCTACGTCCAGATGCCGGATACGTTGGCGCTCAACGTCAACAGCCGGGTCCGGGTCGCCGACGTCTTCGTCGGGAGCGTCAAGGCGATCGAGCTGAAGAACTGGGTGGCGACGCTGACCCTGGACGTTCAGTCCGATCTGAAGCTGCCCTCCAACACGCTGGCCAAGGTCGGCCAGACCAGCCTGCTCGGGTCGCAGCACGTGCAGTTGGACCCGCCGGCTGACCCGTCGGGCACGTTGCTCAAGAGCGGCGACACCATCCCGCTGCAGAATGCGTCGGCCTTCCCCACCACGGAGCGGGTGCTCGCCAGCATCGGCACCATCCTCACCGGTGGCGGCATCCCCAACCTGGAGACGATCCAGACCGAGATCAACAACATCCTGAACGGCCGCGGCGATCAGATCCGCGAATTCCTCGGCAGGCTGGACACATTCACCGCAGAGCTGAACGCTCAGCGCAACGACATCACCCGCGCGATCGACTCGACGAACCGGTTGCTGTCCATCGTGGCGCAGCGCAACGACACCCTCGATCGGGTGCTGACCGAGTTCCCGCCGCTGATCAAGCACTTCGCCGAGACCCGGGACCTATTCGCCGACGCCGTGACGGCACTCGGACGGGTGAGCACCGCCACCGACGAGACGCTGTCGCAGGCGAACCCGGATCTGCATCAGAACCTGATCAACCTGCAGCGTCCGGGCAAGCAGCTGGGCAAGGCCTCGCCGTACGTCATCGGCGCATTGAAGCTGCTGCTGACCGCACCGTTCAGCATCGAGAACGTGCCGAAGGTGGTGCGTGGCGACTACATCAACGTGTCGCTCAACGTCGACCTGACGCTGTCCGCGATCGACAACGGGTTGCTCTCCGGCACCGGCGTTTCCGGCATGCTGCGTGCGCTCGAGCAGGCGTGGGGCCGCGACCCGGCGACCATGATTCCGGACGTCCGGTTCACTCCCAACGCGCACAGCGTTGAGGGCGGCCCGCTGGTCGAGAGGGGTGAGTGAGCTGTGCTGACACGCCTCATCAAGGCCCAGTTGATCCTGTTCACGATTCTGACGATCATCGCGTTGACGGCGCTCGGGTGGTACTACCTGCGGCTACCCGCGCTGGTCGGGATCGGTCAGTACAAGCTCTACGCCGACCTGCCCCGATCGGGTGGCCTGTACTCCACCGCCAACGTGACGTACCGCGGCACCACGATCGGCAAGGTCAGGGCCGTCACGCCAACCGAGCACGGCGCACGCGCCGAGATGAGCATCGACAGCCAGTTCAAGATCCCGGTCGATGCGTCCGCGAACGTGCACTCGGTCTCGGCCATCGGTGAGCAGTACCTCGACCTGGTGTCGACCGGCAATCCCGGCCAGTTCCTCAGCGATGGCCAGACCATCACCAACAGCAGCGTGCCCAGCGAGGTCGGGCCTGCGCTCGATTCGGCGTACCGAGGGCTCGAGGTGCTGCCGAGAGAGAAGATCGACTCGCTGTTGACCGAGACGTCGAAGGCCGTGGGCGGACTGGGTCCGGCGCTGCAACGCCTGGTGGACTCCACCACCGCGATCGCCAGCGACTTCAAGGACAACCTCGGCCCGGTCAACGACATCATCAACAACGCCACGCCCATCCTGGACAGCCAGGTGAACTCGGGGGACGCCATCTCCCAGTGGGCGGCGAACCTCAACGTCATCGCCGGGCAGACCGCCGAGCAAGATCAGGCGCTGCGCAGCGGGCTGCAGCAGGCCGCGCCCACCGCCGACCAGCTCAACGAGGTGTTCAGCGGGGTCCGCGACTCGTTGCCACAGACCCTGGCGAACCTCGAGGTCGTGATCGACATGTTGAAGCGCTACCACGCGGGTGTCGAGCAGGCGCTCGTCGTGTTGCCGCAGGGCGCCTCCGTCGCGGAAGCGGGCACCATCTTCGAGGGTGAGGGCTTGCTGCACTTCGGCTTGTCGATCAACCAGCCCCCGCCGTGCCTCACCGGGTTCCTGCCCGCGTCTCAGTGGCGTTCGCCTGCCGACACCACCACGGCGCCGCTGCCGTCGGGGACGTACTGCAAGATCCCGAAGGACTACCAGGGCAACGTCGTTCGCGGCGCCCGCAACTACCCGTGCGCCGACGTGCCCGGCAAGCGTGCGGCCACGCCAAAGGAATGCCGGAGCAACGAACCCTACGCGCCGCTGGGTACCAACCCGTGGTACGGAAACCCGGATCAGGTGCTCACCTGCCCTGCGCCAGGGGCTCGCTGCGACCAACCCGTCAAGCCGGGCTACGTGGAGCCCGCCCCGTCGATCAACAACGGCATGAACCCGTTGCCTGCCGATCAGTTGCCACCGACTCCGCAGCCGATCAGCGACCCGCTGACCGCCCCTGGCCAGGGAAGTGTGAGCTGCAGTGGCCAGCAGCCCAACCCATGTGTCTACACTCCGGCATCAGGCCCGACCGCCGTCTACAACCCGTCCAGCGGGGAGGTCGTGGGACCCGACGGCGTCTCGTACACCGTCACCAACTCGAATAACCCAGGAGACAACGGATGGAAGGAGATGCTGGCACCAGCCAGCTGAACCCCACCGGAACAGACGCAATAGAGCCGGAAGCGTCGGTCGCAGTATCCGCAGCAACGCAGGACGAGCCGTACTCCTCGGAGCTCACGGCTTCGGCCGGTGAGCCCGTGGTCGCGCGCCGTACCGAACGGTTCAGCCGCGGCGCTCTGGTGGCGATCATCGCCGCGTTGGCCGTGGTCGCCGCGGGCGTCGGGGTGGGCGGTTACCTTGCGCTCCGCGCGCACCAGCGCAGCGAGGTCATCGCGGCTCAGGACGCGCAGGCCCTGGACCGGGCGAAGGAGTGCGTCGCTGCGACGCAGGCGCCCGACGTCGCCGCGATGACGGCGAGCCAGTCGAAGATCATCGAGTGCGCGACGGGTGCCTTCGCCGTCCAGGCCAACCTGTACAGCGGGATGCTGGTCGACGCGTATCAGGTGGCCAACGTCGCCGTGCAGGTCTCGGATATGCGTGCGGCCGTGGTGAAGCATCACGACGACGGCTCGGTCGACGTCCTGGTGGCGCTGAGGGTGAAGGTGACGAACTCGCAGGCCCCGAACCAGGAGCAGGGCTACCGACTGCGGGTGACGATGGCGCCGGCCGACGGCACGTACAAGGTGTCCACGTTGGAACAGGTCACGTCGTGACGGCAGTTCTGCAGGACGTCGAGGAGCCGACGGACACCGACGCGGATCCGATCCGGTACGCCTCGTGGGGGGCGCGGCTCGGAGCGTTCGCGTTGGACTACGTGCCCGGTGTAGTCGTGCTCTCGACGATGGCGCTGATGGGCTACACCACGACACCGGGCAGCTGGCTGCGGTGGGTGTACGTCGTGGTGCTGGCGGTGGTCGCGGCCGCCATGGTGGTGAATCGGGTGCTCCTGCCGTCGTTCATGGGGTGGAGCCTGGGCCGCGCGGTGTTCGGCATCCGCGTCGTCCGTGCGGGCGGTGAGCCGGTCGGCTTCTTGCGCCTGCTGCTCCGCGAGCTCGCGCACCTACTGGACACGGCGGCGGTGTTCGTCGGATGGCTGTGGCCGCTGTGGGACAAGCGACACCGCACCTTTGCAGACATGTTGTTGCGCACCGAGGTTCACGCGCATGCCCGGCCCAAGCGCGATGTTCGTCGCATCGCCGCGCTGGTGTTGGTGGCCGCGGCGCTGTTGACGGCGGCGGGTGCGGGGCTGGGATACCTGGTGGTTTACCGCCACGACAGGGCGGTCGATGCGGCCCGCGCGCAGATCTCGGAGCAAGGCCCGCGCATCGTCGAGCAGCTGCTGAGTTATGACGCCGAGAGCGTGGTGGACGACTTCGCAAGGGCGCAGTCGCTCGCGACCGACGGCTACCGGCCGCAGCTGATCGCGCAGCAGCAGAACGTGCAGAAGACGGGCGTCACCAACAACGAGTACTGGGCCGTCAGCAGTGCGGTCCTGTCAGTGGAGCGTGAGCGGGCGGCGATGCTGATGGCGCTTCAGGGTCAACGCGGCGCGGACGCGAAGGACCTGAAGTTCATCACCGCCACGGTGCGCGTCGACTTCGAGAAGGTCGGCGAGCAGTGGCGGGTTGCCAACCTCATCGTCCTGAAGAAGCCGCAGCTGAACGGCGGCGGCCAATGAGCCCGCGCAGAAAGATCGACCCGGTCGAGCGCTCCTACTTCGCCCCGCTGGACAAGCAACCGCTGCGTTGGGGGCTGCCGGTCACCGCCATCGTGTCGGCGCTCGTCGCCGCGGCGGCGATCGCCGCATGCATCTTCATGGTGGTCGGGCAGGTCAGTGACCATCGCACGCAGGTCAGGGACGCGTCCGCGCTCGGCAAGGTGCGGCAGTTCATGACGGACTACACGACGCTGGATCCCTTCCACGCCAACGACTACGGGGACCGGATTCAGGCGCAGGGCACGGGGGAGTTCGCCCAGCAGTTCAAGGAGAAGTACAACGGAATCGTCGTCCAGGTCGCACGAGCAGAGCCGACGACCGGCACCGTGCTGGAAGCCGGCGTGCAGCGGTGGAACGCCAACGGCAGCGCGGACATCCTGGTCGCTACGAAGATCACCGCGAAGTCACCGGACGGCAAGACCACCATCGAGAGCGGAAATCGTTGGGTGGTAACGACAATCGAGGAAGGGCAGCAGTGGAAGATCAGCAACCTGATCCAGGTGATCTGACCGACGACGCCGTCGCCGCCGCGCCGGTCCCCGAGGGCAAGTCGGCCCGCAGTCGCCACCGCCTGCCGCGCCAGAAGCTGCGGCAACCGGGTGACGAGGTCGCCGAGGTCGTCGAATCCGACACGGACACAGTCGAACCCGAACCCGTAGACGTCGAGTCGAGCGCGGTCGAACTGACCGAGGAGCCGGAGGCCGTCGAGACGGGAGCCGACGAGACCGACGTCGACGAAGCAGAACCGATCCTGGTGCCACACCAGCCGGCGGGCCGCGGACTCAAGCTCGCCGCAGTCGCGGCCGGCGCGGTGGTCGTCGCGGCCGCCGCGTTCGCCGGAGCCACGCTGCAGCCCTACCTAGCCGACCGGGCGGCAGTCCAGGTCAAGCTCGAGGTGGCGACGACGGCAGCGGAGGCCATCCAGACGTTGTGGACGTACACGCCCGACGACATCGACAAGCTGGCAGACCGCACGGCCAGGTATCTCGGCGGCGACTTCGCCACCCAGTACCGGCAGTTCATCGACGGCATCGTCGAGGCCAACAAGCAGGCCCAGGTCACCAACAGCACCGAGGTCAAGGGCGCGGCCGTGGAATCGCTGACGTCGACCGAGGCCTCGGCCATCGTGTACACCAACTCGGTGTCGACTAGCCCGGTCACGAAGGGCATTCCGTCGCTGCGCTACCTGTCCTACCGGTTGACGTTGGAACACCACGGCGGGCACTGGCTGATTACCCGGATGCAGGACATCACGTCGCTGGACCTCACTCCGCGGTTGTAGCGGCGCGGTCCCGCATCCCACGTAGCCTGACCGGTATGCCATCAGTACTCGTCACTGGCGCGGCCAGAGGCATCGGACGGTCCATCGTCGAGCACCTCGCGGGCCGGGGTTGGGACGTCATCGCGGGCGTGCGGACGCAGGAGGACGCCGACGCCATCACCGCGGTCAACGCGCAGCGGGTGTCGGCGGTGTTCCTCGACGTCACCGATGCCGCCCAGATCGAGCAGCTCGAGGCGACGCTGCCCGCTCGGTTGGACGCCGTGGTGAACAACGCGGGCATCGTCGTCAGTGGACCGATGGAGACCGTCACCTCCGAGGACTGGCGAAAGCAGTTGGAGGTCAACGTGATCGGTCAGCTCGCCGTGACTCGGGCGGTACTGCCCCGACTGCGGCAGTCGAAGGGGCGCATCGTCTTCATCTCGAGCGTCAACGGCCAGCTGTCGATGCCCATGGTCGGCGCGTACGCGGCGTCGAAGTTCGCCCTCGAGGCGGCGGCCGATGCCATGCGGATGGAACTGCGGCCGTGGGGAGTCTCCGTCGTCATGATCGAACCTGCGCAGACCGACACGGACATGTGGCGCACCGCAGATTCCGCCGCGGTGGAAACCGAGGCGGCGCTAGCCCCCGAGCACCGCACGCTGTACGCGAGGCACATCGCGGGCTTCAAGAAGTCCATCCCGCTCTCCCAGAAGATCGCCGTGGCGCCGGAGAAGGTGTCCGCCGTCGTGGAGCAGGCGCTGACGACGCGTCGCCCGCGCGCTCGCTACGTCGTCGGGTTGGTGCCGAAGCTTCAGGTGGCACTGATGACGAACCTGCCGACGCGGGCGCGCGATCTCGTCTTGCGCAAGGTCTCCGGACAGCCGTAGCCGAACGAATGGCCCCATTCGGTTCCAGCTACGCGAAATCGACGTGCGCGGTGATTTCCAGCGCACTCGCGTTGCGGACGCAGGCGGGGCCTCATTCACTGCTGGCAAATTATGCACCGATTGCCACAACCGTGACCGCACTTATCTAGGTCGGCTCAGTTGCCGCAATTGCCAGGAATTGTCGCATCCGTCAATCAATGAAGGTCCTGGTAGCGCCAAGGATTCGCGGTGTGGATTCCGCAGGCGGCGAGCCAGGTCTTCGCTCAGCAATTCTTGGTATTGCCGCCTGCGTAAGTGTTAACGTCCTGTGACACGGCTCACGGGGGCGTCGAAAGGACTGGTCAGATGGCAGGCAGGCATCGTACGAGGAAAGCGCGCCGCTTGAGCGTGGCGTTGGTTAGCGCCGCGACAGCGACTGCCACTGCTTTGACGGTCGGCGTCGAGCCGCCGCCCGACCCGGCGAAGCGCCTCACCGCCGAGAACATCGACCTCGCAGCGGCGATCCAGTTGCTGCCGGACTCCGGCCAGTACCCGAACCCCAAGACGCTGCCCGACCTGACGGGCGGACTCGGCACCACGGTCTACGACTTCAGCCAGACCATCCTTGACCAGCTCATCCGGGCAGTGGTGAACGGCATCAGCCTGACGGCGTTCGCCCAGGCCGCCGGAGTGGACCCACAGAGCCTCGTCGACACGCTGCTTACGGAAATCCCCGCGAACCTGCTTCCGTCGATTCTGGCCTCCATCTCGCTCGACCTTCCCGTCCTCGACACCGTGCTCGGCCAATTGGGTTTGGGTGACCAGGGCCTGCTGACCAACGTGCTGAACCTGCTCGGCGTGGACGAGATCACTGACGGCACCCTCACCGGGCTGCTGGCGCTGCTGGGGCTGGACCTCTCCGACCCGCTGAACCTGGCGAACCTCAACGTCCCCGGCGTCAACCTGATCACCGCCGGCCCGACGTTCAGCGTGCTGAAGATGCTCGGACTCGACCTCGGATGGGTGCCTGGGCTGCCAAACTCGGTGGCCAACGAGATCAACGGAACCCCCTACCTGGAGCTCGGCGTCAACGGCGTCGTCGAAATCGTGCAGGGCCTGCTGAACGACGCGTTGGACAACGGCACGCTCGATCTGGGTCTACTCGACGACCTGCTCGGCGGGTTGGGGCTGCCGCTTCCGGGCCTCGGCACCACCCTGGAGCAAGCGGTTGCCAATCTGGTGGCGTCGGTGGCCGGCATCATCACTCCCGTCACCGGTGCATTGCCCGACGTGCTCCACGCCCGTGTCACGCCCACGGTCGGAATCGGAATCGGCGCCTTCGCGGCAGCGATGGCGTACCAGCAGGTGATCGACGACCTGAAGAATCAGCCGGGCGGCTCGGCCTACACCGGCGTCGACCCGATCCTCGGCAGCCTGACCGTGCTGCCGTTGATTCTGATCAACAATGCGGCGCGCCCGGATGGCGGCGCGTTCGCCCGGTTCGGCCCGCTGGCGGCGTTGTTCGGTATCGACACCGTGAACCCGCACACCCAACTGACCGGCGACGGCGGGCTACCCGTCGGCAACACCGGACTCCATCTGGGCGGCGCGAACGTGCTGCCGATCCTGATCGACGCCACCTACGAGTACCAACCGCTGTCCGACCTGGCGTCGTGGCCCAACCCCGTGACACTGGTCAACAACCTGGCCGCCGGCCTGTTTCCGACGTACATGCTGCGCGGGCTGAGCCTTGACGGCCTCACCGACCAGCTCACCCCGCAGCTGACCGCGGCGCTGGCCGACGTCGCCGCAGGAAATCCGTTGGCGCTGAACCTCTATCTGACGCTGCACTCGGCGACGCTCCCGACGTTGGAGCCGCTGTACCTGGCGTCCGACCTGTTGAACATCGTCGGGCTCAGCCCGCTCGCGCAGATTCCGATGCGGTTGGCCAACGCGCTTGCGCCTGCGATGACAATCCTCAACACCATCGGCTACGCCAACGCCGTGCAGAACCCCGACGGTACCTACACCCGGGACTTCTCCACGGCCGGCGAGGAGACGCCCTTCCTCTCGTTCCCCAACATCGATTACGGAAAGGCGCTCGGCGACAGCATCACTGCGCTGTTCGGCGGCTTTCAGAAGGAATTCCTCAGCGGCAACCCGACGCCGAACACCCCCAATGCGCTCGCCAGCCTGCTCGGTCTGCTCGGTGGTGGCGGGTTGCCCGGCCTCACGACGGGCACGGGTACGGGTACGCCGGGCACCGGAACGGGCACGGGAACCCCGACCGATCCGCTCAGCGGACTGCTCAACGGAATCGGCGGCCTGCTCGGCGGGCTGCTCGGCGGTGGCGGGCTGCTCGGCGGACTGGGTGGCGTGACGCCACTCGCCGCAACGAGTGCGTCTTCGGTGCCGTCGTCCAGTGCGCGGATGTTGTCGCTCGCTCCAGAGGTCGAGACGAAGTCGGCCGACGAAACCTCCGCTCTCACAGCGGAATCGACGTCGACGACGGAGAAATCGGACGTGACGCCGCCGGCGGCGGAAAAGGATACTGCGGATACGCAGGCTGCCGAAGAGACTGCCGCTGCCAAGGAAGCGGCGGAGAAGGAAGAGGCGGCCAAGGAGGCGACGCCCGTCGAGAGTGAGCCCACCGCTCCGAAGCATGCGAAGCCGGATGCCGAAGCGGACGCGGCCGACGCCGATGCCGCCAAGGACGCCGACGCAACGACGGCCAAGAAGCCCAAGCACGCCAAGCCCGAACTGAACGTCGTGCGCGACACCGCGAACAACTTCTCGCCCAAGGACGAGAAGAAGGGCGAGGCCAGCGAGACCGGCAAGAAGGACGCCGAGCCGACCACCACAGCCGATGCGTCGGCGGCAAGTGGTTCGGAGAGTGGCGCGTCGTCGGAGCACGCGGCCTGACGGGTCAGGTGAAGGCGAGCCAGCTGGGCAGCGCGCGCTCGCGCGAGTCGCACAGCACCTGGTAGGTGTCGCAGGAGCCCTTGGGCACGCCTGCGCCCGCCCACATGCCGCCGGTGTCGCGGCGCAGCACGATCGCCGACGACCCGCCACCGTCGAGCAGGATCGCGGTGTCACTACCCAAGCCGCGGAACAGATCCTGGATCTGGTCGGGGGTATAGCTACCGCCCTGGAAGACGTACATCTCGTCGCGGTCGCGCGCGTAGGCGAGCGCGGTGCGGGCGGCGCTTGGGCCGCCGTCGTTCATCTGCCCGGTGTCACCTGGCGCCAGCAGTCCGAGGCCACTGACGGCGACGAATCGGGTGCCCTTGTCCATCAGCCCCTGGATGACGGGAGTCGCCGCGTCGAAGTCGTCGTTCGACCTGGGGCTGACGACGAATGGCGCGCCACCAACCGGCAGGATCATCGTCGACAGCGGGGTCCATATCTCGTTGCCGCCGGACAGGCCCTGCTTGCCTGCGTAGGCGACGGTGCCGGTGACCATCGCGTTGGCCTGGGCTCCGCCGCGCGTGTTGTCGAAGTAGGCGCCCAGCGGGGAGCTGCAGCCGGTGGACTTCCACGATCCGCCCTTCTGGCCGCGGATGTCGAAGAAGTTGGCATTGATCGCGATCGTCGGCTTGCCGAGCGCCTGCCAGGCCTGGATCGGCGTGAAGGTCTCCGACGCCTGCCACAGCCCTTCGCCGGTGCGGGCCCGGGGATCGGATTCGCAGCGGGCCTGATAGCCGCGGTGCGAGTCGACGAGCAAACGCGGGGTCAGGCGCTGCGAGGCACCCTTGATGATCATCAGGTGCCCGCCGCTGGTGAGCTCGTACCAGTTGCCGCCGGCGTTGAGCATCGGAGCGGGGTTGCCTCCGCCGAAGTTGTACACCAGGTACGAACCGCGCGTGTTGGCGATGGCATTGGCGAGGAGCTCACGGCCGTCGGCCGCCGCTGCGGTCGGCACACCCGCCGTCGTTGCCAGCACAGCGCACAGCACCATCGTCGTCGCGGACGCGACGAGGCGACGGAACTTTGCGGCCTGACGTGGCATAGCGCCCTTTCAGCAGACACCTACGAGAAGTCAACAATAATCACAGTTAACTCACTGTCAACTTTCGTCACAGGAGCATCACGATTCGAGTACGAGCGAATTGCGTTGCTGGCGAATGCCTTTACGCCGCCGGTCAGCGCCCGGGCGGGGCCAGTCGGTACACCGCGTCCGCGGCATCGTCGGTGACGTACACCGCGCCGTCCGGTCCAACGACGGCGGCGACGGGGCGGCCCCAGCGCGTGCCGTCGGCGTTCTGGAACCCGCCGATCAGGGTCTGCTGATCGCCGAGATTGCCGTTCTGCCAGGGGTAGAACGACACCTCGGGTGCGCGTGGAGGTTGACGGTTCCACGACCCGTGCACGCCGATGAGCGCGCCGTGGGCGTACGGCTCGGGCAGCGCGCCGTCGACGAAGCTCATGCCAAGCGGCGCCGAGTGTGCCCCCATGCTCTGCTCGATCGGCGGGAGCGTGGCGCAGTCGAGTCGACTGCCGTCGGCGTTGGTCGAGACGTCCCGGACGAACGCAAGATGGGCGGGCCCGCCGTCGGGATTGCAGTAGGGCCAACCCAATTCACGGCCAGGCGTTAGCTTCGCGATGGACTCCGGCGGATGCTCGTCGACGTAGTCGGGCACGACCTGCCCGTAGGACGGGCCCGCGTCGGGGATGGGCACGTTGTCCCGGTTGTTCACCGCGGTCCAGATCGCGCCGTCCGGGGCCACCGCCAGTCCGGTGCCGTTGCGCACACCGGTCGCGAACGGCTGCGGGGTCCCGCCGCCTGGTGGAATGCGCATGATCGTGGCGCGCGGGGGGCTCGCGGTGCGGTCCTCGGCCGAGACGTTTCCAGTCGAGCCAATCGAAAAGTACACGGCGCCATCGGGTCCCAACACCACGCTCTTCAGCGCGTGTGCGTACTCGCCGCTGAGGTCGGGGCTCTGCGCGTCGGGTAGGCCCGCGGCGATGGTGCGGGGGTTGCTGACGTTGCCGTCGGCGTAGTCGTAGGCGACGAGCTGATCGCTCTCGGCGACGTACAGCGTGGAGCCTGCGAACGCGAGCCCGTGCGGCTGGTCGAGCCCGCCGAGAAGGAACTCGTCGTGGGGTCCGGCGCCAGTCGGCTGGAGTCGGATGACCTGACCTGCGGCGGGCACGGATACCAGCAGGGAGCCGCCCGGGGTCCACACCGCGAGCCGCGGCGCTGGAACACGGGCCCACACCGACAACGTCCAGCCCTTGGGCACCAAGGCCTTTCGCGGCTCGTCGAACGGTGTCGCCGCCAGATCGTCGGGCACCTGCACGGTGACCTCGACGAGGCCGGCCGGGGTGGCCGACGCGCTCGACGCTGGCGACGTGTCGGGGCTGGACCCCGACGAGCACCCCGCGAGCAGCAGGAGACCGACGAGGCCGATCGACGAATACCTACGCCGCAGCGAGACCCGCATGCATCTCCCAGACCAGAAGCTCCGATGGTTCCGTCGCGGTGACCCGTTGCCCGCCGGATGCGGTGAACCGGACTGCGTCGCCTTCGTACAGTGGGCCGGCGCCCTCGAGGGTGACCGCGCCGCGCGGCACGAACAGATGCAGGTATGGCGCCTCGGGCAGTTCGATGGTGTCGCCGGGTTGCATCCGCGCACCGCGCAGGGCCGCGTAGCGGTTGCGGATGGTGATGGCGGTGGCGTCGGCGTGCTCGGGCATGCCCGAGGCGATGGTGACCAACCCACCGCGGAGCAGTTCGTCGTCGATCTCCAGTTGTTGATAGCCGGGATCGACGCCCGACTCGTCGGGCGCGACCCACATCTGGACGAAGTGAACTGGCTCTTGGTGCGTGGGATCGCCGGTGAGCGTCCAGGAGTCGTTCTTCTCGGAGTGCATGATGCCGCGGCCTGCCGACATCCGTTGAGCCAGGCCCGGATAGATGACGCCGGAGTTGCCGGTCGAGTCCTGGTGCACCAGCGACCCACGCAGCACCCAGGTGACGATCTCCATGTCGCGGTGGGGGTGGGTATCGAATCCGGTACCCGGATTCACGACGTCGTCGTTGTTGACGAGCAGTAGCCCGTGGTGCGTGTTGGCGGGGTCGTAGTGCGATCCGAAGGAGAACGAGTGCTTGGAGTCCAGCCATGAGATCTTGGTGGCCGCGCGGTCGGGGGCGCGCCGGATCTCGACGGTCGACGTGCTGGTCATCTGATCACTCCTCGGAAGCCTTCGCCAGCCTAGGTGGCGGGCACTGGACACGACAACATGAATGATGTGTCATGTATTCCGTGTGGCTATCGGACGACCAGCAGCGAGTGTGGCGCAACTACGTCGCGATGACGAGCCGGCTGCAGGCCGCGATGAACCGTCAGCTGCAGCGTGACCACGGGCTCTCGCTCGCCGACTACGACGTGCTGGTGGCGCTCGACGAGCAACCTGGGTGCCGGATCTCCGAGCTCGGGGAGCGGCTGGGCTGGGAGCAGAGCCGGCTGTCGCACCAGCTGAGCCGAATGCGAACCCGCGAACTGGTCACCCGGCGCGGAGCCGACGACGACCGCCGAGCCGCCACCGTGGGGTTGACCGAACGGGGACGCGCTGCCCTCGACGTCGCTGCGCCGCACCATGCCGAACTGGTGCGCGAGGTCGTGTTCGCCGGGATGAGCGTGGCCGACCTGCGCGCGATCGAGCGCTGGACGTCGCGGGTGCTGGACCGGCTGGACGAATCCTGAGCGCCGCGCTCTACCAGTCCGACTCGTCGAACGTGATGACGCCGCGAATGTTCTTGCCGTCGAGCATGTCCTGGTAACCGTCGTTGATGTTGTCCAACGTGTAGGTAGCGGTTACCATCTCGTCGATCTTCAACAGCCCGGACTTGTACAGCCCGACCAGCTTCGGTGTTTCGACGTGAGAGTTGCCGCCACCGAAGATGTTGCCCTTCAACGTCTTCTGCAACATCGTGAACAGGAACAGGTTCAGCTTGACGTCGACGTCCATCATCGACCCCATGCCCGTCACGACGCATGTCCCGGTCTTCGCGGTGAGGATCATGGCCTCTTCGACGTACTCGCCGCGCATCTCGCCGACGGCGATGATGGTCTTGTCGGCCATCAGGCCGTGGGTAACGTCGATCATCGGCCCGATGGCCTCGGCCATCGACGGGTAGACGTGGGTGGCGCCGAACTTGATGGCCTGGTCGCGCTTCCACTCGTTCGGGTCGATCGCGATAACGGTCTTGGCGCCCGAGATGACCGCGCCCTGAAGCGCGCTCATGCCGATGCCGCCGACGCCGACGATCACCACGGTCTCGCCTGGCTGCACCCCGGCGACGTTGGTCGCCGAGCCGAACCCCGTCGGCACCGCGCATCCCATGATGGCGGCGGTCTCGAACGGAATGTCCGAGTCGATCTTGACGACGGAATCCTTGTGCACCGTCATGTACGGCGCGAACGTGCCGAGGAGGTTCATCGGCGCCACCTCGTGTGAGCCGGCGTGTATCCGGGAGGTGCCGTCGGCGATGGCCTTGCCCCCGAGCAGCACCGCGCCACGGTCGCACAGGGAGCGGTAGCCCTTGAGGCATGGCGGGCACGCGCCGCACGCGGGGATGAACGCGAGGAGCACGTGGTCACCCTCGGCGATGCCCGTGACGTTCTTGCCCACCTTGGTGACGACGCCCGCGCCTTCGTGCCCTCCGAGGGCGGGCAACGCGATCGGCGTGGCGCCCGTGGTCAGGTGGTAGTCGGAGTGGCACATGCCCGCGGCGTGCATGCGGATCTGGACCTCGTCGGCCACCGGATCGCCCAGTTCGATCTCGTCGACGCTGAACGGCTTGTTGAGCTCCCAAAGCAGAGCGCCCTTGGTCTTCATGGCGGAGATCATAGAACACGTTGCAGAAATCCCCATCTCCATACCGTTCACCTGCGCATATGGCGATGACGCAGTGTCATGGACGTACGTGACGCCTAGCGCTCGTTGAGCGCCTTCCAGTGCTCGAACCGCTCCTGGAAGGAAACCGGCCCGATGTAGCGCTGAGTGAACTTGGCGTCGGGCGTCGCCCACTGTTCACCCTTGTCGCCCATCACGACCCAGTCGCCTTCGACGGTCGTCGACGGGCCCTCGAGGGTCTCGATGGTTTCACCCGGCGGCGCCTGCCTTGCGAACACGACACCGGCTGCGGCCCAGCGATTTCCACGCATCCGGCGGTATGACGTCCGGAATACGTCGTTGCGCACCGACCAGCGCGCGTCGGCGTCGTCGCGGACGTCCCAGTCCCCTGCCTTCGCGCGCATGACGTCACCCGAGGTGGTCGTCCAGGTCCACGGACGGTATCGGCGGCGGGCATTGACCTCGCCGACGCGGCGGTACGGTTGCCACTTCGGCTTCGAGCGATATCCGAGTTCGCGCAACTCGGTCAACGTCGTGGCCAGGCTCAGCAGCGCCGCCTTGCGCAGCTTCTCGTCGCGGAACGTGTCGGCCCAACTGTCGACGAGCTTCTTGTGCTGCTTGTTGACGTCGTCACGCTCCGGCCCCCACGTCCAGCCGGCGTCGCGATAGTAACGGCTCCAATCCTCGAACTCGGCCTGAGCCAACGCGTAGATGGCGTCTTCGGCGAAGCCGAGCCGCTTGAGTCGGTCGAGTGGCTGCTCAAGGCTCTCGAGCACCTCGGGTGTCAAGTCGTCCGGCGCGTCCCCCCAGGTGTTCCACGTGTGCCCACCCACCTGCTCCACCGTCTCCAACGCGTTGCGCACCTGTCGGCGGTTCGACTCGCGGTAGAAGGGGGAGAGCTTGGCCCATGGCACCGTCGCGCGTGTTCGTTCAGCCTCGGGTGAGGCCACGTACTTCTCGTGGATGAGCATCGCGGCCCGCTCCCAGTTGTCGTGGGCTTGGCCAGCGGGCAGGTCGATTCCGAGGCGGTAGTTCCGCAGTTTGCCTGCGATCGGAACGGAATCCGCCGCCACGGTCGATTGGGGGTCCCACGCGTACACCTGAAGCCCCGGGAATCGAGCGGCGAGCCGGGTCGCAGTGGTGGGGTCGGTCACCGAGTCGACGAAGATGGCCGCGGCGCGATCCTCGTGCCCTCCGACGAGGGCGCGCAACACGGACTCGGCAGCGGCGGCTTCGACGATGTCGATGGCTACCTTGCTTGTGCCGAAACCCCTTGCCTGTTCGTGGAATTCGTGGTCGTCCAGGTAGCGCTGAGCATCGACATCGACGAGGACCAGCTTCGGTAGCTCGGACTCCGCGTCGAGGGGGTGGTAGTCGCGCTCGAGCTGACGCCGGGACATGTCCGCACACAAGGCGAGCGTTAACTGCGAGGATCCGCAGATCAGGACTTTTGTGATGGTGGTGACGGAGGTGATCTGGTCCAGCAACCGACGGGCGGTGACTTCGTACTTGCCCACCGCATCGCCCGCCCAGCGGGTGTCGGATCCTCCGAATTGTTCAGCGCGCCAGGCGATGGCCAGCCAGGGATCGTCGATGCGGACGATGAGCGGGGCGCGTCGGCCGGTGGCGGTAGGGCCGAGCACCTCGCTGATGGTGCTCAGCCGCCGCAGGTTCGTGGACGGGTCGGGAGACAGCAGGTACAACCGTTGGACCTTGCGCCAGAACCGTTTCGACCCCATCGTCTCCGGGTGGTCGAAGTCCACCTGCAACACTCTGGCGCCCTTGGAGCGACACAGTTGGGCGACGGGACCGTCCGGCGCCGTGGTCAGCAGCACCAGCGAACCGTGTCGCGTCGACTCGCGAGCGATCGCGGTCACCATCGACACCCCTGCCTCGTCGACCCCAACGACGGCGGTGGCGGAGCGGCTCAGCCAGGTGCGGAAACGGTCGGTCTGTAGTCGGAAGGCCGCAGCGGCAACTCCGATGACGCCGACGGAGAACGCGCCGAGCACCATCAGTCGAGCGAGGGTGAGTGCCGCCGGTGGTCCTGCCGGACAAGGGATGTCGGCGCCTTTGACGCGGATTGTTTTGTTCTCGGCGGCCCCCTTCACCAGGCTCGTGGCCCACTCGAACGGAGTGAAGAAGGTGGTGCCCGCCTCGCCCCGGCAGAACATGTACGAGGCGAACGCAAGCACGAACCCGGTCGCGAGCAGCCCGACGACGATCACCACGGGCACGGTCGCCGACGCACGATTGTGGCGGACCAGATAGCTGACGAGGCAAAGCAGCCCGACCACGACCGCCACGACGGTGATGGTTACCGCACTTGCCGGGGTGCCGAACCAACTGAGCCTGCCCGGCAACGTCGCACTGGGTCGCAGCGCCACCACTGTCACGTAGCCCAACAGCACCGCCGAGATACCGAACAGCACGTACTGGGCGATGCGCAAAGTCCGCACTGACGCCCCCCTTCGCCTGTCCCGGTCGCATCATCGCACCGGGGCGGGCTGAGCCGAGGCCGATCGTGTCAGGGGGCGGGCGTTACAGAGTGCGCGGCAACCCGAACTTCTCGAAGAGCCCGTCGGCGTGGAATGCCACGACGTGCGCGATGCCGTCCGGACGGGTCTCGAGGACGTGCAGCTGGAACTCCTCGTGTGCGCCGGTCTCGCGGTTGAGCATGTAGAGCGCGGCCGTGGGCTGACCGTTGGCGGTGATCCGCACGAAGCGCATGTCGCCCGGGCCCTCGGCCGGGCAGTGCGTCTTGGAGAGCGTGACGATGTTCTCCGGACCTTGGTACCAGCCGTCGAAGGGTGGCATCTCGAAGACCGCGTCGGCGGTGAACAGTTCGACGAGCTTCTCCATGTCGTAGCTCTCGAACGCATCGATGTAGCGACTGAGCAGGTCCTGCGACTCGACTGACTCGAGCGGTGCCACCTGCTGGTCCTGATCGGGCTGGACGGCGTCGAGTTGGGCGCGCGCCCGCTGCAGCAGGCTGTTGACGGCAGCCGTCGAGGCACCGATCGCCTGGCCCACCTCCGCGGCCTTCCATTGCAAGACCTCGCGGAGCACCAGCACCGCCCGTTGCCGCGGGGACAGGTGCTGCAGCGCCGCGATGAAGGCCAGCCGTACCGATTCACGGGATTCGACGATCACGGACGGGTCGGAGGGATCCTCGTGGAGTGCGTCGGGCAGCGGTTCCAACCACGTGATCTCATGGTGCTCCGCGATGTCGGCGGTCGGGTCGGAGGCGGGTGCGCCGAGGCCGCTGGGAAGGGGCCGGCGCTTGCGCCCTTCGAGCGAGGTCAGGCTGGTGTTGGTGGCGATGCGGTAGAGCCAGGTCCGGATGGACGATTTGCCCTCGAAGTTGTCGTAGGCCTTCCATGCCCGCAGGTAGGTCTCCTGCACCAGGTCCTCGGCGTCGTGCAGGGAGCCCGTCATGCGGTAGCAGTGCGCAAGGAGTTCGCGCCGGTAGCGCTGGGCATCGGCGAGGAAGGCGTCCTTCGAGGCGAAACCAACGGGTTCTTCGGCGAGCACACTCACTTGACCGACCCTACCCACGACCTCCGACAAGGTCGCCTGAAAAACCGGACCGGTGGCCCTCAGCGACGCCCGTTAGTCTCCCCTGGTGACCACAACCCGCAGCGAACGCAGTTTCGACGGCGTCGGCGGCACCCCGATCGTCTACGACGTGTGGACCCCCAACATCGATCCGACCGGCGTCGTCGTGCTGTGCCACGGGTATGCCGAGCACGCCAGGCGCTACGACCACGTCGCCAAGCGATTCGGCGAAGCCGGCCTCATCACCTATGCGCTCGACCTGCGGGGACACGGCCGCTCGGGTGGCAAGCGGGTCTACCTGAAGGACATCTCCGAGTACACCGACGACTTCCATCACCTCGTCGGCCTCGCCACCGCGGCACACCCGGAACTCAAGCGCGTCGTGCTGGGGCACAGCATGGGCGGCGGCGTCGTGTTCGCCTACGGCGTCGAGCACCCGGACGACTATGCGCTGATGGTGCTGTCTGGGCCCGCGGTGTACGCGCAGGACGCGGTGTCGTCGGTGATGATCTCCGTCGCCAAGGTGGTCGGCAGCATCCTGCCGGGCCTGCCCGTCGAGCAGCTCCCCACCGACGCGGTGTCCCGCGATCCCAAGGTCGTCGCCGCATACGTCGCCGACCCGATGGTCCATCACGGCAAGATGCCCGCCGGGATCGCGAAGGCGCTGCTCGCCGTCGGGGAGACCATGCCGCAGCGCGCGTCGGCGCTGACCGCACCGCTGCTCGTCGTTCACGGCGGTCAGGACAAGTTGATTCCGGCGGCCGGCAGTGAGCGGCTCGTCGAATGCGTCGGATCCGCCGACGTCCACCTCAAGGTCTATCCCGAGCTCTACCACGAAGTGTTCAACGAGCCGGAACGCGCGCAGGTACTCGACGACGTCGTGTCGTGGATCGAGGTTCGCTTGTGAAAGACGTTGGCCGTCAACTCTTCTGCGCGCTGGTCGCGCTACTCCTGCTCGTCGGGTGTTCCTCCGGGCCGGAGAAGCCCGGTGCGCAGGAGCCCGGTGGCTGGGTGGACGAGGACGTGACCTTCGACGCCGACGGGCTCACCATCCATGGCACGTACCGGCACGTGAAGGACGCCCCCAAGGGCCCCGCGGCGTTGCTGATCTCCGAGAGCGGCAACACCGACCGCAACGGCGACAACGCGGTCGCAGGTCCCGTCGGCAACATGCGCCAACTGGCCGAGTACCTGTCCGGCAAGGGCATCGCGACGTTGCGCTACGACAAGGTCGGCACGGGCAAGACGGGGCTGGGTCCGTACGAGCAGAAGAAGGCCGACGTCGGCAGCGCCGTCTACACCGCGGGAGCGAAGTCGGCCGTGCGCTACCTGGCCGCGCAGCCGGGCACCGAGGCGTCCGCCATCTCCGTCTTCGCACTGGGGGAGGGCACGGTGCACGCCGTGCAGCTGGCCGTCGACACCGCGCCAGGCGCACCGAAGATCCAGGGGCTGGGCCTGTTCCAGCCGCTGTCCGGTCGGTACCTCGACATCATCACCGGGCGCGTGCGCACCGGCATCGACGTCGACGTGACGTCGGGCGCCAAGACGCGCCAGCAGGGCGACGACGTGCTCAACGCCTGGAACGCCGCGGTCGAGGAGGCCCGCACCAAGGGCACCGCGCCCGCGAAGCTGCCCGAGGGGTTGGGCGCGATCCTCAACCCGGGCAACGTGAAGGCCGTCGTCGAAGCCGACTCCGTCGACCCGCTGGCCCTCGCTCCCCGGGTGCCCGCGGGCACCCCCGTGCTGCTCACGTGTTCGGACTCCGACGCGCAGGCCTACTGCGACGCGGAACAGCCGCTCGTCGAGGCGCTTAGCCACACCGCGCTGACCGTCGTCCCGCTCAAGGGCGTCAGCCACGTGCTGCGCGACGACCCGACCGACAACGTCGCCAACTACGCCAAGCAGGACCCGCTGTCACCGCAGTTGGTCACGGCGCTCGACGCGTTCGTCCCGAAGCTCGCCGGCCCTACTGGCTAGACTCGCGACCATGACGCGCACAATTGTGGCCGAGGGCTACGGTGGCCCGGAAGTCCTTGCGATACAAGACATTGAACTACCGGTACCGGGTCAAGGTCAGGTCCTCGTCGAGGTGCGCGCGGCAGGCACCAACCCGATCGACTACAAGCTCTACAGCGGCGGATTCGGCCGCGACCCTGGCAGTCTGCCCATGCCGGTCGGCATGGAGGTCTCTGGCGTCGTGTTGGCCGTTGGGCCCGGGGGCTCCGGATACACCGGGCCACTGACAGTCGGTGACGAAGTGATTGTCACGGGACTCAAAGGCGGCTACGCCGAGCGGGTCATCGCCGAGGCCGCTGACGTCGGGCACAAGCCCGCTGAGCTTTCGTTCGAACAGGCGGCGGGGCTGCTCATGGCGGGCGGTACTGCGTGGCACCTGTTGACGAATACCGGGGTGGGGACGAACGACACCGTGCTGATCCACGGAGCCGGCGGCGGCGTCGGGCTGATAGCCGTGCAATTGGCCGTCAACCGAGGGGCAAGCGTGATCGCCACCGCAAGCCCCGCGAGGCACGCTCAGCTGCGCGGATACGGTGCCGAGCCCATCGCGTACGGGCCTGGGCTGGCCGATCGGGTCAGCGCAATCGGACCCGTCGACGCCGCGCTCGACCTCGTCGGTACCGATGAGGCACTCGACACCTCGGTCGAGTTGGTGACCGACCGCGCCCGGATCGCGACGATCGTGGGCTTCGCCCGTGCCCCGGAGCTCGGGATCGCCGCCCTGACCGAGGCTGATGGCGGCCAGGCGATTCGCGACGCCTCGCGTCCCGAGCTCATTGCGCTAGTGGTGGACGGCAAGCTGGAGGTGACGGTGGACAAGGTGTTTCCGTTGGAGGAGGCGCCCGAAGCACATCGGTATCTCCAGACGGGCCACGCCCGCGGAAAAGTCGTACTGGTTCCCTAGCGTCCCCATCATGACTGACGACAAGATGCTTGCGCGGATCTCCGCGCTGCTGCGCAAGGCCGAGCACACCGACAACGTTCACGAAGCCGAGGCGTTCATGGCGGCGGCGCAACGCCTCGCCACCACGACGTCCATCGACCTGGCGGTGGCCCGCGCCCACTCGGCCGAGCGCACCAAGACACAGCTGCCCACGCAGCGCACCATCACCATCGGTGCCGCGGGCACCCGTGGGCTGCGCACCTACGTCCAACTGTTCGTGGTCATCGCAGCGGCCAACGACGTCAAGTGCGACGTCGCATCGAACTCCACGTTCGTCTATTCCTACGGGTTCGCCGAGGACATCGACGCCACCCATGCGCTGTACGCCGGCCTCGTGGTGCAGATGGTGAAGGCGTCCGACGCGTATCTCGTCACCGGCGCGCACCGGCCCACGCCCACCATCACCGCGCGGCTGAACTTTCAGCTGGCGTTCGGGGCACGCGTCGGCCAGCGGCTATCGGAGGCGCGTGACCTGGCCAGGCAGGAAGCGGAGCAGCAGCCCGATGACCGCCCCGGCACCGCAATTGTCCTGCGCAACAAGGATATCGAGTTGAAGAGCTTCTACCGCACGGCGTCGCAGGCGCGCGGGACGTGGCGGGCCACCAGCGCCACGGCCGGGTACTCGTCGTCTGCACGACGTGCGGGCGACAGGGCGGGACGTCGGGCCCGGCTGGGGCCAAGCCCCGAGCTCTCCGGCCGCGGCAAGGCACTGGAGCACTAGCCGCAGGTGCCCCGCGACTCGCAACGCGCCAAGGTCTACGCCGCAGAGGAGTTCGTGCGGACGTTGTTCGATCGCGCTGCCGCACATGGCAACCGATCACTCGACTTCTTCGGGACGAACGTCACGCTGCCGCCCGAGGGCAAGTTCGCCACGGTGGACTCCGTCCAGCGCTACGTGGACGACGTGCTTGCTCATCCCGCGGTGCGCGACCGCTGGACGGGGCTGCAGCCTGTGACGGTGCGAGGGCGGCGCGGCGAACGTGCGGCGCACTACGAGTGGTCACCGGACACGGCCACCGTCGCGGTGCCGGATCGTGAAACCACCTGGGCGTTACGGGAACTGGTGGTGTTCTTTGGACACTTCACAGCTGTTTACGCCATTCCCGCCGAATCATAGTCGGAGATTGAGTCGCGACTACAGCACTCCTGCGCTGGTGCACCGCCACTTCGTGTCGGCTGCCGGTAGAAGCTCTACGCCGAACGTGAGCGCCGGATGAGCTTCCTGCAGGAGGCGGTGGCCAAGGACGCCATCAACCGCGCCACCCAGCGCCTCACCGCTATCGGACGCGGTCCAAGCGGGGCTCGGCGATCGCCACTGCCGTGGTTGTCGCCCGGCGGCAGCAGCGGCCACCATCGTGCTGGAGCGATGCAGATGGCTATCGGCCGGGCGCGTACTTTCGCGGAATCTCGACGCTCGACGCGGCCTTATCGCGCGGATGAGAGGAGCGGTTCAACAGCTTCGAACAGGTTCAGCAGGTCCTGTGCGAATTCACTTTGATGCTGAGGCAGGAACCGTGCCATCCCTCGAACTTCGGCGATCGCTTCCCGGGCCCGCTCTATCTCGGTCGAAGAGGGCCCGGTCCGGTCCGCCACGGACTCCTCGATGTTGGTGCGCAGATATGCCCCGAGGCGGGCACGTATTTGCTCGGCTTGGCGCTCGTAATGATCAAGACGGCTCGTCAACTTGCGATGATCGCGCTCAGCGGCGCGCCGGCAGTCCTCGCTGTGGAAGTCTTTGCGCCTTCCCGGTCCGACGGTTCGAAGGAACTGCTCGTCGCATCGCGGATTAGCGCAGGTGGCTTGGAGATCCTCCCGCTCGTCGTCTCGACGCTCCGCTATGCCAACGACTTCACCGGACAACCGAGTAACTCCTCCGCCTTGCTGAGTTAATTTGCGCGTTTCCAAGTGCCAGTTTGCCACGGATCCACACATGTCAAGCGCTTCGACATGCAGGCCAGCGACATCAGACACAAAGCGACCCGCCCGACGAGCGCGAAATTAATTAGCGCGAATTACCTGAACGCCATCATGATCGTGTGCCCGAAGTGACGGGTGCAGTTGACGCCTGAAAGGTTGACGACGTGCCAGGTAAGCGAGGACGCAGCGCGATCACGGGCCGGTTCGTCAAGCAGTCGACCGTGAAGAAGAACCCAAGGACCACGACCAACGAAAGCACCGGCAAGGGCCGGAAGAAGAAATAGTCGCGGGTCCCCGCGCGGGCCGGTGACGGCTGTCGGTAGCGGGGACCACACTTGGCTGCGCGCAAAACGCACCAGAAGATCGGAGGGCCAGTGGCTCACCTTAAGCAGCAGTTCAAGGACGCCTTGAGCTCCATCGAACCCGGCGATGACAAAACCAATGCGCCCGAGGCGCACAACCTCGTGCGCGATGCACTCAGAGCCGATCCCGCGCTCGCCGGATACGGCGTGAGTCCGGTGCTGATCGGGTCCTACAAGCGGAACGTATCCATCAGGCGGATCAAGGACGTGGACGTGTTCGTCCGCCTCCCTGAGGTCCCCACGGAGGTGTCCTCCCACGACATCCTCGACCGGTTCTTCAAGGTGCTGCATGCAGAGTTCGGCACCGACTCCGACGGGCACCGCCGGACAAAGCGCCAGGACCGCAGTATGCAGGTCTCCTTCCCGGAGTACGACCTCTACGTCGACGCAGTACCTGCCCGGCCCTACGTGGATGGCCAGACCTGGGAGATCCCGCAGAAGGGAGACGAGGACCAGTGGGTCCGCACCAACCCCGAAGCGCTGACCACACTGTCGAGTGCGATGAACGCTGCCCACGACGGCTACTACGTGCCGACCGTCAAGTTGCTGCGCCAAACTCGCCGCGCCCTGCTCGGCGTCGGGACGAAGCCTGGCGGATTCTTCATCGAGGTCGCTACATACCAGGCGTTCAAGTCAGGAATCGTCGGTGGCGACGACCACGCAGAGTACTACGTGTCAGCGCTGCAGCAGATAAGCACGATCATCAACAACTTCACTACCTACGGCATTGAGGTAGCCGATCCCACGATGCTCGGCCACACCATCTCGATTCGCGCGACGGATGACGAGTTGGAAGCCGCCCGAACCTGCTTCGCAGATGCTGCGACCGCGGCGCGTGATGCGCTCGAGGATGAGGACGAAGGGGCAGCCGCGCTGACGTTTCAAAAACTACTCGGCGAGAACGGTGACGGCGACACCGTGTTCGAGATGCCGCCCGGTTTCAATGAGGACGGCACCAAGCGCGCCGCGATCATCTCGCCCGGCGCCCGGGTCGTGCCGGCGGGGCCGAGAACGTTCGGGTGAGCCTCGCCAGATTCGACGACTACCTCGCCTACACCCGGCAGCACTTCGAGGAGGGCCTCATACGGCGCGGCTTTTTAGAAACACAAGCAGGGTGGCGAGGCGCCATCGCGCACACCGGTGGCGCGACAGACGTCCTCGTTACCCTGTCGGCTCGCTTCCCGTTTCATCCGCCTGCAGTAAGCCCTCTCGATCACGATGCGGTGCCCTGGTCCTGGCATCGCGAGGTGAGCGGAGCACTGTGTCTGGTTGCTGAGGACGACCACGATGGACTGTGGTGGACCGAGGTGACCGAGTTCCTTGACCAAGTCACTGCATGGTTCGATCAAGCTCACGCCGGCTGGCCCGAAGACCGTCTCGACCTCGACCTCGACAGGTACTTCCACCAGTCCGACGACACCCGCCTGTACCTCTACGACGACCTCGCGCCATATCGCAACGGATTCGTCCGCTTCAGTCCGGCGAGGAACAACACCATGCGCATAGGGCGCGGTACAGCCTCGTCGAAGTCCGTCAAGGGTGGTAAGCACCGATTCGGCTACCTTGCTGACATCGGAGACGTCGACGTTCCGCCCAGAGCATGGGCGGACATCTCTGCGCAGATCAATCCAAACACCAACCTGGACCGCCGAATTCGTCGCCGTGAAGTCAGCGTGGTGATGCTGACGTATCGGCGCGGCCGCCACGACGGCACCATCACGCTGGAGGTGTGGCCCACAACGGACCACGGCGTCGCAGTCAGGCGTTTGCGCTCCGCGGCCGACACCGACGCTGCCCGCTCTGCTCGCGCAGGCCTGCTGGCCCCTGAACTTCATCGACATCACGTGGCGGTCGTCGGCGTGGGCGCATTGGGTTCGTTCATCGCAGACATGCTCGCCCGCTCGGGCGTCCGCCGCCTCACGCTCGTCGACCATGATGTCGTCGAGCCGGGAAACGTCGTCCGTCACCTCGTCGGCCCCGACACCGTGGGATTGCCGAAGGTCGAGGCAGTCAGACGCCACATCGCCGCGCGCGGCCCACTGCAGGCGGGTGACATCGCGGTCATCGGCGACGCACTGTCCTCCGGCGACTCTGCCGCTGAGCTCATCCAGGGCCACAGTCTCGTGATCAACGCCACCGCGGACTTCGCCACCACAGCGCTGCTTCACCTCACCGCCGAGGCACTCGACACGCACATCCTTTCGGCGGCACTGCAGAACGACGGCGAGACATACCGCATCGATGTGCTCCCCCCGCTCGGCAACGCCGAACCGTTACCGCTCTCGGATGCCGATGCGACCAGCGCGCAACAACTTCTGTTCGACTCCGGATGCGGCAGTCCCATTTCGCCGACCCCACCTCATGCGGTCATCGAAGCTGCCTCAGCGGCAGCCCGGCACGCCATCGGCTTGCTCGTCGACCGGCCGCTGCACCCGGCAGGGGAAGTCCACCACCACAGGCTCGATGAGAGGACGCGGCAGTGAGGCGCACCCAGGCGCGAATCCACCTCAGAAACGAGGCGCATGCACTGATCACCTCCGAAACCGCCAAGCACCTGCCAGCCGAGATCGGAGGCGTTCTGCTCGGTTATCGCGAGGACGCTGACATCATCGTTACCCATGCCCTGGTCGTGGGCGGGAAACTGGCGTCCGCTAATCGCTACGTGCGCGACGATGTGAAGGCCAACGAGCTACTGCGTGCATTCCTGAAAGAACGAGCCGACGATGACCCGATCGGATACATCGGCGAGTGGCATAGCCACCCAGCCCCATGCGGACCCAGTCCGACCGACGTCGACGCGATACGGGCCACCGCCAAGTCAGCCGCCGCCGCCATTGCCCTGCTTGTTCATATCCCCTCAAACCCCGCGGCGTTCTCCGGCATCATCGCGTCACGCCATCGACTCGGACGTGTCTCGACCAGAGCGGCAACAGTATCGTTGCCGCAGAGCAGATTTCCACCTCTTGAACAGCTCCCAGACGGCGCGGTCCGCGGTGACGGCCCAGTGTTTGTTTCCTACCGACAGTCCGACGGAACTGCTGCCGCCGATTCACTTGAGGGTCTGCTCAGAGCGGCCGGTCTGGTCGTATGGCGAGACCGCACCGACCTACGGGCTGGCACCACAACCGATCGGCTTGAACAGGCCCTGACTCAAGGCCTGTCGGCGGCGGTGCTCATCGTGACACCAGACATCGTGCACAGCGAGATCGTCCGCGAACGCGAACTACCGCGCCTGCTGCAACTCGACGCAGATCCAGCATTCAGCTTGTGTATCGCCAATCACGTTGCCCGCTCGCCAAACAACTCCAGATGCGACTTCGAGGCCCCCGACCGGCTGCTGCGAACGGCGCCTGCCCGCACCCTCGCCGATAAGAAGCAAACCAACATGCTTGATCCCGCCGGCGAGGTCGAGATCGCGCGCGACCTCCTCATGCACCGCGTCGAACAACGCAAATCCTTGATCCGCCAACAAGACCGGCGCTTTACGATCCGCGTGCAAAGCAGGCCAACACCTTTCGCTATCGACGCCGGCGAGGACGATCTGCATATCCGCCTCAGCGTGGCCAGCGCCGGGCGCCTCCCCTCCCCAAAGGGGCTCAAGCTCCTTCAAACTACACTGCCGCTGATCAGCGACGCTGTGTACGCCACTGGCGCCAAAACCGTACGCATCGCTGGCGGTGCACACTTATCGGTATCCCTAGCCCTCGGCGCCGCGCTGCCCGAGACAAAGATCGGGACTCTTGAGGTCCTCGACGTCCAGGATCAGATGTGGTCCTCCCTGGCCGGCGACAAGCTTTCAACCAACGACGTCCACATCGAGCCCATCGACATCAAAACGCTGTCTACGGCAGGACGTGAACGTATCGCGGTGTTTGTCAGCTTGACTCCTGACCCCGACCGCACCGCATTCGAGCGGCTTATCCAAGAGTCGCCCGACGGGTTCGCCGCCGCCGCCATCGTCTCGACCGAGCCGAACAGCAGAATCGACGCACGCGAGGCCGGCCGTTTGAGTGCAGCCGTCGCACAAGCCATCAAGCGGCTCGCCGCGAGCAGTGGCCGGGCCGAGATCCACCTGGCGTTCCATGGCCCGTACACCATGGCTGCGCTCACCGGCCGCTACCTCAACACCCTGCGCACCGTAATCTACGAATGGGAAGACGAGACTGCAGACGGGCCAACTTACACACCGGTCATCGTTTTGGAACCCGGTACCGTCGGAGGACCGATAACCGATGTCGTTGCCTACACTCACGTGTGGCGACCCGGGGCGTAGATTTGCACCGACGCGCGACGGCCGCTGTACGGGTCATGCCGCGTTCGCATGGAACGTCGACGGTTTCCGTCGGCAAGCGAATCCGCCAACGCCGAGGCAGGACTGAGTTGCGAAAATCGCAACTTAGTTCCTAGCCTCGACACTATGAGGCAGGAGCAGATTGCGCGCCGGGTCGCCGACAGCATCCCTGCCACGCTCACGCAGGCGCAGGTCGCCGCCCAGATCGGCCTGACCGACGAAAAGCTCTCCAAATCCCTACGCGGCCACCGGGCCTTCTCCTCTGTGGAACTCGCCCAGCTCGCCGAAGCCCTCAACGTCGACGTGCACTGGCTCATCACCGGCCGCCGCGATCCGAACCGGCTCGTCGCCGTCGCCCGCCGTAACTTCGATCGCGAGACAGGCCGCCGCGACGTCCCGGGTCACGACAGCGACGAGCCGGTCCTCAACGACATCGCCCTGGTCTACCGGCAAGCGTTGCCCGCGTGGAGCCCGGTCGACATCGCGCTCCCCGGCACTGTCATCGAAGTGAGATCCACGCTTGGCCCAGATTTTGTGCGCCGCATGGCCGACCGCTTCGAATCCCATCTCGACGTCGACGTCATTCGAACGGCGGAGGTTTCGACGGTATCCTCCTTCCACGTCGGACCACGCAAAGTGATCGTCCTGTAGGCGACCGGAAACTGGTTCCGGGAAAACTGGTCTCTGGCACACGAACTCGGTCACCTCGTCGCCGGCCACCACGCCGACGACCGCACCCCGGCCGAACGCGATCACCACGAATTCGTCGCCAACTACTTCGCCGCTGAGCTGCTCCTGCCCGAGGCCGAGCTGCGTGAAATCGCTTGGCCAACCCTCACCGAGCGCGAACTGGCAGAGTTGATCTGGGAGTGGGGCGTCTCCACCGACGCGCTGTCGGGTCGCCTGGAAACGCTGGGCGTCACCGTTTCGGAGACAGTCGGCAATTCGCTGCAGCTATCCACGCAGAAGCTGCTCCGTTGGCCCCTGGGCGGGCCAGCACGATCATGGTATCGACCAGATCACCATGCGAATGGATGAGGCTGCGACCCGGCGCTTTCCGCTCAAGCTGCAGGAGGTCCACACTGAACTCATCGCGGCCGGCACGCTCAACAAGGGCACCTTGGCATGGATGCTCGGGATCGATCCAAATGCCCTCGAAGTCGACGAGCCGCCACAACCTAAGCCGCTCGACGCTGATCAGCTGGCCGCCGCCTTGAGCCTGTAGTGCCGACGGTCTTCCTGCCCGACAAAACCTTCCTGATCAATTTTGTTCGCCGCATGGATCTGCTCGCCGAGCTGCTTAACGCAGTGGCGGAGTTGGTGAGCGTGTTGGATGCTGCGCAGCCGAGCGTTCGGTGAGGTTGTCGCCCCCGACGTAATAGGCCATTATCGGCAGCAGCACCGGGGGCGCGCCTGTCCGATCCCGGTGGGTTCACATCGCGCGTCGGCATCGTCGGTGGCGCTCGGGAGACCACCACGACGGCACCGTGCCAAGTCGGCGATATGTCCTGTAGCAGTGGGGGATTGCGGAATCGGAAACCCTGCTCGACCGCGATATTGCAACTTCGAGTCAAGTACGTTTCCGGGAACTGTCGCCACCACCGAGGGGTGTCACGACCGGACCGACACATTGGACCGATGAAGCGCGTCAGTCGTGTGGATGCTGGTGGGCGTCGCGGCAGGGGCCGGACCTGTGGTTCCTGGCCCGCGGCGCCGTCACCGGGACGAAACTGTTGCAGGAAGGACGGCGTGGATGGGTTGAAGTATCTGGCGGCGCCTTCGGGTTCCGACCGGTCTGAACCGTCTTCCAAGTCCGTCGTCGTTGCGCGGCCCTCGTGCGGGCTCCACGAAACGACGCGTGTCGATCCCAAGGCTCGCCAGCGGAGTTCTGTCTGTCGTCGGCGACGGTCATATCGTTTTGCCAGCCGGCTTGCGCGAGATCGAACAACCACCCGTCGGCAGAAACAACCAAGTCGGCGATATCAGATGCGACTACATCTATCTGATCGCAGAGCCCGCGCTGTTCGTTCTGTGCACTCTTAGCGTCGCAGAGTTCGCCACGATGGAACCCGTCAGACCGCTTCGTTGATCGCACCGCCATGACACGGCCTCCCTTTCGCGTCGTAGTGACAGAGTGCCGTGATGTTGGAGGCACTCAAATGTGACCTCTGCATGACATCAGTTGAAGGGTCTGGCCGGGGCCGCCGGTTCGGACAGGCTGTACAGACGCCTGCCGTGGGCCCTGGACTCACCGAGTGCGCCGTCGCATTCCGCGCGCGTCGCATGCTCTCCCCACTCCTGACCCACATCTGACCCTGTCCCGTAATCCGACGATCATATAGTTTATGTAGAGAAATGCCCACCACTGCGCTATCGTCTAATCGTATGGTGGTGTCGACCGCCTGAGATGGGTTGTGGTCCACCGGAATGTAGGAGTGGGGTGAGTTCTCCAGTGCCGCACACAGAATGCGCGCACCTGCCATCGGTACGCGATGGCGCGCAGACCACCCGGGAAGCTCAAGTGTCCGTCGGACAAGTCGAAACCAGCGGCCTACAGGTTGTCCACAATCGCCGGAACAAGTCGACCACTCCGACCCATTGTCTAGCGGGCGACACGCCCGCCAGCCAGCACGTCGACGGCCTGGGCGTTCATCTGAGACAGTGGCGTCGTATCAACCTGCAGACCGCACAAACGCAGGTAACTGGACAATGCAGCCGTCCTACAAATGGGTACCGACATAGGCAAGGCGCACGTGGCGCGCCTAGCCTGCTGCCCTGGCGCTTGCACAGCGTTCGTCAGTTCGCTCAGACGGAGGAAGTTTGTATTCAATATCGCGTCAAGGCAAAAGGTTCGGAGGGCTGACGGTGGACATCTCGGACCTGGCAACGAAGCCGATGCGCGGGGTCGGTGACTTCTATGCGATGGCCCTGGACACGTTGGTGGCTATTCCGCGTCGACCGTTCGCGTGGCGAGAGTTCTTGCTGCAGTGCTGGTTCATCGCTCGGGTCTCGTTGGTTCCGGCGTTGCTACTTGCTGTGCCGTTCACCGTGCTCACGGCGTTTACGCTCAACACCCTCTTGGTCGACTTTGGCGCCGCCGACGCCGCCGGCACAGGTGCGGCTGTCGCGATGGCGCAGCTCGGCCCGATTGTGACTGTGCTCGTTGTCGCAGGTGCCGGCGCGACCGCCATCTGCGCCGATTTGGGCGCACGCACAATTCGCGAGGAGCTTGACGCGCTGCGGGTGATGGGCATTGATCCGATCCAGTCGCTCGTCGTCCCACGGGTGATGGCGGCTGGCCTTGTGGCGGTGCTGCTTTCGGCGGTTGTTTCGCTTGCCACTTTGACGGGATCATTCCTGTTTTCGGTATTCGTTCAAAACGCCACACCGGGCTATTACGTCGGGGGTTTGACGCTGTTGACCGGTCCCCAGGACGTGTTGGTCGTGTTGATCAAATCCGGTCTGTTCGGGCTGGCCGCCGGACTCATCGGCTGTTACAAGGGCATCTCGGTGGGAGGTGGTCCGGCCGGAGTGGGCAACGCGGTCAACGAGACCGTTGTCTACTCCTTCCTGGCTCTCTACGTGATCAACCTGCTCGTCACAGCAGGACAGTTCGGGGTGAGCTGATGATCAACATCACTAACACCCCGAGCGCACTACACCCGCGGGTGCGCCGCACGTTGGGCGGCTTCGCCAACGGCTGGAATAGCATCGGTCGCCAAACCCAGTTCTTTGCACTGACCATCCGGTCCATCGGGACCGCCGTGGTGCGATACAAGACCGAGATGATCCGCCTCATCGCACAGATGAGTTTGGGTACCGGCGCCTTGGCTGTCATCGGCGGCACAGTCGTCGTGGTCGGTTTCCTCACGTTGTCGACCGGCGCGCTGATCGCGGTGCAGGGCTATAACCAGCTGTCCGGCGTTGGCGTCGAAGCACTGACAGGCTTCATCTCGGCCTACGCCAACGTTCGGATAATCGCGCCGGCGACGGCCGGGGTCGCGTTGGCGGCGACGATCGGCGCGGGCGCAACCGCCCAACTGGGAGCGATGCGTATCTCAGAGGAAATTGACGCGCTAGAGGTCATGGGAATTCGGTCGATCGCGTACTTGGCGTCGACCCGGGTACTCGCCGGCGTCATCGTCGTAGTTCCGCTGTACTGCGTTGCCGCGCTAATGGCGTTCCTGGCCTCGCGATTAGGAACGGTCATGATCTACGGACAGTCCAGCGGTGTCTACGACCATTACTTCGATACGTTTCTAGTACCCACCGACCTGCTGTGGTCGTTCGTGCAGACGATTGCGATCGCCATTGCGGTGATGCTCATCCACACCTACTACGGGTACACGGCGTCGGGCGGGCCAGCGGGCGTGGGGGAAGCGGTCGGGCGCGCCGTGCGCGCGTCGTTGATCACGGCGATATTTGTCCTTTTATTGGTGTCATTGGCCGTTTACGGCCAGTCCGGCAGCTTCCACCTGGCGTCATAGACATGGAACCCAGATCCGGAGAAGGGCGCCTGCACCCGGCGTGGTGGACGGCCGTACTCGTCGCAATCATCGCCGCGCTGACGACAGGCACGGTGATGGCCTACACCGGCTCGCTGAAATCGTATGTGCCAGTGACGGTTGCCTCGGACCGGTCGGGTCTGGTCATGGACACCGGTGCCAAGGTCATGCTCAACGGGGTGCAGGTCGGACACGTCACCGGCGTCGCCGGCGTCGCCGGCGGCCAACAACCTGTCGAACTGCGGTTGGACATCGACGCGGCCCAAGTCAAATACATCCCGTCCAACGTCGGTGCCCAGATCCGCGCCACGACCGTGTTCGGTTCGAAGTTCGTCGACCTGATCTATCCCGACGCCCCTAGTCCGCAGCCGCTGGTCGCGGGAGCAGTGCTGATGTCCCGCAATGTGACCACAGAGGTCAACACCGTGTTTGAGAATCTGGTTGGGTTGCTTGACCAGATCGACCCGGCCAAGCTCAACGCAGTCCTTGCCGCGCTGTCGCAGGGGTTTCGCGGCCAGGGCGAGCGAATCGGGCAGGCCATCACCGACGCAAATCAGGTGTTGCTGCAAATAAATCCGCGCAGCGAAGCCATTCGCCAGGACTGGCGCTCATTGAAGGGGCTCAGTGACACATACGGTGCGGCCGCGGGCGACATCGTGTCGGTGCTGGATGCCGCGAGCACCACGAGCACCACGATCAGTGACCATGCCGCCGCGCTAGACACGTTGTTGCTCAGCGCAATCGGGTTCGCGCAAGCGGGAACAAATGTACTCGCGCCGAACCAGCGAAGCCTCGTCGACGCGATCAATATCCTCGAGCCCACCACCAACCTGCTGATGACGTATGACCCCTCCCTGACCTGCACCCTCGTCGGGGCGAAATGGTTTCTTGACCACGGAGGTTACAAGGGTATCGGTGGAAACGGACGTACGCTGATCGCCGACGCGACGCTCATCCCCGGCAACGACAAATACAACTACCCGGACAACCTACCTATTGTCGCGGCTAAGGGCGGCCCAGGCGGCAAGCCGAGCTGCGGGTCGCTGCCGGACGTCTCCAAGATGTATCCGGTCCGCCAACTCGTCACCAACACCGGTTGGGGCACCGGACTGGACATCCGGCCCAATCCCGGTGTCGCTCCTCAAACGTGTTACGCCAATTTCCTGCCGGTGACCCGGGCGGTCCCTGAGCCACCAAGCATCCGAGATTGCCTGCCTGGCCCGGCGATTGGTCCGGTCACCGCACCTGGTATGCCCCCGTACGGGGCGCCTCTATACGGAGCCGGCGGTGTGCCACTGTGGCCGGGCATCCCCCCCGCGGGAACCCCGCCACCGGTGCCCGTCCCCGGCACGCCGGTCGCACCCAACAAGATGTCGCCACAACCACCCGCAGTTCTCGGGGCGCCCCCGCCGCCGACACCGGCACCGCCTCCAGTCCCCGAGGCTCCGCCGCTCGGCAGTTCGCCCAACGGCCAGCCGCTGCCGCCGACACCCACAGGATGACCAACGCCTCGAAGGAACAACCTCATGAAACATGACCTCAGAGGCGCGGTTTGGCGCTTCGCCGTCTTCACCCTGGCGTGCCTGCTCGGCATCTTCGCGCTGCTGGCGATCTTCGCGCAGCTTCGATTCGAGAAGGAAAACGCCTACACGGCCCAATTCAGCAACATCACCGGACTAAAGACCGGGGACTTCGTACGCGTCGCCGGCGTGGAAGTCGGCAAGGTCGACAAAATCACGCTATTGCCTGACAGCACACTTGACGTCGAGTTCGGCACCGACACCTCAGTGGTACTCACCGAAGGCAGCAGAGCTGCGATCCGCTACGACAACCTCCTCGGTGACCGCTACCTCGCACTGGAAGAGGGAGTCGGCGGCACCAAAGTGCTGCGCCCCGGCGCCACCATCCCAATGGCCCGCACCGAGCCGGCGCTGGATCTGGACGCACTGATCGGCGGCTTCCGTCCGCTGTTCCGCGCGTTGAACCCGGAACAAGTGAACGCGTTGTCGGGGCAGCTAATCACGGCGCTTCAAGGCCAGGGCGGAACCATCAGTTCATTTCTGGCACAAACCGCCTCGGTCACCAACACGCTGGCCGACCGCGATCAGCTGATCGGGCAAGTGATCAACAACCTCAACACCGTACTTGGATCGCTAGGCGACCAGAGTAAGCAGTTCGACAAGGCGATCACGTCGCTATCCGAACTCGTCGATGGACTTGCCGCCCGCAAGACCGACATCAGCACCGGACTGGCCCACGTCAACGAAGCCAGCAGCACTGTCGCCGACCTGTTATCGCAGTCACGGCCGCCCTTCAAAGAGGTCATCGCGGAAAACGATCGGGCGTCCGGCATCGTCGTCGCGGACCACGACTATTTCGACAACATGTTGAACACCCTGCCTGACAAGTACCAGATCCTGGGGCGCCTAGGCCTGTACGGGGACTACTTCAGTTACTACCTCTGCGACGCGGTGCTGAAGCTCAACGGCAAAGGGGGACAACCCGTGTACGTCAAGGTTGCTGGTCAGGACACCGGGCGGTGCGCCCCGAAATGAAGGCCTTCGCAGAGCGAAACACCGTCATTGTCGGCGTAGTCGGTGTTGCCCTAACCGCTGTGGCGGTGTTGGTAGCGCTGAACTACAGGCATCTGCCGTTCGTGACTGGCCAGAAGCAGTACGCCGCGTTCTTTTCGGAGGCGGGAGGCATAGCACCGGGCTCATCTGTGCAGGTGTCTGGCTACGAGGTGGGCAAGGTGTCCAATGTGTCACTCGATGGGCCGCGAGTGTTGGTGACATTCAAGGTTGATGGCAGCGTCCACCTCGGTGACCGGACCGAAGCGGCCATCAAAACGAAGAGCCTGCTAGGCACCAGAACCCTAGAAGTCGTTTCCCGCGGCGACGGCGACCTGTCCGGCCCGATCCCCGTCGACCGCACCACACCGCCGTATCAATTGACCGATGCCTTGGGCGATTTGGCCACCACCGTGGACCAGCTCGACACAGGACAGCTGTCGCAGTCACTGGACACGCTGGCGCAGACATTCGCCAACACCCCGCCCGATCTGCAGGCGGCAGTGCACGGACTTTCGCGTTTCTCGGAGTCACTCAACATCCGCGATGCTCAGCTGCGAAACCTGCTGTCCAACGCCAACAAGGCAACCAAGGTGCTGGCCGAACGCAGCGATCAGGTGGTGGCCCTGATCACTCACACCAACGCGCTACTGGCGGAGTTGCGCACCGAAAGTGATGCTCTGGACCAAGTTTCGGGCAATCTCTCCCAGTTGTCGCGGCAGGCATCCGCCTTTGTCGCCGACAATCGCCAACAGCTCAAACCGTCGGTGGACAAGCTCAACGGGGTGCTCACCATCGTCGCCAACCGCAGGGAACGGCTGCAGGACGCGATCAAGCGGCTCAGCGACTATGCGATGTCGCTGGGCGAGTCGGTGTCGTCAGGGCCGTTCTTCAATGCGTATATCGCCAATCTGTTGCCTGGGCAGTTCCTACAACCGTTCATCGACGCGGCGTTTTCCGATCTTGGCCTGAACCCCGACGTGAAGTTGCCGTCCGAGCTGACCGATCCGCAGACCGGCCAGCTCGCCACTCCGGCGCTGCCGATACCGTACCCGCGCACCGGGCAGGGCGGCGAACCCAACCTCACCCTGCCCGACGCCATCACCGGCAACCCCGGCGACCCGCGCTACCCCTACCGCGAACCATTGCCTGCCCCACCACCCGGTGGGCCTCCGCCCGGCCCGCCGCTGCCCGGCGCCGAGCACGTCGAGCCCACCCCGTCGCCGACGTACCAACCCGCACCCAATGAGGTACCCCCACGGCAGGAGACACCATGACCGCGAACAGGATTGCCCGGATCGGGCTATCAGCGGCGCTGGTGGCGTTGTTGGTCGGCGGCCTGCTGATCGCCGCCCAGTTCTCCGGCCCCATCAACAAGACAAGGCTCACCGCCTATTTCGACAACAGCAACGGCATCTACCCCGGCGACCAGGTCCGCATCCTCGGCGTACCCGTCGGCAAGATCGAAACAATCGAACCGCAACCGCAACGGGCCAAGATCATCTTCTGGGTCGACGGCAAGTACAAGATTCCCGCCGACGCCAAGGCCGTCATCATTTCCCCAACCGTGGTGTCGGCGCGGTTCATTCAGCTCACCCCGGTCTACACCACAGGGCCTGCAATAGCGGACAACGCTTTAATTCCACAAGAGCGCACCGCGGTGCCGGTGGAGTGGGACGATCTGCGCGACCAACTGGACAAGCTGAACAAAACGCTGCAACCCACCCAACCCGGCGGCGTGTCGACCCTGGGCGCATTCGTCGACACCGTCGCCAACAACCTCCGCGGACAGGGCTCCAGTATCCACGACTCGGTGATCAAGCTGTCGCAAACATTGTCCATCCTGGGTGACCACTCCGGCGACATCTTCGGAACCCTCAAGAACTTAGCGGTTTTGGTGTCGGCGTTACGCGACAGCACCGACCTGATGCGCCAACTCAACCAAAACCTCGCCGCGGTCACCGGGATACTGGCCAACGACCCCAACGAAGTCGGGACCGCGGTCACCGACCTCAACACCGCCGTGACCGATATGCGCGGCTTCCTACACGAAAACCGCGAATCGCTGGGAACCACGTTCGACAAGCTCGCCCAGATAACCCAAGCACTCGGTGCCGTTTCACCGGACCTCAAGCAGGCGCTACACGCCTTTCCCAACTCGCTACAGAATTTTATCAACATCTACGAGCCTGCCCAGGGCGGCACCACAGGCGCGCTGGCTTACAACAACTTCAGTAATCCGATCAATTTCATATGCGGGGCGATTCAGGCGGCATCACGGCTGAATGCCGAACAGTCGGCGAAACTTTGCGTCCAGTACCTCGCCCCGATCGTCAAGAACCGGCAATACAACTTCCCGCCATTGGGAGTCAACGGCGCGATTGGACTGCCGTTGTTCACTGTCGGCGCGCAGGCTCGGCCCAACGAGGTCACCTTCAGCGAGGACTGGATGCGACCGGACTACGTTCCACCGGCAGCACCGCCGATGGGAACCGCTCCCCAGGGCCCGCTGGCCGCTGAGGCGCCGATCGACGCTGCCGCGGGCCTACCGCTCACGGTGCCGACCGATCCAGCCGCCGGCCTGCCCGGCATGATGGTCCCCATCAGGTCTGGCTCATGACCCAGACCTTCGGCCGTCAGGCCGCAACATGGTCAGTTGTGCTGGCGGTCGTGATAGCCGGGCTGTCCGGATGCGGGTGGCGCGGGCTGAATTCGCTGCCTATGCCGGGAACTGAAGGCGGTGGACCAGGCTCGTACGTGGTTGCGGCCCAAATGCCCGATGTCAACAACATCGAACCGAACGCACGTGTGCGGGTCGGCGACGTCAACGTCGGCAACGTGACCAAGATCGAGCGCCAAGGCTGGCACGCACTGGTCACCATGCGCATCAATGGTGGCGTGGCGTTACCTGCCAACGCGACGGCGAGATTGGGCCAGACGAGCCTGCTGGGCTCACAGCACATCGAACTCGCACCACCGACCGGCGAAACACCGCACAGCCAGCTTCACGAGGGCTCGCTGATACCCCTGCAAAACGCTGGTGCCTATCCGACTACCGAGCAAGCCTTGGGATCAATTTCGCTGCTGCTCAACGGCGGTGGAGTCGGCCAGCTTCAGGACGTCGTGGAAACATTCTCCACCGCGCTGCGCGGTCGGGAACAAGACCTGCGCAGCCTGATCGAACAGCTCGACCGCTATGTCACCTACGTCAATGACCAGACCGGCGACATCATCGACGCCACCAACAGCCTCAATCGTGTCGTCGGCACATTCGCCGACCAGAAACCGGTCGTCGATAGGGCGCTGAAAACGATCCCCGATGCGCTGGCCGTACTAAGCAATGAGCGGGAAAACCTCGCCGAAGCCCTCGACAAGCTCGGCGAGTTCAGCGCGGTCGCGGCCGATTCGGTCAACCAAACCAAAGAGAATCTGGTGAAGGAGTTGAAAGACATTGCCCCAGTTCTGCGTTCGCTGGCCAATGCCGGACCGGCACTCACCCGGTCGCTCAGCATGCTGACTACATACCCGTTCCCCGCCGAAACGTTGCAAAACTGGATACGCGGCGACTATGGCAACATGACGGCAGTCATCGACCTCACGCTCAGCCGCATTGACGCCTCCTTCTTCACAGGCACGAGGTTCGAGGGCGGCCTCACCAAGCTCGAACTTCAGTGGGGCCGCACGATCGGCCAGATGCCCAGCCCCTACACCGCCGGCAATCCGCTAGTCGCTCCCTACCACCTTGATCAGGGGCCCTAACATGCACGTGAACAGGCGCATCCTCATCCAGCTCGCGGTCTTCACCGCCATCGCGGTCGTGGCGGCATCGTTCATGGCCTTCGGGTACGTGCGGTTGCCCGCGATGTTTGGACTCGGGCGCTACACCGTCACCGTAGAGTTGCCCCGTACCGGCGGGTTGTATCCGCGGGCGAACGTCACCTACCGCGGCACCCCAGTCGGCAAGGTCGAATCAGTCAGTCTTGGCGATCACGGTCGTGTGGCTGCGGTGCTATCGCTGAAGTCGAGCACCGACATTCCGTCGAATCTGACAGCCGAGGTGCACAGCCAGTCCGCGCTGGGCGAACAGTACGTAGCGCTGTTACCCCGTGACGCTACCTCCGCGCCGCTGAAGAACGGCGACATGATCGCGATGAAAGACACCTCGGTACCGCCGTCGATTGACTCGCTGCTCGACGAGGCCAACCGGGGACTACAGGGCATTCCGCATGACAGTCTCAAGACCGCCGTCGACGAGTCATACACCGCCTTCGGCGGGTTGGGTCCAGAGTTGTCACGGATCATCAAGGGAGGCAGTCAACTCGCGATCGATGCACGCACCAACCTGGACTCACTAACCACCCTGATCGATCAGTCAGCACCTGTACTGGACTCGCAGGCGGAATCGGCTGACTCGATCCAGGCATGGGCATCGCATCTGGCGACAATCACCGGCCAGCTACGTACCAATGACGCTGCACTCGCCGGCACGATCGACAACGGTAGCCAGGCCGCCGACGAAGCGCGCCTACTGGTCGAGCGCCTGCAACCCACCCTGCCAGTGATACTGACCAACCTCGTCACCGTCGGCAAGGTGGCGCTGGATTACCACGCCGGCGTCGAGCAACTGCTGGTATTGATACCGCAGGGGATTGCGAACACTGCGGCCGGCGCGGTGCCGAATCTCAACACCAAGCAGGACTACCTGGGCGGGTTCCTGGCCTTCAACCTGAACCTCAACCTCCCGCCGCCATGCACCACCGGATTCCTGCCGGCCCAGCAGCGCCGGACCCCCGTGTCTACCGACGCCCCCGACCGCCCGGCCGGCGCTTTGTATTGCCGCACGCCGCAGGATTCACCATTCAATGTCCGTGGGGCAAAGAATTATCCGTGCGAAACCCGACCAGGCAAGCGCGCACCGTTCGCGTGGATGTGCGAAAGCGATGAGCAGTACGTGCCGCTCAACGACGGCTTCAACTGGAAGGGCGACCCGAACGCCACCCTAACTGGCCAGGACGTCCCGCAGCTGGGGCCTGGCGATCCAGCACGCGCCGTGCCGCCAGCACCGGAGCAGGGTGCGCCGGCGCAACTCCCTGCCGCGCCGGAGCCACCCCCACCGCTGGCGGTCGCCGAATACGACCCGGCAACAGGAAGTTACGTCGGACCCGACGGAAAGGTCTACACCCAGGCGGACCTCGCTCAGAACGCTCCGAAGGAGAGAACATGGCAGGACATGGTGAGCCCACCGACGCCGAACTGAGCGAAGCAACACTCGACGGGAACGAAATTGAAAACGACACAACCGAAGACGATGAGATCACTGACGATGACACGGCAAACGTGAACGGAGGGAAACGCCCTCCACGGTCACCGGTCAGGCTCGCAGTGGCAGTCAGCCTGGTAGCCATCGCGATACTGGCCGGACTAATCAGCTGGCTGTCATATCGCGGATACCAGTCGCACCAGGTCCAGCAGCAGCGCCAACAGTTTCTGGACGTCGGTCGGCAAGCTGCGCTGAACCTGACCACAATCGACTTCGACGAGGTCGACGCCGACGTTTCCCGAATCTTGAACTCGGCAACCGGAACGTTCCTCGTCGACTTCCAGAAACGGTCCCAGCCGTTCATCGACGTTGTCAAACAGGCGAAATCGAAGTCCGAGGGGACGGTGTCGGAAGCGGGCGTGGAGTCGATGCAAGGGAATCAGGCACAGGTTCTGGTCGCTGTCCAGGTCAAGACGTCAATCGTCGGCGATACCGAACAACAGCCGCGCGGCTGGCGGATGCGGATAGATGTACAGAAGGTTGGGAATGATCTCAAGATTTCCAACGTCCAGTTCGTTCCCTGACGGTCGCGCCAATTGGAAAGGAGCCCTCATGGCACTATCAATCGACATCGACGATGAAATTGATGACGACGTCGACGACGATGCGCTCGACGAAAGCGAGCCCACCGATCAGGACCCGAACGGCGTTGCGGCGCCGACGAAGCGAAAGATTCGATGGGGTCACGTCGTGGCCTACGGTGTGCTGCCGGGGATGGTGCTCATACTAGCGGCCGCAGCAGGATTCCTGAAGTGGCTGGGCTGGTCGCAGGGCCAAGACGACGCCGCCCGTATCGAGTCGGTGCGTGCGGCCAGCGATGGCACCATCGCGATGTTGTCCTATCATCCGGACACCGTGCAGAACGACCTCGACGCCGCGAAGGATCGACTCACCGGTGCCTTCCGCAACTCTTATACCTCACTCGTGGACGATGTCGTTGCCCCGGCGGCCATCGAGAAATTGATCACCGCGGCGGCTACCGTGCCAGCCACCGCGTCAGTGTCAGCAGCCGAAAACCATGCTGTAGTACTTGTTTTCGTCAATCAAACCGTGGCCGCCGGCAACGACGCCCCAACCAACACCAACTCCAGCGTCCGAGTCATACTCGACAAGGTCGACAGTCGTTGGCGGATCTCGGGATTCGAGCCGATCTGACGTGTCTGAAAGTGACCGACGGTGACAGAAATCGAGGACGTGGCAGTGATACTTGCCAGCCGGCTGCAAGGGGCTCAGGTCGTCGCCGCGGCCGGCACCACAGCATCCGAAATGGTGGCGTTACGCAAATGAGGCCCAGAATGTTTCGGTTTGGCGTCTTCGCTTCCGGACCAGCGTTGCTGTGCGCCCCGTCGGTCGCGGCGCCACACGCTAACGCCGATGTGATGACCTATCTGGTCAATGTGACAGTGCGCCCCGGCGACGACTTCACCAGTGCCGATGATGCCTTGGGTTACGGACAGCGGATCTGCGACAAGGTAAGGCAGGGGCTTAACTATTCGACGATCATCGACCAAGCGGTCGATGAACTATGCCCGGCACAGATCTGGCAGCTTCGGAACTCCGCAGCTCACTACCGAGGTGGTTGATGAAACGAACCATGATCGTTATCGCGCTTGCGACTGCCGCAGTATCTGGTATCCCGCGCGCGCACGCCGACAACCGGCGGCTAAACGACAGTGTTGCCGCCAACGTCTACACCGTCCAACACCAGGCCGGCTGCACTAACAACGTCAAGATCAACCCCCAGTTGCGTCTCGCGGCCCAATGGCACAACAACGACGTTCTCAACAACCGAAACCTCGACGGCGACATCGGTTCTGACGGATCCACACCACAAGACCGCGCCAACGCGGCCGGATTCCATGGCAAGGTGGCCGAGACCGTGGCAATCAATCCTGCATTGGCGATCAGCGGTATCGAGTTGATCAATAGGTGGTACTACAACCCGGCCTACTACGCGATCATGTCCGACTGCTCCAACACAGAAATCGGGGTGTGGTCGGAAAACAGCCTCGACCGCACGGTGGTGGTGGCCGTCTACGGGCAGCCACTGTAGTCAATCAACGCTTGGGGAATGCACCGATGGATCCCAACGCCGACCATGATGCCAGCGACGAAATCGAGTACGGCATTGAGCTGGTTTGCCTGGATCCTGCGGGGCGTACACCCGCCCCCGGCGTATCCGCCTGTTTAGCGCAGCCGACGTCTTGCGCGTCGTGCGCGAGCGTTGCGGTCACACGTCGAGCCTGGAGCGGAACGGTGAGGATCCGCTACGTGTACGAAATTCGGTGCTGCTGACGCGGTGGAAGCGAATGTAGCGTCAGTGGTATTCGAAACCGGCACGCTCTCAGCGTGTTTGATCAGCCACCCAGTAGGGGGCCGTCAGCGCATCTTGGAATGACAGGAATCAGCATGGTCTCAGTCTCGGCTACTTCACGTCGTCGTTCCCAAGCACATCGGGGGCGACGCCGTTCTCCTATCCGCGTGGGTGGCTGGCTCACGCGCTTACACCTGCCGAGACAAGCGGAATTTAACCGTGGGTAAACCACGGACGGGTCGTTCATCACCGGCGTGGTCGGGGTAGGGGTACGGGTAGGTCGCACGCCGTTGCGTTCGCCAAGGAAGGTGCCAACATCGTGGGCGGTAATATCTGCGACCAAATCGACTAGGTGCCATACCAACTAGCTACCGACGAGGACCTCGAGGAACGCAGCGGCTAGTAGAGAATGCCGGTGGCAAAATGCTCAGGGTGACGGCTGATGTACGGGACCGCGCTGACGGCGGCATTCCAGTCTGGCGTTGAGCGATGTATCTCGAAACGAATGTCGTTGGGTACCCGTAGTCCCGGCAATGCCGAGTCGACCGCTCCCCTCGACAGTCCAAACGTCGTCGCATCCAGAGCTTGCCGTACCGGCTGGCACGGCCGCTGCCTACCAATGGGCGGACAGTGTCCTTTGGTGTCCACCTGGCCAGCTCGCCGCGTGCGAATGGGCGACGACGTGCAAAGCCGCCGCGCGAGAACCTTGTCTGTTGCTCCCATTCTGGCTGGCCTTCACCCCATGTAACCTCGATGACGTAGTTGACTATGTGAATGCGGTCTGCGATGCTCGTAATCGCCGATTCCAGGGAGGCGTGAGAGGTAGTCGATGACTCAGATGACACAGCCAAAGCCGTCGGAGGAACGATTCGCCGAGGCGACGGCCTTTGAGATCGACGACGCCGACATTGAGAAAGACCGTGCCGCACTGGGGGTCTGGTCGGCTTCTCGTTCCGAGGAGTTGCTATCGACTGCCACACCTGAGGCCATTCGAAACTTCGCCCGTAGTTATGGCGACGACAATCCGCTGTACACCGATCCCAATCACGGACTTGCGTCACGATGGGGCACGCAGGTGGCGCCCCAGATCATGGCGGCCGCACTCAACGCGCCACTACGCGGTGTGCCTCTGCCCAAGGAACTACGTGGCGGAAGCTACAGAGGGATACATGCGTTCGTGTCCGGTGGCACTTGGGACTGGTACCGGCCGATCTATCCCGGCGATACTCTGTACAGCTTCACGGGTCTGGAGTCGGTTGAAGAGAAGTCATCGGAGTTCGCCGGCCGCTCCATCATTCGGGTGCTACGCGATGTCAAGATGAACCAGCATGCCGAAGTAATCGGCACATACCGCACACTCGTGATCTACACCGAGCGCAATAAGGCACGGGAGAAGGGCAAGTACGCCACCATCGAGGAGCCGACGTATTCGAAAGCCGATATCGAGGCCTTGGACGCGGTCTATGGGGCCGAGAAGGTCCAAGGTGTCGTGCCGCGATACATCGAAGATGTCGTAGTGGGTGCCGACATGGGGACAATGGCCAAGGGCCCCCTTACCACGACGGACATGATCGTCTTTCATTCCGGGGGATACGGATTCGTGCCCTACGGCCTGAAGACGGGCCGGCTCGCCTACCAGAATCGCCGACGAATCGCGCCGTTCTACATCGACAACGCATACGGCGTACCCGACGTCGCTCAGCGAGTGCACTGGGATTCTGAATGGGCCAAAGCGATCGGAAATCCCCGCGCGTATGACTACGGGGTGCTACGTGAGTGCTGGATCCACCACTTCCTCACCGACTGGATGGGTGACCAAGGCTTTGTCGTGCGACAGCATGACGAGATTCGAAAGTTTAACTACCACGGGGATATCCAATATCTGACCGGTCGCGTGACAGGTAAGCGCGAAGATGACGGATCACAAGTGGCCGATGTGACAGTAGAAGTACACAACCAACGCGGCGAGCGGACGGCCGCAGCGGAAGCGACCATCTCATTGCCCAGTCGCAAGAGCGGTGCAGCGCTGATACCCCGCGTGCCACGCGATCTCGAGCGCGACGCGGTGAAGATGTTCGAGCACCACGCGTGCCTGCTGGACACGCCGCGTCCGAAATGAGTAGGCCAGACGACAAAAACGGTTGACGGTCCTCAGCGTCCCGACTGATAGGGCGAGCGTAAGGGCAGTAGGTGTTGGTGATGAGGTTCACCTGGTGAGCAGCAAGTGGACACAGCGCCCTGATGTGTTTGGAGGCTTCGGCCACGCTGCTACATAGTGTCTCACCGTCGATCTTGAGCCGAAGTAGTTCATCGCCAGAGAAGCCGACTCCCCGTGCACTTCGTCAGTATGCTCGGCGAAAGGGGGTGCGTGCGTGCACGTTAACGCGGTTTCGTCGAACTGCGCAGGGCTAGCAACGAGTTCGCTCGGCTTCCGTCGCTGTCGACCGCCGACGTGATCATTCCGTTGGCGCGCAACGCAGGATCTTGGCCGACGTCCCAGACGTCTTGAACCACTGGCGGTCACCCCGGGATAGCACGTCAGCCCAGTTGCACAGCGGCCGTTTGGCTATCAGTTCCGTAACGATCTCGGCTGCGGCGGAGGCATTCGAACTGAGCCATCTCGAGAACTCGCACCCCTTGAATGGGACGTGACATCAATCGGCTCCCCTTCTCTCGTTGCCGAACGTTCTCATCTCCCGGCGACGCCTGACGGTTAGCCTGTTTCCTAACGTTCGGTCTCACACTAGAGATTTGTCCATGAGCCGTCTATAGAGTTATCGGATTAGCTGAATACCCTGGACCGCCGAACCACTGCGGCGCAAGATGGGCGAGGAAGACCACGACTTCGAGAGTCCGCCGGCGCACTCCGCAGATAGTCAATTCAACCGCCATTTGTCTCGGTACGCTTATCGACGAATTCAACACGCCTAGGAGATCCATCCGATGCACGCCCTGGTTGACTCGAGTGGGATCAACTACGATCCCTACGACTTCGAAATCGACGCCGATCCGTATCCGGTCTTTCGTCAGTTGCGCGATGAGGCACCGCTATACCGAAACGACAAGTACGGCTTCTACGCCTTGAGTCGCTACGACGACGTCAAAACCGCCAGCGTCGATTGGCAGACCTACCACTCAGGCAGGGGTTCGGTGCTTGAGATCATCAAGAGCGGTGCGCCAATTCCTTCCGGCTTCATCCTCTTCGAGGATCCGCCCGCACACGATGTGCACCGCGCACTGCTGGCGAAGGTGTTCACACCTCGGCGGATCGCCGAAATTGAGCCCAAGGTGCGCAGCTTTTGCGCTACCACGCTGGACCGCCTCGGCGGCCAAATGGGGTTCGATTTCGTCGCCGACTACGGATCGAAGATCCCGATGCGCACCATCGGCATGATGCTGGGCATCCCCGACGCTGACCAGGAGCAGCATAGACACCTGGTCGATGAGAGCCTCAAACTGTATGAGGGCGACCACTTTTCCGCCCGAGGAAGCTCGGCGATGTCAGACTTGCTGGATCCCGAGCGGTTCGGAAGCTACATCGATTTTCGAGCGCAGAACCCGTCGGACGACCTGATGACGGACCTGCTGACCGCGAAATACGCCGACGCCGAAGGCAAGGAACAGCGACTCGACAAGTCCACGGTCATGACGTACGCCGGTCTACTCGCTGCGGCCGGGAACGAGACCACCGTACGACTGCTCGGATGGGCGGGAAAGGTGTTGGCCGAGAATCCGGATCAGCGTGCGGAACTCGTAGAAGATCCGGCCTTGATACCCGCAGCCATCGAGGAATTGCTGCGCTACGAGGCGCCTTCGCCGGTGCAGGCTCGCTACGTGGCCTCTGATGTCGAGGTCCACGGCCACTCCGTCCCCGCCGGCAGCGTCATGTTGTTACTCACTGCGTCGGCCAATCGCGACGAGCGGGTGTTCGTTGATCCTGAGCATTTCGACGTCCACCGCAAGTCTCGGTCACAGCTGGCATTCGGCCATGGCATCCATGTTTGCCTCGGTGCGCATCTAGCGCGGCTCGAGGCAAGGGTTGCGCTCGAAGAGGTTCTCAAGCGATTCCCGCATTGGGATATCGACTGGGACAACGCTGTTCAAGCGCATACCTCGACGGTGAGGGGCTGGGAGAAACTTCCCGTGGTCATCGGCTGAGCGCTGAATACGATGAAGATCATTGTCACGGGCGGCAGCAGCGGGCTGGGAAAGGTAATCGTGTCGGCACCTTGCCGTTGACACTCGAGTTGTTGGCTCACTACGAGTCCACTGTGCTGCAGCACGGTCATCGTTTGGGGCGCCTGGGCGGCCGACATCGAAGGTTTCACGAATCTGTACCACTGGCCTATCGACCTTGCCTCGTTGTTCGACGCATACGTCGTGGTTTTCTCGGACCTGCCGGGAATCGGGCTGAACCCGGGCCTATCCCTTTCGCGCGCACAGGCAGTGTCCGATCAGTACCTGGCGATCGTGGCCGCGAAGGTTCGCGCGGCCCACGCTATCGACATGGATCCGGTCGACGCCGCCAGCGCGATGGTGGGCATCGTGAACTGTATCGACTTCGTCGCATGTTCGGACTCGGAGACGCCAAGTCGGTCGAGCGATCACTTGCAATTGCCATGCAGCTGTTGTTGTTTCCGGAAACACCCGTAGCCGTGCTGCAAGCGCTGCCCGATGATCCGGCGCCTGATGCAATCCACGACTGCTGGGCACACTCCGAAAAGCGAACCAAGACGCCTCCCGACCCGACCGCGATGTCGCCACTCAGGCAGGACATGCTTTCGGCAGCCTCGATGCTCTTTGCAGATCGGGGCTATTACGCCGTTTCAATGGACGACATCGCGCTGGAAGCCGGGGCGAGTCGGGCCACGCTTTATCGCCATTTCAACACCAAGGTCAAGATCCTGGCCGAGTTGAGCGAATGGGCGGTGCTCGAAGGCGCTCAGGTGGCGGCCGACCTTCGTGAGGTGGCGGCGACCGGCGGCGGCTTGAAAGGCCTACACGTGTGGCTCAGCCGCTACGTGCGCATGCACCGGATCTACGGAAGCGTCATCCGTGCTTGGTTCGACGGAACCATCGCACACCAATTGCCAGAAGACATCATTGTCCAATGTATCGGCGTGTTCCACTCTGTGGCGATGGTCCTCCTCGACCGCGTCGAACTACCCACCGGCATGGACAAGGCCACAGCCGCGGCAGTGTTTCTTGCAGTGGGACGGCTAAGTGAGCATGTGGTTTCGCTGCATCCGACCGAAAGTGATTTCGACAGTGCAAGTTTGATGAGACGCGTCATCGAACGAGCACTTCTCAGTCATGACCCGCGATGGAAGGCGCCACCTCAGTATTGCTCCCACTCTCGGCAAGAAATTCCGACCGCAACCCCGGCAAGATCAAGCGCCGTCCTGTTGGAGACGACCATCAGGGTTGCCGAAACGCATGATCAGCAGCGCGACCCGAGCTAGCTGGGCCTGGGCCCGATGATCTTGTCGTCGGCCGTACCACTAGTCAGCCTTTGCCACCGGCTAAGCCGCCATCACGGTCGGGCATTGAGTACATCTTTGGAGGCCCAGGTGTAGCGGCCTGGCAACCTTCGAACCGGCACCGTCAATCCCTCAGTTGGAGCTGCAAGAACCAAGCAATGGTTGCGTCGAGCTTTGTAACCGGCAGATTCGGGCAGGCAACATCTCCCTCAACGGCGGCGCCGGGATGACTCCCCACATGGCGGTCGGCGGATACAAGCAGAGCGGCATCGACAGGGAAGGAAGGGCACGACCTCGGCGAATTCCTCCAAACGACGACGGTCACCTGGGGGATGGTCACCGGATAGGCAATGAGTGCTATGAATATCGGGAGCGATCTGATAAGCCGATTGCCCGCAGCGAGCGGGCAATCGCGACCGAGCTGGAGGACCGAATGGACCGACCCGTGGGCGAGCACAGCCACGCAGACCGATCCGACTGGACCGAGCAGGACCTACTTACGCGGCAGGAGGCATTGCCGCGCCTGCGTGAAGCCATCGCTGAAATCATCAGTGAAATGGAGTGGGTCAGCGATGAGACCGCGCGGGCCGCGCTGGCGGTCAGGTTGGCCGCGATGCGGTCCGCTGAGCGACGATTGGAAGACTCGACAGCGGCGAACGGGACGTAATTCGTCGGGACTAACCCGGCGCAGCGCTGCCGACAACTACGACAGCGCCAGCCCAGAAGCCGTAGGAGGGCGTTAGGGACACCGAGGGCGACGGCGGGGTTCCCGACGTCGCTCAACGGCTGCACTGCGACCCTGTGTCGGCCTGGCGCACTCCCCGGTCTAGGCCGGGCGCGTTAGTCGACCCTCGCAGCGACCACTTGCAAACGGTCTTGGCCACTCGATCATGGGGCATCGCCGACGCGGGCGTGTGGCTCAGTGAAGCCGCTCAGTCCGACTGAGCGGCTTGGGTGTGCGCGCCTTCATCCCGTTGGGAGGAGCAATTGCATCTTCTATTGTGAGTAAATCTAGATTATTTTAATGTTTCGCTGGTTATGAGATTTCCGGGTCTGAAAGCGCACGACCCGGTACTGGGAAGGCGCGGGGAGAGCGATGAAGACAAAGGGTGCGGTGCTCTGGGGCTCCAACGAGCCATGGTCGGTCGAGGAGATCGAGATCGGTGAGCCGCGGCGCAAGGAGGTGAAGATCCAGATCGAAGCCGCCGGCATGTGTCACTCTGACTATCACCTTGTCACCGGCAGCATCCCGATGGCGGGCTTTCCGGTTCTCGGTGGCCACGAAGGCGCCGGCGTCATCGTCGAACTCGGTCCGGATGTCGAGGGTTTGGCGATTGGCGATCACGTGGTGTTGTCGTTCATCCCGTCGTGCGGAAGGTGCCCGTCATGCCAATCGGGGCTGCGCAATCTCTGCGATTTGGGTGCCGGGCTGTTGTTCGGCGCGTCGGTGACCGACGGGTCGTTTCGGGTGCAGGTGCGCGGGCACGACGCGTTCCCGATGTCGCTTCTCGGTACATTCGCTCCCTACGCGGTGGTGCACGAAACCTCGGTAGTCAAGGTTGACCCGTCGGTGCCCTTTGAGGTGGCCTGCCTCGTGGGCTGTGGCGTCACCACCGGTTACGGATCGGCCACCCGTTCTGCGGATGTCCGCCCTGGCGATGACGTAGCCGTCATCGGTGTCGGCGGTGTCGGCATAGCAGCGCTGCAAGGGGCAGTGCAGGCCGGTGCCCGGCATGTATTCGTAGTTGACCCCGTCGAATGGAAACGTGAGCAGGCGCTGAAGTTCGGGGCCACCCACGTCTATCAGGACATCGAGTCGGCGACGGCGGGCGCCGCTGACGTCACCGCCGGCGGGATGGCGAAGAAAGTGATCGTCACTGTCGGTGAGGCCGACGGCCACGACGTCGACAAATGGATGGGAATCACAGCCAAAGGCGGTACGTGTGTGGTGACTTCGATGTCGAAGAACGTTTTGGACACGGATGTGACACTGAACTTGGCGGCGCTAACGTTGCTGCAGAAGAACCTGCAGGGCGCCATCTTTGGCGGTGCCAACCCTCAGCATGACATTCCGCTCCTTTTGTCCCTGTATCAGGCAGGCAAGCTAAACATCGACGACATGATCACGCGTCAGTACGCCCTCGAACAGATCAACGACGGTTACGCCGACATGCTGTCCGGGAAGAACATTCGCGGCGTCATCCGATTCACCGACGACGACCGCTAAGGCAGTCCTTTGTCGGTGGCGAGCTGGCGGCATAAGGCACTGGTGCGTCGCAGGTGGGTTCAGTATGAATAATCTAAATAATATCGGTTAGCTATTTGGAGGCATGCCAGCGCGCGCAAGCCGCGCCAACCCTTCGACGCGGAAGGTCTGATCGGATAGACGAACTCCATCGAGACGCTCACACGCTTGTCCGCTCTCGACGACCCCGTCGGCGGCAGTCGGAAGAGCTCGAACCGCTCTGGCTCGACGCCGTCAACCAGCGATTCGAGGAGTGCCGCGGGCGGGTTCGTATACTCGATCAGCTTGCCGAGAAGTGCGGCATCACCAAAATCTCCTACCTCGACGACGTTGTTCCGTTGTTGTTCGCCCACACCGCTTACAAGACTGACCCGGAATCCTTCATCGACCGGGGCCAGTGGGACCGGATGAGTCTGTGGCTCAATACTTTGTCGAAGGTTCCAGTCGAAGGCATCGACACCTCCGGCATCGCCGACACCGACGACTGGATCAAACGCCTGCACGATGTCGGTCATTACGTCTTCGCCACCAGCGGCACCAGCTGCAAGAACTCGTTCCTGAATCAGACGGCAATGGACGTGGAGTTCTCCAACCACGCCACCGTCCCCCCGAGGGGTCCGCAAGTCCGGTCGCGGCCGATCTTCATGCTGGGTCCCCGCAAAGCGCCCAACCGCGCATCAGCGACATTCAGCCACATCGTCGACTTGGTCGGACGCCCCGACGCAGTAAACTTCCTCACCGACGCCGTGATGACGATCTCGGATTTGTCGGCTATGGCCCGCATGGCGCCGAATCGGCGACGCCACGGCAACACCCGAGGAGATCGCCGAGTTCGAAGCCGGACAAACACTTCGCCGCGACGCTGCCGATTAGATGCTCGACGGGTTAATCGACAAGATTCTTGACCATCGCGACGAGCCGATGATGATCGCCGGTCGCCACCCAGACCGTCGGGGTGTATCCGCCACAACGCGCCGCCACGCTGCGCGACGGCCTGGCGTCGATGGGCGTGCAACGCGTTGCCGCTCTCGGTGAGGTGGCCGTGGGACGTGGAAGGAATGCCGCACGATGGTTTCTACCCCATCCGGCGGGTGACGCGCTGGGTGCTCGACGACTCGTCGGTCTGACCCTCGTTGGCAAGCTTGGTGCGAGACAACGAACCTCGAGCACCTTCACCACGCCGTATTCCGGCGCCCGGAGGCGACGGACGCAACGGCGTAACACGGCCGCCCACCCATACGCAGGGCTACGCCTTTGCCCACCACAGCCAGGCGTCGCTGGCACCGCCGTTTCGCCGAGAACTGATGACAGTGCACGCGCTGTATTTGGTGCGCGCGAGATGTAGACCGCTGGCCTTGCCGAGAGGTAGGAAGGCGGCTCGTTGCCGGCGGATCTCACGATGAAGATGACTAGCCCGTGAGACGTCGAGACCAAATTCGCAGAGGCCCCGGCGCTTCCGAATCACGCGGCGGGCGCGGCACTACTGCCGTTGTTCACGGCAGCTCGAAGTGTGCGGGAAACGAGTGCTGACACTGGTGTACTGCACCTAGCGCAAGTTCTTCGGCCAGGCTGTACGGCAATGGTTCCGCCACATGTATCGAGCGATGCCATCTGCAGTGATCGCCTGCGGCTCGATGGAGGCCGTTCCGGTCACACTGCGCGTTCGGTCTCGGACCACAGTTCGTCGCGAAGAAGTCGCTTGTACAACTTGCCAGTTTCGAGTCGGGGCAGCGGCCGAAACTCGTAGTTGCGTGGGCACTTGTGCCTGTCGAGGTGCTCGCGGCACAGCGAAGTCAATTGTTCTGTGAGTTCGTTGGTAGCCACGACACCCTCGAGGATCTCGATGAACGCGTGGATCCGTTCACCCCATTCGGGATCGGGACCGCCGACGACGGCAACGTCGGCGACAGCCGGATGCATCAGCAGAATGCCCTCGACCTCACTGGGGTAGACGTTGATGCCACCGGTGATGATCATGTCCTTCTTGCGGTCGACGATGAACAAGAAGCCATCGTCGTCCAGATATCCGACGTCGCCGATTGTGAAGCTCGCGCCACGATAGGCGGCCGCGGTCTGTTGTGCCGCACCGTAGTAGCGGAATTTGCCGAGCGATGTCTCTATGTAGACCGCGCCGGTCTGGTTGGCCGCAAGCACGTTGCCGTCGTCGTCCAGGATGCGTACGGTGACGCCGCGGATAGCGCGCCCCACGGTGCCCGGCTTGTCGAGCCACTCTTGGGGTTTTGCAATCGTGGCAGCGCCTTCGGTCCCGCCGTATGTCTCCCAGATGACCGGGCCCCACCACTCCAACATCTGGCGTTTGACCGCCGGAGAGCAGGGCGCGGCGGAGTGCACGACAACCTCGAGACTGCTGACGTCATACCGCTCCCGTACCTCGTTGGGCAGCCGTTGCAGTCGAACGAACTGTGTGGGGACCATGTAGGCAGTGGTCACTTTGTACATTTCGATAGCGCTGAGTGCCTCCACGGGATCGAACTTGCCCATGAGCACTAACCCCTGGCCTACGTTGAGTGCGCCCATGTAGAACGAGCGGCAGCCGCCGTGATGCATACCCGCCGAAACGAGGTGTGCGCCGGTGAGCGGCTCGAATCGAAACGCATGGCCGAAAGACTTGCTTGCGTCGGCTTGGTCTTCCGGTGTCATGTCGGGGGTGGGGTGTTCGATGGCCTTTTTCTTACCGGTGGTGCCTGACGTATAAACCAACACCGAACCGCACCTGCGGTCGTCGGGGGAAGTCATGGGGAGGCCGTGCAGAACCGCGTCTTGACTCTGGTATCCGGGTACGTGCCCACTGACGCAAATCCGAATGCCGCCGTCGCCGGCCGAGCCGAACGCGTCCGCGTAGTCACCGTGAGCGACTACCACCTTCGTACCTGAATGCCGCACGATCTCGTCGATTTCAGCGGCGGGCAGGGTCGGGCTGACCGTGAAATGGCGCCATCCAGCCTCGCTGGCGGCTAGTAACCAGACGAGGATGTCGACATCGTTTGGCAGCGCCAGGCAGACGGTGTCTCCGGCTGAGACACCTAATCGCCGCATACCGTGCACGATCTGATGTGCCAAGCCCGTCAGTTCGCCGTAACTCACGGCTCGCCCGGACGGGCTGGCTATGACGGCAGGGAGTGACGGGTACTTCTCCGCGATGCTCCAGACACCTAGACGTTGCTGCCATGGATTACTCACTGCACATTCCAATCTTGTGATCATCGGAAGCCACGCCTGTTTGTATGCGTGGCTGAGCTCCATTCCCCAGGATGAACCCGCAATAGAGTACGCGTTAGAATATCCGAACACTCACCAGACTGTAACCATGATGTGTGGCAGACTTGCGACGTATTCTCGCTGGTGGTACAGGAATCGGCAGAGCGTGGGTAGGAAGTCGAGGAGCAATTCAGAACACTCTAGCGCATCCCGTCGAAGGTAGCTGATGGATCAGGCCAGTGCGACCCCCAATTGCGCGGGGGTGGAAGTGCCGCAGGGTGCTCCGGTCCTCCGGCTGATGCTGCGGCTCACGAACCGCGGCAACGCCATCAATCAGGATGTGGTGACGAATGCTCGGTGAACAGCGGCCTGCGTCGATTTCGAACACACGGGGCGTCGTCGTGCAGCGATCCCGTTTTTGTCCGCTTCGCTGCGGCGGGCGTGGATCGTTTGACGTTCGGGGGCAACATCATTGAGACCGGCACCGAGTCGTACCGCTTGGCCCACGCCCGCGCAACCCGGGCCAACACCTGATCCAGCAAACCCGAAGGAGGAGATCCGTGTGCACGACGAGTTCCATCCCGCCAACACCGGATCGTGACGATCTCGATGTCCACCTCGGCGTTGCACCTGAACAGATCGCCACAGACCTGCTCTAACTCTGCGAAGAGTTCTTCCGCCACGCCAGTCCTATCGTGCGCACCGAGCTGGGCCAATTCCTCACCCAGCATGGTCACTCGAGCGGTCTCGGGTGGTTCCTCGACAGCCTCGGCTTGACCACCCTCAATCGTGAACCGGTGGCGTGACTTCGGCTCCCTCGGTGCTCGTCGACGGGGACCGCGCAGGTGTCCTGAGGTTCGGGTCGGTCGGCGGATGGCCCCTGGTGTGGTGCCACGGTGGACTGAGTTCAGCACAGGACGCCAAGTTCTTCGATGCGGCTGGCCAGCACTGCGGCGCCGACCTCATCGCGACTGATCGGCCAGGAATCGGACGCAGCGACCGCTGGGACCTGCCCACCATTGTCCACTGGCCACAGCTGGTCGAAGAGGTCGTCAATTCGTCTTGGCCTGGAGGACTTTGCGGTCGCCGGGTGGTCAGCTGGGGGCCCGTACGCGCTGGCCTGCGCGGCGGCGATGCCGCGCCGAGTGCGCGCCGTGGCCACGTTGGCGGGCATGGCTCCCCTCAAGTGCGCTCGGCACGTTCGCGAGGTGGGTTTTGGGCCGGGGGTGCTCATCCGCGCGGCACGCTGGTCGCCCCGGGCTGCCGCGACGCTGGTGTGGCTGGGCCGTTGGGCACCCGACCGCTACCTCGCGTGAGAGATTCGCCGAACGGTCCGTCAGTGTTGCAACGTTGACTAGAACCCACCCCGTCGCTTCTGGCCTAGTTTTCGACCGTCGTCAACAAACGGCCGGCAGCAGGGATCGGGTGGCACTCGACGGCCAGGCCCTTAGCTTAGTTGGGTCATCGCCGCCCTCCGGGAAGCCGCTGTTGACGACGGAGCTGACAATGTGGCAAGGAGAGCAAGACGTTCTCCTGCCTATTAGACACGCTCGTCGGCCGGCAAACGAGCTATCCAACTGCACGCTCAGAGCGGTTGCGTCGTCGGGACACCACTTACCCTCGATCATCGCCGACGTCGTGCTCGACGACCTCGCGCCGCGGTAGCCGATCGACTACAGTGCCCTGCCTGGGCAAGGTCGCAGGCCGGACTTCGCTGCACCCAACGCTGGGCCAAATACCTCCGTCATGGTGGGGCGGATTTGCCTTGACACAGCCATTGAAGAAGCATCACCAGAGTGATGTACGGGCTGGTGCTGACCTCTTCACCACGCGGACGGGCATCTCATTGGCAGCTGCTCGTGCTGGCGTTTCGTTGAGAGTTGAATCGCCACAACGTGCGATCTGCTGTGACGGTACCTATCCTGTGGCGCGCGCCGGCGTGACCACACGGTGGATGTGGCGCGGCGGCTTCAGTCGAGCCAGTCCTGAAGCGCGCCGAAATGTGAGATCAACCGCCGACGGGCCAGTGGACGATCGCCGCAGAGTATTGATTCGGCAATTTTGCGGTGCGCGTTGGCGGCGGCTTGGTGCGCGTCTGCGGATATCCGAGACGGGTCGACTGTCGCGCGCTGCCGCTGCCCCCACACCGAAACGATGATTCGGAGGAAGAGTGTGAGAACCGGATTGCCGGCCAGTTCGGCAAGTTGGATGTGAAATGCCTGCGACAACGCTCCGCCGTCGAATTCCAGGTCAGAATCCGCGTCAAGACGTCCGTGTTGCAGCGCGGCGACAACATCGGGATCGCGGCGGCGGCGCACCAACTCATCGACAGCGCTGAGTTCGATCAACTGGCGTGCCTCCCGGAGCTGGTCGATGCCGACGCGTTCGTATTCCAGATACACAGCCAGTGCGTCCACGCTCGCTGAGGGATCTGGACGGCCAACAACCAACCCGCCGTACGGGCCGCGGCGCATCCGGGCGATCGCGTGGTGCTCCATCAGCCGGACGGCTTCCCGGAAGACCGCACGGCTGACTTGGAGGCGGTTCACGAGTTCGTTTTCGGATCCATAGATCTGGCCTGGTTCCACTCCGCTGGCCGCGATCTCGGCCATGAGTTGGCGCGCGACGAGTTCGGCGAGTTTTTCCTTGGGGCCACCGTCGCTGACTGCGTGCGGTTGGGCAACATGGAGTCGGTATGCGATGGGCGTTTGTTCTGTCGACAGGAGCCAATCGCGCATCGACCGCAAGTGGCGCTGTGAATTTGATTCCGCCGCCGTCGGGTCGCCGGCAATCACCGCATCCACGATGCGCTGATGGGCTAGGTGGGCCTTATCGCCGATTTCGTCGCGGTCGACGCCCTGTGGCTGTGGGGGCACAGTCGCGTAGCGGGCGGTGAGCTGGACAACGACGTCGATGAAGAGTGCGATGACCTTGTTGTCACAGGCGGCGGCGAGTTCGCGGTGGACCGCGTCCCGCGCGGGTAGCGGCCCCTCGAAGTGGTTTTCGGCTTCAAGCGCTTGACGCAGGCCGACTGCGTCTGTCTCGCTGATCCGATCAGCGGCCATTTTGGCGGCGTAGGGCTCAAAAACGCTACGGGCCGCCAGCAGATCTTCGACGGTGGTTCCCACGTATTCGAGGTACACCACGACAGCTCGGGTCAGGGCGCGTGCATCTGGTGCCTGGATGACGAGTCCGCCGTACGGGCCCCGCCGCATACGGGCAACGCCATGATGTTCGAGCAGCCGAACTGCCTCTCGGACGACGGCACGCCCGACTCCAAACTGACTGCGCAGATCGTCTTCGGAGGCATAGATGTCTCCGACAAGAGCATTTGAGGCCAGGATGTCGGCCTCAAGACTCTTGGCGACCTTGCGAGCCAGTTTGACTTCGGGCGGAAGCCCACGGGTGTTCGTCTCCGACGCACTGACGGTTGATGACCCGGTGAGGTCGGTGTCTGTCATTGCGCTCCATCGTCCAGCCTGCACCGAACTCTAGTTGGCCATGGCAGTCCCCAAACTATAGGGAGTATCCGCCAACTCAGTGTGGGTGCTCATTGCACGCATCGGGCAGGCAGGTGCGGGCCGGGCCGATTCAGAGTTTGGCCACGCCTTGATCGGCGGCAGTGCCATGCCGGTGACGACGGCGCCTGTGCCAGCGAGTCGGTTGGTGATACGCGCTGACTGCCGTGTGATTCACGAGTGCAACGTCTTGCCCAGCAACGCATCGGTCGAGACGCTCGTACCGTTCGGATTCCGATGACTGCATGCTGACGGCCACCCGCTACACGCCGGCGAAATCCGCGGGCGGGCTGACCCGGCCACTGTGGGCCATGTACCCGGACAACGCGCACACGCTGGTGACCGTCGTAGCCTTCCAAAGGCTCCTTTATGATGAGATACTGTCGATCAGAAGCGCTTCTGATGACGTACTATGTCTCTTAAGTATTCTCAAAGTTGATGATCTCGGTTGGGTTCAGGGGCTCGAAGGTCGTTCCCCGACCGCGGAAAGGGATGAACGTATGCCGTTGCAGCCTTGGATGAAACTCCTGTCCACCGACGACCACCTGATCGAGCATCCGACGGTGTGGTCGGACCGTCTGCCTTCCCGTTACCGCGAGGTGGGGCCGCAGATCATCGAGCAGCCCAGATCTGCCGGCGGTCCGCCGTCGGAAGTGTGGCGCTACGAAGGGCGGATTTATCCCTACATCGGTCTGAATGCTGTCGCAGGAAAGAAGCCCGAGGAGTTTGGACTCGAGCCCACTCGCTACGACGAGATGATTCCGGGGTGCTACGACCCCACGGCGCGTATCGAGGACATGGACATCGACGGCGTCTGGGGAGCGATCAACTTTCCGTCGTTCCCGCGATTCGCGGGCACTGTCTTCCTCGACGGTAAGGACAAGGAGTTGGCCCTGTTGTGCGTTCAGGCATGGAACGACTTCAACGTCGACGAATGGTGCGCTGAAGCGCCCGACCGGTTCATCCCGATGACTGTGCTGCCACTGTGGGATGTGGAGCTTTGTGTCCAGGAGATTTACCGCATGGCGGCTAAGGGGTCCAAGTGCATCGCCTTTCCGGAGAATCCAGTGCCGCTGGGTCTTCCGTCTCTCCACACCGACCATTGGAATCCCGTGTTCGCTGCTGCGACGGACTGCGACATGCCGTTGACGATGCACTTCGGGACGTCGGGATCGGCTCCCATCACCGCTCCGGAGGCACCGATGGCGGTCATGATCACCCTGTTCGCCTGCAACTCCATGTACGCGTTGGCAGACCTGGTGTTCTCGCCGGTATTCCACAACTTTCCGCAATTGAAAGTCGGGCTGAGCGAGGGTGGGATTGGCTGGCTGCCTTATATGCTGGAACGGATGGACGCTACCTGGGAGCGTCACCGCTTCTACCAGAACATCAACCAGAGCGTCAGACCATCAGATCTGTTCCGGCGCAACGTACACGGTTGTTTCATCGACGACTTCAGCGGCATGAGAAACCGCGATCTCATTGGGGTAGACAACATCACATGGGAATCTGACTACCCGCATTCGGACTCCTACTGGCCGCATAGCCGCAAGCGGGCGTCGGAAAATTTCGTCGACGTGCCTGATCACGAAGTACACAAGATGGTCGAACTCAACGTCCGCCGTCTTTACAACTTCCCGGCGTGACGGTCCACAGACGCCGGCCGCTAGGCCCGACGGTCCTCGGACTACTAGGTGACACGGAATGGCCGATGGCGGCGCCCGACCCGACCGACTAATCGTGCGAACAAGAGCGCCGCTCACAGAAACATGTCTCGAACCCTGGTTGTTTCGTAGCCCCTGAGGAGGACTTGCGCCGAGTTCTCCATGTGCCTACGCCAATGAGCTTCAGTAAGGTCGCCGTCGCGTGCCGCAACGAGATCCATCAGACGGCGGTATGACTTGATCAATTCCTCGTAATGCGCTTTCGGAACGCTCTGCTCGCGAATCGCCGTATTGCTGTGACGCTCTGCGATCTCGTGCAACATGCCGGCGATCACGCTCAACGTGGCATTACCGGACAACTCGACGATTCGCCGATGCAGGTTTGCCGAAGCAGTTCCGAGTTGGCCCGCCTGCCAGGCCGCGGGGATCTCGCCGACGAGGCGTTGCAACTCCTGATGCGCGTCTTCGGTACCGTGCTCAGCGAGAAGTCTTGCAGCCATCGGTTCGGTTGCGATCCGCGCCGTCATGACATCTGCCAGGGTTGCGCCCGAGATTTCGAGGAGCAGACCGGCGGAGCGTGCCACGATTTCCGCACCGGGCACCCGCACGCGTGCGCCGGTTCGCGACCCGCGACGTACCTCCACCAACCGGTCGGCCTCCAGCACGCGCACGGCTTCGCGCATTACCGGCCGGCTTACCCGGAAATGTTCCATCAACTGTGTCTCATTCGGTAAGAAGTCGCCGTCGGCAAGTTGGCCGTCAATGATCATTCGGCGCAAGGTCCCCGCAATCAACTCAGCCGTCTTCGGAGATCGAATCGCACCGATTGCGTCCAGGGGAGCCATGAGCGGCGCCAAAAACTTTTGCCCAGGCACGTTAGACCTCCGATTGATGGAGCACTTAGACAACTCAGTAAATCATCTAGGTTTTGCGCTGGTGGACTGCGGCGTGATGTGAGCGGCGTGGCGGCTGCACCACTCAAGACGAAGGATGCTCACCCGAGAAGCATCCGTCCACGTGCTAGGTCGTAAACCTGCAGGGCCGCCGACGCGTCGATAACGACGTAGGCATGGCGGTCGCCGAATCATGTATCAGAAGGCGCCCGCGCCAGCGTCGTCGACGTGTTGGGCAAGCGCGACTCCGGACCAGGGCTCTACAGCACCAGTGCGCCACCGCCTGCATTGCCATCTAGTTACCTAACGTAGTTATCTATGTAGTACGCTATACTCGGCCGGGTGCAGCTGCTGCTAAAAGTATATTCGCAGGTAACCGCGGCGTTGCAAGGCCGCGGGCAAGATAGCCCGATCTCGCAACATCTCTAACTACGTCGACTATGAAGAAGGAAGCTCTGATGTCAATCGACGATTGGCGTCGACGTCTACAACAACTGATGAATGATTTCGGTCCACTTCACGCGGTGGGCGGTCGGGGGGGCGATCGGATTGCGCTCGCGCGACGCTGGCAGGCTCAACTGGTCGACAATCACCTCGCCGGTCCGGGTTGGCCGAAGTCTGCCGGCGGCCTCGAACTGTCGCTGGAGGATCAACTCGACTACCACCGAATGACCGCCGCCGCGGGCGTGCCAGCGCACCCATGCCAAATGTCGTTCATCGTGGCCCCCGTGCTCATCCAGCACGGCACCCCCAAGCAAAGGGAACGGTTCCTGCAGCCGCTGCTGCGAGCAGACGAGTTCTGGTGCCAAGGCTTCTCAGAACCCGGAGCAGGCAGCGACCTGGCGTCGCTATCCACTCGTGCGGTGCGCGACGGGGACGTCTACCGGGTGTTTGGGCAAAAGGTCTGGACGACGATGGCTGACCAAGCGGACTGGATGTTCGCACTGGTGCGTACAGGTTCGCCCGGGCGTGGCTCCGGGGGCATCAGCTATCTGCTCATCTCGATGCGCAGTCCCGGAATTACGGTCCGGCCGCTGCGTGATATCAGCGGTGGCGCCGAATTCGCCGAGGTCTTCTTCGATGACGTCGAAGTGCCCGTCGAGCACAGGGTTGGCGAGGAGGGCAAGGGTTGGTCGATCATGCGAACCTCGCTTGGGCACGAGCGGGCCACAGCTTTTCTCGCTGGCGAGTTCAGGTACCGGCGCACGGTCGATCAAGTGCTGAACGTGCTCGTTCAACAGGGCCTGGACTCAGACCCGTTGGTACGACAGGAGATTGCACGGATGGAGTCCGGCGTGCGCGCAATTGCTGCTAACAGTGCGCGTGCGCTCGATGCGGCGGTTCGCGGCGACGATCCAGGCGGTGTCGCCTCAGTCAACAGATTGGTGCGGTCGGAATTTGAGCAGCATATGCACACGCTTGCGTTGCGGGCGGCCGGCCCGTGCGGCGCTTTCGGAAGCCGGGCGCCCCATGCCATAGACGGTGGTCGCTGGACTTACGGCTATTTGAAAACGCGCGCCAGCACTATCGGAGCCGGTACGGCGGAGATTCAGCGCAACACGATCGCCGAGTCTGTCTTGGGGCTGCCGTCGCATCGCGAAGAGGGCATCCGATCGGCAAGCGTCAAACCGGGGGAACCCCTTGCGGTCACCGACGAGAGTGAGGCGCAGCTACGGGAGGTTTTGGTTAAGGCACTCGATGCTCGCGTCGACGTGACGGCATCACTTGATCTGAAAGGTTCTACCCGCCGTTGTGATTCGGCGGTGTGGTCCGCATTGGTCGAGTTCGGTCTTCCTGGCCTGGCTGTTGGTGAATCGTTTGGCGGTGCCGCGGCACTGCCGCGGCTGCTCTATGCCGCGATCGAGGAAGCGGCCAAAGCGCTCGCGCCGGTTCCCTTGGTGCCCAGCGTTATTGCGCTCAATGTCGCTGTCGCTGCGGGTGCCACTGCGATCGCCCGGCGCATCGCTGCCGGTGCACCTGCAGCGTTTGCGATTCCGCTTGACGACGCCGGTTGGATCACAACGGGGGTAGGGTTACCTCATTGGGACGGCTCGTCGCTGACTGGCGATGTACCCGTTGTGATCGGAGCGCCACATGCCGAAGTGCTGTTGGTGCTCGCTTCAACCCCATCGTCGCCGGTCGACGGCGAGGTGTTGGTGGCGGTTGACCCGGCTAGCCACGGTGTCAGCGTCGAGGTGGAGCAGCCACTTGACCTGACGGCCACCGTGGCTCGGTTGACGTTGACACGGGCGGCCGGTGAAGTTCTAACGGGTGGTCACGAGCTGCGTCGCGCACTCGATAAAGCTCGTTGCCAGGCCCTGCTGGCTGTGGCCGCCGATTCGGTCGGGATCGCAGCTCGCGCGTTGGCGATGGCGGTGGCATGGGCCGGCGATCGCGAGCAGTTTGGCCGGAAGATAGGGAGTTTTCAGGCGATCTCGCACCGCTGCGCCGACATGCTCGTTGCCTTGGAGGTGGCGCGCAGTCAAGTGTTCACTGCTGCCGAAGGCGATGAGCCCAATGAAGTGGACTGCATGCTGGCGGCGGCCGAGGCTTTCGATGCAGCGGTGTTCGCTGCCGAGCAATCGATTCAGATCCATGGCGGAATCGGTTTCACATGGGAACACCCGGCGCATCTGCTCTTGCGTCGTGCCCGTGCCAACGCAGTGGCCGTGGGACGACCCGAGACGCTGCGAGATCGTGCTGTCGTCAAGTTGCTGACGCAGCGCTCGCGCCCTGCAGATCGTTTGTGAGCCGCAATCAGGGAAATCGAGAAGGGGTGTTCAGATGGAACTGCGGGGTGGATCGGCAATCGTCGTCGGCGGGGCGGGTGGTTTCGGGGCCGCCACGGTGCGACGTCTCACTGCTGCTGGCATGAGTGTGGTGATCGCCGATCTAGCGGAGGAGGCTGGTGCTGCACTATCCGATGAACTGGGTACCGCGGCCGAGTACATTCGCACGGACGTTACGAGCGAGGATTCCGTCCGCTCAGCGATCGGCGCAGCGGCCGGCAAAGGACCGTTGCGCGTTGCGGTCATCGTTCATGGCGGCCCAGTATCGCAGGCACGTATCGTCAACAAGTCTGGTAGCACCTATCCCGTCGAGGATTTCCGCCGCACCGTCGAGATCTACCTGACAGGAACCTTCACGGTGCTCAGTCGAGCGGCAGAACAGATGGCTACGAACGACCCGCTGGAGTCGGGTCAGCGCGGAGTCATCATAGGCACAGCCAGCATCGCCGGCTACGAGGGCCAAGTGGGCCAGTCGGGCTACTCGGCGGCCAAGGGCGGCGTTATCGGCATGACCCTCACGGCGGCGCGCGACCTCGCCCCGATCGGCATCAGAGTGATGACAATTGCCCCCGGTACCTTCTTTACTCCCGCATACAAGATGGATGAAACGGAAGCACAAGCGAAGTGGGGACCGTTGGTGCCCAACCCGAAACGCATGGGAAGCGCGGACGAATATGGACGGCTCGCACTGTCCATCGCAGACAACGATTACCTCAATGGAACCGTCATCCGCATCGACGGAGCTCAGCGGTTCTAGACGCCGGTCGCAACAGCAAGCGAATCTGAGCGGCTGGCCGCAGTCCGGCCAACGGGAGCTTACTGCGGAAACTGTTCGTCGATCGGAACGAACTCAGGCATCGTAAGTCCGCGGCGCAACCAGTTCGCGCCGTCAATCACCAAAGTGTGACCAGTGAGGTAAGCCGCGAACGGCGAGCAGAGATAGGTTGCAGCCCAGCCGAGTTCGTGGGGCTCTCCAACCCGGCCAGCGGGAATCCGGGCACCGTCTGCTTCGGGATTCTGGCATTCAAGCAAGACGGGAGGCAGGTCCTCATGCGGAAAGAGGCCGGGAGCAAGACAGTTCACACGGATGCCCTTTGGCGCCCACTCGACCGCCAAGGATTGGGTGAGGTTGGTCACGCCCGCCTTCGCGGCGGCGGAGTGGGCTGTACCGGGACCACCGGTCCACGAATAGGTTGCCCCGATGTTGAGGATAGCTCCAGGTGCACCACTTGCGATCGCGCGGCGTGCGAACTCGGTGCTGCAGAGGAACGTTCCATTTAGCACGATATCAACCACGCTGCGCCAGGCGTTGGCCGATAGCTTCACGGCCTGGGATGGGAAGTTTCCGGCGGCGTTGTTGACGAGGACATCGACGTGACCCAACTGCTGCTCGATCTGATCGAACGTCGCTGCGACCGTAACCTCGTCGCGCACATCGAGTGCGATGCCGATGGCTTTGGCGCCCAAGGCCTCTATTGCCCGGATACCGCTATCACGATGTTCGGATCCGCGGCTGGCGATGGCGACTGTCGCCCCTAACCGGGCAAACTCAACGGCCATAGCCCTGCCTAGTCCCGTGCCACCGCCGGTGACGACGACAACCTGGCCGGCGTAGGTGTCCGGCGGCAGCATTGTGGTGCCTAGCCGAGGCGGCGCTGGTAGCGGCATGTCAGAGCCCTGGATTCTCAGATCGGTTGTTACCAGTCGAATTTCTGCCCCGCCGTCGCGGAGCTTCCTTCGCGGCCAGATACTCCTGCGAGCTGAACAACGCGGTCTGTGCGAGCAACTCCTGGCCAATGCCGTTGCGGATATCGCCTGCGGTCGACTGGTTGACCAGCAGCTTTGCCATTGAGATTGCCAGCCTCGGCTGTGCTGCCAGGTGACGGCACAGCGCCATCGCACGGTCGTAGAGTGCTTCGGTTGGCACGATCTCTTCGGCCAGACCCCATGCGTATGCAGTGCGGGCATCGATGCGGGCGCCGCTGAGTACCAAGTATTTTGCGCGCGCCGGCCCCACGAGGGCCGGCAACATCTGTGTTCCTCCCGTATCAGGGACTAGTCCCAGGCCGACCTCGGGCAGGCCGAATAATGCATCCTCTGCGATGATGCGGATGTCGGCTGACAACGCGATCTCGAAGCCGCCGCCGAGAGCTGCGCCCTGGACGGCCGCAACGACAGGCTTCGTTGAGTCGAGTATTTCCAGTCGGATTCGTTGGTGCTTCATGACGAAGGCGAAGTCGTCCTCGCCTACTGTCCGCTGACCCAGCTCGGCTGTGTCCCGCCCTGAACAAAACGATCGGCCCTCGCCGCGTATGAGCACGCACGCCACGGACGGATCGCCGAGGCAGTTGCGCAACGCGGTACAAAACTTCTCGAAGAGGGCATCAGTTATGGCGTTGTGACGGTGTGGTCGGTTGAACGACACGACGCCGACACCGTTCACTGTCTCGGTGTTCAGGTCGGGGGAGATCACACATACTCCTTTGTCCGCGGGTCGCACAATCCGCCGGTAGTTCTGGTGCTCGATCGAAACCCTCTGTGTAACAGCCGGTTTGTGTTCGCTTGGCAAAGCGGCGGGCACTGTCTTCGACCGTGAATCCCATGGCACGGTGGATCTGGATGGCTATGGTCTGCAACGCCGGATTCGGTGTCCGTTGTCGAGACTGACATTGGCACCGCTGACCGGAATCGCGCACCATATCGGTGATCTGGCGACCAAGCCTTCGGAGATTCGAATGCAGTCTGGCAAGTCGTTTGGCGCCCAGCTCCGGACGTCACGTTGGAAGAACCTGTCCTCGTCTGCGAAGGACAGGGTTCACATTGTCTCCTCGATGTCGCGTTGCTTAAATATCCAGTTTATCTAGAGAAACAATGTCGATGCAAGCGGGTTTGCATGTGACCCGCGAGTCTGCGCTTGAGCCTAGAGTCCATGGTTCACGCATCGCCTCCGTGGCCATCGCATTGCGGGATTCACCCAGACGCTCTGTGCGAATCAATGTGTGATCGGCTGACTGATCTTCGGCATAGAGGCCCGAGAGTTGGGGCGACGCCCAGTATCCGCATACGGTTTGGTGCTACGCAATCTGTGGCTGCACGGTAGGAAGTCGACTTGTCGCGCTGAGACTTCGGCGAGGTGGCCGGCGCCTCGCCTTATCTCTTTGCCTTGAGTTCGACGAGCCGCGGCCAGCAGCTATTCTCGCGCCCCTGTCGTTCCCGTACGGTGGCGTGGCATCAACCGTCGTCCACGTTCAGCGCACGCGAGGAGGCCGCTTGTTGGTGCGGGGGTCGCTTTTGGCGCCGGCATTGCCCAAGTGTGTATAAGACATGCCATGGCGTTGAGCAATGCTCGGCGGCAGGTCGCGTGCTTCCCACAACGCACGTACCGTGCCCTGGATTGCCTCAGGTCGACGGGTTGCGATGTCTGCTGCCAATTCGGCTACGCGAGAGCGTAATTGGTCATCAGGCACGATTTCGGTGACGAGCCCGAGACGCAGGGCGGTTTGGGAGCCGATTCGTTCCTCGCTTCCGAGCAATGCCCATCGCATCACGTCGCCGAAGGGGACCCCGCGGGCAAGCATACCCATCGGCTCGAGCGCGGATACGATCCCCGCGTTCGCATGTGGGTCGAAGAAAACGGTCGATTCTGAGCAGATCGCAAAGTCTGACTCGTTGACGAAATACATTCCCCCACCGGCCACCATGCCGTGCAACGCGGCGATCACCGGCTTCCACACCTGATGCGCCTTGGGGCCCAGCAGCACGCCAGGATCCTCTTGATTGAAGATCGGCTCATGCCCCCACCATTTGCCCTCCGCGACGTCGATGCCGGTACAGAACGCCCGCTCGCCGTTGGCTTGGATGACTGCTACATGAATTCTCTCGTCCTCGCGAATCCGGCGCCACGCAACGGCCACTTCGTCGGCCATACGCTTGTTGAACGAATTCAGCTTCTCGGGCCGATTGAGCGTGAGCGTCGCGACATGGTCTGCAACCTGGAAATCGATGGTGTCGAACTCTGTCATGGCGGTTATGTACTCCTTAGGCCCTTGGACCGCGTCAGCGAGCGACCACCGGCACTGTGCCGGTAAGACCGTACACGGCGTTGGTCACGTTCCTAAGGAGCAGGAAGTCTGGGCCCTTGTACCCACGATGATCTTCTGGCCCAAAGGTAATGGTCGTGCCAGGCCCACCTGACGCGGCCGGAAGCCTGCGCACAGTCTCCAGGGAATCGCGTAGCCCGGCAGGGCTTATTACCCGCATCCTCCCAAGCGCGATGCCGAATGAATGGCCGACGTCCCACGCACAGGTCGCAGCGGAGTTGACCGGCCGATAACCAAAACGCTGATCAAAGCGATCTAGTAGTTGCTGGAAGACGGAATTGCCCTCATGAACTTGGTCGACGCCTGTCCACCCTTCCCAGTAGCCGCGAAAGGTTTCCGTGTATGAGGCTTGGACGAATGCGGTGCACGCTATTCGGGGGGGTGACCACTCAAGTCGACTGAAGGCTCGGGGCAGTTTGGATGTTGCCTCGGCCGCGCCGAGCGTGAAATAGACGACCCCATCTGCGCCGGACTCTTTGGCCAGCTGTACTGCTGCGTCGGTCTCTGCCTGCGTTGGCATCGGGGAAAGCGGTATCTGTGCAGTAATCTGCAGGTGCTCGAAAGCCGCGCTGCGCAGGAAGTACGCGAGATACTCTGCCCCGATCTGGGATGGCGAGTCGTAGAGGACCGCGACCCGGGAATGGCCTTCGTTGGCCAACCACGCTGCCATGACGGCAGGTTCGTCCGCCATTCCTCCGTTGGACAAGTTGAACGCGGCATGTCCGACATAGATCTGGCTGCCACACAACGTCATCGTTGGGACGCCACGGCGCAGCACTTCGGAGAGCACAGCTAGCGAGTTGTCGGTGGTCATAGGACCGGCCACGCCTAGCACGTCCTGGTCGACCAGATCGTTCCACGCCCTCACCATGTACTGCCCAGATCGCCATGGCTGACCGAGCTCTTCGCTGATCACCAGATCGACTGGCCGGTCGATGATCCCTACAGCAGTGCAGTGTTCGAACGCGAGTCGCAACCCGTCGACCCACACATCGGCCAACCCGGCATAGCCGGGCAGATCGCTCAGGACTCCAATTCGAAATGGTTCCTTGGTGTAGTCGATGTCGCTAGCTAGCGGGTGGCGACCAATCGGCCTGTCCATAGCGGCTCCCTTCGACCATGACCATGCGACATCTGACCCTACGGCCCGCCGCCACCAAGGCGGCAAGCTCAGGCATTTCTACGTCTAGATATTCTTAATCCACCGACCGCGCCCCTTGTCAAGGGCCGTCACTCGCTGGCTCGACCTAATGTTGCTGGCACAGTAGGTTTCCGTTTCAGCCGATGCGCTCTGGGGCGGACGAGACCTCCCGACGCCGACCGCCCGCCCTTGCGGCGAACCAAGAGATCGCGATCGCGCTTCCCGCCGGCGTGCTGTCGGGCGTGGCCGCGGACTCGATCACCGAAAATACCTCCCGCGACCGACGCACCGGCACTGTGATTACGATATATTATCTAGATAGTAACCCTCGATCGTCGGAGAACTCAACCGTGCAACCGGTAGGTGTCGCGCTGTTTCGGTTTTGGGTCATTGGCACCCTCCCCAAATATCAAGTCCAGGCGCTCTCAACGGCATATCGGTGAACCGGCACAACGAGAAAGGGACCGTCGCGTGGACATCGGCAATATCTCGGGATCGAGTAGCGCGCTGAACTACGCCGAGGAGGTCGCGCTGGCGTGGGCATTGGCCGCCGCTGCCGCGGTGTACTTGCGCCCGGACGCGCGTGCCTGGCTATGCGCGAAAATCGGTGCTGGCGAACATGTAGACGCGATCAAAGATGTGATCGGCCTCCTTGCGGATAGCGAAGCAGAACTACCGTCCGAACTAGCAAGCCCGCTACAGGCGTGGATTCGCGGCTATGTGGGAAGTGACATCGAGCCGGAGCTACGGAGTCTCACCAGCCGGATCCGGTTTGCGATCACGACCCAGGGGACAGGTTGTCCCGTGGCCGATCGTCATCGGCTCATTGCGAAGCGCTCTGAACATGCAGCACGGCGAAGATGAGCTGGCTTGCCGGCCGAAACCTCGGATCTGTCTTCCTCTCCTGTGGCTGATAGCCGCTACCAGACCTCAGGCGTTCGCCGCGCGGTCACCGGCGCCCGCGACGAAGCTGCCACGATGATCACATCGGACGGAATTCGGTGTACCACAGCGGTATCGACGATGCCCAGGGGCCGCAGTTTGTGCGGCTTGACCCCATGGAGTCCGCCAATGACGATGTCGCTCGTACCGCTCGGCGATCCCATCGGCGACCTGTGTCGCACGAACCGACTCGTCGGCTGTCCTGGTGTAGGATTTAGATTCACTAGAAGTAGCGATAATGTATCGAGCTGGAAGGGCCGCGCGTGAGCGACAGAGAGCCGTTCGTTCTTGGCGATTCGCGCGATCGTGTACGTCCGCTAAAGATGTCGGACCAGGTTGCTGCCCAGATCCGGCGCATGATTGCGCGGGGAGAGCTGGTCGACGGTGACTGGTTGCCGACCGAAGCGGAACTCATTGGCCGTTACGGAGTGTCCCGGCCCACTCTTCGAGAGGCATTTCGGCTGCTGGAGGGTGATTCACTGGTCACCATCCGGCGAGGCCCCCCTGGAGGGGCCCGTGTCACGGTTCCAGGGCCTGATGCAGTCGCGGATCTTTTCGGGATGATCCTGATGCTGTCCGGCACCACCATCGCCGATGTGTGGGACGCCCGTCTCACCATCGAGCCGCCCGCTGTTCGCCGGCTTGCTGAATCGGCGACAAAGGATGCACTCAAGCGGCTCGATGCCGAATTGGAGGCGGTGCGAGCGGCAATCGATGAGCCGGGCGAATTCGGTCGGGCGGGCGTGCGGTTCCACGTCAAACTCGTCGAACTATCGGGAAACCATACCCTCACGGCGACTATCGGCATGTTGTCGGAAATCATCGAGCGTGAGCTTGCCAAGTCGCTCGACAAAATCGGACCAGACAGTGATGAGATTCGGCGCGCGGACCGCCGGGCACTGCGCGGCTATGAGAAGACCACCGAGTTGATCCATACGGGCGACGGTGAGGCCGCCGAGCGAGTGTGGCGCGATCACATGAAGAGCGCGCGCCGGTATCTCGCCAAAACACAGAACCAAGATCGTCTCATCGATCTGCTGTACTGAACCTACGGGCGTCGATGGACCGGCCCCCGGACAGTGATTTGGCTGTTGACGTCCCGTCCGCCATTTTGACATCCGGCCGGTGTGATCCTCACAGGCTGACTGGCCCCTTGCCTGCACCTCTGAACGTTGACACCGATGTGCGAGGCCGCGCCACCTTTGCGCGATGATTGTCTGGCCCAAGATTGGACCGAACGAGACTTGATCGCGTTGTCAGATCAGGACCGCGCGATGGACGGTAGCGAGCTGACGCAAAAAGGCTAGATAATGTAGATAATCTATTCTCTTGGTTGACACCCGCGTGCCGCACGGCCTACATTCGTATCAGGAAATTCAGACGGCGAAGACGGATACACCGCGATGTGCAGGACTGTCACTGAGCCTGGCCGTCATTCTCGCTTGGAATGCATGACCGGCCTGTTCGAAACCACTGTCAACGCGCCACTTCAACGACGCGCACTGCGCGGCAACAGGTCGCCCACGATGCGTCGGACTGAGGCGCTTGGGTCATTGATGTCGCAGGACGGGGCATCGACCAACGCTTCCGGAAACATTCGGATGGTGCAAAACCACTGCGCAGCTTGCCATTTACACCGAAGCGAGCCTGCAGCGACGCCGGCCGGGCGGACTACGCCAAGGGCCGAGTGGCCCCTGCTGCTCACTCGGCATCGGTGACGGATGCTCGAGGCCAAAAAGGGAAGGACGATGTAGTGAAGGTCAGCGTGGATTCGGGGCGCTGCGAGGCACACGGAATGTGTGAAGCAACGGCTCCGCAGATCTTCACCCTCGACGAGGGGGGCTATAGCTCGATCGGTAGCGAAAAGCCGGTGCCATCGGGGCAAGAGGACGTTGTCCGCATGGGAGCCGACTCCTGTCCAGCAGCCGCCCTGGTCATCAGCGATGACTAGACGTTTCGGCATGCACCGAAGATTGACCAGTGTTGCTAGATCCATTGGCCGCGTGGATCCCTGAGCCGCGACCAATCGTCGAAACCTCCACAAATCACTGGTGTCCTCTGATTTAGCGGGACTCCCAAGGGAAAGGGCGGCAATGAAGCCTGTCGACGCACTTCCACTCAACGGCGTACGCGTCGTCGATTTCTGCGATGGGCCTGCAGCCTTCGCCGGCCGCTTCCTGGCGGACCTCGGAGCCGACGTCATCCTGGTTGAGCCTCCCGATGGTGCGGCGTCTCGACGGGAGCTGCCACAGCATCACGGGCATAGCATTCGCTTTGCAACTGCACATGCCAACAAGCGCGGCGTCGTGATCGACCCGTGCAGCGCAGAGGGGCCCGAAGCCCTGCTCGAAATGACCGACAGCGCAGACATTTGCTTGGAATCGCATCCTGCAGGGCGGCTCGCCCAACTGGGTCTCGGGCACCAGGTGATGCGCGAACGCAATCCCAGGCTGGTCGTGGTATCAATCACCGACTTCGGGCAGACAGGGCCCTACCGCGACTACAAGTCCAGCGAGGCGGTGTTGATCGCGATGTCCTCGCTTCTGACGCGATCCGGGGCCCCCGGACGCGAGCCGCTGGTTCCGCCGGGCGAATTGGCCACCCAAACCGCCGCCGTTGACGCTGCCTACGCCGCGATGCTGGCGTACTTCAGAGCGCTGCGAGGTGGACGGGGCGATTTTCTCGATGTCTCGCTGTTCGACCTCGTGGTCCAAGCCCTCGACCCCGGATTCGGGATGGCGGGCACGGCGACGATGGGTCAACCGCTGTACAACATGGCACCCGGTCGACCCGACGTGCGCATGATGTATCCGATCGTGCCGTGCGCCGACGGCCACGTCAGGATGTTCATCGGCTCAGCGAAACAATGGCGCGCCTTCTTCGCTTGGGCGGGGGAGCCTGAGGAACTGTCCAATCCTGCCTTCGAGCAGATTGTTTCACGTTTCATGAACTGGGCCACAATTCGACCCGTCATTGTGGAGTTCTTCGCCGACAAGACACGTGACGAAATCGTCTCCAGGGCCTCGGCACTGGGCATCGCAGTCGCACCGCTCAACTCTGCAGAAGAGATCCTTCGCAGCGATCACGTGGCCGAACGCGGATCGTTCCTCCAGGATGAAGTGGCGCCCGGGTTGCGCGCCGCGATCCCAAGCGGCTACCTGGAATTCGACGCTGCGCGAGCGGGCTTTCGACACCGCGCACCAGAACTCGGCGAACATGTCGGTGAGCTATTCGAGGCGCGCACGCCGTTCTCCGAATCAGCGCCCTCAGACGTTGCCCCGCGACCGTTGACGGGTGTGCGAGTGCTGGACCTCGGTGTAATAGTGGTTGGCGCCGAAACCGGACGCCAGCTCGCCGACCAGGGCGCCGATGTGATCAAAGTCGAGAACCCCGCCTTTCTCGACGGCGCGCGCCAGGCAGACGCTCCGGACAAAGTGAGTTATGGGTTCGCCCTGGGAAATCGGGGGAAGCGCAGCCTCGGGCTCAATCTACGCAGTCACCAGGGTAAACAGCTGTTTCGCAGGTTCGTGGCCGCCTCCGACATCGTGTTGACGAACTTCAAACCCGGCACACTAGAGTCACTCGGCCTGGGCTACGAAGAACTGCGCGCCATCAACCCCCGCATCATCCTCGTCGAAAGCAGCGCGTTGGGCGACACTGGACCGTGGGCTAAACGCATGGGCTACGGACCGCTGGTCCGCGCGACGGTGGGACTGACAACGCTATGGCGTCATCCGGATGCGCCCGAAGGATTCGGTGACGACCAAACCGTCTACCCGGACCATGCCGGAAGCAAAGTGGGCGCTGCCGGCGTGGTGGCTGCGCTGATCGAACGCGAACATACAGGTACGGGGCGGCGAATCCGCATCGCCCAGATGGAAACGGTGTTCTGCCAGCTGGCCACCGAATACGTCCGTGAATCACTTTCGCCCGGAACGCTGGTCGCCAGGGGCAACAGCGGCGAGTTCGACGCTCCAGCAGGTCTTTACCAGTGCGCTGGCGAGGACGCCTACTGCGCAGTGACCGTCGGCGGCGACGAGGACTTCGCCAACTTAGCCACAGCCATTGGCCGACCGGATCTGGTTGCCAAGCCGGAGTATGCGACCGCGGAGAATCGCGTCGCGCGCCGGGAAGAGCTCGACGCGCTTCTGCAGCAATGGATTGCGCCGCTCGATCCGCGCGAAGCACAGCGGCACTTGCAGGCAGCAGGAGTGGCGGCTGGTGCAGCGGCGCATGTCAAAGATCTCTTGGACGATCCCCACCTCGAGGCCCGTCGGCAGTTGGGCGCTCAGCCGCAGCCTGGCTACTCCGCTCCGCTGGAGGCCCTAATGGGGCCAGCTCTCTTCGAAGTCATACCGGAACCACAACTGCGGCCGGCACCGGCGATGGCGGCAGACACCCGCGACATCTGTCGGGACATACTCGGCATGTCTGAAGCCGAGATCGATGAGATGGCAGCCGCCGGCGAGATCGAGATTCGCAACCGCGACGAACGGTAGCCACCAAGGGTGCTGCGACCGCCAGGGTGCGGAATCGTTCTCGACGTCGCTGCGGCGACCTCGCCGGTGGCTGCTCTTGATGACCACCCGTGCGATCAGCTGCCGCGTCGGTGTCCGTGGACGCCGCGGAGAATCGGCGGCGGCGCGAACCGGCGGGGCAGTCAGACCAGCGTCATCCCGGCACCCGCGAGCCCGACGTGCTCGTCGGAGGTGGCTGGCGCCGATGTGGCCACGTCAGGGAGCCTTCAGCGTGGCTCGAAGCATATCGACGCGTTCGGGTCAATCGACCTGCCGCTATTTAATACATATAATATAGAGCAATAACCGGCTTGGCTCTTGCCAAGGTTTCAGATCGGCACCTAGCATTCAGTTCGATGCAGCGGACGACACTTGTTTGCACATCGGCAAAAACCAAAGGAGCAACGCGATTTCGATGAAGAACCTGCTATGCGAGATGTTCGACGTGGAATTTCCGCTCTTTGCGTTCAGTCATTGCCGTGATGTGGTGGTCGCCGTGTCGCGAGCCGGCGGCTTCGGTGTTCTCGGCGCATCGTCGCACACCCCTGAAGAGCTCGAGCAAGAGCTGACGTGGATCGACGACCACATCGGTGGAAAGCCATACGGTGTGGACATCCTCTGCCCAGAAACGTTCGTCGGTAAGGGGTTGAATCTGTCGGCCGCCGACATCGAGGCGATGGTCCCCGAGGATCATCGACGCTACGTCGAGGAGGTGCTTTCCCAGCACGGCATCGCGCTGAGCGACATCGGATCTCACCCGTTCACCATGCCCGCGGAGTCGATCGATTCCGTGGGTGAAGAACTGCTTGATGTCTCATTCCGGCATCCCGTGAAGCTGATAGCGAATGCACTGGGTGTACCCCCGCCAAACATGATCGACCGGGCCAAGGCTGAAGGCGTCCCCGTCGCCGCACTCGTTGGCGCCCGTGAACACGCGATCAAGCAAGTCCACGCCGGAGTCGATCTGCTCGTGGTGCAAGGCACCGAGGCGGGCGGACACTGCGGCGACGTAACAACCATGGTGTTGGTGCCCGAGGTCGTGGAAGCCATCAAGCCCATCCGGTCGGTTCCGGTGTTGGCGGCCGGCGGCATCGTGACCGGTGGGCAGATCGCTGCGGCGATCGCCCTGGGCGCGGCCGGGGTGTGGACAGGCTCCGTTTGGCTGACTACCGAAGAGGCAGAAACCGCGCCGTACACGGTGAAAAAGATGCTAAAGGCGACATCTCGCGACACGGTGCGCTCAAAAGGCCGGACGGGCAAGTTTTCTCGCCAGCTCCGCTCTGCGTGGACCGACGCGTGGACACCCGAGGCCAACGGGCCCGCTCCGTTGCCACTGCCCCTGCAGTTTGTCATCGCAGAGACCGTTCTTCGTCGTGTCGATGTATTGGCGGAGAACGGCCAGCCCGGGGCTCAACAGCTTGCCACCTACTTCGTCGGTCAGGGTGTGGGTCTGATGAACAAGGTGCGCCCGGCGCGCGAGGTAGTAGCTGAAATGATGCAGGACTACGTGGAGGCGGTGGCACGGTTGACCGCGTCGGTGGCGGATTAACGTGTCGCACCTCTCGGAACTGGACCCTCACACACCGGTTATTGTCGGCGTCGGCCAGTTCGCTGAACGCATCGATAGCCCTGGCTACCGCGGCTACTCGCCGATCGAGCTCGCGGTTTTGGCGGCCCGCGCAGCGATCGAGGACACCGGTGCCCTTGCCAATGAGGTAGCAGCCTTAGTCGACACAATCGCTGCGACTCGGCAGTTCGAAGACTCCGGGCCCGGTGTCGGCGCCCCCCTAGGAAAATCGACGCGGTATCCGCTATCGGTCGCGCGCAGACTGGGATTGACGCCACGACGGGCGGTGCTCGAGGTGGCGGGCGGCCAGTCACCTCAGCACTTGGTGACGGAGTTCAGCCGCGAAATCGCCTCAGGGAGCGCCGAGGCGGTGTTGCTGGTCGGCGCGGAGGCGATCTCCACCATCCGTGATCTCGCCAAGGCAGACGTAAAGCCCGACTTCTCCGACGATCCGACCGATCCCGAAGGAACATTCGCGGACCGAGGCTTCGGACTCAAGGGCCTGGTGTCACACGAGCAGATGTCGCACGGGCTCACGAATACGCCGGCGCAGTACGCGCTGCTCGAGAACGCACGCCGTGCCGCGCTCGGCGTGAATAGAAACGCCTATGCTGTGTCGATGGGTGAGCTCTTCGCACCCTTCACTCGCGTGGCGGCAGCCAATCCCTTCTCGGCCAGCAAAGAACACCGATCCGCACGCGAACTCATCGAGGCGTCCGACCGCAACCGGATGATCGCCGACCCCTACACACGATTCCTCGTCGCCCGTGATCACGTCAATCAGGCTGCCGCCGTATTGATCACCTCGCTGTCGACCGCGCACCGGCTCGGCATTGACCCCGCCAAGTACGTCTTCCTCCACGGTCAGGCCGATCTTCAAGAACGCACCATCATGGAGCGTGCCGATCTGGGTGTCGCACCCTCGGCAGCAATGGCAGTCGCACACGCCCTCGAGGTAGCGCAGGTCAAGCTCGACGACATCACGTTCTTCGACCTCTACTCGTGCTTCCCGATCGCAGTGTCCAACATCGCCGACCAGATCGGCCTTTCGCCAACTGATCCGCGCGGCCTGACCCTTACCGGCGGCCTGCCATTCTTCGGCGGCGCAGGCAACAACTACTCGATGCATGCGATCGCCGAAGCTGCCGGTCGCGTTCGCAGCGCGCCGGGAACCTTCGCCTTGGTTTCGGCCAACGGGGGAATGCTGTCGAAAACGTCGGCCGGGGTGTACGGCACCGCGCCCTGCGCGTTGCGTGAGGATGACTCGGCAAGGCTTCAACGCCAGATCGACGAGTGGGCGAAGCCTGCGCATGACCCACGCCCCCACGGATGGGCCACGATCGAGACGTTCACCATCCACCGAGGCCGCGACGGGGACACCGGCATAGTCATCGGTCGACTGGAAGCAAGCGACGCAAGGTTTCTCGCGTTGGCCGCCGAGAAGGACACCGAGCTGATGGCGCTACTTGAGACGGCCGATCAACCCGTAGGCGCGCGCGTCTTCGTCACACCAACCGGTCCGGGCAACCGAGTCACTCTCACCGACGTCTCGGCGAAACAGTTGTACGCCAGACCCGTTCACCTTCGCGACGACTACCAGCATGCGCGCGTCGAGAGAGATGGGCGCGTTCTCATCGTCACCATCAACCGCCCCGAGGTACGAAACGCCTTGCACCCTCCGGCCAACGATGAACTCGGCCATATCTTCGACTATTACTTCGCCGATCCTGAACTCTGGGTAGCGATCATCACCGGCGCCGGCGACAAGGCCTTCTCGGCGGGCAACGACCTGGCTTACTCGGTGAGCGGAAAGCCACTGTATGTTCCGCTGAATGGATTCGGAGGACTGACCCACCGCCGCGGGATGAACAAGCCGGTTATTGCCGCGGTCAATGGATCCGCCATGGGCGGCGGATTCGAGATCGTGCTGGCATGCCATCTGGTCGTCGCAGACACGACCGCCACGTTCGCGCTCAGCGAGGTGAAAGTCGGCCTGATCGCCGCCGCAGGCGGCTTGGTGCGGCTCCCGCGCAGGGTGCCCCCAGTGGTTGCCAACGAGATGATCCTCACCGGCTGGCGCATCGGCGCACTCGAGGCGCATCGGCTCGGCGTGGTCAACCGCGTGGTGCCACCGGGTACGGCACTCGAGGCCGCCCGTGAACTCGCCGCAGAAATCGCGGACGTCTCGCCCACCTCCGTACGCCTGTCGCTGCAGGCAATGTCGGCGACACAGCGTGTCGCCGATCCGGTCGATGCCATCGATGCACAGACACCCATCGTCGACGAATTGATAACGAGCGCCGACTCGATCGAAGGAATGACCGCCTTCGCGATGAAACGCAAGCCGGAATGGAGGAATCGGTGAGTTCGGCCGAAATCCGCGAGTTTGCAGCCGCGGTCGACCAGGCGATCGCCAAGAATTGGGGCGGCCCCGTCGATGCGCCCAGGGCGTCAGTGGCGGAGTTGTGGACGGCAGGCGCCACACTGGGGTGGTTCGAACTGGCCCGCGCCGCTGCATTCCCGTTCGCCGTGGCCGCGGCCTCGCGACTCGGCCGCGCGGCATGTCCCCTATCGATTGTCGATGCGTACGCCGCCGACGAGTTGCTGACCATCGACGACATCGCGGCGGGGGTCATGAGGGTCGCCGTGGTCGCCGATGAAAGGACGGCAGGGACCGATCGGCCCATCATCGACGCCGGGCAGGCTGCCACCCACATACTTGTGGTGCCACCATCAGGCGGTACCGCACGGCTGGTCGAAGTCAACGACGCAGAACCCTTACCTGGCTTGGCGATCCCGAGTTGGACGGCAATCGAACTCGGTCAGACAGTCGCAGAAGTGCGCATTACCCTTGCGCAGGCAACGAGGGCGCTCACCCAAGTCCGCCTCGGCAAGGCCGCCAGCGCGATAGGCGCAGCCCAGTTCGCCCACGAACTGGCGATCGACCACGCGAAGTCACGCAAGCAATTCGGCAAATTGATAGGCAGCTTCGGCGCAGTCCAGCAGCGTACGGCCCAATGTCAGATCGAATTGCGTTCCGCCCAGCTTCTGCTCGACGATGCAGTGTCTGCCCAGCTCGACTCATCAGAAGCCGCGGCGTTGGCTGCAGAATTCGCGATCGCTCACATCACCGCCGTGGCACCACGCGTGCAGCTCGGCGCGCACCACACACTGGCCGCGATCGGCTACTTCGAAGAGCATCCCGCTCCTTGGCTGTTTCGCCGCGTCCATGCCGACGTCACGATGCTAATGACGGTGACGGCCGCGCACGGATCGGTCGGCGACGTACTGGCCGAATCCGAGGCCAGCCTACCCACTACTGACTTGGGCCCAACGGCCGACGCGTTTCGTACAGAGTATCGGCAATTCATCGCCGACCGCGGTGCCGCGGATAAGGCGCTCAGGCCGGCCGCGCTCGATGAACCCACGGTCACCGCCATGGCGCAACGTGGATGGTTCGGCTTCGGGTGGCCTCCCGAATATGGCGGCCGCTCAGCCACACTCGCCGAACAAGTGGTCCTCAACGAGGAGACCATCTATCTGCGTGTCGCTGCAGGCAAGCCCCTCGGCGCCGTATCTCTCATCGGCGCACCGATCCTGCGGCACGGGACGGAGGACCAAAAGCGGCGATTCCTTCCGATCATCGCCGCCGGCCAAATGAACTTCTGCCTCGGCTACTCCGAACCTGAGGCCGGATCCGATCTTGCTTCGCTGCGCACCTCGGCCGTCCGTGACGGAGACAGCTGGACCATCAACGGACAGAAGCTCTGGACTACCGGTGCCCACCAATCCGAATGGGTGTGGCTGGCTGCACGCACGAACCCTGGTGCGGAGCCCCGTCATGCAGGCATCACCGTGTTTCTGTTCCCACTGGACACCCCCGGTGTAACCATCCAAGAGCACACCGCTCTCTCCGGCGACGTTTCGTGCTCGGTTTTCTATGACGATGTACGGGTACCGGATTCAGCTCGCGTGGGCGAGGTCGACGGCGGCTGGAAGGTCGTCGTCGAAGCTCTCGCTGGTGAGAGGATGAGCATGGGCAACATCGCCGCCGCAATGCACCGTCAACTCGACGACATCTTGAACATCGTTCGTACCGATGTGATGACCTACGTTGGTGGCCGCGGGTCAGCCAAGCGAAAGTTGTTAGGCGACCTGGCGGTGGCCGTGCAAGCAAACCGCGCCCTGGTCGCTGCCGCGGTAAAGGCGAGCGGCGGCGACCTCGGCGCCATGTTCGACGCAGCTATGGCAGGGGTGATGGCCGGCGACCTGGCCGAGGAGTTCGGCGAAGCCACGCTGGAACTGTTCGGACCGTCTGCTGCGCTCGGCTTCGGAAGTCCCGAGGCGGCTCCTGGGGGCGGAGCGTTCGAATATGGCCTGCGACAATCAATCATGTTCGTTGTGGGCGGCGGAACAAACGACGTTCAGCGGGGGCTCATCTCGCGGGGTCTCGGACTGCCCAGATAGCCGGCGAGCCGGGCGTCACAGGCCGCGGCCCCCGATGTCTGCGACGGCCCATCGGCGAAAGCACTCGTTCTGCACCTCTTCTCGGGAGGATGTCCTCCCAGAGGTAGGCCCGAGTCTGGCACCGCCGGGGTGCACCAACGTAAGTTGCGCCACCCAAGGTGCGCCACTGGCGAGTCCCCGATATGGAGTCCATCCAATCTGTACCCGTGTTATTGGTCCACGGTCACGCGAGTTGAGGGCAGAGTGATCATCGACACCGGCGTTGTTGAGGGCACCGCAAGCGTGGAGGCCGACGAGCTGGCGGCGGCTCACAAGCGCATCGCGCAGCTCGAGGCCGGGCTGGTCCTGACCCGCGATGCGCGCGAGCTGTTCGACGAGCAGGCGGTGGTGCCCCCAAAACGCCGACGCGCGATCACTGAAGGGCTTATCGCGCGAGGACATTCGGCCCGGTCCGCCTGTCGCATAACGGGATTAGCACGTTCATTGTTGCAGTACCACCGGCACCGTGGGCGACTGCTTCGATAACGCCGCCATGGAGTCGTTCTGGGCGCGGATGCAAGTCGAACAGCTCAACACACGCAAGTGGGCTACGACCATCGAATTGGCCGCCGCCATGGCCGATTACATCGACAACTTCTACAACATCGAACGCCGCCACAGCTACCTCGGTAACATCAGCCCCACAGAGTTCGAAACGCTCTGGACGTCCACCGATCAGATCCCTTAACTCGCATAACCACGGCTCGAAACGGCGGGCCAGGTCAGATGGACTCATTCAGCAGGAACTCGCCACCACCTCTTGCGTCGCGGGCGCGTCGGTTCACCGCCGATATGGCGGATTGGCACGGCGTGCCTTTTAAACCAGACGGGTTCGTGGGGCGGACCTGCACCCGCGAATGGGTAGCTGTACGGTGTTGTCCGGCCAGCGAAACAGGCGCGCCCAACGCAGGCCGCGCCCGCCCCTCCGATGACCATTTCGACACGGGTGGACTCGGCGCATCGACGACATCAACGATGCGACCAACGACATGCGCAACGATCAAATGTGCACGGCGGCATGGACTTCAGGCGCGCAGGGGCCAGCATATGAACGAGGGCACGGCGGTCGTGACCGGCGAGGTATCGCCGAGAGAGTTCGGTGGGGGTGCCCCTGCACAAGCTCGAGGCACAGGGCCCTACGATCGATGCCCCCGGACCCTACGCCTCATACGCCTCGCTGAATCGTCGCTCCTGCATCGACCTTGAGCTGTAGCCCGGTGACATAACGCGACTCGTCCGAAGCGAGATAGACCACCGCATACGAAATGTCATAAGGCTCAACCCATGCGATCGGCATCGCCTGCATCGATCGGAAGCCGGCTTCAGCCTCCTCGACCGTGGGATTGGTCAGATCGGGGCGAAAAGTCTTGTACATCAGTTCGCTCTGCAACATGTCGGTGTTGCAGTTGGTCGGGTGAACGGCGTTTACCCGTATTGACTTCGGAGCCAGCTTCGCTGCCAGCGTCGTGCTGTACTCGACGATGACGCGCTTAGCCAGGTTGTAACCTGCTCCGCCCAGGCCCTGGGGTCCCGACCCCGACGATGAACTTGACAGCAGACCGGCGACCGAGCCCGTGATGATCACCGAGGCGCCCTCGGACAGGTACGGCAGCGCTGCGTGCACGGTATTGAGGACGCCAATGAGGTCGACGTCGACGGCATCGACGAAGGCTTGTGGCGAGGTGTGCTCGCCAAGCGGGCAAATGCCCGCATTCGCGACGACGATGTCGAGTCCCCCCAGTTCGGCGACGCCTTGCTCGAGTGCATCGGCCAATGCGTTGCGATCGCGGACATCTGCCTGGATAGCCACGATGCGCTTGCCCGTCTTCTCGACCAGGCGCGTCGTCTCGTCGAGATCCTCTGGGCGCGCGAGGGGGTATTCGTTGGTGGCGATGTCCTCGCAGATGTCGACCGCGATGATATCTGCGCCTTGTTCTGCCAAGTGGACCGCGTGACTACGGCCCTGACCGCGGGCCGCACCTGTGATGAACGCGACCTTGCCTTCGACTCGTCCCATATTGTGTCTCCTTCTGTGGTTTAGCTCGTGGTGTCTGTGTCGCGCAAGCACAGCGCGGTCAGCATGGTGATCAGCGGGTGCGGCGAGACAACATCGGTGAGTCGGGCCGTCAGCGCCGCCCGCACCCCGTCCGCGGAACCGTCGGGGAGCATCGGGTACTCCCCGACGCTGTATGCCCGCAGAGGACTGTGTTCGCGAGCCAACTCGGTCAGCCGAAGCAGATCCGGGGAATCGCGCTCGGACCACGCGGTAAGCTCAAGGAGTCCTTCACGGATCTCTCCCTCGGTGCCGTCGACGGTAATTTCTCTGCCGGCCAGCACGTCGGCCGTCCCCATCCCGCAGCCCACGACAGTGGGTCGGTGTAACTCGCGAGATACCACCGCGGCATGGCTTGTCGCCCCGCCGATCTCGGTCACGATGCCTCGGGCGGCCATCATCCCGTGAATGTCGTCCGGGCTCGTTGAGCTGCGCACCAGGATGACGTCTTGGCCCGACTCGGCGGCGTCGATCGCCTCATCGACATCGGTGTAGGCGATTCCCGACACCACCCCGGGGCAGGCAGGCAGCCCGGTAGCCAACAGCGTTGCAGCCAGTCGTGTTTCGGGCTGTAGCGATGGTTGCAGCAGCGTCTCGACATGGTCCGAGCTGACCCTGCGAAGCACTTCGGCGTCATCGATGATGCCTTGGTCACGCATTTCCAGTGCCAAGCGCACCGCAGCCTGGGCGGACCTCTTGGCTACTCGGGTCTGCAGCAGCCACAGTTTTCCCTGCTCCACGGTGAACTCGATGTCCTGAACATCTGTTGCCAGACGCTCGAGAATCGCGGCTGCGGACATCAGCTCGTCGTAGGTCATCGGTTGCTCGGCGCGCAATGCGGCCACCGGTTCCACGTCGAACGTCCCGGAGACGACGTCTTCTCCTTGCCCGCAGGCGAGCCACTCACCGAACGGCTCGCTGGCCCCCGTCATGGGATTCCGGGAAAACAACACACCGGTCCCGGATCTCGTGTCCATGTTGCCAAAGACCATCGCCTGCACCACGACCGCGGTGCCACCGATCTCTTTGAATCCGTGATGCTTGCGATAGGCCGCTGCGCGTGGGGAGTGCCATGACGAGAACACCGCACCGACTGCGCCCCCGAGCTGTGCGAAAGGGTCGTCGGGAACAGCGCCGGCCGAACTGCCCAGTACGATACGTCGATACATCTTGCAGAAGCGCTGCCGGGTGTCCTGCGCGAACTCGGGGCTGTGCAGCTCCGACAGCGCTGATTCGACGGCGTCGTCGATGCCGAGGTCGAGCACCGTGTCGAGCATGCCGGGCATGGATTGCGCGGCACCGCTGCGCACGCTGACCAACAGCGGTCGCGGGCCGGCTCCGAATGTCCGTGCTGTCTCGGCCTCTAGCCAACGCATCTTCTCGCGTACTTCGCCACGGATCGCCGCCGTGGTGGCGGCAGGATCTTGAAAATACTGTGCGCACACCTCGGTCGTAATGCAGAAGGCGGGCGGCACCGGCAGGCCTTCACGGCGCATGGCATTGATGCCGTAGCCCTTGTTGCCCAATAGATCGCGCGGCAGAACCGCCGAGCCGTCGAGTAATACAACAGGCGGATGCCTGAATGCGATTGAACCAGTCAATTCAGTCGACTCCTTCCCGTCGATCACGAGGGGTTCGGTCATCGCTTCACCACCTCGATATCAGAGTCGTTGATATCCCAGGTGTCGGCAGTAACCCCATCGGAGCGAAGGTGATTCTTCAATACTTTGCCGGTGGCGTTGCGCGGCAATTCGGTGCGGAATTCGATGTAGCGGGGAACGGCGAAGTAGGGCAGCTTGTCCAGGCTCCATTGGCACAGCTCTGCCTCGGTCAAGGTGACATCGTCGCGGCGCACCGCGGTGACTTTGACGTCGTCTTCGGCCAGCTCCGACGGCACGGCGTGCACGGCGACGTCGGCGATCGCGGGATGGGCGCGAAACGTCCGTTCGAGCTCGAAACTCGAGATGTTCTCCCCGCCCCGGCGCAAGTAGTCCTTCTTTCGGTCCACGAACCAGAACCAGCCGTCAGCGTCGAACCGGCCGATGTCGCCGGTATGAAACCAGAGGTTGCGCAGCACGGCTGTGGTTGCCTCCGGTCGGCGCCAATAGCCTTCGAACATGACATGCGGCTTGCGTGGGCGCACGATGATCTCGCCGGGCTCCCCGTCAGGCAACTCGACGTCATTGTCGTCGACGATGCGGACGTCGAAGTCATCGTTGCGTTCTCCAGAGGCACCGAGCGGCGCCGTCTTGCCCTGTGTATTACTGGTAATGAAGCTCGCCTCGGTAAGGCCGAACACCGAATTACCCGCGCTGCGGACCCCGAATCGGCGCTGCCAGGTGGTTATCAGTTCCGCGGTCCAGGGTGCACCACCGACGTGGTCGATCTGGCCGAAGCACTCCGCCATCTCAGGTGTGTCGGGCATATTTGCGATCAACGTGATCATGATGCCCAGGATCGACACCTGCTGAGCGCGGGATCGCTTGATCTGCGGCCAGAACTGTGACAGTGAAAACCGGGCCGCGATTGACACGGTGGTTTGGTTGACCGCGCTCGCCAGTACCGATGTGCCCGCGGCGTTGAGGTGAAACAGGGGGAGGGGGGTCCACAACGTGAAGTGCGGATTGCGCATCGCCGCAGTGTTTTTCGCAAGATTGCAGACGTAGTTGTGGCTGACCATGCACCCCTTCGATGGGCCTGTGGTGCCCGACGTGTAGATGAGCATGGCCAGATCGCCTGGAGCCACATCAACCGGGACGTCCTGTTCGACATCACCAGTGAGCGTGTCCAACGCCCGCACTGAGATTTCGTCCGAATGCGGTGCGTCTCCGCGTACGACCAGAGTCCTGACATCGGGCAGCTCGCCGAGGATGTCCAAAACGCGCTGGGCGTAATCGGATTCAGCCAGGACCACCGACGCCGCAGCGTCGCCAATCTGGTGGCGCAGATATTCGCCCTTCAGCGCGGTGTTGACCGGCACCCAGATCGCTCCGAGAAAGTTCGCCGCGAACCATGTCACGATGGAGTCGATGTTGTTGTCGAATATGCATACCACGGTGTCGCCATATCCGACGCCGAGTCCCCGCAGCCCAGCAGCACGGCGCAGCGACGACTCCCACACCTGTGCGTAGGTGTGGACTTCGCCGGCGAAGTCCACGAAGACAGTGTCCGGTGACTGCTCGACGGCACGCGCCAGCACAGCGGTGACCGAGTCGGTGGGCGCTGCTGACCAGACCGGCGGCAATCCGGAACTCTCCTCCACACCAATCGGGGTGTCCGACGATGACGAACCGATCGTCACGAATACGTCCTTTCATCAATGTGCAAGCGATGCATCTCGGTCATGGGATTTGTTCTTCGATGGGTACGAACTGGGGCATCGTCAATCCACGCCGCAGCCAGTTTGCGCCGTCGAGAACCAAGGTGTGTCCCGTCAGATACGCCGCGTAGTTCGAACACAGATAGGTTGCAGCCCAGCCTAATTCGTGCGGGCTTCCCACTCTGCCCGCCGGGATGCGCTTGCCGTCTGCGTCCGGGTCCTGCCTGGCGCGCAGTACTGGCGGGAGGTCGTCGTGCGGGAACAGGCCCGGTGCCAGGCAGTTGACGCGTATGCCGTGCGGGGCCCACTCGACGGCAAGTGACTGCGTCAGATTGGTCACGCCCGCTTTCGCCGCAGCCGAATGCGCTGTCCCTGGCCCGCCGGTCCAGGAGTACGTAGCGCCGATGTTGAGAACAGCACCTGTTGCACGGCGCGCGATGGCCCGACGCGCGAATTCGGTACTACATAGGAACGTGCCGTTCAGGACGATGTCCACCACGCTGCGCCACGCGTTGGCCGACATTTTCGCGGCCTGCGCAGGGAAGTTACCCGCCGCATTGTTGATCAGCACGTCGACCGGACCCAGCGTTTGGTCGATATGATCGAACACCGCATCGATGGCATCCTGGTCGCGCACGTCGAGCTCAACGCCAATGGCCTTGGCGCCCAACGTTTCGAGTGCTTGGAGCCCACGCTGCCGGTGTTCGGGTTGACGGCTGGCGACAACGACCGCCGCACCAAGGCGAGCGAACTCTACGGCCATGGCCTTGCCCAGACCAGTACCCCCACCAGTGACGAGGACGACTTTGCCGCTGTAGGTGCCGGCAGGAAGCATCGGCGTACCCTCCGGAGGCGCTGACAATAGCGGCATGTCAGGCTCGGTACCGGGTAGATTCGCCCTGCGAATTCGGCTGCTCGAACAACACGACGCCGACACCCTCGACGATCTCCGACCTCAAACCGGCCGCGGTCATGCTTCCTCGTCATCGTCGGCGGGTGGCAACCCGCCGAGGAGTGCCGCTGCGCAGCTGAACTCCTCGGTGAGACAAAGAGCGTGTGTGCGTTTGACGAAGCGATGAGCGCTGTCCTCGACGGTGAATCCCATCGCGCCGTGAATCTGGATGTTGCTGCGGCTGTTGGTCAACGCGGCTCGGCGACAAAGCGCGGCGGCCGCCAACGTGTGGTAATTCGATCCCACCTCATTGGCACCTTCGGCCAACGCAGCGAAGTAGGTGATGTTGTCAGCGGCAAGCGCATTGGTGGCCATATCGGCACACTTGTGCTTGACAGCCTGGAATGCGCCGATCGGCTTGCCGAATTGAACCCGATTCTTGGCATAATTCGTCGCGAGCTCACTTGTCATCCCGGCGATCCCGGCCAGCTGAGCTGATGCCAGGATTGACAGGACGCGCCGGATCCGACTCACCGTCGCCGGGTCGTCGGCCTTTAGGCACGGGTCGCCGAGTTCGCTGTATGTGGTGTGACTGACAAATGTTTCATCCTCGAGACCCGGCGTCGATGCGAGATGCTGGGGGGTGCGGTAGAGCGCGACGAAATTCTCTTCGGTGAACAAAGTGAGTGTCGAGCCATCCGTGTCCAGCAGCAATATCCCACCGTTATCGGATCCCGGCAGTCCAACACCTCTGGCGACGCGGGTGTGACCATTGATCAACTCCCTAGCCAACGCGCTGTCGCCCGTCCACGCCGCCAATCGGGCCGCGGCCAGGGTCGTCAGGATCGGCCCACCTACAACACCGCGCCCAATCTCCCGGAAGACGAACACCTCGTCGAGGAGACTCGCGCCGGCCCCGCCCGCCTCCTCGCCGACTGCCAGACCCAACCAGCCGAGCTCACTGATCTCTTTCCAGAGAACGTCATCAAAGTATGCGGGCGAGTCGCTCAGGGGAAAGCGCGACTCGACGTATTGGCGCGTCGCCGCTACTAGCGCGGCCTGATCGCTGTCCGGAAAGAAATCCACGCCGGCTCCTAGCGGTTCTTCGGCAGACCGAGGACGCGCTCCCCGATGATGTCGCGCTGAACTTCCGATGTGCCGCCACCCACAGTGGCTGCATAGGAGTACAGGTACTCGCCGATATCGACGGCGAAACGTCCCTTGCGGTCGAGGCCATGCGCTCCAATGACATCCATCCGTGCCTGGTGGATGCGCTGGGCGAGGTCTGCATAAAACACCTTGATCATTGACCCCTCCGGTCCGGGGACGTCCGTGCGGGCGGCGGAGGAGACAGTGGCATAGGTCATCGCGCGCATCGCCACAACGTCGGCCCTCAGATCGCCGAGTCTGCCTCGAAGCTCGGTGTCGGTGAGCAGGCCGAGCTGCGCCGCGTCTTCGATGACACTCTCAAGGGCGACGGAAAGTTCCGTCTGCAACTTCATGAAACCAGTCCCCCGTTCAAAGCCCAGGGTCGACATTGCCACGGCCCATCCGTCGCCGATGTCACCGACAACGTTGGTAAGGGGAATCCGAACGTCGTCGTAGAACACTTCGCAAAACTCTGCGAGGCCATCCATCGAGACGATCGGCCGCGCGACGATCCCTGGACTGCGCATGTCACAGATGACCCAAGTTAGACCATGATGACGCTCGGAGTGGGGATCGGTACGTACCAGCAACTCCTGGAAGTCGGCCATGTGCGCAAAGCTGGTCCAGATCTTCTGTCCATTGACGACCAGATCGTCGCCGTCGATGCGTGCGCGCGTGGAAATCGCTGCCAGATCGGATCCCGCGTCCGGTTCGGAGAATCCTTGGCACCACACCTCCTCACCGGCGAGGATCTTAGGCAGGTACCGCTTCTTTTGAGCTTCGCTTCCGCGTGCGATCAGGGTCGGTCCGCCGTGATTGACCCCAACAAAGGCGCATCCGATCGCGGGCCCGCCGGTCTTGGCATACTCCTCGAACCAGATCAGCTGTTGGGTCAGGGGCAGGCCCCGGCCGCCATACTCCACTGGCCAGGCGATGCCGCCGTATCCACTATCGAATTGGCAACGCTGCCAGGCCATGTCCCACGCCCGTGCACCGCCGGCGTCGTGCGGCCGTTCGGTTATCGGGATGTTGGCGCGCAACCAGCCTCGAACGTCACGTCGGAAGGCACGGTCTTCCTTGGTGAAGGACAGATCCACTGTTCCCTCCTGGTGATTGAGCTGGGCGTTGCAGTAGTTTATATAGATAAACTACTGCAACACAAGTGACGGCCGAGCCCTCGGGGCAACCGCCTGTGGCCCTCGCACCAAAACGGTGCGGGGGGTGCTGTTTATCTAGATAATCTACTTCGATGAGCGCTACCATCTGCTCGACAGCTTTCGGCGAGGCGATGTTCCGGAGGAACGGTGACCAGAAGCAATTTCACCCCGCCCGGATCGCAACGACGGGTGCGGCCGCTCAAGATGTCAGATCAGGTGGCGGCCCACATCCGCCGCATGATCGCGCACGGCGAACTCGTCGAGGGCGACTATCTGCCGACCGAGGCCGAATTGATACAGCGCTTCGGCGTCTCGCGGCCGACGTTACGAGAGGCGTTCAGGCTACTTGAAGGCGCTTCGCTGGTCAATATCAGGAGAGGGCCGCCCGGAGGTGCCCGTGTGACCGTGCCGGGCCCAGATGCCGCAGCCAATCTCTTCGGCATGGTGCTGATGCTGGCAGGTACAACCATCGGAGACGTCTGGGAAGCCCGGCTCACCGTCGAGCCAGCCGCGGTACGCCGACTTGCCGAATCGGCTACGGAGGTCGAAATAGCAGCGCTCGATGCCGAACTCGCAACTGTGCACGCCGCCGCAGCGCTAGATCCGCTGTCGTTCTACCGGGCCGGTGTCAAGTTTCATGTGAAGCTGGTCGAGCTGTCGGGTAACCGGACGTTGAGCGCGGTGATCGCGATGCTCTCCGAGATCATCGAACGCGAACTTGGCGCGGCCCGCGACAAAATTGCACTGGACAGGAAAGAACTGGCCCGTGCCAATCGTCAGGCGGTGCGTGGGTACGAGAGGGTGGCGGACATCATCCGTGCGGGAGACGGCCCTGGCGCAGAACAAGGTTGGTACGAGTTGATGCACGACGTCCGACGATACGTAGGCAAGACGCAGTACTCTGATCAGGTGCTCGATGTACTTTAGAACCCCGGCCGGGGGCTCAGCCGTAGACTGCAGGTGTGGCGGCGAAATGGTGGTTCTGATTGCGGCGCAACAGCGTTGCATGATCAGATCGCGCGCCAACAACAGGCTGATCTGGTGCGGCACTACTGACCCAAAAGGGCGATGTGTTCAGGTCAACCTCGCAGCAGTGCCCAACACCGACCTCGGCCCCAATGTCACTGTGCGTGCCCTGCGCGCGCTTCCTCCTGCCGGGTAAGACCGGCGGCGAGGATGAGCTCTTCGTGCAGCTCAAACCACACCGTGTGGTAGGAATCGATGATGGGACGCGTGAGCCACGCTGTGTCACCAGAGTTCACCTTGTTCAGCGCGGCACGCAATTTTGCTGAGTACGGCTCGAGGCGACGAAGTTCGCCCGCAACGGTCGCGATGATCGGCTCGACTCGCGCGTGCACATCGCCAAGCCGATCCAACACGGCGCGGTCGTATTGGTCGTCGTCATGCGTGTTGGGCGCCCCGTCCCTGACCTGCCAATCGGATACCAGTGCCTTGAAGTCGGCGTTGACAGTGCGGAACTCGTCATAGGCTGCATAGATCGCCGGCTTATTCACGTAAGCGCGCTCTTCGTCCAGTAACTGGTCGAGTCGCGCCCGGCCCTCCGGCGACAGTCGGATGGTCTTGGCTTCGATGACAAAGCCTGACGCGGCCGCCGCGGCGAGGGCGTCGGCGACGGCGGCGGCGTCCTCCTGTGCAGACTCGGCGACGTCATCGGACTTGATGCGGCCCTTGAGACGGACTGTCTGCAGCACCTTCAGTTCGATCATTACCAGTCCTTTCAATCCGCAACGAGAAGGCATTGAAGACCATCGCTGCTGATGCCGATCCCCGACCCATGGAGTCTCAAACAGAGGCTAGTTTAGCTAAAGAATTAGCGCACCGCCCAGTGATCCGGCGCCTGCACAGTTTTCCGTCGAGGGTGGTGTCTGCGGTCAACCGGCATGAAATTGAATCGCTTTGGTTTCGGTGAAATCGTCGAGAACGTCTGCGCCGAGTTCGCGCCCCACTCCTGAGCGTTTGTACCCGCCGAACGGCGCCCAGGGGTTCATGCCGCCCGTGCCGCCGTTGATACTGACGTTGCCGGTGTTGCAGCGCTGGGCCATCGCGAATGCGGTTCCGGGATCTCGTGACCAAATTGATCCGGACAGTCCGTATACGGAATCGTTGGCAATACGGACGGCCTGGTCGTCATCGTCGAATGAGATCACGACACCGACAGGACCGAAAACTTCCTCCTGCGCCACTGTCATGTCGCTGCGCACGTCGGCAAGTAGAGTCGGTTCGTAGTAGTAACCGCGGTCCAGCTCTTGCGGACGGCGACCGCCATGAACCAACCGAGCCCCTTGGTCGAGTGCGCCCGCGACGTACGTCTCAACGCGGGTGCGCGCGCTGTCGCGTATCAGTGGTCCTACCATCGTGGTGTCGAGCGTGGGGTCGCCAATGTTGAGCTGGCGCAAGATTGCAGTCACACGGTCGATGTAGTCCTCGCACAGCGAGCGGTGAACAAGGTGACGCGTCCACAGGGCGCAACCCTGGCCGCTGAACAGGGTGAGTTCGGCTGCACCCCTTGGTGCCACGAGATCGAGGTCGGCATCCGCACGCACGATCATCGCCGACTTGCCACCGAGTTCCAGCGTCACATGTTTGAGCGTCGTCGATGCCTGCGCCATCACGCTGGCTCCGACCGCGTCCGAACCGGTGAAGGTCACCATGTCGACCCTGGGATCGCTGGTGAGAACATGCCCGACCGCTGCTCCGCCGGTGACGACATTGAGCACACCCGGCGGGAGGTCGGCCTCCTGCGCCGCTGCGCCGAGCAGGAGCGCCTCAAGGGGGGTGTATTCGGAAGGCTTGAGGACCACCGTGCAGCCCGCAGCCAAAGCCGGCCCCACCTTGAGGAGATTCACAAAGAACGGCGCGTTGTAGGGCGTGACAGCGCTGACGACGCCTCGCGGTGAGCGTTGCACGACGCTAGCGCCGAGAACAGTCCCGCCATGACGACTCGGAAAGTGTGTCACCGGCAACGGGCGAAGATGTTCGAATCTTGCGCAGCGCTCGATGAAGAAGTCCAAAAGTCGCATGGGGATGTCAAACTGGCTCACCCTCGCCACCGACACCGGTATCCCTACCTCGGCCACCACGAGTCCGACAACGTCGTCAGCCCACTTGCTCAGCACATCGCGCAGGCGGGTCAAGGCGTCAGCACGCTGACGCGAGGTCAGCCGGGGCCATGGCCCGTCGTCGAAAGCGGCCCGAGCAGCCGCAATTGCGGCTTCGGCGTCCATCACGGCGCCGTAGGGCGCCGCAACGAAGTGCGCTTCGGTGGCCGGATTGACCACCGGCGCTTCGGTGTCCGTAGGTCGCCAATCCCCGTCGATGAACAATCCGGCGTAACTGCTTCTCGCCGGCAGACTGTCAGACATGCGGCTCATTCCACTCTGGTCATGCTGCCGGTAGCTCCGTCAGCGTCAACAGCGCGCTCGATGCGCGCAACGGACTACTTCCGCTCGAAGTCGTAACGACGCGGGCTGTCTCTTTCGCGCGCACGATCGCCGCTGACAGATCCGGCAGTATCCGTCGTCACTGCCAAATTTAGGTCACCGCACGGCGCAAAGTCAATGGGATGCGAATGTAGTTCATCTATATTCAGATTTCCGAGTTGCTAGGAGTGCCTGATCGAAGCGCACGACCCGACTAGTGGTGCACGCGGTGATTGTCGGTCGACTGAGAATCTAGATAGTATGAAGGTATGTCAGCGCATCAAGGCCGCAGGGCCCCGTACAGTTCTGCTCATCGGTGACCGCGCGGGAACAACGATGCCCAGGCCGCGTGTGCCGCGAGAGCGCAGCAGGGACATGGGCGTGCACGCAAGCGCGCCAATGTGTTGGCTGCCGTGGCGGCTGCGGCGTGTCGTTCGGGCGGCGATGACCGTGAACACCGAAAGGAGGTGGCATCGATGCATCTTCTCCTAATCCGCCATGCACTTCCGTTGGCAAGCGCGGATCCCCACGGTGCAGATCCGTCACTTTCTGAGGCCGGCGTGCAGATGGCGTGCCGACTGCCAGCAGCGCTGCGACGACATCGGATCACGCGTTTGGTCAGCAGCCCTCAGGCCCGTGCGCGACAAACGGCGCACCCCATAGGTGCAGAGCTGAATCTGACGGTCGAAGTCGACGAGCGGCTTGCCGAGTACGACTACGGCCTCACCGGATATGTCCCCATGGAGAAGATCCGCGCTCAAGACCCTGCGCAATGGGCTCGGCTAGTGGCTGGCGAGTTGCCCGACAGTGTGGACGTCGAGGCCTTCGAGGCGCGAGTTCTTGCCGCCGCAGACGAGCTGACATCACAGGCAAGCAGCCGCGAAACAACGGCGGTCGTCTGCCACGGGGGTGTCATCAACGTTGTGTTGCGCCGTGCGGTCCGAAGCGAGAAGCTGTTTCCCTTCGTGATCGATTACGCATCGGTTAGCCACCTCGGGTTCTCATCGCGACCGGAACCTGTAGTGCTGGGCATCAACAACACCGAGCACGTGTGGGACCTGCTTCCCCGCATAGCCGATCGATGATCGAACTCAGAGCGGCTTGGCAGGCCTTGCGGATCATCCGACGAATCTGCGCGTCGGCGTTGACCGATTCAGTCTGATCGTCGGCTGGGCGAGGTGTGTGTTCGAGCTTGATATCGCACCGGGATCTGGTGGTGCCGTGGCACAACCAGCGCTATCCGCACGAGTCAGACGCCTGATTCGCGCGGCAGACTGCCCAGCTTCTAGGGGTCGGTCTGACCGACCGGTCGCACGACGATCCGGCCGAGACAAACGTTGGCGGGCAAAGAGACTGTGAAGGCGACCACCTCAGCGATGTCATCAGGCGCCAACGGCATGTAAGCCCTGCCCATCGAGCCGCGCACTGTTCCGGGTTCGGTAATGACGTGCTCGCTGACTTCGGTATCGACGCGGCCTGGTTCTACCAAGGTGACCCGGATCCCAGTCGGGGCTAACTCTTGACGCAGACCCTCTGCCGCACGCTGCACTCCAGCTTTGGTGGCTGCATAAACGGCGGTGAAGCCAGAAGGCCGGTCGGCGATGGTCGAGCCGATGATCACGACGTCCCCCGACCCCGAGAAATGAGTTAGACCGGCGTGTACACAGGACAACACGCCGGTGAGGTTGACGTCGACGAATTGCTTCCAGTTGTGAGGATCGCCGCCAGTGAGGCTACCCACGAGCGCGCCGCCGGCGTTGGTGACGATTAGATCGAGGCCACCGAATCGGTCGGCAGCGTGTGCGGCCGCGTTCTGCACTGCATCGATATCGGCGACGTCGCACGAAAGGCCCAGATGTTGGTCGCCGAGCTGATCGACGAGTGCGTCAAGCCGCTCTCGACGCCTGCCGACCAAGGCGACACGCGCTCCTTCGGCGGCCAACCGTATCGCGATGGACCGCCCCATTCCGCTTGTAGCACCTGTCACCAGAGCGCGACGCCCCGCTAGTCGCTGGGCACACGCGCTTGAGGTTTGCGACATCAGCCGAACCGCACGGGTACGCAGTTCGGCGACCGCAATCCGATTCCCTGAATTACTGGTTCTCGGCCAGCGGTTGAATCAAGACGCAGGCCGGGAAGCCGGTCGAGCAGCGCGGAGATCGCCGTTGTCATCTCGAGCCGTGCCAGGTGGGTACCCAGGCAGGTGTGCGGACCCCACGCGAATGCCATATGCGGCAAACGTTTCCGATGAATATCGAACTCATGCGGATTCGTCCAGCGCCTCGGGTCGCGATTGGCGATCCCGATACCCATCTCGACGATCGTGCCCTCGGCGACCGCGAGGTCGCCGACCATGGTGTCTCGGACTGCGAGCCTGCTAATGGAGGACAGCGGTGGTTCGATACGCAGCCCCTCCTCAATCGCTGCAGCAAGCAGTTCGCGATTGTTGCGTACTTCTTCAAGCTGCTCTGGGTGGCGTAACAAGTACACCAACAGATTTCCGGTGGACCGATATGTAGTCTCGCCTCCAGCGTTGAGCAACATACGGCTGAAGGAAATGATCTCTATGTCCTCGAGGCGTCGGCCTTCAAGTTCGGCGGTCACCAGGAGGCTGATCAGGTCGTCCCCGGGGTCAGCTCTGCGCTTGGCGACGATCGGTGTGAGGTAGTCCTCGAGGTGCTTGGAGGCGCGCATCGCCCGGGGCAGATCGTGGAACGCCATGATGGTCTCGGCCGACCAATGGTGGAACTGAGCAACGTCCTCCGCGGGCAGGCCCATCATCTCGGTGATGACGAACGCCGGAAAATAGAGCGTGAATTCGGCGGCGAGATCCGCGTGGCCGCGGTCAACGAAGCGATCGATCAAACCGTCGACGATGGGCGCCACAACGTTGTCGTTCCATCGCTGTATTGCCTTGCGGGTAAACGCTTGAGCAATCAGTCCGCGGTGCAGCCGATGCTCTTCCCCATCCATGCCGATCACGGTGTGTCCCCACACCGGCCCGATGGTGTCGTCCTGGATCTTCGAAGTAAGGTCGCGATTCGAAAAGCCCTCGGCCACCTCGTCATATCCCAAGAGGCAGGCCCAGGACGTATTTTGCGTGAAGCGGTCGACAGTCCGAAAGTCTTCGAGTCCGACGAGTGACTGCTGCGTGCAGGGATGTGCCGGTGCCCGACCTAGCGCTTCGGACAGTGGTCCGTACCAGTCCACCACGCGCGCTCGGGGCGACTCGGTCATGATCAGGTCGGCATAGCCACCGTTGTCGGTCGTACGCACGAACTTGCGCAGTTCATCAGCTCTCATTCGGTCACGCTTCCTGCGGCTTCGCTAAATTTTTCGACAGGGATGTCGATTTGATCACCAGGACACTTGCACTGTGGATGTAGCCGAGGGTGCGAGCTCGAGCCGCGCCCGCGCCAACGGCCACGCCGGATGCGATCACGCCTTCCTGCGCTCACCCTGGTAACGCGGATCGAGTCCGTTGAGGGGAAAGGTTTCGATCCAGGCAACTGACACCTCCGGTGTCCGCGTGTCGCCGACCCGACGCACTGAGCCAGCCTGCCCGTGGTAAGCGTCGCCGCGGGCCGCGGCGAGCGAGCGCATCTGGCCGCGATCCACAGCCGTGAACTCCCATTCGGTGCCTGCGACTCGATAGCGCGCCCTGGCCACATACTTGTCCTCGTCGAGCAGGACCTTGGCCGTCGAATCAGTCGATTCGACGATCGGACCGCTTTGATCGGCGATCACGCCGAATCCCCAGTGCTCCTTGCCGAGGCACAAGGCTCCGAATTCGTGTTCGCCGCCGCTGTAGAAGTTGGCGAAGGTGACCCACGCCAGCTCGACGGTGTTGAAGATAGGTCCGTTCTTATAAAACTGTCCTGTCGGCCCGTAGAAACTATCCATTGCCACAAGGCCGCGCACGGGTCGGCCATGCACATGGCCGGTTACCCGGAACGGGTGTGACACATAGAAGTTCCCCCCGCGTTCCTCGATGTTCGGTGTGTACCACTGGTATCCGAGGCCTAGAGGTACACCGCTGATATCTAGAAGGTCGCCCTCGTTCCAGCGGAAATGGTCGTCGCCAATCTCGAGTGTGAATGGCTGGCTGTACGGGGTGGCGTCGGCCTTGACGGTGAATGCAGTCTGGTCATCGTTGATCGTCCACCGCACACCCGCTCCACGGTGCGAGGCCGCAAACACCTCGGGTGCGATGACGAGGCTATCCGAATCGACGTTGGACGAAAGCTGCAGCCCACCGGACAATTCGGTATTCACCTTGCGCATCGGAGACAAGAAGTTGCCTTCGTCGTCGTTCAGACAACTCCACCAGTAGGTCGCCATTGGAGTAAGACCGAAGAACTCCGTTTCGCAGTAGGCGTCGCGTGCCACGAACTCGCACGTCGACACCAAGCTGCGGAAATCGAAATTCCCCCGGCGCTGCGACGGCCACTTCCAATTGGATGGAAGCCCACTCATGACACGGTCCTTGTGCCAACTGTAAACGGACGGGAATAGATCATTGCTGTGTTCCTCTCGTGTGCCGCTTCGACGAAGAAGCGCGGTTGCCAGGACTCATGGGTGTCGCTGTTTGCATGGAAGCGGTCGGGCCCGGGGCCTCGACGTCTGCGGACGGCTGCTCGAGTATCCTGATCTCACCGGTGGCGCCATCGACTTCGACGAGCGCTCCGTCGGCGAGACACCTGGTCGCATTGCGTGCGTCGACGACGCATGTGACGCCGAATTCGCGTGCCACGATTGCGGCGTGGGACATCTGTCCGCCCAGATTCGTCACGACTGCCGCGGCGTACTCGAACGCGGGGGTATAGCCGACATCGGTGACCTCGGCGACAAGTACTTCGCCAGGTTGGAGGTCATCGATGGAATCGGCGTCGACAATCCTTACGCGTCCTTGCACGCGTCCGCCTGACACACCGAGGCCGTGCAGCACGTCGCCTGGTCGTAAGGCGGGGCTGTCCTCGGCCGGCGTCCAGCGGCCACTGAATGAAGCGGGCAACCGTACGCCGGCGAACTTGCGTTGCTCGGCGCGACGGCGTGACACGAGTTCAGAGACGTCGGGCGGCAGCGCTTCTAGCTCATCGACAAGCAGATAGAAAACATCGTCGACGGTGTTGAGTACCCCGTTGTCGACTAGCCGTCGACCGGTCTCCCGTAGGAGCAAGCGCAGTAGCCACGTGGCCCGCACTACCTTGTCCCGGCGAATTTCTCGTTCGCGCAGCTGCCACGCCGCCAGCCGGGCCGCGGCAGGGACGCGCGCTGGGGTCGAGGAGGTTTCTAGCAGGGGAGGAGATGCGCTCGAGGGCGTCAGCCCGGTGAGCGACTTAGCCACCATGCGTGCGAATAGAGCGGGGTTGTCGGCATAGGTCTGCGAGCGCAATTCACACTCTCCAGGCCCGCGGTGACCAATATCGGCTAGCTCTTTGACAAATGCTTCGTACAGCGCTGGTGTGTGGAGCCGCAACGAATCTACGACCTGCTCCTCCCCGGCTGCGAGCGCCTGGATCGCTTCGGGGTCCTCGCCGGCGAGGGCGACCAGGCGACGGAGACCTTCGAGTGCACGCCCGCTGGCGATACCGTGTGCGGAGGCAGCATCCTGGGTGCCAGTCTTCCGTTGCGCCACTGTGGCGGTCGCGGTGCAGTACATCGCCGACCACGACGCCAGCACCCACCCGTGCACGACTAGGTCACGAGCCAACATGGTCAAGCTCTCCAGGCGAGGTGCATCCAACAAGCTCAGGTCCGCAGGGACAAGTCGCTCGAGGCGGTTCACGTCAGCGACGTAAGCCGCAGAGTCTTTCGATGAACCCATGAGCAAGCCAACGCCGGCTGCACACACTCCAATGACGTCGGCGATGTTGGCGAACAAACCCGGCCGGTCGACCGGCGGGCGTTGGGCACCGAAGATTGGTGTATCACCGAGCACCCGGCCGAAGAATTGCTCAGTCAGGCTGTCGGGGTTGGTGCCCGGCATCGCGTCGCCCATGTAGTACACGGAGGTGACGCCAGCATGCAGGCGGTGGGCAAACACACCGACTGAGCGCGTTCCCACCTCACGAGCCGCCGTGCCGCGCAAGCGCAGCCTCTCTGCGATTGAGACACCACCGGCGCGCAGGCCGCGCACAGTAGAGGAGGCGGACGCCGGTGAAAACGGTCCAGGCAACGCCTCAGAAAGGTTCGAGGCGACAAAGGTCGGATACCGGGGGTCGATGGGTGTGTCGAACTCACCATTCATTCCCTCGGGCCCGGCTGGCGCTGGTGTCACACCATCAGTTGCCGGCTCATCGACCGGCGGGATGTTGTTCACCAGGGCCGTGCGCCACGGAAGGTTGAACACCGTCTTGCCTAGAGCCATCCGCCCACGGACTGCGAGCGCGAAATCATCGAGACACTCGTGTGCGTCGAACGCCGGTCGGTATCCCCACTCGTTGACGAGTCGGTCAGTGTTCATTATCGGGAAGTTCAACAGCAAGTCGAACTCCGACGGGGACGACTCGACCAGGCCGCGTCGGAACGCCATTCCGAGGCCGGCCTTGAGTAGGCGCCTATTGACCGGCACGATGCGGCGACCGATCGCGGCAGTGATCTCCCGGAACGTCGGTTGGCCGGAAGCGGCGAGATTCACTGCTCCGGTATTCGATCCCAGGACGGCCTGCACGAAGATTCGATGAACATCGTCGGTATGAACAACCTGCACCGGCCGGTCCGCCGAACCCTCGACGTCGGGAAACACCGGCGACGCCAGCAATTTCAAGACAACGTTGTCGACGTTGCGTCCGACGACGATGCCGGGCCGAATCGCGACCCACTCATTGCCGGATTCGGCGAGCATCGCTTCGACTTGAGATTTGTGGAAGCCGTACCAGTGTGCTGGCAAGGGATTGAGGGGCGCATCTTCAGTGAGCGCCAGGGTCCCCGCGGCCTGCGGCCCGTAGGCGAGTACTGAGGACGCGAAGACAATCCTGCGACTGCCCGTCCGCTTCATCTCGGCAAGTACGTTCTCGGCGCCGCCCACATTGATTTCGCGTGTCAGCGCCTCGTCAGGGGTCGCATTCACGACCCACGCGCAGTGCGCCACGACCTCGGCCCCTTCGACTGCGCGTCGTACGCCTTCTGCATCACGGATATCGGCCTGTACGAAATCGCAGTCTGCGGGCCACCTCTCGGGCCGATGGCGCGCTAGGCCGACGATATCGTGACCCTCGGAGCGCAGCCGCGCGGCAATCCCGCGTCCGAAAACTCCACTGGCTCCGGTGACCGCGATCCTCATTGATGGATTCCCTTCTGACAGTGGGGGTGTTGCATGAGTACCGGCAACGGAACGCATTGGCCATGCTGACTCCGACACAGGCACTGCAGCTCCCGCGAAGAACCCGTGGCGCCGCACGGTGCGGTCACGGCTGCTGCCAAGGTGTCACCGGAGCAACAGATTCGAAGGTCGTCTTGCCGTCAGAGGCACGCCGGAGAATGAGAAAATCTGCTCCCTTGTATGCACGGCGGTCCGAGGGGCCCAATGTGATGATGGTTCCCGGACCGCCGGTACACGACGGGATGCGCCGCACGGTGTCCAATGCGTCCCGCAATCCCGTCGGCGTCGCCAACCGCATCCGACCGAGGCCGAGCGCGAAAGCGTGACCCAAGTCGTATCCGGTGGAAAGACCCGAGGTGGCGTAGGAGTAACCGAACCGGTCATGAAATCGTCGCAAGACGGCCGCGAAGACTTCGTTTCGTTCGTCGTACTGGTCGACTCCGACCCAGCCCTCAAGACGCCGGGCACGCTGCTCGCTGTAGGTTGCACTGACGAAAGCGGTCGTCTGCACACGCGGGGGATCCCAGCCGATCTGTTCAAGAGCAGGACGCACCCATTGGTTGACGCCGCCCAAGCCCAGGTAGACCAATGCATCGGGTTTGGAATCGCGACAGATGTTGAGCGCCTCGACCAGTTCGTCGACGCTGGTGGCGGGGTAGACCGGCGGTTCTGCGGTGACCACAAGGTCATGGGGCTGCAACTCGTTGCGGAAGAATTGCGCGTACTCCTCGCCTATTTGGGTGCGCTCACGAAGAACCGCGACTCGTCGGTGCCCGTTCGCCTGCAGCCATGCGGCAATCACGCCCGGTTCGTCTGCCAGACCGCCATTGGCGAACGCGTATGCGTACTCGCCAGCGAATCGCGTTGAGCCGCAGATTGTTGCAGTAGGGACCTGCAGCCGCTCAATCTCCGGTAGCAACGACAGGCAGTTGTCGGTGGTGTAGGGCCCAATGACGCCCAGCACTCCCGCGTCTTCGACGAGTTCACGGTAGGTCCTGATGAGTTCGTGCGCAGACGCCCATGGTTGCGCGTACACCTCTCGCACCACCAACTCGACCGGCCGTTCTAGAAGGCCGCGAGCTTGTACTTCTTCACACGCAAACCGGATGGCGTCCGGCCAGCAGTCGCTGAGACCTTCATGTTCGGGAAGGTCGATGAGCACGCCGAGGCGGTAGGGCTCGATTTGCCGGCCGTGATAAACAGTTGCCACTTGTTGGATCCGCCTTCTTTGCAGCTGCGTCGTTGTGGTTGCTCTTGGTTCGTTCGCGACGGCAGCTCGAAAGGTCGATGCCGGAGCCTTGCCGGGTTCGAGCCCAAGCGGGTGTGCTAACGCCCAGGCACGGCCTGCGGGCGCCACCTTCACGGCGCAGTCAAGAGTGCGCACATCCGGGCCCACCTGTCGTTCAGCGTTGTCGCGACTTCTCGAAATGTATGCGTCCGCACGCCGCGGTGTCAACGTCTCGGATACAAATTCTTTAGACTCTTGGATTGGAGGCGTGCTGTGCAGTTCGGCGCAGGCCCGCTTCCAGGCGTGGCTCGTTTGCGCAACCGAGTGGACACGCCGCGGTGCGGATGAGATGACCCAGAACGGGTCGCCGCCGCAATCGGGAGAGGCGACACCGTGTCGGCATCGTCGTCGATCTATCAGAAGTCATCACCACACGAAATCTGCTGTACACCAAAGTGATTGTCGCGAAGTCTCGACTCAAATCTGGACGGTGATGGGCGAGAGGAGCGATCGACGTTCGAGTCGCACGCATGGACTCCGAACAAGGTCGGTACGTGGTGGGTTTGATATCGCCAGCTGGTGACCCACCCGCCTCGGAAGGCGTCGTGTGCGAACGTAGATGGCGAATCAAGTCATGCGTGGTAGCCGGTCGTGCCAGCTCGCGTCATGATGATCGGTCCGATCACGGAGCGCTTGGACAAGCTGAGCAGGGTGTCGACGATGACGGCGATGTCGTTGGAGGGAATCATCGCCTCGGGCGAGACGGTGTCGTTGGTCCAGGCCGACATGTCGGTGTCCACGTAGGCGGGAGCGATAGCGGTGGCGGTGATACCGTTCGCCGATTCTTCGGCATTGAGTGTGTCGACGAGTGAGAGCAGTGCCGCCTTCGATGCTCCGTACGCGGCGAGTCCCGCCTCGGCGTAAATCCCCGTTATCGACGACAGCACTACTACTTTCGCGCCCTGATCGTCCCGCGCCAACGCGCCTCTCCGCAACAGCGGCAATGCCGCTTGGATCATGAGGAACGGGCTACGCAAGTTCACTGCGATGGTCTTGTCGAGCCGATTGGCCGGATAATCACCGATGGGTCCAGCTGTCCCGACGCCAGCATTGAGCACCAACGCGGTCATTGCACCGTAGGTCTGTCGGTGGATTGCAACTAGGGCTTCCGGGCTGGCCGAGTCGGCTAGGTCGCACGCGATGGCGCAAATCCGGGGTGCGCCGAGGTTGGTCAACGTCGGGATGAGTGCGTCGAGGGTCTGCTGGTTGCGGGCGGTAATCGTCAGTGCCATTCCGCGGGCAGCGAGATGTTTGGCAATCTCCAATCCAATCCCACGGCTAGCTCCGGTGATCAAAACCGACGGTGCGTCAGGCATCGGGAAATCCTTTCGGGCACTCGGATGTGTGCAGCATCGCGAGCGCGAGTAGCACGTAGGTGCGGGATATCTGTTCGGCGCTGTCTGGCCCGTCAGGCCGGAACCACTGCGGCAGCGACGTGCACATCGTGGCGATGGCCCGGCCCGTGGTCGGAACGTCTGGGAGATCGAAATACCCCTCGCTGCTTGCTCGCAGGATGGAGACGTCAAGGATGTGTTGTAGTCGTGTACGTTCGCCCGCGATGCGGCGGCGATTCTCGCCGGTAAGGCTGCGCATCTCGCTGGCTCCGATAAACGCAAGCTTGCGGTGGTGAGTGTGGAAGAGCGCCAGCGCCTCGACAATCAGAGCCACTTCCATAAGGCCGGTCTTTGCTTCGCGGCGCGCAGCATCCACACGCCAGTGCAGTTCAGCCATGGTGACATCCAAGATGCGCACCAGCAGTGCCTGCTTGTCGCGGTAATGGTGGTAAATGCCCGGGACGCTGAGGCCGGCGCGTTCGGCCAGCAGACGCATCGAGGTCCCGTGGTAGCCGATCTCGACAAATGCGTCGATTGCCGCGTCGAGTATGGGGTCTAGCGCCAATGCGGGGAAGCTGCGCCAGTCCGAAGCTGGGGCAGCGGGGCCGGTCTCGCGACCGCTAATTGAAGGCGTCCTGCGCGCGAGCAGCCAGCTGCTGCTGGTGCCTAGGACCCGTGCCAGCGCCTCTAGGCGGACTACTGAGACACCCGTCTTGCCATTCTCGATCGCGCTGACGGTGCCGACGCTGACGTGTAACCGTTCGGCCATATCGCGGACCGTCAGGCCTGCTTCCTGGCGTGCCGACCGGATCGCCGTACCGATATGACCGCGGGCGGCCGGACGCCCATCTCTGTTCAGGAAAGCTGAACCATTCATTACGAGCCCATCGGCGTTCGGTCGAGGATATGAACATACTAGCCGCATCATAATGTTGCTATTCGACCGACCTCATGCAATTGTTCAACTGAACCAGACCGAACAATCGCTCGGCACCGATTGATGTGAGGAATCGACATGCCCATCGACTTGAGTCATCCGGCGCGGGTTGTGGATCTCGCCGACCGCACGTCGGTTTTCATTCGGGAGACCGTCCTGCCGCTCGATGACCGATTCGGCGGTGATATTTGCGCTGCTGGCGGCGACGCTCTACGGACAGAGCTGCAGTCCGCAGCGCGCCAGGCTGGTCTGCTAGCTCCGCATGCAGCGGTCCAATTCGGAGGGATTGGGCTCGGAATGTGTGATCGCGCACCAGTGTTCGAGGCGGCTGGGTACTCGCTATTCGGGCCACTCGCGCTCAATATTGCCGCGCCGGACGAGGGCAATGTCCATCTACTCACACATGTCGCTACCGCTGAGCAACAGCTCCGGTACTTGCGGCCACTAGTGGTCGGTGAGGTTCGGTCCGCGTTTGCGATGACTGAGCCGGCTCCGGGTGCCGGTTCGGATCCCTCGATGCTGACGACCCGGGCGGAACGAAGCGGAAACGGGTGGCGCATCGACGGCCGCAAGCACTTCATCACCGGCGCCGACGGTGCGGACTTCTTCATCGTGATGGCCCGCACATCGGGTCAGCCTGGCGACCGTGGTGGTGCCACGATGTTCCTGGTGGACGCCGATACTGCAGGGCTACGAATTGGCCGCCACATCACCACGATGGATCGGTCGATGCTCGGCGGTCACTGCGAGGTCGAGTTCGACACCGTACGCGTATCAAACGCCAGTGTGCTCGGCGAAGTTGATCACGGGTTGCGGTATGCACAAGTACGTCTCGGACCGGCCAGAATGACTCACGTCATGCGTTGGCTCGGCGCCGCCCGGCGCGCGCACGATGTCGCTGCGGCCCATGTCGGGCGCCGTGATGGCTTTGGCGGACGACTCGCGGAGCTTGGGATGATCCAGAAAATGGTGGCCGACAACGAGATCGACCTTGCCGCTACGCGAGCGCTGCTACTACGAGCTTGCTGGGAACTGGATTGCGGGCACTCCGCGTCGACGTCGACATCGATCGCTAAAACGTTCGGCGCTGAAGCGATCAACCGAGTTGTCGACCGCAGCATGCAGATGTGTGGCGCACTGGGAGTGTCCGAGGATCTGCCGGTGACGCGGATATCACGCGAAGTCCGGCCATTTCGCATCTACGACGGCCCGTCGGAGGTGCACCGTTGGGCGCTTGCGAAGCGGGCCATCCGTAGTGCCACTTTGAGTGTGTCGTGACGACACCCGTTCTCGACACCCGCCGATTGCGCCGCTTACTCATCGGTAGTGGGGTCGAAGTGCAGGGCGAACTCGTCGCGACGGCGTTGTCTGGCGGGCGATCCAACTTGACGTTCAAGGTCAGCGACGAGCGGTCCGCTTGGGTGGCACGCCGGCCTCCGTTATCGGGGTTGACCTCGTCGGCGCACGATATGGTGCGCGAATACACCGTGATCTCGGCGCTCGGGTCGACGGGTGTGCCCGTAGCTGCCGCTGTGGCGTGTGACTCTGACGGCAGTATCACAGGATCCACATTGTGTGTGGTCGAATACATTCCGGGTCTGGCGGTCCGTGACCAGGATGATCTCGCCGGCTTGACCGACGATCAAGTACGCGCGACGGTGAAAAGGCTCGTTGGCACCTTGGCCATCCTGCATGATGTCGATTACCGCGCTGTCGGGCTCCAATCATTTGGTCGCCCTGAAGGATTCGCGGCTCGCCAAGTCCAGTTATGGGCCCGGCAGTGGCAGCAGGTCAAGACCCGCGACCTGGCAGATGTTGACCGGTTGGCGGTCGTCCTGAGCGAAAATGCACCTACTGTGGGTGCGGCCGCGATTGTGCATGGCGACTTCCGTATCGACAACACGCTGCTGGATCCGGCATCTCCTGACATTGTGCGGGCTGTTGTCGATTGGGAGATGTCGACGGTGGGGGATCCCCTCACTGACATCGCGCTGTCCTGCGTATACCGTTCGGCGGCGTTCAATGACCTATTGGGTGCCCGCGCCGCGTGGACATCCGACAGATTGCCCGCTGCAGACGAGATCGCCCAGCTGTATGCAACAGAGTCGGGCCGGGATCTGACGAATTGGAATTTCTATCTCGCTTTGGCCAACTTCAAGGTTGCGGTTATCGCGGAGGGCATCACCTACCGGGCACGCGCCGGATTCGACGCGGGGTCGGGCGCTGACCGCGCAGCACTGGCGGCGCCCGTTTTTGCGGCGGCAGGGCTGCGCGCACTGCAGGTCAAGGTGACGTGACTGGTCTGCCCGTGTCGGAGAAGAACAGGGTATCGATCCAATTAGTCACCGCGCGAGGACCGTTCGGCACTGTCGTCGAACCCGCGCTCCCGAGACGAGTTCAGCGCAAGGGGACACACCGCCAGCTACATCCGTTGGGAGCCAACTTCTCGAGGGGTGATTCTGACCAGCAGGCGTTGGTAGTTACTCGCGGTGGAGGATGAAGAAGTACGGCAACGGCGCGGCACGGTTGTCCATGACACCTAGCAACGTGTCATCAGCGACTCTGCGAAATATGTCGATGATCGGAAGGTCGTCGTAAATCATTGCGGCGCTAGTCTTACCTCGGTACTCGAGATTACGAAGCCGGGCTCGTGGCTTGCGCGTGGCCAGCGCTGGCAACAGGTAGCGGCCAAACTTCACTGCCTTGGCTGGCACTCGATCGGAGGCCTGCATCGGAGCCTTTCGCGGGTCCACTGCAAAGATTTTGCCAAGCGGTCCTTTGAACAACAACGGGTGAACAAATTCCGGGCCGTCGAATTGCTTGCCATACCAACCCCCGGCAGTAAGCAGATTGTCGAGCGGATGTCCGGTAAGCAGTTCTTCGCCCCGCCAGCGGCCGGTCGTTATTCCGTCCACCGAGACGGTCGGCAGACGATCGAAGAGATTCATAGCCTCCGGCGCGGTGCATCCCTCGATGAGTGCACGTAGCTGTGCCTCAGTGTCTTGCGATGCCGTCACGTCAACGCGCTCCTTATCGCCTAGTTGTGGACATATGTCCGGTGCCCGCAGTTTATTCCCTGTCACCCAGCCACCACCAGGACCAATGAGAATGTGTCGACCTGACCACTGTGGTCATGTTCGACTTGAACGAGTGACGATGCGTACGTGGAGATTTCATACGCGGTGGTTCGGTCGTCCCGTGGCAGCGGACTCTCGGTGGATAGCGCTGCGATCAATTTGGGTCTGGGTCGGCGACAAGTCCGTTTACGACGCAGACAAGGTCGGCGACAGTCGTGTTGGTTTGTGTCTGAGTTTCCCGCCAGACAGCAACGGTGCTGATGGTGGCGTCCAAGTCCTCGATGGCCAGTACCGTCACCGGCTCGCCGTGGAAGAACCGGCTTGTCCGTCCAGCGTCGAGGGTGACGATAGTGAAAGCTTGCCCCGCCGCGACGAGATGGGCGAGCCCGGCGAAGTTGTCGCCCGTTAGCGTGATGCGTTTGTAAACGCCGCGAGTGTTGAGCAGGTCATCGACGCGACGGTAGATCTCCGGCGCGGCCTCGGGGTTGATCGACGCGTACGGCATCGTCGCCAGTTCGCACAGGCGAATCGATGTCCGGCCACCCAGCGCGGTCCGCCTCCCAACCACTACACCGCCAGGGTGGGCCTCGAGTTCGGTGCTACACAAACCCCGTTCGGTCACCGCGCCATGTACCAGCGCCAGATCCAGTCTGCCAGCGCGCAGCTCGCGCAGCAGCGGTTCGGTGCTCGCCGGCACCAGTCGCGGCGAGATGTGGGGCTGCTTGGCGGCAAGCGCATTCAGAAGCCCATCGCGCAGGCTGGCCGACACATCGGGCGCGATCCCGATTACCGCGACGCGCGTCGGGGTACCGAGGGCTTCGGCAACGAGGCGCGGCACCGCGTCGAACCGATCGAGTATGTCGATCGCCGCCGGCAGGAGTACTTCGCCGGCAGCAGTAAGAATGACTCGGTGATGGGCCCGCGCGAACAGCGCATTCCCGAGTTCACGTTCGAGATACTTAATCCGCTGGCTCAACGGCGAGGCGGCCATGTGAAGTCGCGCGGCCGCCCTGGCGAAGTTACCTTCCTCAGCGACGGCCACGAAGTACCGCAGGTGCCGGATCTCCACCTCCACACCGTAACTCGCGGGACCGTGCAGATGGCCACAACGGTCGGGTTGGCCCTTCGTCAAGTGGTTGGTCCGCGCTCGAGCAGGTTGTAACGCATACGAGGCCGTCCCAACGAAAACTGTCGTGTGGGAATCTGTTTCGTCAGTGGACGTCACATTAATCCCTTTGTTGGCCAGTGCTTCTCACCTGACCCACACAACTGGATTTCGTCGGTAACGCACTGTCCTCGCCAGGGCCGGAGTGCCTCCACACGAACCAGGTCTTAGCTTAGACCTCGGCGCCACCGAGGCCTGAAACATCGGCATGCACATGGCTCTCGACGGCCTTGGATCGCAACAGATTCTTCTGGACTTTCCCGGTTGAGGTCTTCGGCAGCACACCGAAGATGATTTCTTTCGGTGCCTTGAACCGTGCGAGGCGCTGACGGACAAAGTCGATGAGTTCCAGCGCACCGACCTCTGCCATCGGGCGAAGTGTAACGAAAGCTATTGGGATTTCGCCCCATACTTCGTCGGGCCGACCAACGACCGCCGACTCCAATACTCCAGGATGCGTATCGAGGATGTGCTCGATCTCCACGGAGGCGATGTTCTCCCCACCGGAGATAATGATGTCCTTCGCGCGGTCCCGGACCTCAATGTACCCGTCCGGGTGCCGGACACCGAGATCACCGGAGTCTAGCCATCCGTCGGCGGAGACCTTCTGTGTGGCGGCGTCATCACGGTAATAGCCGAGCATCACATCGTTGCCACGGCACGTGATTCGGCCCAGGGTCTGCCCGTCGTCAGGTACATCGGCACCGGTGTCGTCGACGATGCGTAACCTCTCCGCGATCACGTTGCCCACACCCTGGCGCGCCTTGAGCTCGGCCTGCTCGTTGTCGGGGAGTTGGTCCCAGTCTGGTTGCCATTGGTTGATCGCCACCGGACCGAAGGTCTCGGTGAGCCCGTAGAGGTGAGTCACATCCATACGCAGGGCCGCCATCCTGGCCAGCAGAGTGGGTGAGGGTGGGGCGCCGCCCGTACCGACACTTATGGGATGTGTGGGCAGGGCGCCGGATGCTTCCGGTGCGTTGGCGATCATCGTCAATACTGTTGGGGCAGCACTGAAATGGGTGATGCCCTCGGTACGTATGAGTCGCCAGACTTCTGCTGGGTCCACTGACGGCACACACACGTGTGTCGCGCCAGCAGCAGTAACCGCCCAAGTGAAACACCAGCCATTGCAGTGGAATTGTGGAAGTGTCCACAAATATCGACTCCCAGTGGTCAACTGGGAGTGATAGGCCATCGCCAAGGATTGCAGGTACGCGCCGCGGTGGTGATACATGACCCCTTTGGGGCGTCCTGTTGTTCCGCTCGTGTAGGAAATGGCGAGTAAACCGCGTTCATCTTCGCACTCTCGATGATACGGCTGCGCGGCGGCAAGTAGTAGCTCGTATTCGCCGTCCTGGCCGGTGTCGAGCACCAGTTGCACGCCGGTGTGTTCGGCAACCTGTCGGGCGCGATCGGCAAGGCCACTGGTTGCGATCAGCACTGTGGCGCCGCTGTGGGTCACTACGTAGGCGAGTTCCTCCACTGAAAGCCGGGTGTTCATCGGCACCAATACGGCCCCTGCATACGGCACACCGTTGTGTAGTTCCAACATCACGTGGCTGTTGACACACAGGCTTGCAACCCGATCACCTGGACCTACACCGAGACCTCGTAGTGCGTCTGCCAGTCGGAGGGATCGATCAGAAAACTCTGCGTAGGAAAAGCTCTCGCCGCTGTCGACGATTGCGGTTCGGGTCGAAAAGACCACCGCCGCGCGGTCGAGGAAGGCGGTTGGGGCCAGCGGGGAGAAGGTGAAGTCAGCCATCGAGGGGCGCTACCTGGCCATTGGGCGCGGGCGTGTCGAGGTGTCCTTGGCCCAGGGCCGGACCGGCGCGCAGGAGTACTCGGCGCCAGTCAGCACGTCGGCTTGCCTTTGCTGACTAGCTGGTTGGCGCTGACATACATCGACTTGTATTCGAGGTAGTTGTTAAGGCCCTCAGGGCCGAATTCCCGCCCGATGCCGCTGTCCTTCATACCTCCGAAAGGGGACCCCAGGTCGAAGTCGTAGTAATTGACTCCGATTGTGCCGGTGCGGATCCGGCGCGCCACGTCAATTCCACGTTCTTCATCAGCGGTCCAGACGGAGCCGCCGAGCCCGTAGTTGCTGTCGTTAGCGATGGCCACAGCATCTTCGTCACCCTCGTATGGGATCACGGCCATCACGGGTCCAAAGATCTCTTCGCGCGCGATGACATCGGAGTTCTTCACGTCGGCGAAGACGGTCGGATCGACAAACCAGCCGCGATCCTGGCCGACGGTACGCCCTCCGCCTGCGACCAGTCGCGCGTCACTCGACTTTCCTCGGTCGATGAAGCCCAGGACCCTATCGAGATGTTGTTCGCTAACCATCGGGCCGACCGAGACCGCGGGATCAAGGGGGTTTCCGACGGTCAACGCCGAGGCGAAGGCCGCGACCGCGTCGACCACCTCGCTGTACCGGCTCTTGGGCGCAAGAATTCTTGCTTGGGCCGTGCACGTCTGGCCATTGTTCATCAACGTCGCGGTGTTCAGGCCCTCGAGGAAAGTCGCGAGGTCGGCATCATCAAGGATGATGGCGGCAGATTTTCCGCCGAGTTCCAGAGTGACGCGACGAATAAGTTGGCCGCACTCAGATGCGATTCGGCGACCGGCTGCCGTCGAGCCCGTGAAGCCGATCTTGTCGACGTCAGGGTGGGTGACTAGTCGCGATCCCGCCTCGCGATCGGCGAGGACAACGTTGAGAACTCCGGCCGGGAGGCCAGCTTCGAGCGCGGCGTCGGCAAAAACATAAGAGTCCAGCGCAGTTTCCGGTGATGGTTTGAGTACGACGGTGCACCCGGCGGCCAGCGCAGGTGCGATCTTCATCATCGCCAAGGACAGGGGATAGTTCCACGGAGTGATCGCGCCGACAACGCCGACTGGCTCGCGCCGAACGATTGTTGCGCCGGATGGACTGGCTCGGACTTCTTCTAACGGGAATCGTTCGATCATGTCCGCGTACATCTCGAGCAGCACGGAGGGCGCCTGACCGTTGAAGAGCTGAGACAGTCCGATGGGCATCCCATTCTCCCGGGTTACGAGAACGCTGGTTTCTTCGGCCCTGCTTCGCAGGGCAGCGGCGAAACGTCGTAACCCGGCCGCGCGTTCGAGGACCGAGGTCTTGCCCCAAGGCCCCGAGTCCAACGCCGCTCTGGCCGCAGCCACCGCGGCATCAATGTCGGTAGCAGAGCCCAGCGCTGCGCGGCCGATCGGCTCGCCGGTCGCGGCTTCCAGGGACTCCCTGATCTCGTTGCCCGCCGGGTCAACCCACTGTCCGTTCACGAAGAACTGGAGTCGATCTGCCGTCTCTGGGCGCGATGCGATAGTAGTCATTCATCCCTTGCGAATCGAGTTGGCAGATTGGTGTGCATTGATCATTGGCGTGTGAAGGAACTGCCCGAAATGCTGTCGTCGTGATGGGTGAACGGTGAGGCGTCGATGCCGTGCTTTGCACCCCAGCTGGTCACCGCCCGGCCGGACTTGATGGCGTTGGGGTCACCGATCCAGGCCTTGCGGCGACGCATCTCGCGGACCGGTGGCAGATGATCACCGACGCGGGCGATACCTGCACTGCCGCGAGCGATCAACTGGAATATCGGGACCCAACGACGGATCCGCACTCCCTCGAGGGTCGTTCCTGTAACAAGCTTCTGCATCTCATCCGCGCCGAGTAGGGTCGCGCCCCCGGCTAGGAATAGCCGGATCACGAGGGCACCGGTTTTTCCGCTTATGTCCTTGATCGCAAACAGCAGGGCTTCCGCGAGTTCTGCGCTCCACTTCGACGGTTCACCGGCGTTGGCGAGAACATGATTCGCTAGTTGGATGGACTCCAGGCCCGATTTCGGGATGATGCGCTCGTTCACCCCGAACAGATAGAGAACGTATCCCCAGTGGATGGAAACGTCATCGAGTTCGTGCATCGCGAATGGCCGGCCAAAGAACCGATCAGCGAGTATCGGCATGGTTGCGAACCAGGCTGATCCGGCCGCCATCTTCGTGTTGGAAATCGGCATGCCATGCTCGGCGAAGTTGTCAGCACCCCACTTCTTGCGTAGTCCCGCTCTGACCAGTGAGTGCATCAGGCGGACGCGGATGATGGTGTGGAAGATCGCAGATTCGCGTCGCAGAGCGCCGCGGTAGGTGATCTCTTCCATGAACTTTGACGATTCCACCTGACGCCGGGCGGGACTGCGAACGAGCCGTCCCGTAGACCCCGTAGCTGCTGACACGTCCTGTTCCCTCGCGGTGGCAAAGGCACCGAACGCGCCCGCCGCCATCTTCCCCGTGGAGGTAGCGGCGGCTAGACGGAGCCGACCTCGTGCGTCGGCGTCCGGGTCATACCAATCGGGCTCCCGATCCAGTTGCTCGAACAAGGCCACCAGCTCCGCCGGCGGGTCGACCAGGCTATCGATTCCGTTCTCGAGCGCTCGCTCGAACATTGCTCGGCCAGTCGGGGGCCCCACGCGCTTGAACATCCGGACGACGTCATCCATCAGTTCGTCGCCCTCCCACATGTGATCATCGAGCAACCGCGTCTGGGGCGTGTCGTCCCAACCATCGATCACATCGACCCATGGGCCGTAGAGGTTGCGACGCAGCTCTGGCCACGTTGAAACTGCACGTGTAGGGGCGGACCGGAGCGGCATTCCCTCCCGGTACTGATAGTCAAACGGGTGGGCTGCCTCGGTCGAAGCTGACGTTTCTGAGACACTCACGTTTGACTCCTAGATCACATTCGTGGGCCCCCTGACACGGCACTCCGCCGGGACTTCGTACAGTACGACGACTTCGGAGGACGTTTCTAGAGCACGAGTGGCCAAAGTGACGGCAGATCAGGCCATGATCGCCAGTGTCCGACTCAGCAAATTCTTGTCGCGCCGGATCCGCTCGTCGGAGCGGGCGTCCCGCGTGTACCACTACCGCGGGCGAGGTCACCTGCACATGGGGCGGGAATTCGGCACTCGACTGCACGACCCACGACCTGCTTTCCGGTACCGTCGATCGAACGCACCACAAGGTGCGTGGAGGTAGAGCGCTTACGAGTGAGTACGAGAAACCAATTGGGGTCGGCCTCCGACGATCCTGACCTACCCGAGACCTTCGCTGAATCGTTAGATCACTGGGACCATCCACGAAGCATCGCTGGAGTTGTCTTACTCGTCGATCACGCCGTCAGCGCGGGAACGACAGCTGAAGAGTGCCTCGTAGGGACCGGTTTGCCCGTCGAAGCCCTGCAAGACTGGAGCGGGATTGTTGAAGCCCAGCAAGAAATTGCAGTTATACGCAATGTCGTACAACAACTCGGTGACAAACCCGGCCTCGGAGTTGAGGTCGGTGCGCGCTACCACCTGACAACGTACGGAATTTTTGGCTACGCCCTTTTGAGCTGTGACACGATGGCCGACGCGGTCGAGACTGGACTGAACTACATCTCACTTTCGTTTGCGTTCACAAAGATGGTGGTCAAAATCGCGCCGAGCGGCAAGGTGATCGGCCGCTTTTCTGCCTCACAGATCCCGCAGGATGTGCGAAGGTTTTGTACGGAACGGGATATGGCTGCCTCGGTCACCATGCACCGCGAAATGCTGGCAGACCCCGCACTTCACAGTCTTCGCGAAGTCCGCTTCGCCTTCCCCGCAGTCGATGACCTAGAGTTCAGACGCCATTTCCACGTGACCCCGCAGTTCATGAGCGCGCACTCTGAGCTAGTTTTCGACCCCGATAGCCTTCGTCTCCCTCTCCCGCAACGAAATGCGCACACGGCACTTGAGTGCATCAGGCTCTGCGAACAGATGAAGGTCCGCCGGCTTAGTGGCTCGGGGGTCGCTTCAGCCCTGCGTGCCCGACTTCGCGAAAGGGACGGGATCGATCAAGGGCTTGAATCCGCGGCGAAGGCACTTTTTTTGACACCGAGAACGTTTCGTCGCAGGTTGGCTAGCGAAGGCACCAGCTATCGAGCAGTCATAAACGAAGTACGTCGCACTATGGCTCTCGATATGGTTCGTGTGCAACGGCTTTCGCCGAGCGTCGTTGCCGAGCGTTTGGGATATCGAGATATGTCAAGCTTCTTGCGAGCGTTACGGAGATGGGAAAGCGAAGGACCTTGATCTGATAGCGGGTATTTGCGGTAGCCCCACACGTCCCGCGGCTGCTTTCGTGCGGCCTTTTCGAGAGAGTGCCCGGAGTACGTAGTGGTCGTAGACATCCAGCACGTGCACGGTGTACGACGCCGCCAGATCGGTATTGCCCCGAATGATCAGCAGGTTGTCGTCAATGGCGTAGGACGCTTTGTACCCCAGAGTGTGGCTGCCGGTGATGACCGCGCAGTCGTCGGGATCGATGGGATCGAGGCCAAGTGGGGCGTCACGTCTGTAACCCAGATCTTTGCCGGAGTGCTATTCCTGCCGGGCATCATATTTCCACTGATGGTGTTGGCAATTGCGGCGTTCAGGCCAGGGCAACGCCCGGTGGAGATCACTCAGGCGCTCAATGACGTTTTCTGCTTGATGTTCGTCGGCCTTGTTGGTCCCGTGATTGTCCAGGCGGTCGTGCTGGCTATCGCCACATTCGTCGACCGCACAGAACCGGCCACCTTTCCGCGCTGGTTCGGCTACCTCAATATCTGGTACATCCTGGCCACACCGGGGGGAGCGGTGTTGATTTTCAACGACGGGCCGCTCGCGGGGAACGGAGTGTTCGCGTTCTGGATTCCGCTCACGGCCTTCTTTGTGTGGCTCAGCGACTTCACAGTGGTGCTGAATCGGTCGATCGGATCTGAACAGAGCGCCGAGACGCAGCGGACCACGGCAGGAACGTGATCGCGGTCAGCGCGGCGCCGCTCGTCGCCGTGCGTAAAGCGCCTGGCGAACAAGCAACCCGGATCTTCCTCTTCGGCAACATGATGGTCTTCGGCGCCTTCTTCGCCACGTTCATGGTCGAACGCGCCAAGGCGCCGGACATTTTCGATGTTGCGCGCAAACGCTGCACGTCGGAGTAGGCCTGGCCAAGACGGGGGTGCTGTTGTTCAGCTCCCTCTGTGTTGTAGCGGGGATCGGCGCTATCCGAGTGCGCGCCAAAACCATAGCCAAGCAGGCACTTTCAGCCGCTCTGGCGTGCGGATTGATGTTCGTCGGGCTGAAGGTGTTCGAGTACTTGTCGCTGATCGGCGATGGCCACGGGGCCCGCACCAATCACTTCTGCATTTACTGCTTCATTCTGACGGGGTTGCACCTATTCCATGTGGTCATCGGGATTGCAGTCTTGGCGCTGCTGATGACACAGTCCGGCCGCAGCGAGATCGGGCCTACCCGGATGGCTGTCATCGAAGGTGGCGGCTGCTTCTGGCACCTAGTCGACATGCTGTGGGTCGTCCTGTTCCCACTATTGTATCTGGTGAGCTGATGACGTATCCCTCTGTGTACCAGCTGATTCGCAATCGGGCGGAGGTGACCTGGCTGATCCTGATCGCTGCGCCGCCGACGTCCTTCGCCATCGGTGTAGAGCACGGCACCGGCGCAGCCGTCGTGATCGTCGTACTCGGCATCGCGGCCATCAAGGTGCGACTCATCGGCTTGGACTTCATGGAAGTAAGACAGGCTCCCATACCGCTGCGCGTGATGTTTGAGACCTATTGCGTTGTGCTGCGGGCTGTGCTGTCCGGCCTCTATCTGTTGCTGCAGTTCGCCTGTTGTGAAACGGTTTCGGTCACCGGAAGATTGCGGCCGCCGCCGGAGACGAATCACCTTGGGCGGCCCGCGAGGAGGGCTATCGCCGGTGGGAATCTCAAAGATCCTTCGTTATCGTTGCGCCAGAACGTACCAAGTGATGAGTGTCCACATCACCACAGTCGCAGATCGTGATTGGACGGGTTCCGAGGTACTGTGCGATCCCCGACCGTGTCGCCGGGGCTGAGCATTTGGAGTCGGTCGGCCATGCCGCGATTCCGATGACTCCGGACACTCAGTGATCTTAGTAGATATTATCTGATGTATCTATCTCTTTATTTTCTGATCTGCGGATGAGCAGTTGGAAGCGGCGTGCACCCAGTCCGCACTGCGTGCCGCGAGTGAGGGACGAGGGGTGCTCCGGCGCCAGTGAGCAGAGGCACGAGTCTGTCGCGTCGATCGCAGGTGACCCCCACGGCACCGTCGTGGTACGTTGCTGCACTCAATCACACGCCTGAGCATTCGAGTATCGAAGTCGACCGTTGCCGTATACACGTACGTGCATGGGGACGGCGTGACCAACCACCACTGGTGCTCGTTCACGGAGGGGCCGCGCACTCCGGATGGTGGGATCACATTGCGCCTTTCTTTGCCCAAACTCATAGAGTTATCGCGCCTGATCTGAGCGGACACGGCGATAGCGGCACCCGCACGACGTATCACCTGCACACGTGGGCGCGCGAAGTACTCGCGGCTTCGACAGCCGCTGGGCCATCGGGTCGACCAACCATTGTTGGCCACAGTATGGGTGGTTGGATCACCTCAACAGCGGCTGAAAACTACGGCGAGCAGATCGACAGCATCGTCGTAATCGATTCACCGCTGCGGATCACGCGCCAGAACAAGCGCGACTGCGCAACCGCACACAGCGCGCGACCGGATACCGGTCGAAGGATGAGATTCTTGCCCGATTTACGCCGGTGCCGACACAGGAGACGGCGCTTACCTACGTCGAGCACCATATCGCGGCCGAGTCGGTCCGAAGAACGCTAAAGGGCTGGTTCTGGAAGTTCGACCCTGCGATCTTCGGCTTACCACTGCTCGACCAAACACCTGCCGAGCAGGAGACGATGGAACGCACACTGGCCGAATTGCCCTGCCGAGTCGGATATATTCGCTGCGAAGCTGGCCTCGTGCCGCCCGCAATGGGCGAGCGCATCCGTTCCATCTTGCAACTCAGGGGGCCCTTCGTGGAGCTGGCCGAGGCTGGCCACCATCCCATGCTCGATCAACCACTACCGCTCGTCGCCACTCTAAGAACGCTGCTGGAGATGTGGTCGATCAGCTGACCAATCTGGCCTGTCGGCGAGCATCCCCAATCTCAAACACTCTGTCCGACTTCGATAGCCTATAGCTCATCCTTCGATGACAAGAGAGACTCTCCACGATCGGTGGTACCAGATGCACCGTGCTGCCGGGTCCTCAGTTCCCGCCGACGCTCGAGCTACCTCGTAGTGATGCCGATGTCCAACGGTAGGCCAGCGGTCGCGTGGCTTCCAGCGGTCATCGCAACACGGGGACCGTCTTCGACGTTGGCAACCGTGTGAAGATGTCGGCGGCTGGTGTTCGGTCCACCAGGATGGCTCGTGGTCGGCGGTTCAGCTCGAGTTCGACCCTTGCCAGATCCACCCTGGTGTGTCGCGACAGATCGGTGCCCTTGGGAAGTATTGCCGCAGTGACCCATTGATGCTTCTACTCCAACCGGCGGGTTGATATCGGGTGATCTGATCCTGCCTGGATGCCCCGTCGGCGGCCATCGTCCGACGTACAACGTCGACGAGGTGGCTTTGCAGGATGCGTCGTGCGCCGCGGATGCCTTTGGCGGGGCCGGCGAGTAATTCTTGCGCGGCGGGATGATGCTTACAGTTGTTGTTGTTTGTTGTCCTGCTTGCGTGTCAGCAAATGCGCGGCGCTTCGGCGACCCGTCCGGGCATCGGTACAACACCGATCATCACCGTCTGGGGAGGCATTGCTCACGACTCGGTCCGCAGCAGCATCGCCCCGCTCGGCGTCAGCCCACCGCTGCTGACCACGGCGATCCGGGCACCGGCGACCTGACGTCCGCCCGCCTCACCTCGCAACTGGGCGACGGCCTCGTGAATCAGGCCCATGCCGTGGGTCCGGCCGTGCGAGAGCTGACCGCCGTGGGTGTTGAGCGGCATCACGCCGTCGCGGGCGATGTTCTTGCCGCCGGCGAGGAAGTCCTTTGCCTCGCCGATGCCGCAGAAGCCGAGTGCCTCGAGCCACGACAGGCAGTTGAAGCTGAACCCGTCGTAGAGCTCGGCGACGTCGACGTCGCTGGGCCGCAACGATGTTCGGGTCCATAGGTGGGCTGCCTGGCCGAGCACCTGCGGTTCGTGCGTCAACGTGGTCTGGTCCCAGTCGAGGCGTTCGATGATCTGGGTGCCGACCGCTTCGAAGAACACCGGCGGCTTGGCCAGGTCGCGTGCTGCGTCCACGGCCGACACGATCACGGCCACCGCGCCATCGCAGGGCACGTCGCAGTCGTAGAGCCCGAACGGCGTGGTGATCATCCGCGCGTTGAGGTAGTCGTCCATGGTCATCGGATCGCGGTAGATGGCGGTCGGATTCAGTGCTGCGTTGGCGCGTTGGTTCAATGCGATCCAGCCCAGCGTCTCCCGTGTGGTGCCGTAACGGTCGAAGTGCCGTTGCGCATTGAGTGCCAGAGTGTGCGCAGCCGACGTCGCGCCGAACGGAATCTGCCAGCTCGTGGTGCGGGTACCACCTGGGGGGGCGAGCTTGCCGTCCTTCATCAGCTGGGCGAACGTCGACTCCCATAGCGTGCGGAAGCACAGCACGTGCCTAGCCATCCCGGTGGCGACGGCCATCATCGCCGCGATCACCGAACCGCCGGGACCGAAGGTGTCCATCCCACCGTTGATCCATGTCGGCTTCAGCCCGAGTGCGCCCTCGAGTGCGCTCACGCCGCCCTCGCCCATGCCTGCAACGTCGATGCCCGGATAGGTGGACAGCCCGTCGATGTCGTCAAGCGTCAGACCGGCATCGGCGACCGCGGCCTCGCAGGCCTCGATGGTCAGCGACAGCGGCGGAACCATCAGCCGGCGGCCGAGGCGGGACGCGCCGATGCCGGTGATCGCCGAGTGATCCTCGAACTTCTGCGTGGTGAGCATCGGCCGCACGTGCTTGCCGAAGTCCTCGGGCGCGATCTCGTCGTCGGGGAGTGCGGCGGCCTGCGCCGGGTCGGTCGCGGGCTTGAACAACGGCAACCAGACATCCGCGATGTGGTCGAAGACGACCTCGACCGGTTGGCCGAGCTCGAGCTCGTCCGGATCGCAGTCGACGATGTTGGTGGTCAAACGAACCCGCGGGTCCTCGGCGATGGCGACCTGGGCGATCACGTAGGGCGGCGGCAGGTCGGGGAAGCCGAACCGGTGATTGACGGTGAATGCCGAGAGCGCACCCTTACCGGAAACGATGCGCACGCCGATGTCGTGGCTGCGGCAGTACCGGCAGATGGGTGCGGGGGGATGGATCAGCGCCCGACAGCTCCGGCATTCCTGCAGTCGCAGTTGGCCGTCGGCCCCCGAGGTCCAGAAGTACTCGTTCTCGAGAGTGATCTGAGGCAGAGGGCGCCCCGGCACGTCGGACAAATCAGCTCCCTAGTTTGGCGGTCAGACCTCGATCACGACGGCGCCGCCCTGGCCGCCACCCGCGCACATCGCGGCGACGGCAATGCCGCCACCTCGACGCCGAAGTTCGTAGATCAGTGTGGTGACCATGCGCGCACCGGAGGCCGCAATCGGGTGTCCGAGACTGCATCCGCTGCCAGAGAAGTTCACCTTCTCCTCGTCGATCCCGTGCTCGCGGCACGCCGCGATGGGTACTGACGCGAACGCCTCGTTGATCTCCCACAGTGCAACGTCGGACGCCGACAGGCCGGCGCGGTCGAGCACCTTGCCGATCGCCTTGACTGCACCAAGACCGGTGTCTCGCGGCGCCACCCCGGCGGACGCCCAGGCCTTGACGGTGGCCAGGACGCCGAGGCCGTTCGCTTGCGCGTAGTCGCGGTCCACCAGGGCCACCGCCGCGGCGGCGTCATTGGTCCCGCTGCTGTTGCCGGCAGTGATGGAGAAGCCCTCGATCTCGGGGTGCAGCACCTTGAGCCCGGCCAGCTTCTCGACCGTGGTGTCGCGGCGGGGGTGCTCGTCGACGCTGAAGTCGATCACCGAGCCGTCCGGCAACGTGACCTTCAGCGGGACGATCTCGTCCACGAACTTGCCCGCGTCGATCGCCGCGACGGCACGCTGATGAGAGCGCGCCGCCCAGGCGTCCATCTCCTCGCGGCTGATGCCGACGGCCTGGGCGGTGTTCCATCCCACCGTGATCGACATGTCCTTGATCGGCGCATCCGGCGTCTCCACATGGGTCGGCGTCATCCACGCTTGCTCGAACTTCAGCTCCGGGCCGGGAATCCGCCGGTTGGTCACGGGCGTCATCGACAGCGACTGCACCCCACCGGCGATCAGGACGCGTTCCATCCCCGACCCGATCTGGGCGGACGCGTTGCCAATCGCGGTGAGACTGCCAGCACAGTGCCGGTTCACCGACTGACCCGGCACGTGCTCCAAACCAGTGGCCGTCGCCGCGTAGCGGGCCAGATCGCCTCCGCCATAATGTGACTCGGCAAATATGATGTCGTCGATGTCAACGGACGAGACGCCGGCGCGAAGGATCACTTCCGGAAGCACGGTGGTGATCAGCGTCTCTGGAGGGGTGTTGACGAGCGTGCCCTTGAACGACCGGCCGATCGCGGTCCGGGCAGCACCGACGATGACGGGTGTTGGCATGTCTCAACCTCGGTTCTCGGCAGTATCAGCATTACAAAATTAGCAGACTCTGTATCGCCGAGGAAGGCAGTTACTGAGGGGCCGATCCCATTCGTGCGCAGGACGATGACGTGTACGTCGTCCTCGCGGCGAGCCGCCACCGCGGCGTCGGTGGTGATGCGTCTCGCGCCGCGATGCAGAACGCGGCATCATCTCGCAGCACCCGGCCCAGTCGTCGCGAGATCAGCGCGTGGACACCGCCCAGCGTTAGCGGTGTCATGCGTAACCGAGTCACCGCATCCGGGCGGCCCAGCTGAAGCGCCGGCACGCCGAGTGACTCCGGTTCGCCGACGCGCGCGATGAGCAGCACCCCGATCGCACCGACAGACGCCGGGCTGCAAACCGCACCACGGCCGCGCTGGACGTGTCGAGCCACTGCACGTCGTCGATCGCGATCAGCACGGGGGTGTCGGCGGCGAGGTGTTGGATCACGCCTTGAAACGCTGCTGCTGTGGCCCGCTCGTTGGTGGCCGGTATGTTGCTGTCACGCAACAGTATGCGGTTCAGGGCTCCACGTTGGACCGGGGGTAGCTGGTCGATGATCTCAGGATCGACTTCGGCCAGCAGGTCGGCCACAGCCGCGAACACCAGGCTCAGGGCGCTTGGATCGCCGTGAGCGGTGAGGACTCGGAAGCCCTGCGCTGCGGCCTGTTCGCAGGTGTGTAGCCACAGAGTGGTCTTCCCGATGCCTGCTTCACCTTCGATGAACAGCCCGGTCGTTGTCGATGTGGCACTGGCAAGGAACTGCGCGATTGCCCGTGACTCAGGCACACGTGAGACCGGATCCGGTCGTGTGTTCGTCATCTCGTGGCCTGTCCGTCACTTTTCGCCCGGCGGGCGGACCTGCATCGCCATGCTTGCACCTACGGGCGAGAAGAGTTCACCTGATCACGCAAAAGAGCTGAACAGCCTTGGTCGGACGGACCAGTAGTCAACTCCGCGTCACGTGACTAAACGAAAGCCTGGGGTCTAGGTGGGCATGCAATGCGTGGCGTGCGGTTGATCGGCGCCACTAAAGCAGTGGACATGAAAGTGAGAATTCGCGGTGTGTGTGGACATCGCGTGAGAACGCCGCCCTCGCCGCAGCTCACGGGAACGGGATTGGACATAAAGCTTGAGAAGCCACAAGCAGCGAACGTCCTGCGCAAGAACGCAGGTGCGGTCGGACGGATGCTGGCAGAACACGGAATTGTCGGCTGATGATGATGATCGGCGCATGCGGCGGCATACCGCTTCACCTAGTTCGGTACAGAGAACGACCAACCGTTCGGGTGCGTGACTCGGGCGGCTCCGCGGGCGGACGCAACGACGTACACATTCGCGGCACCGACGGTGAGCGCACTCTCGGCTTAGTAGGTGGAATCACTGTGGAGGCCGGATCCGTCATCGACGTCTACGGGGCGGGCGTGGCGGGTTCGGATCGCCGTACGACCGAGACCCAACGGCCGTCCTCGACGACGTTCTCGACGGCCTCGTGTCAGTTGGCGCCGCACGCGAACTCTACGGGGTGGTGATCAGTGGCGACACTGTCAACGATGCGAAGACCTCGCTCTTGAGGGACGACAAATGAGGTTGCGCCTCGTCAAGACATCACGCATGTTCCGATCGACGCCATGGAGCATGCGCAACAGCGCGGCGCCGTTTCGACGACACACTCAGCGACCTATGACAGTTCGGTGTTCGATGCTTGGACGATCGTGTCAACAGCGCGGAGGGCTGAACGGCGCACCGACTACGAAAATGACCGGAGTCAGGCAAGATACGCTCGGTCAATGGACATCGAGGTGCGTCACTTGACCCCTCCTTGTGGAAGGAGGAGCCGGAATAGGCGATCCGACACGCCTCACGGCTGCCAGCTCGAAGTTGCCCTTAGAGAAGGGATTCCGGGGCGCTATCCGCCGCGAACTCCCGAAGAGTGGTAACCAGCGCGGAGAAGGAGTGCCGCAGCTTCCCCCAACACGATGGTGACCAAGAAGAGCATCGCGTCGCGGAACTCCGTTCCATGCCATCGGGTCCCGCTCGGCGTAGCAGGAAGTCCCTCGCTCACCGACACGTGGTGAGCCAACTCGTGCAACACGGTGCTCTCACGACCAAAGACTCTGTCCCCCATGGGAATCGCCACGATTGCGGTTGAAGGCTCGTAGTGCGCGCTATGTTGCCCACGGCGTTCTCTCACGCGGACCGGACCGGCGTTGGGGTACTTGTCGCGGACGGAGTCCATTGCTAGCACCGTGTCGACGTACCTCTGTATCGAAGGTATGTCGGCGAATCGCTTCTGTATTGGAACGTATATGTGCGAACCGTGGAAGTTAACAATTCCGCCCCTGTCGAGTACTGCGGACCATTGGTGTTCGGCTCCGTAGACCGCTGATGCGCTCACTTCCGGCGCCTGCCGCCGATGGGGGAGACGTTCGGGCCCGGCGCCGGCTCGAGGGTCTCGAGAGCAACATCGGCGATGACGGCGTCCAGGCGTGCGCTGGCTGTGGTGTAGAGCATCTGTAGGGCGGCAACCGTTCGTGCGAGGTCGCGGGCTGCACCCTCCCAATGAGTGGCACGCGTCTGAAGGTCGCGGTTCCGTGCCTTAAGCTCGTCGAGCTGCTTCTCGAGGGCTATCACGTTCGGGGGGCGAAGGTCTCGGGCCTCCTGCTGCCGTTCCGCGACGCAATCGAGGAACAAGTCCTTGAGATCAATATGCCTGTGCGTGAGAGCCGACCGGGTCACGCTCGCTTCCCTGCGAAGCGTGTCAATCACAAGGCGGTCTTCGGGGGCTACAACGCGGGGTTTCCCGGTGATGAGGAGCCGGCGCATAGCGGCGACGATCTTCTTCCGCTCGGCATCGTTTTCGGCCGCGACCAGGGGGATCGTGTCGCGATGGAGGGTCATCTCCGGCGACCGGCCTTCCTATTGTGTGCCAGTGGAATCCCCGAGTCGGCGATCTGTTCCTTGTATGCGTTGATGAGGTGGTCAGCCCGAATGACCTCTTCGGTGGTGGCGCCTTGCTTCGATGCTTCCAGTTCCTGCTGGCGTTGCTGTAGCCCTCGGACGGAATCCATGGTGAGTGCCTTGTTTGGGCAGGCGATCTTGCAGCCGGCAACGTCGGGCTCCTCGCCCTCCTTGGTGCAGGCCGACCACGGTAGGTGGAAGATGCAGTAGGCATGCGTGCCGCCGGCCAACGGGACCTCGTAGACGGATTGTCCGATCGACTTCGTAATCCGCCTCCACTCGTTGCTGAGTACCGGGGTCATCAGGTTGGCGGGATCGACCAACTCCAACTCCGCTGCAGCCAGGTTCGCCACGTCGACGGCGCGATCTGCTGCGGGTCCACCGATAACTCCTTGGCGCGATTCGACAACCAAGTGTGCAATGGCTTGTCCGGTGCGATCTGACCTACGGTGTCCCAGCTTTGATTGTGTGGCGAGTCCGCCGTAGCCCTCTGTGACCCGGGTGTCGTAGGGGTCGCGGAGGCGGTGTCCTGCTTGATGTGCGCCGGCAAGTACGCCGCCGATCTCTTGCTGGGTGAGGACCTCGGAGGTGCGGCGAAGCACCCTGAGAGTCATGAAGTCTTCGGCATCGTCAGGGAAGAAGTACTCATCGGGAAGCGCTAGTTCTTTTGCGAGGCAGCGCATTCGCGTTACGAACTTCCGCAGGTTGCCGACTGCCCATCCTGTGGTAGGTGATCGAGCGGCACGGTCTGTGGTGGATGTCCGGGCTGGCACGAAGAGCCGTCCGTGCCGTCCGTGCCGTCCGTTGAGCCGTTCAAGGACGCTGACGGCAGTCGCGCCAAGCTCTGTGATAGCCCATGTGCGTACGACTCCGTCTGCTCGTTGAGTTCCGTCCACGCCGTCCTGGCCCTTGAATGTCCTCCCGTGCAACAGATGTCGAACCTGACCGTCGGGGGCTTCGATGCGTTCAGTAACGGGCTTGCCTATCCCGTCATCTTGTCGTGTTTCCAGCTGGAGGTCGAGCAACTCATCCGATCTCATTGATGAGTTCAGGCCAAGCAGAAACATGCATGCGCTTTGTAGATCGATCTGGTGCGCGGTCACACGATAGAAGTCAAGGCCTTCGGGCTGCCAGCATTTGCCATGGACTTTCCCGATTACCGGAGTGGGAACAGGGCATGAAGACTCCTTGCTGACCGTTATCTCCGGGTGGCGGATCAGAAGCTTGGGTAGACCACTGCGTTGAAAGCGTATGGACCAATTCAGCATGAATGTCATGTAGGTCACGGCGATTCCGCCACCGATGTCGGTGCGGGGCAGAAGGTCGTGGTGCTTCGTCCACGCAACTACGAGGTCCTTGGCCTGTTGTCTACTCATAGGGGTGTCCTGCACCGTGGCAGGCACGTACGCATTGATCGCATCCTGTGCCGACAGGATGTCGTCGGCGAACTGCTCGACGAACGCCACACACCACAGAAGCATCGGTGTAAGAACGTTGTCCGGCATGGGTGGCGTTGCGTTGTCGGAGGGGCCGTTGCGGGTCACGAATACTTTGTCATCGACCCATGACGGGGCGGTAAGTCTCTCGCTTGCAGAGAGGTTTGCCGTGAGGTCGTGGAGAAGTCGAATACTCCCGTAATGCATGGTTGCGGAGCGTGGATCAAGCTTTCCTTCAAGGCTGCCGACATACGCGTCCATGGTTTGGCTGACAATCCCGCCCAGTGAACGGACCTCTGGCGTCTCCTCTGCGACGTAGGTGAGAATCGCTCGGATGTGAAATACGAATTGCGAGATGGCGCCGGCCGTGACCCAACTTTTGGTATTCGTGCCGCCCCGTCGAACTGCTTGCTCGGGCTTTCCGTCATTGATGAGGAACCACACGGCCTTCTTGAGAGGGTGCCTGAACTTGCGAGGGATCGAGTCGAAGTTGCAGACGAGAGCCTGGCGCTGCCGCGGTGGTGCCATTGCCGCCAGGTTCCATACGTTCTCGTTGAAGGTGGGGATTGGTGCTTCCTCGCGGAGGATGCGCTTGGCATTCGCGATAACAGGAGCGCCATCGTTCCAGGATGCAGGTGAGCCGACAGCCAAAGGTTGCGTCATGACTCGCCCCCGTTCCCGATGACCGTTGTCCAGACTTGTGACCTCAACTCAGGACTGGCTTTCGCGCGTGCCGCAGCGATGGTCTCCGGGTCTACGTCGGCCAGAATCGCCCTGAGTTGCTGCCATGGAATGAGGTACTGCCTGCGCCAGCGCTCTCGGTCGTCATCGTCTCGGCGCTTAATGTCCAGCAGATCAAACAACGCGATGAGTGGGGGAAGATTGCTCATGACTATGTAGGCGTTCTTGCAGCCCAAGCAAGAGAGCCACGATTTTGAGCAGTAGGTGCCTGTCTCAGGGTTGTGAAGGATGTCCTGACATCGCGTGCCCTTGGCGGTGGGTGTGGTGTCGAGACCCTCTCCTGCAGCTTCTTCTTCGGTCAAGAGTCGCACCGCGAGGCCTCGCACCGCATCGAGGGCTTTCTGCTGCGCGGCGCGGTGAATGTCCTCCAGTTCTTGAATCCTCTCGGGGTCCTTGAGGATGTAGGCATCAATCCACGTGAGATACCGATTGTCCACAGGGCGCTGCGCCACACGCGTTAGGTAAGTCCGGTGAAGTCGTCTCAGGTCTAGGTGCAGCCCGGTCGGCATCCAGTCGAGCGACTTGGGAACGTGAGAGACACTATTCACAAGCACGCCGTTCTGCCTCAGGAACAAGATTAGGCTTTCGCGGGATGACTCCTTCGCCGACTGGTGTGCGCTCGGGTAATTGTCCAGCAGCGCTTCCGGATTGATATGAGCAGATCGCCGCGCTGCGGCCGTGCAGTCCATGACCAGTTGCAGGAGCTTACCCAGGGGAGACGCGGCGCCGACATTTTCCGCCATCAACGACTTGCCGCCGCTGCGGCGCCGCTTGTCTCGCTCGGAGGTGAAGATCGTGAGGCTCTCTGAGCCGGCTGACGCAGCGGTGCTCGGCGTCCGTCGCCGTGATGTAGTCGATGAGTTCTCTCCCGTCGCAGCAACGATTGCGCCATAAGCCGCTAGCCCTTCGTTCGTCGTGAGGAAGAGCAATGACCGTGCCTCCTCCATCCGAACGTTTGCGTACCGATCGACGAGACCGAGCGCGTGACCGTTGTCTCTGTTCAAACGCTTGTGGGGTGCGCGAAGTAGCGCATGGAGTGCCTCCCAACGGGGGTGTTGTTCTGCAGGAACCAATTCCTTCCGCCTTTGTGCCAGCGCCCAATTGGGCTCGATCCGGCGCCATGCAATGCGTAAGGCCCGAGTTGCGTTGGATCGAATCTGCTGAAGCTCGCGAGCGGTGTAGTGATCGGCCAGGGTTGTCTCCGGGGTCTCCAGGTACCGCTGGGAGAGCGCCTGCCCGACGTCGTAGGACAGCCCGCCGTGTCGCACAAGTAAGGTGCGCACCGCGAGCAGTCGAGAATTCCGGGTCTTCGTGGCCTTGTCCCGGTAAGTGTCACGAATCCATGCGACGAACTCGAACCAATCATCGGCAGTCAGGGAGTCGAGGCTGTCAATTCCGCGCTCGGATGCCCACCTGAGGAACACACGACTGCGCGACGAACTGGCGCGTGCACTTTCAATCGAACGCCATGAGCCGGCGGGCCCGTTGAGGTTAGCTATGCAGGCAACCCATTGCTTGCGAATCTCCTTGGAGCCAGCCTCGGCCACGAAGTCCAGCGCCATGTGTTTGGTGCCGTTCTCGTCCCAGATCGTCACACTTAGGCCATCCGCGCTCACTCGGTCCTTGCGTTGTCCGTCAGGTAACGACGCGAAGCGCCCACTAGTCACGGAGGCCTGCCCGATGGTCCAAGCCTGGTAGGACGCTCTCATGACGGGCGTGCAGCGCCTCGTAGACGGACTTGAACGTTGCTTCGCGAAAGATGTTGATACCACGCAGTTCCTTCACTGCGAGCAGGTACGCATCCATCGTCGTTTGTAGGTCGCGATGCCCGAGTTGCCATTGGACAGCCGTGTAGGCGTCCTCGTACCTGCTTGGGCTGTAGGCGGCAGGCGGTGATCCCAGTTCCTCATCAATGACCTTGTGCCATGCGATGAGCCAGTTCAAGGCGAACGAGTATCGCAATGTCTTCGCCGTCGGGTACGGAACACTGCCGACGAAACCTGCTGTCTTGCAGGAACTGTCCCATCTCTGGGTTGCGCGTTGAACTACCTTGGTCATATTGCGCTGATCGGCGGGCAGTCCGCTCTCGGTGAGCCACAGCATGGCTGGTTCCCAGCCATCCTCTGTCTCCGCTAACAGCCACCGCCGGGCAGGTCCGGACAGTTGGTCGTGATTCACCCAGGTTTTGCGACCATCGATCTGGATCTCGAGTTGCCCGCGCCTGACTCGATGGTCCGTGATCCTGTGCCACCTGACGTCGCTGTAGCCGTGCCGTTTCCCCAGCGCTACTGCTCTACGTCGGTCCTGCTGGACGTATCGTCGCAGTAGCCCGTGGACCAACCAAGGCATGACAATCGTGCGCGAGCGTCCCGGCTTCGTGATGGAACTTGGTAAGGGCATCTCGGCGAATGCACTGGTGCCGTTCTGGGGTAACTCTAAGGTCAGCAGGAGGCTCGTTTCGCCTTCGCGTGTGCCGCAGAAGTAAAGCGTCTCAACGAATGTTGCGTTGCGTTGCGTGTTGCGGCCTCGGAAAGATGCGTCTTCCCCCGCGCCGATGAGCTTGTTGTCATGGCTGGTTGATACCGCGTATCCCCTGAACGCCACATTGGACCAGAGGCGAAAGGTCTCAGGCTCGATCCAATCGACACGGCGAATCCGAGCGTTCTTACTCCTCCATCCGCCTACCTTGGCTCGGGTCGTGTTTGAATCCTTGAATTTGAGACTCGGTCCGAACTCTTCAATGGGATTCTCGACCGTGTATCGCTTCCTCACCGCCCACTGAAAGAAGAGGGAGAGCGCCGCAACTTCCTTGTTCCATGTCGCCCCACTGATGGACCTCTCATTGCGGACGGGATCGGTGCGCCACTCCTTCCACTCGCCGAGGTCGTTTGCGTCCATCTCATGTAGTGCCTTTGGGAGGGAACGGTTTGCGAGCCAGCGGATGATTGGGGGGTACACGGTCGCGTAGGTGGTACGTGTGCCTTGCTTGAGACGTGACCAACGAGAGGTCCGTAGGAACTCGGTGAAGACGCGTTCTGTCCGGTATCTCTCGGGGTCGGCGCGTAATCGCGCTAGGTCGATGACTACCGGGGTGCCAGGCCTTATGCCCGCTTGTGCTTCTAGATCTTCGAGCGAGTCGAACCACGCCAACTCGGGGAGGAAGTGCGGCGGAGCTGACGATCCACCCCCGGAAAGCACGGTCAGCCAACTGACGCACACAGCGCCCCCCTCATCGGAGATAAACTGCTCGAACATAACACCTCGTATGTCCACAGAAACCCTGCTGCACGAGCTCGCTCACCACGTGGCGCAGGCCGCCCCGCCCCACGGCCCGGAGTTCGTCGCGACGTTTTGCGAACTGGCGTCCGCGGTGATGGGCGCCGAAGTCGGCTACGTGCTGCGGGTGGTGTACGCCAAGGAAGGCGTGCGTTGAGCTCGCGTTGACGTCGCCGTCAACGCGCGAAAGCCTTTCCGTGACCATCGATGTCGGAGCACACTCGACCAAATGACGTCGATGAGGACCGGCTCCGCCGTGGTCATAGCGTTGCTGACGCTGACGAGTGCGTGTGACTCCGACCGGAACGAGCCGTCGGCGACCTCCAGCGCGACGGCAGCACCCAGCACTACCGCCGTGGCGGCGCCGCCGGTGGTGCGGCCCTACTGCCAGACCCCGCCGCCCGCCGCCTGGCAGGACGCGATCGACGCCAGCGAGGTGAACACGGGCGGTGTGTCAACGGTCCCAGGCGACGTCGGGCCTGCGGGGGAGGTCGCCGCCGTCCGCGACAACGGCGATACGCGCGATCTGCTGCTGATCAACGTCGACGGGTCGATCGACGAGATCTATCCGGTCCCGGAGCCCAACCGCAACAACATCGGCTTCGTCGCGATGGACAAGCGCTGGATGGTCGTCGGGGTGGACCGCATCCCGCGCACCTCCAACGGCGTGCTGCCGACGTTGATCCGCGTCGACGTGCTCGACCGTCAGGGCGGGCCGGCGCGGACCGTGGTGCAGCGGTCCGACGAGGATTACGCCTCGGGTGGCCCGACGATCGACTCGGTGGCCCTGTTCGGCGACAAGGTCTACTGGATCACCCACGACGCCTACGCCAGTAGCAACGGCACGCTGACGTCCTTCGACCCGGCCACCGGCGCGGTGGTCGACCTCGAAAAGGGCAACATGGGTGCATTGCGTTCCAGCGCAGTCGGATTGACCTTCGTCGCCGATGGAGGACGGAGCTACTCGAACGACCAGATGTGGGAGCGCAGCGAGGTCAAGGTACCCGCCTCGCTACCGACCCCGGTCACGGACGCGCTCGGTGACGGCCCCGATCGGCTGAGCCTCGCCACCGATGGCACGGCGTATGCGTGGCTCACCGGACTTGGGCAGGGCACCACCGGCGTCGCGTGGTGGTCGCCGGAGTCCGGTCTGGTCCGCGTCACGGGTGACGTGGTCGGAAAGTCGGACTGGCTGCCACCGGTGCACGTGGTCGGACCGTACGTGATCATCGATCGGGGTCGCCAGGACACCGACACCCGGGCCACTGTCGTCGACACCCGCTCGGGCGCGGTCACCTACCTGAACGACAGGGTCACCGATGCGGACGGTGGCACCATTGCGTTCGACCTCGGACCGGGCAAGCTCATGAGGGTGCCCGGAGTGCTCCGCAGTGAGAAGCTGGAACCGCAGACGTGTCCCTGACGTACGTTGCGCCACTAACGTGGGGGACGTGAGCGAGCCCGAACCCCAGGCCTTGGACGCGATGTTCGGTCGGTTGTTGCACACCGAGGACGCGGCGCTATCCGCGGCGCGAGAAGCCGCCGACGCGGCGGGCATGCCGAAGATCGAGGTGTCCGCGCAGCACGCGAAGCTGCTGTCGCTGTTGGCGGGGATCGCCAGAGCCAGTCGCGTGCTCGAGATCGGTACGCTCGCCGGCTACAGCACCATCGCGCTGGCACGTGGGGTCGGTCCCGGCGGGCAGGTCGTCACGCTGGAGTACGAGCAGGCCCATGCCGACGTGGCGCGGGTGAATCTCGACCGCGCAGGCGTCGGCGAGCGCGTCGAGATCATCGTCGGTGCTGCGCTCGACACGCTGCCCCGACTGGCCAACCGCGGCGACCGGTTCGACTTCTTCTTCATCGACGCCGACAAGGAGAACAACCCGGCCTACGTCGAGTGGGCGGTGACGCTCGCCGAGCCGAGCGCCGTCATCGTCGTCGACAACATCGCCCGCATGGGCCGGGTGCTCGACCCTGCCTCCGACGATCATCAGGCTCGCGGGGTGCGCGACATGTTCGTGATGATGGGGGAGCACCCGCGGCTGGACACCGCAGCCATCCAGACCGTCGGCACCAAGGGCTGGGACGGTTTCGCGGTCGCGGTGGTTGGCCCCGAGTCCTAGCTCATTGCGCATCGTGGAGCACGAGTCCGAGGGTGTGTCTGCGCCCCGACCGGACTCGGCTCACCCCGTGCCGCACCGGCGATCGTGACCAACCTCGCTTCGTGGGAGTCGGCCTGTCGCGAGTGGTGAAGATCAGGCCATGCCCCTGTTCGAGCACCGTCACCGCCCCCTTCGACTGTGCTCGGGCGCGCTGTTCGACGAGTAGGAACTCGCCGCCGGTGTGGTCGACGCCTGGTCGGTCCAGCCCTACCACGACCTGCAGCGGAAAGACGAGGTCGCCGTAGAGGTCGCGGTGCAGCGCGTTCCAGTCGCCAGCGGTGTAGCGCAACAGAATTGGGGTTGGCTTGCGCTGCCCGGCCGCGTGGCAGGCGTCGATCCAGTCTTCGAACTCGTCAGGCCAGGGTGCCGGGTCGCCGAGCCGCTCGGCCCAGTCGCGCGCGATCGGCAGCAGCTGACGATAGAACGCGGAGCGCATCGTCGTGATCGACTGGGGCACGGGGTTGGCGAAGTAGCGGTAGGTGCCTTGCCCGAACCGGTACCGGGCCATGTCGATGGTCGAGCGGAACCGCCCCTCGTCATCCCACATCGCGGTGAACTCCGCACATTCTGCCGGCGTCAGGATCGGGCCGGTCTGCGCGCAGCCGAACGCGTCGAGTTCATCGGTCAGCGTGGACCAGTCCAGATCGAGAATACGCTCTGCCACAACTGTTTTCGAGATGGTCGAGGTCATGCTGCCTCCAACGTCAGTAGCGTCTGCTTGGCGTCGACGCCGCCGACGTACTGGCCGATCGAACCGTCGGTGCGGACCACCCGATGGCACGGAATGACAACCGGCAGCGGATTGCGGGCGCAGGCGCTGCCGACGGCACGCACGGCACGAGGGTGGCCGATCGCGGCCGCGACTGTGGCGTAGCTCTCTCGGCGTCCGTAGCCGATTTCCCGAAGGTGTTCGATCACCTCGCGGCGGAAACCCTCCGCGAGCCGCAGGTCCAGTGGCAGGTCGAAGTGGGTGCGGGTCCCGGCGAAGTACTCGTCGACTTCACGTGCGGCGCCATCCAGCCGGGTGGGTGCGCGCAGGATTCTCGGACTCACCTTGTCGGCGAGCGCAGTGAGCACGGCATCGTGGTCCTCGCTGGCGTATGCCACGCGCAGCAAGCCGACCGGCGTCGCCGCGAGCAGCAGTGATCCGAGTGCCGTGTCCAGCGTCCGGTACGCGATGTCCAGCAGGTCCGCCTGTTCGGCGGCTCGTTCGAGGCGACCATGCAGTCGGGCCATGGCGTTGGGGTCGTCCTTGCGCAATACGTCGAGGACGTCTCGGGGCTCGGTGAGGTTCATGATGGCTTGTCCTTCCGGTAGTTCTTTCTCAAGGTCTTGATGCCGTCCGCGGCGGCTCGTCGTGCGGCAGTCGGGGAATTACCAAGAAGCTCAGCGACTTCGGCGTACGGCAATCCGGCGAGATGGTGGTAGGCGACGGCCTTGCGCTGCTTTTCGGGGAGCGATTCAAGGGCCGCCCAAAGGTCGGGGTCGTTAGCCGCCGGGTTCCCGGCTTGCGGGAGTTCCTCGGGCAAGTGCTCGGCAGGCGTGGGGGCCCGCGAGATTCTGCGTCCAACGTCGATCGCGCGGCGATGAGCGATGGTCACCAGCCAGGCCTCGACGTTGGCCGTCGAATCCAGGTCCGGATAAGCGCGCAGCGCGGAAAGGAATGTCTCCGACCACGCGTCGTCGGCATCGACCGGCCCGAGCACGGCGCGGCAGACACGCAGCACCATCGGACCGTATTCGGCCACCACGTCCTCGAACGGTTGCACACTCACATCCTGTAGACGCCGCCGAGCGGTCGGATGTGAGATCGCTCGATCGCAGTCATCCACAGCCACCGACCCTCGCCGTGCGCGATATGTTCGTGATGACGGTCGCGAAATAGGAGACGCACACTTGCCCGACATCACCTATCCCGCTCCTGCCGGGCCGCTGCCCGCCTACCAGGCGGTTCCCGACGGTGCCGGGCCATGGCCGGGCGTCGTGGTCGTCCATGACGCGTTCGGCATGACCCGCGACATCAGAGGCATCGCCGACCGCTTCGCCAGCGCGGGCTATCTGGCGATCGTGCCTGCCTTGTACGGGCGCGGCTTCAAACCCAAGTGTGTCGTCGCCACCATGCGATCGCTGACGAACGGCAGCGGGCCTGCCGTCGACGATCTCATCGCCGCCCGCGATCACTTGGCCGCCGATCCGCGAAGCACTGGAAAGGTCGGAATCGTCGGGTTCTGTCTGGGCGGGGGTTTCTGCCTGTTACTGGCTCCGCGGGGTGTGTTCGACGCGGCCGCACCGAATTACGGCGTCTGGCCCGACGAAGACGATCCTTCCGCGCTGACCAGGTCGTGTCCGATGGTCGCCAGCTACGGCGCCAAGGACCGCACGCTGCCCGATGCAGCGGCCAAGCTCGAGGGCCTGCTGACCGAGGGACGCGTTCCGCACGACGTCAAGGAGTATCCGGATGTCGGGCACTCCTTCATGAACGACTGGGGCGGGCCGACACCGCTGCAAGTCGTCGTACGCAGGGCCGGGTTCGCCTATTCGCAGCCGGAATCAGAAGACGCCTGGCGCCGTATCCTCGCGTTCTTCGGCGAGCACCTGGTCTAGCGCCAGACCGCTGACGTCGACGCTTCTCGTAGCGCGGCGACGATGCGGTCGCGTCCGGTGTTGAACCGATCGGTCGGCGCGGGTACCGAGATGGCCACCACCTGACCGCCCGCGATGCGGCCGGCGATCCCGTTGGCGGTGTCGTGCAACGGGAATCGCACACCGACGGCCGAGACGGCGCGGAGCCGGTGCGATGACTCGATCTGGTCGACGAACCACATCTCCTGGCCGCAGGAGATGAACCACCTGGCCGGCTTCCTGCCCGCGCTCTACGAATCCGTCGGCGCGAGCTGATTGTGGCCGGAACATGATTGCTGGCCGGTGTGACCCGGCGTACTTTGGACAGTGATGAATGGGGTTGCAGCAAGCCTCAAAAAGCTTGCTGCATAACGGAAAGGAAACAAAATGACAACGGCCCATACATCAATCGATCAGCATCCTGACATATTGGCTCTGCGCGCGAGCTACGACCGCGCCGCCGAGTCGATGACCGCGCAAGGCACCTTCGGTCTGACGTTGCTGACGGCGGTATACGTTGCCCTGGCACCGTATATCCTCGGCTTCGACGCCTACACGCGGCTGCCCTTCAACGATCTGATCGTAGGAATCACCGTCGCCGTTCTGGCAATGTGTTTCGGTTCGGCACTGGACCGTACCCACGGCATGACGTGGACGCTGCCCGTCTTCGGTTTATGGCTCATCGCCTCGCCGTGGATATTCGTCGCGTCGCCTACCGCGGGAATGGTCTGGTCACATGTGATCTGCGGTGTGCTGATCACGGTGCTTGGCCTAAACGCCGTGTACTTCGGAATGCGCGTCCGCGATTCCGAAGCCCGCCACGGCTAGTCCCGTAACTCACTAGCCAGGTGCGAGTGGCCGGCCGGAACGCATTCCCGGCCGGACAGGCCCGATTGTGCCCAACGCTCGGCGCTACCGCGCCGTCGCCGCCATCCGGGCCGCAAGCGCCACGTACGTCGCGGCAAAGGTGCGGCGCATCCATGTCACCACACGCGGTCGACGGATGACGTGATTGCGCACGCCGGCCGCGAACGCTCCGTACAGCGCAAAGACGAGGAACGTCATCGCCATGAAAACCGAACTGAGGTAAAGCATCTGACCGACCGGAGGTCTCCCGGGGTCGATGAACTGCGGCAGGAACGCGAAGAAGAATATCGTCAGCTTCGGGTTCAGCACGTTGACCGCGACCGCCGTCCAAGTGATGCGCCACGGCCCTGGTCGTTCGGAATCGGTTGCGCCGGCGACCAGTTCGGACTTGTCGCGCCAGGTCATCCACGCCAGATACAGCAGGTAGGCCACGCCCGCCCACTTGATGGTCTGGAACGCGATCGCGCTGCTGTGCATGATCGCCGCCAGGCCCGTGACCGCCGCCAGCATGGCGGGCACGATGCCCAGCGTGCACCCTGCGGAGGCGAGCACACTCGCCTTCGTCCCGTGCGCCAGACCCGTGGCCACGGTGTAGAGCGCGCCGGAGCCCGGCGTCGCGACCACCACCAGCGAGGTGAGCAGGAAGGCGAGCGTCACGAGCAGACGGCGCCGGTGGCCGCGGAGTGCACCAACTTGGTGTACTTGGCCAGCACGCCGGTGGTGTAGACCGGCGGCAGTGGCTCGAAACCCGCCTTGCGCGACTCGAATTCGTCGGGGTCGACCAGCACGTCGAGCGTGCCCTTGCCGACGTCGAGCCGGATCCGGTCGCCGTCGCGCAGGAACGCGATGGGCCCGCCGTCGACGGCCTCGGGGGCAACGTGGCCGACGCACAGGCCCGTCGTGCCGCCGGAGAACCGGCCGTCGGTCATCAGCAGCACGTCCTTGCCGAGTCCCGCACCCTTGATGGCGCCGGTGATGGCCAGCATCTCGCGCATGCCGGGACCACCCTTGGGGCCTTCGTAGCGGATGACGACGACGTCGCCGTGGGTGATGGTGCCGTCCTCCAGCGCATCGAGTGCGGCCCGTTCGCGCTCGAAAACCCTTGCGGTGCCCTCGAACACGTCGGAGTCGAAGCCGGCCGACTTGACCACCGCGCCCTCCGGCGCGAGCGACCCGTGCAGGATCGTGATGCCGCCGGTCGGGTGGATCGGGTTGGACAGCGCCCGCAGCACCTTGCCGTCCGGATCGGGCGGGGCGATGTGCGCGAGGTTCTCGGCCATGGTCTTGCCCGTCACCGTGAGGCAATCGCCGTGCAGCAGACCGGCATCCAGCAGCGCCTTCATGATGACGGGCACGCCACCGATGCGGTCGACGTCGAACATGACGTGCTTGCCGAACGGCTTGACGTCGGCCAGGTGCGGCACCTTGCGCCCGATCCGGGTGAAGTCGTCCAGCGTCAGCTTCACGTTGGCCTCCCAGGCGATCGCCAGAAGGTGCAGCACCGCGTTGGTGGATCCGCCGAACGCCATCACCACCGCGATGGCGTTCTCGAACGCCTCCTTGGTCATGATGTCGCGGGCGGTGATCCCGCGGCGCAACAGCTCGACGACGGCGACGCCGGACCGGCGGGCGAATCCGTCGCGACGCCTGTCGGTGGCCGGTGGGGCAGCGCTGCCGGGCAGAGACATGCCGATGGCCTCGGCGGCGCTGGCCATCGTGTTGGCGGTGTACATGCCGCCGCAGGCACCCTCGCCCGGGCAGATGGCGCGCTCGATGATGTCGACGTCCGCGCGGGACATCAGGCCGCGCGCGCAGGCGCCGACGGCCTCGAACGCGTCGATGATCGTCACGTCCATCTCGGTGCCGTCGGTCAGCGTGGCCTTGCCGGGCAGGATCGACCCGGCGTAGAGGAACACGCTGGCGAGGTCGAGCCGGGCAGCGGCCATCAGCATGCCGGGCAGCGACTTGTCACAGCCGGCCAGCAGCACCGAGCCGTCGAGGCGCTCGGCCATCATCACGGTCTCGACGCTGTCGGCGATGACCTCGCGAGACACCAGGGAGAAGTGCATGCCCTCGTGCCCCATCGAGATGCCGTCGGACACCGAGATGGTGCCGAACTCCATCGGGAACCCGCCGGCCTCGAACACGCCCTCTTTGCTTGACTTGGCAAGCCGGTCCAGGGACAGGTTGCATGGTGTGATCTCGTTCCATGACGAACCGACGCCAATCTGCGGCTTCGCGAAGTCGGCGTCCTCCATCCCTACGGCCCGGAGCATCCCGCGGGCGGCAGCCTTCTCGAGGCCATCGGTGACGTCGCGACTACGCGGTTTGATGTCGGGGGTGGAGTCTGAGGGCATGGGCTAAGTATGCCTTTGGCCTGCTGGCCGACCAAACGGATTTCGATACCCCGGTGGGGTATCCGGTACGGTGGACGTCATGAAGTCACTACTCGCCGTCCTGGCCGCGCTGGCCACCGTCCTGTTCCTGTCCGCCTGTAGCAGCGCAGCCCCCGACCAGCACGGCACGAACAGCGCATCGGCGGACACCTCGACAGTGGTCACCAAGCCCGCCGACTTCAACGATGCCGACGTGGCCTTTGCGACCGACATGATTCCCCACCATCAGCAGGCCGTGGAGATGTCGGCGATGGTGCCCTCGCGCTCCACCAACCCCGAACTGGTCAAGTTGGCCGCCGACATCTCGGCGGCGCAGGGGCCGGAGATCGAGACCATGAAGGTCTTCCTGGTGCAGTGGACGGGCGGAGAGGCACCGGCCGGCCACGACGGCCACGACACGGGCGGCATGCAGATGCCGGGCATGACGGACGACGGCACCATGACGAAGTTGGAGTCGCTGAAGGGCGCCGAGTTCGACACACTGTGGTTGCAGTCGATGATCGGCCACCACGAAGGAGCCATCGCGATGGCCAAGACCGAACTCGCCGACGGCACGAACGTCGACGCGAAGGGACTCGCGCAGGGGATCGTGACGGGCCAGGAGGCAGAGATCACCCAGATGAAGCAGATGTTGGGAGGCTAATGGTGACCGAAGAACCGGAAGGCGCTGCGCCGCACGGATATTCATCCAACAAGGACAACTATGCGAAACGCCTGCGCCGTATCGAGGGTCAGGTGCGCGGCGTCGCGAAGATGATCGAGGACGACAAGTACTGCATCGACGTGCTCACCCAGATCAGCGCGGTCAACAGTGCGTTGCAGTCGGTGGCGCTCGGCCTGCTCGACGAGCACCTGGGGCACTGCGTCTCCCACGCCGTCGCCGAGGGCGGCGAGGAAGCCGAAAAGAAGCTCGCGGAGGCGTCGGCCGCCATCGCCCGGTTGGTGCGCTCCTGAGCGAGATCCGGCTCGTGGCAGCGACGCTCGAGCTGCTCGAGGCGTACCAACGGGATCCGGGCGAGTTCGGCGAACTGGTCGGCAGTCCGGTGCCGCAGGGGTGGCCGGAGTTCCCCGAGGGCATCGAGTTCACCATCGACAAGCTGCGCGAGCGGCCCGATCAGGCCGCCTGGTGGCTGCACCTGTTCCTCGATGCTGACGACCGCCTCGTCGGCTCGGGCGGTTTCGTGGGCCCGCCCGAGGACGGCGTCGTCGAGCTCGGCTACGAGATCGCGCCGGAGTTCCGTCGCAACGGGTACGCCACCGCTGCCGCGCGGGCCATGGTCGAGAAGGCCACCGCGACGGGATCGGTGCACACGGTCATCGCGCACACCCTGGCCGACGTGAACCCGTCGACCCGGGTGCTGCGACGCGTCGGATTCGACTTCGTCGGCGACGTGCCCGACGAGGAGCAGGGCACCGTGTGGCGCTGGGAGCTCAGCGTCGACTGACGCTCACTGCTTGGCGTAGCCCGTCGGGCGTACGACGATCACGACCCGGTCCGGATGGTCCGGCGGCGGCTGGGTGAACGGACCGCTGTAGCGGTCGTTGAGGTGCATGTAGAAGTCGCCTTCGGGATCGGGCACCAGCTCGACGACGTCGCCGCGCACCTCGAGGTACTTGTAGGGGTTATCCGGGTCGACGATCGACATTGCCACCTGTGGGTGTGCTGTGACGTTGCGGTACTTCTGACGCTTGTTCGTGTGGGTGAACCGCAGGAGTTCGCCGTCCCAGTCGAACCACATCGGGTTGACCTGAGCGGTGCCGTCCGGGCGGGTAGTGGCCAGGTGCCCGTAGAGCGGGCGTTCCAGCAGATCTTCGTAGCCTTCGGGTATCGCAACCATCGCATTCCCTTCTGAAGCGAATTCGTACCCGCGGTGCAACGCAGTGACGCGGAATTCCGTTACCAACCGCTGACGGAGAGTGGGTTGCAGGTAACAATCCGTCGCGACCGAGCGAACAACACCGCAGTTCAGCACGGTGCCGATCGAGTGATCGGGTGGTCGGGGCGAGCTTGGCTGGCAAAGGGCGGTCGTCGCGTTGTGCCACACTGGAACGAGTTGTGAAAATGGAGGTGACGCATGCCGCAGCGCATTTTGCGGAGAATGGCCACCGCGATCGTCGCGGCCGGACTGGTCGGTGGAATGGCCATCGGTGGGCCGACTGCCTGGGCCGATCCCGAGGTAAATCCCGACCCTGGCGCCATCGACGCACCCCCCGCGGAGCAGCCCGCTCCGCCACCGGAGCTGGCCCCGCCGCCGCCACCCGTCGACCCGCTGGCTCTGCCGCCCGTCGACCCGCTGGCGCCGCTGCCGCCCGCGGATCCGTTCGCCGCCCAACCCACGGTCATCCCCGAAGGCACGCCGGCTGGACAGAACCCGACGCCCTACACCGGCCAGCCGGTGTTCGCGCCGCCGACCTTCAACCCGAGCAACGGGTCGATGGTCGGGGTGGCCAAGCCGATCTACATCAACTTTGCCCGGCCGATTGCCAACCGTCAGCTGGCCCAGGACGCCGTGCACATCTCGTCGGTGCCACCGGTCCCCGGCAAGTTCTACTGGGCGAGCGATACCCAGCTGAGGTGGCGCCCGATCGACTTCTGGCCGGCGAACACCAACGTGCTCATCGACGCCGGGGGCACGAAGTCGACCTTCCGCACCGGTGAATCCCTAGTGGCCACCATCGACGACAAGACGCACCAGATGACGATCGTCCGCAACGGCACGGTCGAGAAGACCTTCCCGGTGTCGATGGGAAAGCCAAGCCACGCCACCCCCAACGGCACGTACTACGTGCTGGAGAAGTTCGCCGACATCGTGATGGATTCCGCGACGTACGGCGTGCCGAGCACGGCGGCGGAGGGCTACAAGATCAAGGTTCAGGACGCGGTCCGCATCGACAACAGCGGCAACTTCGTGCACAGCGCGCCGTGGTCGGTCGGCGACCAGGGCAAGCGAAACGTCAGCCACGGCTGCATCAATCTCGCTCCTGCCAACGCGCAGTGGTTCTACGACAACTTCGGCAGCGGCGACCCCATCGTCGTGAAGAATTCCGTCGGCACCTACAACCAGCCCGACGGCGCCCAGGACTGGCAGGTCTGACGACGCCATAGCGCTAGCCCGAAGGGCCTAGTTCCAGATGTGCACCCGCGCAGCGGGATCCAGGTACAGCGCGTCGTCATCGCTCACGTCGAACGCGTCGTAGTATGCGTCGATGTTGCGGATCACGCCGTTGCACCGGAACTCCGGCGGCGAGTGGGGGTCGGTGGCGAGCCGGCGCAGCGCCTCCGCGTCGCGAGACTTGGTGCGCCACACCTGTGCCCAGCCGAAGAACACCCGCTGAACGCCCGTCAGGCCGTCGATCGCCGGCGCCTCGCGGCCCTCGAGCGACAACTCGTAGGCCAGCAGCGCGATCGACAACCCACCGAGGTCGCCGATGTTCTCGCCGACCGTGAACGCGCCGTTGACGTGCTGCCCGTCGGTGAGCTGACGCGGCACGAAGTGCTCGTACTGCTCGATCAACGCCGTTGTACGCGTGCTGAATTCGGCTCGGTCGCGGTCGGTCCACCAGTCGACGAGGTTGCCGTCACCGTCGTACTTGGCGCCCTGATCGTCGAACCCGTGCCCGATCTCGTGGCCGATCACCGCGCCGATGCCGCCGTAGTTGGCGGCGTCGTCGGCGTCGGCGTCGAAGAACGGCGGCTGCAGAATGGCCGCCGGGAAGACGATCTCGTTCATGCCGGGGTTGTAGTACGCGTTGACGGTCTGCGGGGTCATGAACCATTCGTCGCGGTCGACGGGGGCGCCCAGCTTGGCCAGCTCGCGGTCGGAGCTGACGACGCCCCCACGCTGGACGTTGCCGTAGAGGTCGGCTCGCTCGACGACGAACGCCGAATAGTCGCGCCAGCGTGCGGGATAGCCGATCTTCGGGGTGAACTTGTCGAGCTTCTCCAGCGCCCGCCCGCGGGTCTCCGGCGTCATCCAAGCCAGGTCGGTGATGCTGACGCGGTAGGCCTCGCGCAGGTTCGCCACCAGCTCGTCCATCCGGGCCTTGGCGTCGGGCGGGAAGTGCCGCGCCACGTACAGCTTGCCCACCGCGTCGCCCATCAGGTTCTCGACGAGTCCGACGCCGCGCTTCCAACGGTCGCGCAGCGCCTCGGTGCCGGACAGGGTGCGGCCGTAGAAGTCGAAGTTCTCGTCGACCAGGTCGTCGGTCAGCAGCGGGGCGCGCCCGCTGATCAAACGCCAACGCAGCCAACGCTTCCAGTCTTCGAAGTCCTCACCCGACCACAGCGCGGCGAATGCCGTCAGCGCGTCGGGTTGCCGCACGACGACCTCGGCGACCCGCTCTGGCGACGTCCCGAGCGCGGTGACCCAGCCGGCCCAGTCGAAGCCCGGCGCCTCGGTGGGTAGCTCGGCGAACGTGCGCAGGTTGTAGGTCAGGTCGGCGTCGCGGCGCTTGACGACGTCCCAGTGCGCGGCCGCGATCTTGGTCTCAAGGGCGACGATCTGCGCGGCCGTGTCGGCATGGGCGTCCGACGGTCCGTAGACGAGTGCGAACATCCGCGCGATGTGCCCGGGGTAGGCCGCCAGGATCGCGGCGTGCTGCGGGTCGCGGTAGTACGACTCGTCGGGCAGCCCGATGCCCGACTGCGACAGGTGCAGCAGATAGCGCGTCGAGTTCTTCGAGTCGGTATCGACGTACGCTCCGGTGCCGCCACCCACGCCGGTGCGCTGCAGCCCGCCGAGCACCACGGCCAGTCCGTCGGGACCGGTGGCGGCGTCGACGTCGGCCAGCTCGTCCAGTAGCGGTCGGACCCCGATGCGCGCCACGGCGTCGGTGTCCATGAAGCTGGCGTACAGGTCGCCGATGCGCTGCTCGTCGGTGCCGGCCGGAGCGTCCGTCGCGGCGGCCTCGGTGATCAGGTCGCGGACCTGCTCCTCCGCGCGGTCGGCGAGCAACCGGAACGCCCCGTCGGTGGCCCGGTCGGCAGGCATCTCGTGGTCGGCCAACCAGCGGCCGTTGACGTGGCCGAACAGGTCGTCTTGCGGGCGGGCGTCCGAGTCGACGTGGGTCAGGTCGATTCCGGAACTCAAGGCTTCTACCGTCACTCCACCATCCTTCCAGACGCGCGCGAAACCGCGCCTGCGCGCCAGGTAGCCTCACGCCCATGCCAGACGAGCCAGCCGACGAAGCCCGGCGACCTGCAGAAGGAGTGTTCACCGGCTTCGGGATCGCGGCGGCGGTGCTCGGGGTGGTGGCCGTGGTCGCGGTGGTGCTCGCGGTGCTGATCTGGAACGGGCACCGCGAGGACGTCGACGAACGCGCCCACCAGACCACCGTGCTTGCGTCCGCTGCGGAGTGGACCAGCGTGCTGATCAACATGAACTCCGACACCGTCGCCTCGAGCATGCAGAAGCTGCACGAGGGCACCGTCGGGCAACTCAACGCGAACTTCGAGTCGGCCGTCGAGCCGTTCAGCCAGGTGGTGCAGAAGCTCCAGTCGCAGACGGTCGGTCAGGTCGAGTCGGTCGCGATCGAGTCGTTGCATCACGCGACGCCCGGCGACGCGGGCATCTCGCCACCGCAACAGCCCGAGTTGTCGACGGTCGCGGCGCGCACCGACACGGTGATCGTCGTGGCCACGTCGGTGAGCCAGAACGCCGGAGCGCAGCCGCTGACGGTGCACTGGACGCTTCGGCTGGGCATCTCCGACGTCGCGGGCAAGCCGCTGGTGTCCAGCCTGGAGACCATCCGATGAGGCTTGGGTTGTTTTCAAGAAATGGTTTGCGGGTGCTCGCGTTCGACGTGCTCGCCCCGCTCGCGGCGATCGCGGGACTGCTGTACGTCGGCGTCGCCCTGGCCTGGCCGCTGTGGTGGGTGTCGCTGTGCTCGGTGCTGTGCCTGCTGATCGTCGAGGGCATCGTGGTCAACACCGTGCTGTTCCGCCGCGACGGCGTCACGGTGGGCACCGATGACGACGGGCCGGGGCTGCGATTGGGCATCGCCGCCGTGGCCGCCGTCGCGTTGGTGACGGCGGTCGTCGTCGGCTATCTGCAGTGGACCGTGCCGCAGCGGACCATGCACCGCGACGCCGACGACGTCGTTGGCGTCGCCAGCAGCGCCGCCGAGGCCTCCGCCACGTTCAGCCCCCAGACCCCGGACGTCGCGCGCGACCGCCTCATCGACATGATGACGAAGCGGGGCGCTGACGCCTACCGCGGCGAATTCGACGCCATGGCAAAGGATTTGGCGAGCAAGAACCTGTCCGTATCGGCGACCACCGTGTCGGCCGGCGTGGAGGCCATCGGACCAGGAGACGCGGTCGTCGCGGTGATCATGCGTGGCACCCAGAACGCGCCGGGCAAGCAGCCGGTGAACGTCGCGCTCCCGTTGCGGGTCACGCTGACCAAGGACGGCGAGCGATGGCTCGTCGATGACCTGACGCCGATCAACTCACGCTGAGCGCAACTAGGCGTCGCGCGAGTTCTGTGGGCTGGCTCAACGAATTCAGGTGCCCGCCCGCCATGACGTCGACGTCGAGCCCCAGCCGCTCGCGCACGACGCGACGCTGAAAGTCCAGCGGGAAGAGCCTGTCGTCGCGGCCGGCCACCACCGAGGTCGGCACGTCGGGCCAGGCGTCCAGCGGCCACGGCTGCTCGAACGGGGTATCCGACTGTTCCGGCTCGGGCTGACGTAGCGCCTCCGCGCGGACGTCGGCCGGGACGTCGTGGAAGAAGTCCTCGACATCGTCGAAGCCCCTGTCGCCCAACCCAATTCGATCGAAGTTGGCGAGCATGGCCTGCTGCTGCCCCGTCGCCGCCCACCACTGGCCGGCCGACTCGCCCGGTCGGGGCACCATCGGATTGACGAGCACGATGCGGGCGGTCGGCACCCGCCCGGCGACGAGTGGTGCGGTGAACGCGCCCATCGACTGAGCCACCAGCACTACCGGTTCGGTCGCCTCGCCCACCGCGGCGCTCACGATGTCGGCGTAGGTGAACAGGTCGGCCGAGTCGTCGTCGGCCGGCAACTCGACGGCGACGGCGTCGGCGCCCGCGGCCTTCAACAGGGGTACGACGAGGCTCCAGTACCACGCGCTTCCGCCTGCTCCTGGAATCAGGACGAAGCGCCCCGCCATGGTGGGAGGGGCGTCAGTCCGTGCGTTCGCCGCGCATCTTGGCGAAGCGGTCGGAGAGCCGTCGCATGCGGATCATCAGCGACGCCGACGGACTCACCGCGCCGCTCACGAACTCGGCGAACTGGTCGCTGGGTATGCCGATCCGCGAGGCGAACTCCTGCTGCGCAAGTCCGGACCGTTCGAGCAGCATGCGCACGTGACGCGCCACTTCGGCGCACTCGGTCTCCTCGAGGTGCGCTCGGGTGCGCGACAGCACCTCGGCCATGGCCTTCGAGACGCCGAACGGGCGCGCGGTCTCGAGGACTTCCTCGACCTGGCGCGCGGTGCGGCCGTAGGGGTCGCGCTTGATCGCGGTGACGATGCGCTGCCAGGTGGTCAGGTCGTCGGTCTCCAGCGCCGCCCGAATGGACGACGTGGGCCAGAACTCGACTGGCCGCCGATCGACCTGGGGACGCCGGGCCGCCGTCTGGGCCGTGGCATGCGGACGGTTGGGAGCGCCGTTGGGAACGCCACCGTGTGCGTCCGTCGTCAACGTCACCTCGCCTCCTCCAGCATCGCTACTGCAACCGACAGGCAACGCTGCCTGACTCTTGCCCAATCTTCGTCCGCGTCGGGGCCCGACGCATCGTGTTCGTCCGATGGGTGCGGGTCGGCCAGCCGGCGAACCAGTTGGGTGGCGACCCACTGCCTTCTCGAGCGCTGCCCACAGTAGTACCGGTCCATTCCGGCAAGCACCACTGCCGCAGTTTGAGTGTCCATCGACTCGGCCAATTCGGCAAACTCTGCGTAGTCGCGGGCGCTGTTGCGGCACATGATGAGGTAGCTCTTGAGCCGCAACGTTTCTGCGCCGGTGGGGATTTGCAGCCGGTCACCGGTGGGCAGCTGAACGTTGGTGGTCTCCATCGGACTTAGCCGTCGCACGACGGGCGGGTCGAGCTCGGCGGCGGTGGACAGCGCGTCGAGCGCGACGGAGAGCCTGCCGCGCCACACGGTGACGGGGTGGATCGGCTGGCGCAGCTTGCGGGTGCGGTTCGTGCCGTTGGTCGCGAGCGCCCCGTTCGACCCGTTGGTGCCGTGCGCGCCGTTGGATCCATTGGTGCCGTTCGTGCTGTGCGCGCCGTTGGTCCCGTTGCGTGGACTTCCGTTGACTTTGGTGCCGTTCTTCATCTGCTCGCCGAACGCGGCCGCAGGCCCACAGCCCTTGAACGCCAGCGGGTCGGCCATCGTGATGGTCTGGGGGGCGAGGCTCTTCAGCTTCGCGGCCGAGCGCACCACGGTGCGGATGTCGGCACCTGACGGGCCCAGCGTCGAGATGTCCTCGGGAATGATGACGAGGTCGCCGATGTCGGCCTTGGGCAGCGGCTTCTCGAAGTCGACCGACGGAAGGGTGCGGTCCAGCCAGCGCGGCAGCCACCAGTTCCACTGGGCGAACATCGCCATGAGCGCGGGCACCAGCACTAGCCGGACCACGGTGGCGTCGACGGCGATCGCGACGGCGCAGGCCACGCCGAGCTGCGCGACGAGCGGCATGCCGGCGAACGCGAAGCCGATGAACACCGCGATCATGATCAGGGCCGCGCTGGTGATGGTGCGGGCGCTGGTGCTCACCCCGTAGGCGACGGCGTCGCGCGTGTTGTTGGTCTGCAGGAACCGTTCCCGGATGCGGGTCAGCAGGAAGATCTCGTAGTCCATCGACAGGCCGAACGTCATCGCCAGCACCAGCGGGGGGATCGTGCTGTCGATCGATTCGAGTTGCTTGAAGCCCAACGCCTCGAACCAGCCCCACTCGAAGACCACCACCAGGCTTCCGTAGGCGGCGGCCACCGAGAGCACCGTCATCAGGACGCCCTTCAGCGCCAGGAACACCGAACGGATCGAGATCAACAACATCACGAACGCGATGAGCGCCACGAAGACGAACACCAGCGGCTGTGTCGCCGCGACCCGATCGTCGAAGTCCTTGATCAGGGCGGTCGGCCCCCCGACGTCGATGTCGGCGCGCGGCCCCGCCGCGGCAGGCAGGTTGGCGCGCATCCAGTCGACCGTCTCGCGGGCACCCTTGTCCTCGGAGTCCACGGACAGCACCGACGACAGCAGCGCGCTGCGGTTGTCGTTGCCGAACACCGGCGGCGACACGTTGACGACGTTCGGACCCTGACTCATCTCCCGTTGCACCGCGTCGAGCGCCGCGGTGTGTTCCGGCCCGTTCGCGTTGCGGTCCCCGAACGTGACGAGCACGCGTATCGGACCCAACGCACCTGGGCCCAGCGCCTCGGCCGCAGCGTTGACGCCCCCGCGGATCTCGTGGGTGGGCTCGAACTGCCGCAACAGGCTGTTGCCCATCGTCATCGCGAACGCAGGCGCGGCAAGGGTCAACAACAGGGTGGTCGCGGCGATCGCCGACAACCAGGGTCGCCGCATCACCCAGCCGACCCAGCGCGTCCAGAACCGCGACTGGGTGGTCTCGGGCCGACGGGAGACGTGCAGCCACGACGAGCGCTTGGCCGCCGCCTTGCCGAACGTGGCGAGCACCGCGGGCGTCAACGTCGTCGACGTCAGCACGGCCACCGCGACGGCGAGGATGGCGCCCGTGGCCATCGACGACAGCACCGGTGTGTCGATCAGATAGATGCCCGTCATCGACGCGATCACCGTCAGGCCCGACAGCAGCACCGCGAGCCCGGACGTCGCCATGGCCGCATCGGCGGCTTGCGCGGGGTCGCGCCCGGAGCGCAGTTCCTCCCGGAAGCGCATCAAGATGAAGAGCGAGTAGTCGACCGCGAGCGCGATGCCGAACATGGACACCGTCGACGTCACGAACACCGACATCTGCGTGTACATCGACAACAGGTAGACCACACCCATCGTCACGACGACGGTGCAGACGCCGAGCACCAGCGGCATGGCCGCCGCCGCCAACGATCCGAAGACCGCAAGCAGCACGATCATGACGATCGGAAGGTTCCACTTCTCGGCCTGCGCGATGTCGTGCTTGGTGGCCTCACTTGCCGCGGCGCCCAGCGCGCCCTGTCCGATGACGTAGAGCTTGACCCTGCCGTCGTCGGTCTGGCCGGGTTGCTCGCCGTCGATGCCGATCTTCTTGCGCAACTCCTTGGCCATGTCGACGCTGCCGCTGGCGAAGTCGGTTTGCAGGGTGACGACGTAGGGCCGGTCAGGCGCTGGGGCCGGTTGCGCCGCGTTGGCGACGACGTGGACGCCGGGCACCTCGGCCGCGATGCGTTCGAGCTGGGTGACCGCGGCGTTCATGTCCTCGAACGAGGCGTCGGCCCGCGGTGCCGCGACGAGCGCGAGCGGCGAGGCGCCCTGATCGGGGAAGTGGTCCTCGACCTGCTGCTCAACGTGCAGCGACTGGGAGCCCGCGACCTCGAACCCGCCGCCGGTGAGATTCCCCGCGTGGTTCAGCGCGAGGTAGATGGAGGGCGCCAAGAGCAGCAGCCATGCCGTGAAGACGACCCAGCGATATCTCCGCAGGTTGCTGCTCAACCGCATCATGAACTGCTGGATGGCGGACCTCTGTCTGTGTGATGCCTTCGGCCTGGCGTTTCGTAGCGTGAGCGTACCGCAGCATGAGGTAGGGTGACCCGCTCCGCGACGGCCCGACGGCCTGGTACCGGCCCGTGTGAGCCAGCGATTCTCCTGATCGCCACCTGCGTATTTGCTGGGTGGATTGGGCGCGGGCCCGTCGGCGATGGCACTATTGCCTTCGGGTCAGTTCGGGTCGGGCAATGGGATTCACACCGATCGCGAGTGCGTGCGAGCCGACGAGTGCGTTCGCACGCCATAAGGAGTCAGCCATGAAGACGACCGCCAGACGCGCGCGCCGCCGCCTCGGCGCCATGTTCGCTATATCCGCCGCAGGCGGCGTTGTGGTGTTCGCGATGACGGCGCCCAACTCGCCGTCGGCCACCGCCGCGTCCGACCCATGTGCGGCCAGCGAGGTGGCCAGGACGGTCGGATCGGTCGCCACCGCGACGGGCAACTACCTCGACTCGCACCCGGAGACCAACCAGGCGCTCACCACGATCTCGCAGCAGCAGCCCGGACCGCAGTCGCTGGGGTCGCTGAAGACGTACTTCGACGCCAACCCGCAAGCGGGCAAGGACATCCAGCAGCTGCAGTCGCCGCTCGTGGTGTTGTCCACGCGCTGCAAGCTGCCGCTGACCCTGCCGCAGGTGCTCGGCTTGATGCAGGGTGCTCAGGCCCAGGCGCCCGCCGCTTTGCCGGGAGCGCAGCAGACGGTACAAACCGTCACCGTTCCCGGAACCGTCGGGCCGGCCCAGTCCAGCCCGGCGACGGCGGCGACCAGGGGTTCGGGGCCGCTGCCGGGGCCGTCGCTCACCGCTACGGGGTAGCCGGCGCACCCCGCACGACCCGCGCGAACGTCGCACGCCATGCCCGTGACCAGCGCGTTCCGGCTTTCTTGGAACTCGTTGTGCGCAAGCCAAGAAAGTAGTCCCGGATTCTGATTAGCTCTTCGTAGTCGGCAACCGCGCTCGGTTACGGCCTTCAACCAAGACTGCAGAATTCGTGAAGGAGCTTGATCATGTTGCTCTCGGCCCGTGCTGGACGGCGCGTAGTTGCTGGCGCAATGGGCGCCGGTGCGATCGCCAGCGCCATGCTGTTCGGTGCGATCCCGTCGGCGATGGCCGACGATCCGGCCCTCAACCCCCCGAATTGCACGGCTGCCGACCTGGCGGGCGTGGCGTCGGGTGTGTCGGCTTCGACGTCGGCGTACCTGTTCACGCACCCCGACGTGAACTGGTTCTTCACCAGCCTCGAGGGCAAGCCGCGTGACGAGGTCCGCACCGAGGTCGCCGACTACCTCGATGACAACCCATCGGTGAAGGCCGACCTGACGGGCATCCGCCAGCCGTTGGTCGATCTGAAGAACCGCTGCGGCACAGCGCCTGCGCCTGCCATTCCGTAGTCTTCGTTCGGGGCGGGTGAGTCACTGGCGGGTTGGGGGCACCTCCCGCCTGTGAGGAAGAGCGGAACTACCCCGACAATGGCAACCGCAACGGCGCATGAAGGCGCAGGCCGCATGGTCCTGATGGTCGACGACGATCCGGACGTGAGGACCTCTGTGGCGCGCGGATTGCGGCACTCGGGGTTCGACGTGCGGGTCGCCGCCACCGGCAAGGAAGCGTTGCGGCTGCTGTCCAACGAGTCGCACGACGCGCTGGTGCTCGACGTCCAGATGCCCGAGCTCGACGGTGTCGCGGTGGTAACCGCCTTGCGCGCGTTGGGCAACGACATCCCGATCTGCGTGCTGTCGGCTCGCGACACCGTCAACGACCGCATCGCCGGGCTCGAGGCAGGCGCGGACGACTACCTAACGAAGCCGTTCGATCTCGGCGAGCTCGTCGCGCGGCTGCACGCGTTGCTGCGCAGGTCGAGTCACTCGGATCGACCGTCCGACACGATGACCGTCGGCCCGCTGACCATCGACACCGCCCGGCGGCTGGTGTTCGTCGACGGCGAGCGCGCCGACCTGACCAAGCGGGAGTTCGACCTGCTGGCTGTGTTGGCGGAGAACGCCGGTGTCGTGTTGTCTCGGCAGCGGCTGCTCGAGTTGGTGTGGGGCTACGACTTCGACGTCGACACCAACGTGGCCGACGTGTTCATCAGCTATTTGCGCCGCAAGCTCGAACGTGACGATCGCCCAAGGGTGATCCACACCGTGCGTGGGATCGGCTACGTCCTGCGCGACGAACCGTAGCCTTGTCGCGTGCGGCTTCCCCGATTCGGACGATCGGCCTCGCTGCGCACCCGGGTGGCCATCGCCTCTGCGGTCGCGGCGTCGGCGGTGGTGGCTGTGTTCACCGTGCTTACGTCGGTGGTGCTGCTGAACAACGATGCGGAACAACTCGACCGACGGCTCGACTCGATCGTCGAAGCGAGCGTCGACCCCGACCAGTCCGCTGACCCCACCCACGCGGTGCTCACCACCGGACGGACGCGGACCACCGGTCAGGTGGTGTTCCAGCGCGGCTTTCAGCTGCCCCGGTTGGAGCCCGGCACCGCCAACGTGATGGTCAACGGTGTCGACTATCGGGTGCGCACGATCCTCATGGAACAGCAAGACAACCTGCTCGTCTCGGTCGGCATCCGCGCGGAGGGCGCGCTGCTGAACCGGACCAGGATTCCGTTCTACACCGGGGTTGGCGTGGTCACCGTGCTGATCGCGGCCGGCCTGGGCTGGATGCTGGCCGGTCCCGCCATCCGGCCGCTGCGGCGGCTCACCGAGCAGACCATGCGACTGGGCAAGGGCAGCTCGGAGATGGACGCGGTGAAGGGAGCAAGGGAAGCCGAGGAGTTGTCCGATGCGATGGTCGGCATGCTGAGCCGGCTCGCCGCGGCGCAGCAGGTCACCACCAACTCGCTGCAGGCTGCGCAGGACTTCGCGGCCAACGCCGCGCACGAGCTTCGGACGCCGCTGACGGCGATGCGCGCCGACATCGACACCTTGCGCATTCACGACCTGCCAGCCGATGAACGCGACGAAGTGGTGGCTGATCTGGCGCGCGCTCAGCGCCGCGTGGAGGCCATCATCACCGCCCTCGGGCAGCTCGCGTCCGGCCAACTCGCCCAGGCCGAGGACCGCGAGCCGATCGACGTGACCGACATGCTCGATCGGGTCGCGCGGGAGAATATGCGGGCCAGTACCGCGGAGCTCCTGGTGGAGGCCGACGAGAACATTGGCAGCATCGAGGGCTGGCCCGGCGGCTTGCGTTTGGCCGTCGACAATCTGGTCCGCAACGCGATCACGCACGGCGGGGCCAGTCGGATCGTGCTGGCGGCGCACAGGACACCCGGCCCGTTGAATCCCGAGTCGGAGCGCCGGGGCCCCGACGTGCTCACGATCGTCGTCGACGACAACGGGCGCGGGCTGCCCGCCGACGAGCACCAGGCGGTGATGGGCAGGTTCGCCCGAGGGAGTACCGCGGTGCCGGGCGGCTCTGGGCTTGGACTAGCGCTGGTCGCTCAACAGGCCGAGTTGCACGGCGGTGGAATCGAACTGTCGGACAGTCCGCTCGGTGGGTTGCGCGCAACCTTGATCGTAGCGACTTCTCCTGAGCCGGAACCAGATTCAGCCTTGGAGTCGGCCGTCAGCGGCGATTCAGGATCGCTGCGGCGCCGCGCCAGCCGAGTAGCAGGATGGCGGTCACCAATGAAGCGACCACCACGAAGCTGAGCGCGGTGCCCTCTGACGTCGCCTTGCGAATCAGCATGCCGACGACGACGGTGCACAACCACACGACGAGCCCGGTGGGTGTCACCGACGTTGGGCTTCGCCAAGCGCGGGCGGCAAGCCATCCGGCCGCCGTGCCCGTCAGGAACGGCCACGCGGTCTCGGCCACTCCGGCGAGCGTCACGCCCTCGGCGTGGCTGCGCCGACCGATCGCACAGAACACCAGCACGCACAACACGTCGGCGGCCAAGGCGACGGCCACCGGCCGCACGCGCGTGCCGCTAGCCATTGGCATAGCTCATGACGTCGAGCACCAGTGGGCTGGTGTCGGTTTCGTCGCGGGGGGTGAATCCAGGCTTCATCGGTGCGGGCTTGCCCAGCAGGACCGGGTCGAGCGCGTCCATCGACGGCATCATGCCATCCAACTTGAAGGACGTGAACACGAAGGGTAACCCGTTGGACCGCAACGGGTCCGGTGTGCTCATCACGTGGAAGTGCAGATGTGGAGCATCGGTGTTGCCCGTGTTGCCCAGGTTGGCGATGACCTGCCCCGACGTCAGCTGGTCACCCGGTTTCACCTTGACGCTGCCCGTCTTCAGGTGCGCGTAGAAGGCGTAGTTGCCGCCGCCGATGTCTTGCACGACGTGGTTGCCGCCGTACTGGTCCAGCGGTAGCCCGGTCGGACTCTGGCCCGCGACCTGTTCGGGCAGCCCCTCCATCACGCCGACGACGGGCCCATCGGCCACCGCGTGAATGTCCGCACCGAAGTACGGGTAGCTCTCGGGCTTGGACCGGTCGCCCTTGTAGACGGTGCCGTCGGCGCTGAGCTGGACGTAGTCGATGGCGAAGCGTTCGGCGGCCCACAGCGCTCCGTTGAGCGGGTTCATCGCCATCCGGTGCGCGGTCATATCGCAACAGCTGTTGGCGTCCAACCACATTGGCCCGTCCAGTGGCGGGGAGATGACGGCAGGCTGATGGTCCGACACCGTCACGTGCGCGACGTCCTCGGTCATCGTGGCGGGCAGCAGCGGCGGCATCGGCTTGGCGAGCGTGACGTCGAGCGTGTGCGTCAACTCCGTCGGCACCGGCGTCCCGCCATCTACTTCCACGTCGAGCCAGACGATTCCGCCTTGGCCCGGACCGAGTTTCGTGGTCGGCGTCTGACCGGCGCCCAGGGCACGCGTCCAGTAGGCCAGCTTGTCACCGGTGAGCGTCAGCAACGGCTGATCCCCTGACTTGACCGTTAGCGACGTCAGCGTCACGTCGAAGCCCATCGCGTTGACGAGCTGCAACTCGTATGCCAGATGGACCCTTCCGTCGGTCGCGGGCACGGGCACCGGCGCCGCGATGACGCTCGCGAGCACTGGAGTGGCCGCGCCTACCTCGGCCGTGGTCGTGGTTGGCGCCGACGAGGTCGACGAGGTGGCCGTATCCGTGGCGGAGCTCGTGCAGCCGGCACTGAGTACGGCGACGCCGACGACCGCAATCGCCCTTCGCACAACGGTTTTCATGTCGCTCCTAGGGCTTGGGCTCGGGCTCGGGTTCGTCTGGCGCTTCGGCGGGCGTCGCGTCGGGATCGATGTCCTTCTCGGTGCGGAACACGAAGAAGAACACCACCCACCCGATCGAGGAGATGAAGATCCAGCTCACCATCCGGTAGATGAGCATCGTGGAGATCGCCGACGCCAACGTCATTCCGCTGGACACCAGACCGGGTACCAGAACCGCCTCTACGACCAACAGGCCGCCGGGCATCAGCGGGATCGACCCGACGGCCCGAGCCGCCGCGTAGGCGACCGTCAGCGCGGCGAGCGACGGGCGGCCGCCGGCTGCGTATGCGGCGAACGCGAGGCAGGCCACGTCGGCGATCCAGTTGAACAACGACCAGCTGAACGCGGTCGACAGCGTGCGTCGGCTCAGGCTGACCGACTCCAGCTGCCGGAGCATTTCGCGCCACTTCTCCAGCCCGGTGTCGGCGGGTTTCCCGCGCACCGAGTTGACCCACGACAGGATGCGCACGCCGATGCCGTCGATCTGTTGCGGGTTCTTGGCCACGGTCTGGGCCAGCAGGAGCAGGGCGACGAATCCGCCGAGCGTGAAGATCAGCGAAAGGGGGTTTCTGCTCGCGCCCAGCATGAAGGCGCCCGCCAGACCCAACAACGCCAGGCCGACGACTTGCAGCACCCCGGACATGACCAGCTGCCAGGACGCCACCACCGGGGAGGCGCCCCAAAGGCGTTGCTGCCGATAGACGAACGTCGCGGACAGCACCGGCCCGCCCGGCATCGTCGTCGACAACGCGTTGCCCGCGTAGAACGCCGCCTCCGAGCGCCACTGCTTGACGTGCACGCCCGCGGACTTCAGCAGGGTGCGCTGAATCTGGGCGAAGCTGTGCATCGACGCGAGCGCCGCGACCGCTGCGGCGAGCACCCACCACCAGTTGGCCGACAGCAGGGTTTTCCAGGCCTTCGACAGCTGGTCCCACACCAGCACGACTTCGACCGCCAACACGGTGACGGCGACGCCGATGACCACCCAGCGCAGCCACCAATATTTGCCACGCGGGCGGCTGGGCGACGACGCTTCCCGCGTCGCTTCGCCGCCGCCCTCGAGGGCGCCCTCAGACACGCCCTACAGAGTAACGGCGCAGGACACTGCGGGAACGTGCGTCGTTGGGGCGCGTCGAGGCCGTTACAGTACCGACATGCCATGGGGTTCGTCCGTTGACTCAGTTGCCGACGCGTCGGTGCAACCGCTAGTGCGGAAGGCGGCGGCCTGGTCGTGGCGGCTGCTCGTCATCCTTGCGGGGCTACTGGCTTTGCTGTGGGTCGTCGTGCATCTTGAGTTCATCGTGGTGCCGTTCGCGCTGGCCACCATGGTGACCGCGATGCTGGTCCCGGTCGTCGACTGGCTCGACCGGCGCGGCTTGCCGCGCGGTGCGGCCGTGGCGATCGTGATCCTGTCCGGCTTCACCGTCGTCGGCGGCATCCTGACGTTCGTCATCAGTCAATTCATCGAGGGCGCACCGGCTTTGGTCGAACAGGTGACCAAGAGCATCAACGGCGCCAAGGAGTGGCTGACCACCGGCGTGTTCTCGCACTTCAGCGCCGAGCAGATCGACAAGTTCACCACCGGCGCGATCGACGCACTGCAGAGCAACCAGGCCAAGCTCACCACCGGCGTCTTCACGACGGCGGGCACCATCACCGAGATCGTCGCCGGCGCGTTGCTCATGTTGTTCACGCTGATCTTCCTGCTGCACGGCGGTCGCAACATCTACGCGTTCACCACGAAGATCTTCCCGGTCACCGTGCGGGAACGCGTCCGCGACGCGGGGCGTGCCGGGTTTGCGTCCCTGATCGGCTATGTCAGGGCGACGTTCCTCGTCGCACTGGTCGATGCCATCGGCATCGGCACCGGCCTGGCGATCATGGGCATCCCCCTCGCGCTGCCGCTGGCCTCACTGGTGTTCCTCGGCGCCTTCATCCCGCTCATCGGTGCGGTGATCGCCGGCGGGCTGGCCGTGATCGTTGCGCTCATCGCCAAGGGTTGGGTGTTCGCGTTGATCACGTTGGGGTTGATCATCGCGGTGCAACAACTCGAGTCGCACATTCTGCAGCCGCTGGTCATGGGTCGCGCGGTGTCGGTGCACCCGCTGGCCGTGGTGCTGGCGATCGCCGGGGGCAGCGTGCTCGCCGGAATCATCGGAGCCCTGCTGGCGGTACCGATCGTCGCGTTCCTCAACAGCTCGGTACGAGTGCTACTGGCGCAGGACCCGGCCGCGGAGGAGCAGGTGTTGGAGGCCGAAGTGGGTCCGCCGATCAAGGCCGAACCCGACGACGTCGAGCCTAAAGCCGGCCCTCTCGACGCAGCAGATCCGCAGCACTGACGCCGCCACCGCCCCGTCGCTTCGGCTGGTCGTCCTGGGCTTCGAGCTTCTCGGTGGCGTCCGCGTCGGGGCGCTGAGCCGGGATGGCGGTCGTCGGCTCGTTTCCGCTGGGGGCCGGCTTCGGCGTCCGGGGCCGTTGCTCGGGCATCGCCCGCGTCGGCGGCTCGTTCGACGGAGGTGGCGTCGCACTCGGACCGCCGGCGCGTAGGTCACCGAGCCACGATTCGATCTCGCGGTTGCCCGCCGCGCTGGAGCCCCGCGCGGGAGCGGCGGGCGGGCGCTTCGCGGAACTTCGCGGCGCGGCCGGACTCTTCGGGGCCGCGAACCGCGTCGTCGGAGGCTCCGCGGCTGGCGAAGGGGGCGCTTGCGTCGGGATGCGTGTGGTGCTGGCCGCCGACGGCGGATTCGCCCGCGGCGGCACGGACACGGGCCCTGGTCGCCCCGGGACGCCTGGGCGCAGGCCACCTTCGGGATGTCCCGGATCGTGAGGCGGTCGCGGTCGGCCTGGCGGCAGAGCCAGGGCTCCGGCACCGACCAGGGCTTCCTCCGGCTCGCGGACGGTAGGCCGCTTGCGTTCGTCGGGTAGCTCGGTCTCGCCGAGGCCGAGCCGCTCCTGAATTCGTTTCATCCAGCGCGGTGCCCACCAGCAGTCGTCGCCGAGCATCTTCATGATCGCGGGCACCAGGAACATCCGGATGATCGTGGCGTCCAGCAGCAGCGCGAGCAGCAAACCGAAGGCCAGGTACTTCATCATCACCAGGTCCGAGAACACGAACGCGCCGGCGACCACGGCCAGGATCAGGGCGGCGCCCGTGATCAGTCGGCCCGTGGTGGCGGTGCCGATTCGGATGGCCTCCGCGGTGGACATTCCGCGCTCCCTGGCCTCGACCATGCGGGACACCAGGAACACCTCGTAGTCGGTCGACAGGCCCCAGATGACCGCGATGATCAGGCCGATCATCGGCGCCATCAGTGGCTGCGGCGTGTAATTCATCAAGCCCGAGCCGTGGCCGTCGACGAACATCCACGTGAGGATGCCCATCGTCGAGCCAAGCGTGAGCGCACTCATCAGCGCGGCCTTGATGGGCAACACCAGCGATCCGAAGGCCAGGAACATCAGGATCGTCGTGGTGATGATCAGCAGCGCGACCATCAGCGGCAGTTTGGCGAACAGGCTGTGGATGCTGTCCTGTTCCAGCGCGGGCGTGCCGCCCACCATGATCTCCAGACCACGCGGCGCCGAGATCCCGCGGAGCTCCGCGACCTTCTTCGCGGCGTCGCCGCGGTTCTCGAGACCGTTCTGAATCACCCGGACCGAGGGGTCCTGCGAGTTGCCGCCGCGTGGCTGCCACATCTTCGAGGCGTCACCGTCGGGCTCGATGAAGCCGGAGATGGCCATGGCCTTGTTGCGGATCTCGGCGACCTGCTGGTCGCTGACCGGCTCGCCGTCGGTGTTCTTTATGACCAGCGTCAGGGGCTCGGTGCGGAAAGTCGGGAAGGTCCTGTCGAAGTCCTCCTGCGCGACGCGCACCGGGTTATCCGGCGGCAGGTACTTCTCGCTGATGCCGCCCAGAGCGATCTGTCCCAGCGGAATGATGAGGATGACCATGAAGATCACGATGGGTGCGGCGAACGCGATGGGCCGCTTCATCACGACGTTGACGAGCTTGCCCCAGAAGCCCTTCTCGACCTCGGCGCGCGTCTTGGTCTTCTGCGTCTTCTCGGCCAGCCAGTTCACCCACCAGACGATCGGGGTGCGGGCGAGCGGGACGTAGCGCGCGAGTGCAAGACCGACGACGATGACGGCGACGAAGATGACGACGCCCAGCATGACCCAGTACAGCGCCGTGCCGACGGTGTCCTTCAGCGCGATTGCGGCGTAGGCGAGCCCGCCGAGCAGCGTGATGTAGGCCAGCGTCAGGCCGATGAACGCGAACTGGGCGCCCTGTTCGCCGGTCGCCCGGATCTGCTTGCGCGCCCGGTGGCCCAGCCAAAGACCCACCGGCGGAAGCAGCAGGCCGGCGGGGATCGAGGCGATCGCGAAGGTGTTGCTGCGCGGGTTGTTCGGATCCGAGACAACCGGGGGCGACTCGATGAACTTCAGCAGCCAACGCACGCCGAGTGCGTCGACCCTGGTCCCGAGGATGCCGAGCGCGGCGGGCAGCACGGTGATCGACAGGATCGCCGCGAGCATGACGGAGCCGATGATCGCGTAGGTGATCGACTTCAGGAAGCCCTGCGGGAACAGCAGCAGCGGTACCGAGGAGGCCACCAGGATCACCGCGGAGAACATGATCGTGCGGCCCGACGTCATGACGGCGCGCCGGACGGCGGCCTCGGTGTCGTAGCCCTCGGCGATCTCCTCACGGAAGCGGCTGACCATGAACAGCCCGTAGTCGATCGCGATACCCAAGCCCATCAGCGTGACGACGGGCTGAGCAAAGAAGTGCACGGGCATGAACTCGGCGGCCAGTCGCATGAGGCCGAGCGCCCCCGCGATGGTGAGGCCGCCGATGATGCCCGGCAGGGCCGCCGCGATCACGCCGCCGAACACGAAGAACAGCACGACGCAGACGAGGGGGATGGCGGCCACCTCGGCGCGTTTCTGGTCCTCGCCGATGGTGCCGGTGAGCGAGCTGGCCAGCGGGTTGAGGCCTGCGAGCTGGATGTTGCCGCCGTTGACCTGCAGCAGATCCGGTTCGATCGTCTGGTAGTTCTTGAGGATTGAGTCGTCGTCGTCGCCCTTGAGCGGGATGCTGACGAATGTCTTCGACAGGTCCGCCGTCTTCATCTGCTGCACCGTGGCGAGCGTGGTGGTTGGCGCTTTCAGCCATCCCACCCACGCCTCGATCTGGTCAGGATGGTCTGCCACCAGCTGGTCGAATTCGGCGACGGTCGACTTCATCCATTCGGGGTCGTCGACCTTCTTACCGTCGGGCGGCGTGAGGATCGCCACGACGTGGCTCGTTCGGTCGCGTCCGTAGGCCTCATCGGCGGCCAGCGATGCGGCGACCGATTGGCTGCCCTCGTCGTAGAAGCCACTCTGGGTGACGTGCTCGCCGAGGCTCATCCCGTACACGCCGCCACCAAGGCACAGTGCGACCATGATCCCGATCACTGCGTATCGGAATCGGTACACCGTTCGACCCCACCAGGCGAACACGTTCAGCTCCTCACGATCTTCTTCAAGTCTCTTTTCGGTTCCGTGCCCATCGCCTCAGCCATTCACACGCGCGAGACCAGTAGCGCCGACAACGGCCGGAACGGCTGCAGCCAGGCCCCCTGCTCGGGAAGCGAATCCAGGCCGATTCGCGGTAGCGGCTCCCGGAAGACGCCAGGGATGTCCTCCAGGTCGACGAACTCCAAGGTATCCGACGCTAGCGCCCAACTCGCATGTTCGCGAAATCCGAGAACCTGTACTTCGACGCCATCGCGAGCGATGTCCTCGAGCGGCAACCTGAACGCCTGACCGTCGGCCGACGCGACGATGACGCTGGCCAGACCCTCGGAACGGCGCAGCGCGATGTGGCCGAGCATGTCGCTATCTACGTCGCTGTCGTCGTCGATCTTGGGTTTGGCGAAGACCGCGAATCCGACGTTGCGCAGCGCCTCGACCCAGGGCCGCACGACGTCGGCGCTACCTGGGGCGATGTTGGTGAAGACGGTGGCCTCGGGCTCGAGCGCGACCTGCGACTCGTCGTCGGTGCGCTGTTCCGCCAGTTCGGCGGTGCGGGCCAGCAGCCAGCGGCCAAGCGCGTCGAAGCGGGGGCGGTGTGCCGCAGTGGGGCGGCCGCCGAGGATCGAGCCAAGGCCCATGTCGAGATTGGGTGCATCCCACACCAACAACACCCGCTGCGGCGTGGCGGTCGCCGGCGCGGAGTCGGGATCGTCGTGCAGGTGCGCGATCTCCTCGGTGACGCTCATGGGCGAATCCCTCTCGCAGCTGGTGCGGACTTCGTCCACATGAACTCGGTGACGGCGCTGCCCGCACGGTGCGCCTTCGCCTCGAAGTTGGTGGTGGGCCGGTGCACGGAGATGGGCAGCTCGGCGTCGGGCGCGACCCGGGAGAGCCGCGGTTCGGCGTCTCCGACCTCGGCGATCTGTTCGGCGTACCCGGCGTGATCGGTGGCGGCGTGCAGGACGCCACCAGGGCGCAGCCGATCGGCGATCAATGCGACGGTCGGCGGCTGCAACAGCCTGCGCTTGTGGTGGCGCGCCTTGGGCCACGGATCGGGGAAGTACACGCGCACACCGGTCAGCACGTCGGAGGCCAGCAGGTGCTCGAGTACGTCGACGCCGTCGCCCCTGATCATCCGGACGTTGGTCAGGCCCTCACGGTCGACGCCGCTGAGCAGTTGGCCCAGCCCACGGCGATACACCTCGACGGCGATGACGTCGACGTGCGGCTCTTCGATGGCCATCGCGAGGGTCGATACTCCGGCGCCGCACCCGATCTCCAGCACCAGCGGTGCGGACCGGCCGAACCAGGCGTCGGGGTCCAGCTCACCCGCAGGTTGGCCGTCGCCGTCCCTCGCTTGCATGCCCAGTTCGGGCCACAGCCGATCCCAGGTCTGCTGCTGCGCGGTGGACAGCGTGGAGTGCCTGGTCCGGAAGCTGGTGACACGTGGGTAGGGATGCGCGGGCACGGGTGTCTCCTCGCGCTGCGCATGCATCCGTCCATCGTCGCGCATACAGCTCTATGTGCCCGCATCGTGGCGCAGATTGATACCCAATGGTTGCTTTCTCCTCCTGCGCGTTCGCGGGCCGAAAACCGCCGCTCTGAGGGGGTGCCGAGCGGTGCGACGATGGCTGCAGGGTGCTTGGGGGGTGCCGAGTGTGATGCCGAGCGGATGGGGCGAGGGCCCACGGTCGTTCACCGCGGAACTGACGCGGTTCGCTGAGACGGTGCCCTGCGCACACTTGGCACCGCTGGTTGCGCGGATGAGCCGTCCACTCGGCGTTGCCGTCGTCGGTCGCCGTGGAGTAGGTCGGCGCACCGTCGAAGCGGCGCTGCTCCTGAACGGCGTCCGGGTGGTGGCTGCGGAGCCCGACGTCCGGGTGCTCGTGATTGCCGAAGCGTTCAAGCCGGAGGACGAGGCGCTGCTGGGGGCCGATCCTGGTGTGACGCTGATCGTGCTCACCAAGGCCGACGTGTTCGGAGCTGCGCGCGACGGCCCGTTGGCTGCGGCGTCTCGGTGCGCTGCGGAGGTCAGCGCGGCGACGGGCGTCGCCGTCGTGGTGATGATCGGCCTGCTGGCGACGGTCGCCGACCTCGACGACGAACTGCTTGGCGCGCTGCGCACCCTGGTGACCGTGCCCGCGGAGCTCGGCTCGGTCGACGCGTTCGTGGCCGCCGACCACCCGCTCGACGGAGCGGTGCGGGCGCGGCTGCTCGACCGGCTCGACCGGTTCGGCGTCGCCCACGCGCTGCTGGCGCTCGCAGACGGGGCAGCCCCGGCCGCGGTGGTCACGCGGCTGCACGAGCTGAGCAACGTCGACGGTGTGCTCGCCGGACTGCGTCGGGTCGCCGCGCCGGTCGGGTACCGACGCGTTGCGCAGGCGTTGGCCGAATCACGTTGTCTGCATGTGCGATTCGGCGACGACCGGCTCGGGGAGTTCGTGGGCTCCGATGCGGTGGCGATGGCGATGATGACGGCCGCCGTCGACGTCGTGGAGGCGGCCGGGTTGACGGTCGACCGCGGTGACGACGCGGGTGCGCACGCTCGTCGGGCCGTGCAGTGGAGCCGGTACGCCCGCGGTCCCGTCAACGCCCTGCACCGGGCCTGCGCCGTCGACATCACCAGGGGCTCGTTGCGGCTGCTGGATCGGGCGGAGTCCGGCCGATGACATCGCCGCAGGTCGTGTTGGTAGCGGGCGCTCGGCGCTCGGGGGTTACCAGCGTCGCCGCCGCGCTGCGCGAACGGATGCCGGAGCACGCCGTCGTCGAGGGTGACGCTCTTGCGGGCGAACGCCCCGCGGTGGTGGTCGTGGTGGCGTCGGCCGTCGCACCGGTGGCCGAATCCGATTGCACTGGAATCGATGTGGTGACTGCGGAGGTCGACGCGGTGGTTGGGGTGATCGCCAAGATCGACGCGCACCGCGGGTGGCGCGACGTGCTCGCCGCCAACCGCGCCACCTTCGCGGCGCGGTCCTCGCGGTACCGGGCGATTCCGTGGCTGGGCGTCGCGGCGGCCCCGGACGTCGGCGACCCGAACGTGGACACGCTCGTCGCGGCGCTGCGCGAACCTCTCGACGAGTCATCCGGGCGACTGACCCGGGTGGGACGGTTGCGAGGGTGCCGCGCCGCGCTAGTTCGCGAGCGCCGGTCGACGCGGACCGAGCGGGCGATGACGTTGCGCGCGGGGCTGCACCGGGAGCGCCTTCGGCTCGGTCGGTTCGTCCGGCAGCGCTGCGCTGGGCTGCGCGCAGAGTTCCGTGCGGCCGCCGCCGAGGTGCCTCGTGGCCGGGCCCGCGACTTCGAGCAGGCGCTCGCCGCCGAGGCCAGCGAGGTGCTGGCTGAACTCGACGAGCAGATCGCCACGGGGTTGGGGGAGTTGGCCGCCGCACTCGGCGTTGCTGCCCCCGCTACGCCCGGACTGATCGTCGCGCCGGAACTACCGGGGCTGCCCATCACGACGCCGGGTGTGGAGAGCCGCCTGACCGTCGCGCTGGGCGCGGGGTTCGGGTTGGGCGTCGCGATGGCGGTCAGCCGCGTGATGACCGGGCTCGCGCCGGGACTCACCGTCGCGGCGCTCGCGGTCGGCGGGCTCGCGGGGTGTGCGTTGACGGCGTGGCTGGTGATGGCGCGGGCGCTGCTGCAGCACCGGGCGGCGCTCGACAGATGGGTGACCGAGGCCGTCGCAGCGCTGCGTTGGCAGGCCGAGGACGTCATCGCAGGCGGGCTGCTCGCGGCCGAAGCCGGCCTCGCGACGGAACTCGGGGCCCGCGACGAAGCCCTATCCGTCGCGGCGGCGGAACGCATCAGGGGCATCGACGACGAAATCCGCAGGTTGACCCGGCACGAGGAAACGGGCAGGTGAGCCACTGTGAGTCCGCAGCATTCAATTGCGGAAAATGCGGCCCAACTTTTGCGTATCTGAATCGTTCCTGTGAGGGATCGGACATACTCCCGATTTACCGCGGGTATGTCACCCACGTTAACCTTCATTTAAGGACCACCGCGACCGCAAGCAGGAGTTTCACATGACCGCAGCGACCATTCCGGGTTTGGACAACGCACCGACCAAGCACGAGGGATTGCTTGCTTGGATCCGTGAGGTCGCCGAGCTAACTCAGCCCGACCGGGTGATGTTCGCTGACGGCTCCGACGAGGAGTACGAGCGGTTGGCCGCGCAGCTCGTCGAGGCGGGCACCTTCCAGAAATTGAACCCGAAGAAGCAGCCGAATTCGTATCTCGCGCTGTCCGATCCGTCCGACGTGGCCCGCGTGGAGTCGCGCACCTACATCTGTTCCGAGCGTGAGATCGACGCAGGTCCCACGAACAATTGGATGGACCCCGCCGAAATGCGGACCGTCATGAAGGAGCTATACCGCGGCTCGATGCGTGGCCGGACGATGTGGGTCGTGCCCTTCTGCATGGGTCCGCTCGGTGCCGACGATCCGAAGCTCGGCGTCGAGCTCACCGACTCCGAATACGTGGTCGTCTCGATGCGCACGATGACCCGGATGGGCAAGGCCGCGCTGGACAAGATCGGTGACGACGGCTTCTTCGTCAAGGCCCTGCACTCGATCGGTGCGCCGCTGGAGCCCGGCCAGAAGGACGTGCCGTGGCCGTGCAACGACACGAAGTACATCACCCACTTCCCGGAGACCCGCGAGATCTGGAGCTACGGGTCCGGGTACGGCGGCAACGCGCTGCTCGGCAAGAAGTGCTACTCGCTGCGCATCGCGTCGGCGATGGCGCACGACGAGGGCTGGCTCGCCGAGCACATGCTGATCCTCAAGCTCATCTCGCCGGAGAACAAGGCGTACTACATCGCCGCTGCGTTCCCGTCGGCCTGCGGCAAGACCAACCTCGCGATGCTGCAGCCCACCATTCCGGGCTGGCGCGCCGAGACCGTCGGCGACGACATCGCATGGATGCGCTTCGGCAAGGACGGCCGGCTGTACGCCGTCAACCCGGAGTTCGGCTTCTTCGGCGTCGCGCCGGGCACCAACTGGGACTCCAACCCCAACGCCATGAAGACCATTGCCGCGGGCAACACCGTCTTCACCAACGTCGCCAAGACCGATGACGGCGACGTGTGGTGGGAGGGTCTTGAGGGCGAACCCGACCACCTGATCGACTGGAAGGGCAACGATTGGGTCCTGCGCGAGACGGATACCAAGGCGGCGCACCCGAATTCGCGCTACTGCACCCCGATCTCGCAGTGCCCGACGCTGGCCCCGGAGTGGGACGACCCGCAGGGCGTGCCGATCTCGGCGATCCTGTTCGGTGGGCGTCGCAAGACCACGGTTCCGCTGATCACGCAGGCCCGCGACTGGCAGCACGGCGTATTCATCGGCGCCACACTGGGTTCCGAGCAGACGGCCGCGGCCGAGGGCAAGGTCGGCACCGTGCGGCGTGACCCGATGGCCATGCTTCCGTTCCTCGGCTACAACGTCGGCGACTACTTCCAGCACTGGATCGACCTCGGCAAGAACTCCGACGAGTCCAAGATGCCCGCGGTGTTCTTCGTCAACTGGTTCCGCCGTGGCGAGGACGGCCGCTTCCTGTGGCCGGGCTTCGGTGAGAACAGCCGCGTGCTGAAGTGGGCCATCGACCGCATCGAGCATCGGGCCGAGGGCAAGACCACCCCGATCGGCATCGTGCCAACGGCCGCCGACCTGGACCTGTCCGGACTCGACGTCGAGGCGACGGACGTCGACGAGGCGCTGGCGGTCAATGCTGACGAGTGGCGCAAGGAACTGCCGCTGATCGAGGAGTGGTTCGAGTTCGTCGGCGAGAAGCTGCCCACCGGCATCAAGGACGAGTTCGACGCGCTGAAGACCCGCCTCGCCAAGACCGACTAGTTCTGATCGGATTCTCCGCGAGCGTGCGTGTCGGTACGCCGACACGCCGACGATTGCGGCAGTTCGCGCACGCTCGCGGAGGAAGCCGGCGCTTTCGCCGACCTAGTTGACACCCGTCAAGTTGGGACGTCGTAAAGTCTGCTCATGCAGATTCGCGACACCGCCGAAGCGACCCCTGACAAGCCCGCCATCATCTTGCATCCATCCGGGACGGTTGTGACCTTCGGCGAGCTCGAGGCCAGGGCGAACCGGTTGGCGCACCTGTTCCGGTCGGCCGGTCTGGTCGAGGGCGATGCGGTCGCGATCCTCATGGAGAACAACGAACACATCCACGCGGTGATGTGGGCCGCCCGCCGGGCCGGGCTCTACTACGTACCGATCAACACCCATCTCACCGCGGCCGAGGCGGCCTACATCATCGACAACAGCGCCGCCAAGGCCATCGTCGGCTCCGGCGCGTTGCGCGAGACCCTCGCCGGGCTCGGCGTGGAACTGCCCAACGGACTTCCCTCCGTGCTGCTGATCGCAGATGGCGACCTTGACGGCTGGCAGCGGTATCCGGAATGCGTTGCAGATCAACCCAGCACCCCGATCGGGGACGAGATCGAGGGTGACCTACTGCAGTACTCGTCGGGCACCACCGGCCGCCCGAAGGGCATCAAGCGCGACCTGCCGCACGTTCCCCCCGCCGAGTGGCCGGGCATGATGTCCGCGCTGGTCGGGTTCTGGATGCACCCGAACACCGTCTATCTGAGCCCGGCGCCGCTGTACCACACCGCGCCTTCGGTGTGGTCGATGCAGACGCAGGCCGGCGGGATCACCACCGTGGTGCTGGAGAAGTTCGATGCCGAAGGAGCCTTGGACGCCATCCAGAAGTACCGCGTCACGCACGGTCAGTTCGTCCCGGTGATGTTCACGCGCATGCTGAAACTTCCTGAGCACGTGCGGAATTCGTATGATGTGTCCAGCCTGGAACGCGTCATGCACGCCGCAGCACCCTGTCCGGTGGAGATCAAGAAGCAGATGATCGACTGGTGGGGGCCGATCGTCGACGAGTACTACGCCTCATCTGAGGCCATCGGTTCGACGCTGATCACGGCCGAGGACTGGCTTACACATCCCGGCTCGGTCGGCAAGCCCATGATGGGTGTGCTCCACATTCTCGACGAAGACGGCAATGAACTACCCCCGGGTCAGGCCGGCGAGATCTACTTCGAAGGTGGACTCGACTTCGAGTACCTCAACGACGCCACGAAAACGGCGTCGTCGCGCGACTCCCACGGGTGGAAGACCGTGGGGGACATCGGCTATCTCGACGACGACGGCTACCTGTACCTCACCGACCGGCGCCATCACATGATCATTTCCGGCGGGGTCAACATCTACCCGCAGGAAGCCGAGAACATGCTCGTCACCCACCCCAAGGTCATGGACGCCGCGGTGTTTGGCATCCCCGACGACGAGATGGGTCAGCGCGTTCAGGGCGTCGTGCAGACTGTCGACCCGGCCGATGCGACCGACGCGTTCGGTGAGGAGCTGCAGGCCTGGCTCCGAGATCGGTTGTCGCACTACAAGTGTCCGCGGTCGATCTCGTTCGAGGCCGAACTTCCGCGCACCGATACGGGCAAGCTCTACAAGCAGAGCCTGATCGAGAAGTACTCGACGCCGGTCGGATGAGCCCGATGGGCCCGTACGTCGTCGACCTCGCGGATCCCCCGCACGAGCCTCCGCTCGGCGTCGTCGTCGCGGTGGGCGATCCCGGCGCCCTTGGGGCCGAATACTGGCTGCAGCGAGCGAGTTTCACCCTCGTCGAGCAGGCCGCACCCGACCGGCGTACCGTCACCGTTCCGTCGGTGACCGAGGCGATGAGCGGGCTCGCCGAACGAATGGCGCGGTGGCCGCAGGCGGCCGCGGTGTGCGACGACGTGCTGCGTGCGGTCGACGTCGACGCCCCCGCATTCCCTGGCGTGGTGACGGAGTCCCTGGCGTACTCGACGCTGCAGTCCGGAGCCGAGTTCGCGCGCTGGCTCGCCGAACGTGGGCCGGCGACGGTGCCCGCGCTCGCCGATCCGGTGGTGGCCGAACGGACCGGGGACGTGCTGTCGGTGCGGTTCAACCGGCCGACGCGCCACAACGCGTTCTCGACCGACGCCCGCGCGGCGCTGCTCGACGCGCTCGACGTCGCGCTGCTCGATCCATCGGTCACGGAGCTGGTGCTCGGCGGTAACGGCCCATCCTTCTGCAGCGGAGGCGATCTCGCCGAGTTCGGTACCCTCGCCGATCCCGCGAGCGCACACCTGGCGCGCACCCGCTACAGCCCGGCGCTAGCCCTCGACGCGCTCACCACTCGGCTCGGCGTTGCGTGTCGGGCCGAGGTGCACGGGCAGGTGCTCGGCAGCGGGCTGGAGATGGCCGCGTTCTGTGGGCACGTGACCTGCCGCGCTGGCGCCACGCTCGGCCTCCCTGAGCTCGCGCTCGGGCTGCTCCCCGGCGCGGGCGGCACGGTGAGCATCACGCGACGGATCGGCCGTTGGCGCACGGCGTATCTGGTGCTCTCGGGGCGGTTCATCGACCCGGCGACTGCGCTGGACTGGGGCCTCGTCGACGCCGTCACCCCCTAACTGGAGCGGCGCAACGTCACGCGGTAGGTGTATTGCTCCGGTAGGAAGTGGCTGACCGCCAACTCGACCGGCGTGCCCGACGAGTCGGAGTACAGCCGGTCGACTCGTAGCATCGGATGCCCGGGGGCACAGTCGACACCTCGGGCGACGGACTCGTCGGCGGGGGCCACGGTGATCGACTGCGCCGCTTCGGTGATCGGCTCATCGAGGTGCGGCTCGAGCAGCGCGATCACGGTGCTGGTACTGACGGCGCCGTCGCGAAGCTCGGCCGCGCCGGCGACGACCCGCGCGACGGACTCCGGCAGGTGCACCTTGGTCACCACGAACGGCACGCCGTCGTGAAGCCGCCGGAACACGACGATGTACACGACGTCGTCGTCCAGCCGCAGCCGACTGGCCGCCTCGACGTCGACCCGACGACGCAGGCCCGACACCACCTCCATGGTGGTGTCGTCCGACAGGCTCATCAGGTCCTCGATGGAGCCCAGTTGGCGCAGATACCGGCCGGAGTCGTTGGCGTAGGTGCCGCGCCCGGGCACCCGGTACACCACGCCCTCGGCGACCAGGTCCTGAAAGGCGCGGCGCACGGTCTGGCGCGATACGCCGTGGCGGGCGACCAGTTCGGACTCGGTGGGCAGCCGGGCGCCGTCGCGGTACTCGCCTGCCGCAAGTTCGTCCCGAAGTTGTTGGCGCAGCGTCTGATACGCCGGAGCGGTCCGCATGATCAGATACCGCCGCGGGCCACCAGCTGGCTGGCGATGACGTTGCGCTGGATCTCGTTGGTGCCCTCCCCGACGATCATCAACGGCGCGTCGCGGAAGTAGCGCTCGACGTCGTACTCGGTGGAGTAGCCGTAGCCGCCGTGGATGCGTACCGCGTTGAGTGCGATCTCCATGGCGACCTCGGAGGCGAACAGCTTGGCCATGCCGGCCTCCATGTCGGCGCGCTCTCCGCTGTCGTAGCGTTCGGCGGCGTGCAGCGTCAGCTGGCGGGCGGCGGTGAGCTTGGTGGCCATGTCGGCGAGGTAGTGACCGACGGCCTGATGCTTCCAGATCGGTTGCCCGAAGCTCTCCCGCTGCTGCGCGTACGCCAGCGCGTCCTCCAGCGCGGCCGTGGCCACCCCGAGCGCCCGCGAAGCAACCTGAATGCGGCCGGTCTCAAGGCCTTTCATCATCTGCCCGAAGCCCTTGCCGGGCACGCCGCCGAGGATGGCCGCCGTGGACGTCCGGTAGCCGTCGAACGACAACTCGCAGGTCTCGACACCCTTGTAGCCGAGCTTCGGCAGGTCGCGCGACACGGTCAGACCCTCGCCGTGCTCCACCAGCGCCACCGAGATGCCGCGGTGCTTGGGTTCGGCGTCGGGATCGGTCTTGCACAGCAGCGCGATCAACCCGGACCGCCGCGCGTTGGAGATCCACGTCTTGGCACCGTTGATGACGAGGTCGTCCCCGTCGGCCCGCGCCGTCGTCGACATGTTCTGCAGGTCCGACCCGCCGCTGGGCTCGGTCAGCGCCATGGTGGCACGCACCTCGCCGGTCGCCATCGCGGGCAGGTAGCGGCGCTTCTGTTCGTCGGTGCCGAACAGCGACAGCAGCTTCGCGACGACGGTGTGCCCGCCCATCGCCCCGGCCAGGCTCATCCAGCCGCGGGCCAACTCCTGGGTGACCATCACGTAGCAGGACGTGGAGACCGGTGTGCCTCCGTACTCCTCTGGCACCGCGAGCCCGAAGATGCCGATGCGCTTCATCTGCTCGATCCACGCTTCGGGGTATTCGTTGGCGTGCTCGACCTCCCGCACGGTCGGCTTCACGTCGCGGTCGATGAAGGACCGTACGGTCTCCACCAGCATGAGTTCTTCGTCGTTGAGTCGCATATGTACGGCCATATTGACACGCCCGGCCCAATACTGCCAGCATGTGACGCTGTGACTTTGTACGGCCATATGCCCGGCGGCCCCCATTTCGACGAGCTACGGGTCGGCCAGGTCTTCGACTGGGCGCCTGCGATGACGCTGACAACGGGCGCGGCGGCGGTGCACCAGTCGATCCTCGGGGACCGGATGCGGCTGCCACTCGACGCCGAACTAAGCCGCGCGGTGACGGGCTCGTCGTCGGCGCTCGCACATCCGGCGCTGGTGTGCGACGTCGCCATTGGGCAGTCGACGCTCGTCACGCAGCGGGTCAAGGCGAATCTGTTCTATCGCGGGCTGTGGTTCCATCGCTTCCCGGTCGTGGGTAACACGATCCGCACCACGACGGAAGTCGTTGGACTCAAACAGAACTCGGCCAAGCCGGGGCGGGCGCCCACGGGGCTGGCCGCGTTGCGCATGACCACCGTCGATCAGGACGACCGGCTGGTGCTCGACTTCCACCGCTGCGCGATGCTGCCGCTGAGCGAGGGCGCGCCCGACACCGGATACGACGACGATCTCTCCATCGTCGGCAACGACATGCCTGCACCCACGGATCCGACGGGGCAGTGGGACGCCGACGCGTTCCGCACCCTGGTGCCCGGCCCGCACTTCGACTCCGAGCTCAAGGGCACCGTCATCCCGACGACGGCCGACGTCGTCAGCGGTGCCCCGGAACTCGCCAGGCTGACGCTCAACATCGCTGCCACACATCACGATTCACGCGTCGGTGGCCAACGCCTGGTCTATGGCGGTCACACCATTGGCTTGGCTTTGGCTCAGGCGTCACGGGTGCTGCCGAACCTGGTGACCGTGCTGGGCTGGGAGTCCTGTGACCACACCGGCCCCGTGCACGAGGGCGACACGCTGTACAGCGAAGTGCACGTCGAGGCCGCCACCCCATTGGCCGACGGCCGTGGCGGCGTGCTGCGACTGCGGTCGCTCGTCTACGCGGCCGGTGACGACCTTCAGGTACTGGACTGGAGATTCACCGCTCTCCAGTTCTAGCGGCCCGATCCGATGTCGCCGCCGGGCGGCTCCGGTCACAATGGGGGGTGTGGACGCGGTGGAGGATTGGGGCGCAAGCGGCCTCGCCGACCTGACCGGCGATCCCACCGGACCTCCGGACTTCTCCCGCGCGCAAGTGCTCGGGTACGCACGAGGCGTGACGGCTTCGTACGGGGAGGCGACCGGCGTCGACGTCGACGCCGCAATGCTGCTGGCCGGGCGCGCGGGGCTGCTGGGCTTCGGCCGCGGCGGGCGCATGTCGGCGGGCGGGGCCAGCAGGTTGTTCGCCGCACGCGACGGCTGGTGCGCATTGACCCTGTCCAGATCCGATGACGTCGACGCCGTGCCCGCCCTCGTCGAGGCCGCCGAAGCGCCGGCCGATCCGTGGCGAGCCGTCGAGTCCTGGGCCGTTGGCCGCAGCGCCGCGGAGGTGACCGAACGCGCCCGGCTGCTCGGCCTGCCCGCTGCGGCGCTGGGGGAGGCCCGCGCCACGCCGGTCGCACCACGACGGATCGGTGAGCGCACGGCGCCACGTGGACTGTCGGGTCTGCTGGTGGTCGACATGTCCTCGATGTGGGCAGGCCCGTTGTGCGGCCAACTCCTGGTGCGCGCCGGAGCCGTCGTCGTGAAGGTGGAAAGCCGTGCCCGGCCCGATGGCACCAGATCGGGACCAGCTGTCTTCTTCGACTGGATGAACAGCGGAAAGCTTTCCTATGCAGTCGATTTCGACGATCCGACGCGTCTGCGCGCCCTGCTGGCGGTCGCCGACGTCGTGCTGGAGTCCTCGCGACCGGCAGCGCTTCGACACCGCGGGCTCGGCGCGGAGGACGTCGCGGGCAAGCCGGGGCGAGTGTGGCTGCGGATCACCGGCCACGGCGTCGATGGCGACCACGCGAACTGGGTGGCCTTCGGCGATGACGCCGCCGTGGCCGGCGGGCTGGTCGGAGCTGGCGCGGACGGCCCCGTGTTCTGCGCCGACGCCATCGCCGATCCGTTGACGGGCCTGCAGGCCGCGCTTCTGGTGGCCGAGTCGTTGGCGCGCGGCGGCGGCGAAGTGTTGGACGTGGCGATGGCCGGAATCGCCGCAACGTATGCGCAACTTCCGACGGGCCCGAGTGGCGGCGGCCCCGCGTTGCCTCCCCGACCCCCTCCGGCATCGCCTCCGGCGGCGGCACTGGGCGAACACGACGTGTGTGTCGAGCGCCTGATCGACGAGAGAGGCCCGGCCCCATGCTAATTCAACGCGCCATCCGCTTGGACGGCACCGTCGTCGACGTCAGGACCGACCACGGCATCCTCGAGGTGGCCGAGCGCCTGGCGCCCGTCGCGGGGGAGGACGTACTGGACGTCGCGCACCGTACCGTCATCCCCGGGCTGCACGACCATCACGTCCACTTGCATTCCGCCGCAGCGGCATTGACCTCGGTGCGGGTCGGACCTCGCGAGGTCGACGATCGCGAGTCGTTGCGCCGGGTGCTCACCGGCGCGAGCGTCGGCGAGGACGGCTGGATCAGGGCGGTCGGGTACCACGAAGCCGTCGCCGGCCCGCTCGACCGCAACGCGCTCGACGAGCTTTCGCCCGGCGTCCCGGTCCGCGTGCAGCACCGCAGCGGCGTGTTGTGGACGCTCAACTCGGCCGGCTTGGCCCGGGTCGGACTGCCCGACCATCCCGACGGGCGGCTGCGCAGTGCCGACCCGCATTGGTCGGATACGTTGCAGCGCCGCGAATCCGGGCTGTCGGAGATCAGTCGCCAGCTGGCGGCGTACGGCGTCACCGGGGTCACCGATGCCACTCCGGACCTCGGGATCGAGGACGTCGTCAAGTTCGCAGAAGCCAGTCGGCGCGGGGAGCTCTTGCAGCGCGTGCACTGCCTGGCCCCTGGGAAGCGCATCTTGCACGACGACGACCTCGACCTCGGTGCGCTCACCGACTGGATCGGCGACCGCCATGACGAGGGTGCCCCAGTGGCGGTGCACTGCGTCACGGCGGCGCAACTCGTCGTGACGATCGCGGCCCTTCAGGCAGCGGGTGTCAGGCCAGGCGACCGCATCGAGCACGCGGCCGTCGTCCCCGACGACTGCGTGTCCGAGCTAGCCGGACTCGGCGTGATGGTGGCGACGCAGCCGAATTTCGTCGCCGAGCGCGGGGATCAATACCTCACTGACGTACCCCACGGCGACCATCCGCAGCTGTGGCGGGTGGCGTCCCTGCTCGCCGCCAACGTGCCCGTCGTCATGTCGACCGACCTGCCGTACGGCGACGCCGACCCGTGGGCGGCGATGCGCGCGGCGGTGCACCGCAGCACCGCTGCGGGCGTCGTCCTCGGTGCCGACGAACGCATCCCGGCGCCGACCGCGCTGACGATGTTCCTCGGCTCGCCCGGGCAGCCGATGCGACCGCGCACGGTCGAAACAGGTCAGCCCGCCGACCTGTGCGTGCTCGCCGCGTCGCCCGCCGAGGTGTTGGCAGAGCTCGACGCGGCGATGGTCGCCGCAACGATCGTCGACGGATGCGTCGTCTCCCGAACTGACTAGTGGCGCGGAGTCAGACTTCTACGGTTTCGCTCTGCGTGAGCGTTCGCCGCAGGAATTCGATCTGGCTGGCGGAGAACGATTGCGACACAGACGCTTTCGCGGCGATGGCATCGAAGCCGTGGAAGGCGCCCGGGACGACCTCGACGTCGCACGGCACGCCTGCCGCCCGTAGCCGCTCGGCATAGGCGAGGTCCTCGTCGTGGAATAGGTCTACGGTACCGACTCCGATCCATGCTGCCGGTAGTCCGCTCAGGTCGTCGTGGCGGGCGGGGACCGCGACGTTCGGATCGGCGTCACCCAGGTAGCTCGACCAACCGAACCTGTTGCTCGCGCGCGTCCACAGCCGGTGCGCCGAGTCGTCGGGTCCGACCTCGTGGCCCGACCGGTCGTCGAGCATCGGATACACCAACAGCTGGGCCGCAAGTGTCACCTCCCCGCGATCGCGAGCCAGCAACGCGAGCGCGGCGGCCAGGCCGCCACCCGCACTGGCCCCGCCGACCGCGACGCGGTTGGGGTCGACGGCCGGTAGCCCGGCCAGCCACGTCAGCACCGCGTAGCAGTCCTCGAGTGAGGTGGGGTAGGGGTACTCGGGTGCCAAGCGGTAGTCCACCGACGCCACGGTGACGCCGAGCTCGCGCGCGAAGCGACGGCAGAGTCCGTCGTCCTGCGATGCGTTGCCGATGACGTACCCGCCGCCGTGGATCCATACCAGTCCGGGCCCAGCACCGGTCGAGTTCGGTGGCCGGTGCAGTCGCACGCCGACACCCGATGTCAACGTCAGCACCTCGACCTCGTCGGGGGCGCGGCGGTCCATGAGTCGCATGGCGCCACGGAGTAGCGGCAGCGTGTACGGGGTCACCATCGAGCGGGGGACGAACCGCGCGGCACGGCGCAGGTCCGGGTGGAAATCAGACACGCAGCCGACCCTACGCGGCTGGCGGCGGCGGCGGTGGCGGGGCGAACCCGGGCAACGTGATCGGCGGCAGCCCCGGGATCTCGATGACGCCCGGCTGCGGTCCAGGGGGCTCGGTCGGCTCGACGGCGGGCCCTGGGGGCGGCCCCTGCCCAGCCGGCAGGGCGGCCGACGTCGGTGACGACGCCGTCGTGGTCGGCGTGGCCGTCGCCGACGGTGCGGGACTGGCCGCGGTGGACGTGGGACTGCGGGGCGGTTGGGTCGCGACCGGCTCCGGCGGGGCGATGGTGGTGGAGGTGACGACGGCAGGCGGGGGAGGCTCGGGCGGCGACGAGGGCGGGGGCGGGGGCGGTGCCTCCGGCGCTGCGACGACGGCCTGATCGCCCGCGGACGTGCCCCGCACGCTTCCGACGAGCGGCCGCAGCCCCTGCTCGGCCGGGGAGACGAGCCCGCAGAAGACCTGGCGGCTGCCCGCATCCCAGCTGGCCGGGGCGATGGTGCCGTAGTTCAGCACCAGGCCGGTGGTCTGCATCGGGGTCGGGGCGACGTAGGCCTCGGTGGCCCGGGTGCACTCGTCCCTGACGAACGCGTCCTGCTCGGGGCCGGGCGGCACCCCACCGGGGAACCGGTCGGTCAGGTTCACCGAACCGGTGACCTCGACGGCGTGCGCCGCCGCGCAGTCCACCGGGAACTCCGTCGACCGGTTGGTAGCCGGGTCGAGGCCCAGGCACGTACCGGCGGGCCACACCTTGGACTGGTCGAGTGTGGCGACCTGGCCCTTGAACGCGACCGGTTTGCCTTCGGCACCGAGTAATTGCAGACCGCACAACAGGTTTCGGCCATCGGCTTGGCGACCTTCGGCGTCGCCGGCCCAGAGCACGCTGATGGTGAACCTGCTGTTGGGGTCGTACCGGGGTCCGAGGTACTGACGCACCGCGGCCTGGCACGGTTCGCCGAAGTTGGTCATGTTGACCGCCTTGGCGACCTCGAACATGTGGTCGTCGCGGCACTGCACGAACGACGGCTTGTCGGGCGAGTCGGCCGGCCAACTCAGGCAGGTGCCGCTCTGGGCATTGCTGAACACGACGCCTGCCCGACTGTCTCCGCTCGGCTCGCCCCTGGTGTCCGGTGTCGCGGTGAGAAGCTGGATGACACCGCCGATGAGCAACGCCACCAGCGCCAGCCCCAACGCCGCCCGGCGGTTCGAGTGCGGGCTGCGTTCACAAGGGTTCGCTGGGACGCTCACGGGAAGCGGTCCAGATCGGTCGTGGAGCGCAGCGACCACCGTCTGGAGGTCGGCCGTATCCTCGGTCGGCAGCGACGGCGAGTCCTTCATCACCGTCAACGACGCCTCCCTGCGGTCAGCGTCGGCCCGTTAGCTGCGACGACACGCGAGCCAGGTTTGCTAGCCACGACCATCAAGCCTGGCACAGGTGCGCTTATCTCGCTACGTGGGCCCCCAGACGGCTCCTCTTCCGTGGCCTGGCCGTTACTTGAGCAGCGGATCCCGCGGCAGGCCGAGGATGCGCTCGGCAATGGTGTTGCGCGTGATCTCGGACGTGCCGCCGGCGATGGTCATGGCGCGGTTGCCGAGGTACGCCTGGGCCACCTGTTGAGCCTGGCCGACGACCGCCGCGGATCCGGCCAACTCCATCCCGAGTTCGGTCAGCCGCTGGCACTGTTCGGCGACGAGCAGCTTGGTGACGTTTCCCTCGGGACCCGGTTCGGCACCCGCGATGGCACGCGTGACGCGGCGAAGGTTGAGCAGCCGCAGGGTGTGTCCCTCGGCGATCACCTCGCCGGCCTGTCGGACCCGAGTGGCCGCCGTCTCGGCGGGGGCGCTGTCGAGCAGCTTGATCAGGTCGTCGGCGGTGAACCCCGTCGGCGCTCCCGAGCCACCGCCGATCGAGATGCGCTCATTGCCCAGCGTGGCCCGCGCGACGAGCCAGCCCCGGTTGACGTCGCCCACCACGTCGCCGTCCGGCACGAAGACGTCGTCGAAGAACACCTCGTTGAAGTGTGCGTGGCCGGTGATTCCCCGCAACGGGTTCACCGTCACGCCCGGCGCCTTCATGTCGATCGCCATCATCGTCACGCCGGCGTGCTTGGGTGCGTCGGGATCGGTGCGCACGGTCGCGAGGCCCCACTGGCACTGGTGCGCGAGGCTCGTCCACACCTTCTGGCCCGTGACCCGCCAGCCGCCGTCGACCTTCTTGGCCGACGTGCGGACCGCGGCCGCGTCCGAACCCGCGCCCGGTTCGGAGAACAACTGGCACCACATCACCTGCCCGCGCAGCACCGGTTCGACCCACCGGTCGCGCTGATCGTCGTTGCCGGCTTGGGCGATGGTGAGCGTGACCCAGCCGGTGATGCCCATGTCGGGTCGGTCGACCCCACTGAACTCCTCTTCGATCACCAGCTGTTCCAGCACCGCGGCGGCCCTGCCGTACGGGGTCGGCCAGTGCGGTACCAGGTAGCCCGAGTCCACCAGGAAGTCGCGCTGCTGCTCCTTGGGAAGCGACCGCAGCGTGGTCACGGCATCGCGTGCGGCAGTGCGGAACTCCTCGGCTTCTTCTGGCAGCGTGAACGACGCACCGTGCGCCTGGCCCGAGCGTTGACCGTCGACCACGTCGATGAGGGGGTCGGCCCCGTCGCCCATGATCGCGGCCAGGGTGCGCGCCCGGCGCAGATACATGTGCGCGTCATGCTCCCACGTGTATCCGATGCCGCCGTGCAGTTGAATGTTGTACTCCCCGTTGAAGATCTGAGTACGAATCGCGTGCGATGCGGCCACCGCAGCGGGGAACCAGGCGCTGTCCAGATCGTCGGCCCTGGCCGCGTCCCACGTGGCGGCCGTGGTCTGCTCGGCGTTGACGAGCATGTTGGCTGCGTGGTGCTTGACCGCCTGGAACGTGCCGATGGTGCGACCGAACTGCTCCCGAACCTTGGCGTACTCCACCGCCATGTCCAATGCGGCCCAACTGATTCCGACGGCCTCGGCGGACGCCAGGATGCGCAGCACGGTGCGCGCCCGACGCGCGGCGCCGCGGAGTACCCGCGCTTCGGACAGGGCCACGTTGCGCAGTGCGACCGAGCCGATGCTGCGGGTGGTGTCCATTGGCGAAAGTGCGGTGACCGCAACGCCTTCGGCGTCTGCGTCGACGACGATGATGTCGTCCCCGGCGGCCAGCACCAGCACGGCGGCATCCGGGGCACCCAGCACCGCCGGGCTCTCGCCGGTCACCACCAGGTCGGAGCCGACGACGATGCTGCCGGACAGCCCGAGTGCGCCGACGGTCGTGCCGTCGGACAGCCCCGGAAGTAGCTGGGCACGCACGGAATCCGCTGCGCAACGATCGATCACCACTGCGGCGGCCACGGTCGGCAGGAATGGGCCGGGGCACAGTTCGCGGCCCTGCGCTTCGAGCACCACGGCCAGTTCGGACAAGCCGAATCCGGAGCCGCCGTACTCTTCGGCGACGGCCAGGCCATGCCAGCCGAGCTCTACCGCGGCCGACCAGATGTCGGCCGGGTGGGTGGAACCCCCGGAATCCGGATCGAGCGTGGCCCGCGCAGCGGCTCGGCTGTTCAGCCGTCTTAGCTGGCCAGTTGCCGAATCGGCGAGCGCACGGTGTTCGTCGGTGATCGCCAGCGCTGTCGTTCCCAGAGATATGCCCACCAACTCACATAACCACCCACCTGCGCGCGTCGTACCTGTGATTGGAGTCACATTCGAAGGCCCAACGTGGCGCGGGTAGACAACTTGCCCAGATTGTCGCTTACCCGTCAGTAACCGAGGTACGCTCGCGCGATGACGGCTCGACCGGACACCCGGTACCCCGGACCGACCTTGGCCACCCGCGCGAAGTGGTTGCTGGATGCGAGTCCGTCGGACTACCTGCTGGCGCTCAGCGTCGCGTCGACGTCGCTGCCCGTGATCGGCAAGCACCTCGAGCCGCTCGGCGGCGCCACCGCCATGGGCATCTGGGGCGTGCGCCACATGCCCGACTTTCTCGGCGCGGCAGTCAAGTCCTGGTTCACGCCGGGAATCGGCGAGGTGCGCAAGCGCGACCGCGACAAGACCAACGAGGTCGTGCAATCCGCGCTGCGCGGCGTCGTGTCCCCCGAGGCGCTCGACATCGAGTGGCCGGCGCCCGACTCCACCCCTCCGGTGTGGAAGGCGTTCGAGCATCGCCGCAACGTGTATCGGAGTTCGGTCCGGTACGGCGACCATCCGTCACAGCTGCTCGACGTGTGGCGGCCAAAGGAACTACCGGCGCAGCCCGCGCCGGTGATGATCTTCGTGCCGGGCGGCGCGTGGGTGCACGGCGGCCGGATCCTGCAGGGCTACGCCCTGATGTCGCACATGGCGGAGCTGGGTTGGGTCTGCCTGTCGATCGACTACCGGGTGGCGCCGAATCACGCATGGCCCCAACACATCACCGACGTCAAGACCGCGATCGCCTGGGCTCGGGCCAACGTCGACAAGTTCGGCGGTGACCGCGACTTCGTGGCCATCGCAGGCACGTCGGCCGGCGGACACCTGGCAGCGCTGGCCGGCCTGACACCCAACGACACCGAGTACGACACCCCACTGCCGGAGGGCTCGGACACCTCGGTGGACGCGGTCGTCGGCATCTATGGCCGCTACGACTGGGAGGACCGCTCCACGGTCGAGCGGGCGCGGTTCGTCGACTTCCTCGAGCGCGTCGTGGTGAAGCGCAAGATCACCAAGCGCCCGGAGCTCTTCCGCAAGGCCTCGCCGATCGCACGCACGCGCGCCGACGCACCGCCGTTCCTGGTGGTGCACGGCTCGGGCGACACCGTCATCCCAGTACAACAGGCCCGCGACTTCGTCGAGAAGCTGCAAGGCGTGTCGCGGTCGGTGGTCAGCTACGCCGAACTGCCGGGCGCAGGGCACGGCTTCGACATGACCGACGGGGCGCGTACCGGATCGGCGGCCACCGCAATCGGGTTGTTCCTCAACCAGGTTCACCGAAATCAGACTCTGGTGGGGTCGAAGCAGGTTATATAGGCCTCCGGGAGGAGGTCAGGTGTGAAGAGGCTCAGCGGCTGGGACGCCGTACTGCTGTACAGCGAGACGCCGACGGTGCACATGCACACCCTGAAGCTTGCGGTCATCGACATCTCCGAGCTCAAGGGCAGGCAGTTCGGCGTCGACGAGTTTCGCCACGTCATCCACGGCAGGCTCCACAAACTCGACCCGTTCCGCTACGAACTCGTCGACATCCCGTTCAAGTTCCACCATCCGATGTGGCGGGAGAACTGCGAGGTCGACCTCGACTACCACGTGCGCGCGTACCGGGTCGACGCGCCAGGTGGCAGGCGGGAACTCGACGATGCCGTCGGCAAGATCGCCAGTACCCCGCTGGACCGCAGCCGCCCGCTGTGGGAGATGTACTTCATCGAGGGTTTGGCCAATGGCCGGATCGCGGTGCTCGGCAAGATCCACCACGCGCTCGCCGATGGCGTGGCGTCGGCGAATCTGCTGGCCCGTGGCATGGACCTGCAGGCCGGCCCCGACGACCGCGACTCCTACGCAACCGATCCCGCGCCCACCCGACCCGAGTTGGTGCGCACCGCGTTCGCCGACCACATGCGCCAGATCGGCAGGCTGCCCGGCGTGATGGGCTACACCGCCAAGGGAATCAACCGGGTGCGCAAGAGCTCCAAGAAGCTGTCGCCTGATCTCACCCGGCCGTTCACCCCGCCGCCGAGCTTCATGAACCACATGGTGGACGGACAACGGAAGTTCGCGACGACGACGCTGGCGCTCGCGGACGTCAAGGAGACGGCCAAGCATCTGAGCGTGACCATCAACGACATGGTGCTTGCGATATCGGCCGGGGCACTGCGAACCTTGTCGCTCAAGTACGACGGCCACGCCGATCACCCGCTGTTGGCTTCCGTCCCAGTGAGTTTCGACTTCTCGCGGGAGCGCATCTCGGGCAACCGCTTCTCGGGCGTCATGATGGTGGTGCCGATTCAGCTCGACGATCCGCTGGCCTGCGTGCAAGCCGTGCACGACGCCGCGGTGGATGCCAAGGAGACCCATCACCTCATGGGCCCGGAACTGGTCAGCCGATGGTCGGCGTACTTTCCACCCGCTCCTGCCGAGGCGTTGTTCCGTTGGCTCGCAGGCAAAGACGGTCAGAACAAGGTGCTGAACCTACCGATCTCCAACGTGCCTGGCCCGCGCGAGCCCGGCCGCGTCGGCGGCGCGCTTGTCACCGAGATCTACTCGGTGGGGCCGCTCACCACGGGCAGCGGGCTCAACATCACGGTGTGGAGCTACGTCGACCAACTCAACGTCTCCGTGCTCTCCGACGGTGCCACGTTGGAGGACTCGCACGAGCTCATCGACGCGATGCGCGATGCATTCATCGAAATCCGGCGTGCTGCAGGACTTTCCGATAAGTTGACCGTCGTCGAAACTGCCATGGCGGAGTAGGCTACGTCAGGCGTGCGCTCGTTGACGTAGTTCGGCGGTGGCCTGTTCGGCGGTCATCGGCCTGCCGAGCAGGAATCCTTGGGCAAGGTCGCATCCGCATGCCTGCAGGGTCTCGAGTTGTTCGACGGTCTCGACTCCCTCACCGACGACGGTGAGATCGAAAGCGCGAGCGAGCATCACAATCGCGACGATGATGGCCTTCGCCCGAGCGGCAGGGAGGTCCTCGATGTACGACTTGTCGATTTTGAAGCACTCGAAGACCGGGTAACGGTTCAGGTAGGAGATGGAGCTGTATCCGCTGCCCAAGTCGTCAAGCGAAATGCCGACCCCCATCTGGTGCAGCGCGGCGAGGGTGCCTGCCACTCGAGCAGTGTCGGCGACCCAGACGGTCTCGGTGATTTCCAGTCCCAACGCCGCGGGGTCGAGTCCCGTCGCCGCCAAAACGGCGGCAACTTTCCCCGCAAACGCGCCGTCTCGCAGCTGTAGCGCGCTGATGTTGACGCGTACGCCTACGTCGGTGAATGTTCGCCACACGGCGGCCTGCGCGCAGGCGGTGCGCAGCGCCCATTCGCCGAGATCGCCCACCAGACCGGTGCGTTCGGCGGCGGCGACGAACTCGATCGGGTCGATCACGCCGAGGGTGGGGTGGGTCCATCGGGCGAGTGCTTCCATGGCCACGATCTCCCTAGTGGCGATGTCGACCAGGGGTTGATACCGCAGATTCAGTTCGTCTCGACCCAGTGCCGCGCGCAGGTCCATGGACAGGCGACGAGTTCGGTCTGCGTCGTACAGGTCGTCCCGATCGAAGATGGCGTGGCCTCCGGTGCCGGTGTCCTTGGCCCGATACATCGCCAGATCGGCGCGGCGGATGAGTTCCTGGCGGGTGGAACTCGGGTCAGAGACGGCGATGCCGATGCTTGCGCTCAGCGGTGTCGGTTCGTATCCCGGCGCGTGCGGGGTGTTGATCGACGCGGTCAGCGCATGCGCCAATTGCTGTGCCTGGTCGATGCCGCTGATGTGTTCGGAAATGATGAGGAATTCGTCGCCGCCAACGCGGGCAACGGTGTCCTGTGGCCGCGCGGCGGCGGCGAGCCGGCCGGAGAACCGCACCAACGCGCGGTCTCCTGCTTCGTGCCCGAGACTGTCGTTGATGATCTTGAAATCATCGATGTCGAGCAGTAGCACCGCCATCGAGGTGTCGTCACGTTCTGCGCGGGCCAGGGCCTGTTCGATGCGTTCATAGGCCAGTGTTCGATTGGGCAGGCCCGTGAGGGGGTCGTGCATGCTGCGCTCGTGGAGCAGCCGGTCGAGGTCGAGTCGACGAATCGCTGCGGAGAGCACACTGGCGACAGTCTGCAGAAAGGACACGTCACGATCGTTGTAGACCCGGTTGTCGTTGCTGTGCACCGACAGCGCACCCCACGGTCCTTCCGCGCCCGGAATCGGTACGCACACGCCGCTGCGGAAGCCGTAGCTGGCCATTGCCGCGGTCGAGAATCGGGTTTCCTTGTCTCGGTCTTCGCAGACAACCACAGTGTTGGTGATCAGCGTGTATCCCATCAGTGACTGGGTGCCGGCTGGCAGGGTGGATGGGCGCGGAAACTGACCCGTGAATCCGAGCAGCGCAATGCTGTCGTCATCGCCCTCGATTGGGCGGGTGATCATCGATCGGTGCACCCCCATCAGCTTCGACGCTGCCATGGTTGCTGCGTCGAGTAGTTGGTCGAGCTCGCCGTCGAGGGCTAATTTGCTCAACTCGGCGACTGCCTGCTGCTCGGCGGCCCGGTATTCCGACGCTTCGACAACGGCTTCCCACTGAAGTTGGTCATGCCGATCACCGCGATCCCGCACGACCGACACGATGACACTCGGCTCACGCGGGCCGCGGTCGACGATGAACGCTGCGATCTCCACCGGGATCGGTTGCTTGGTGACGAAGTGCGTCAACTCGGTGAGCCCGCGCCACTCCCTAGTGCGGCGCAGTGCGAACTTGGCCTCGCCCGCCATTTCGCGCCCGGAGTGGCTCAAAACGTCCGCCATCGACACGGGCTGGTCCACCGGCAGTTCGGCCAACCCGACCAGCGCCAGACCAGCCGGATTGACGTGAAGAATTCGTCCGGACAGCTCACACACGGCGATCATGTCGGTTGACCGATCGAGCACCGAACGCAGAACGCCGATGTCGTTGATCGCGTCGCGCACGGCACCCCCGCTTCTGACTACCCAGCGACGAACCTAGCGCCGCGGTGGCGCCGTCACTAGAGCCCCATCAGGATAGGCGGTGGTAGCTCTCCAGGTGCACGCAATGATCATGCGGCTCCTGGTCGAGGCTCGCCACCCAACGTCGGGTCCCCCTGGCGGCAAAATCAGCATCCCGGCCTCAATGACCTCGACTCGCGGGACCAGTCGATGCCTCAGCGTGCGGTATACGCGGTGAGCGACCCGGATTCAAGTGTCGAGCTGCAGGTAGGGCAAATACCCGAACCTGAGCGAGGCGCCCCGTCGGGTCACCGTGGGAGCGTTCGACCAACCTCAGGTGGTAGATAGCTGGAACTGACCGTCGTCGCGAGAATCGGTCAGCCCCGGGTGGCTTTCACCCAGTCGAGGAAGTGCTGCACGGCGATGGCGGTGAAGTGCCCGTGGGGGGAGCCGAAGAAGTCGAAGGCGTGCTGGGCGTGCGGAATCTCGGAGTAGACGACCGGTTGGTCCGACTTCTCCTCGAGCGCTTCAGCGAACGCGCGCCCCTCGCCCACCGGAATGATCGTGTCGTTCACACCATGGAGCACGAAGAACGGCGGAGCGTCCGGGCGGACCTTCGTGATGGGAGACGCGTCGAGGAACACCTGGCGGTTCTCCTTGAAGCGCTTCTTCACGATGTAGCGCTGCAGGATCGAGATGAACTCGGGGCGTCCGTCGCCCTCGGTGCTGAACCAGTCGTAGCGGCCGTAGATCGGCACCGCCGCGACTACTGAGGTGTCGGCGTCCTCGAACCCGGGCTGCCATTCCGGTTCGTTCGGCGTGAGCGCCGCGAGCGCGGTTAGGTGTCCGCCCGCCGATCCGCCGGTGATGGCCACGAAGTCGGGGTCGCCGCCGTACTCGGCGATGTGCTCCTTGACCCACGCCAGCGCCCGCTTCACGTCGACGATGTGCGCGGGCCAGGTGTTGCGGGGACTGACCCGGTACGCGATCGACACGCAGATCCAGCCACGCTCGGCGAAGTGGCTCAGCAGCGGGTAGGCCTGCGGGCGGCGCATCCCGATCGCCCAGGCCCCGCCGGGAACCTGCAGCAGCACGGGCGCCTTGCCGTCGAGGGGCAGCTCAGCGCGGTGCCAGATGTCGGCGACGTTGGCGCGGTGAGGGCCGTAGCGCACGGTGTCGGCCTTCTTGACGTACGCACGCCGTGTCCATGCCGTGCGGATGACGCCGCCCCGCCGTCGCCGCCGTTCCTGCTCCGCCACCGCCTCGTAGTTCTCGCCCAGCGTCGCGCGCAACGGCTCCTCGAAGTGCGGCCGCGACTGCATGGCGCGTCGATAGACGAATCCGAGCACGCCCCAGCTGAGCACCGTGAGCGCCAGCGCGCTCCGGCCACGCACTCCGGTGAAGTCGCCGCGCAGCCCGCGCCGGGCCGCATCGAGTACCGAGGCGCCGATGACCACCGGAGCCGCCTCGCTGCTCGGCCAGCCGAACGCGAACACCGGCAGCGTGGCGTAGCCCTGCCTGCGCAGCGGCGCGTAGGAGTTGGCCGCGTTGACGAGTTCGGCGGTGGCCCGCAGCAGGGGGTAGCGCCGGCGCGCCCTACGCCCCATCGCCGTCGGCCTGAAGTTCGGCAAGCTCACGCCGAAGGATCTTGCCAGTGCTGCCGCGTGGCAACTCGCCTAGCACGATGATCGACCGCGGCACCTTGTAGTTCGCGAGGTTCTCGCGCACGTGGGCCTTCAATGCGTCTGGCGTCGCCGACGAGCCGTCGGCCAGGACGACGAACGCCGCGAGCCGCTGCCCGTACTGCTCGTCGTCGACGCCGAGCACCGCGGCCTCGGCCACCTCGGGGTGCGCCGCGAGCGTCTTCTCCACCTCGATCGGGTAGACGTTCTCGCCGCCGGAGACGATCATCTCGTCGTCGCGGCCCACCACGAACAGCCGGCCCTCGGCGTCGAGGTATCCGACGTCGCCCGAATGCATGTAACCGTCGTGAAAGGCTTTACCTTTCTCGGCGGCGCCTCCGGTGTAGCCGTCGAACTGGGTGGAGTTGCGCACGTAGATGGTGCCCACCTCGCCGGTCGGCAGCTCGCCGAAGTCGGCGTCGAGGATCCGGACGTCGGTGCCCTCCGCGGGCCGCCCAGCCGTGTCGGGGGCCGCGCGCAGATCCGCCGGGGTGGCCGTCGCGATCATGCCCGCCTCGGTGGCGTTGTAGTTGTTGTAGATGACGTCCCCGAACTGGTCCATGAACGTGGTGACGACGTCGGGCCGCATGCGCGAACCCGAGGCGGCGGCGAAGCGTAACGTCTTGCCGCTGTATCGGTTTCGAACGGCGTCGGGCAGATCCATGATGCGGTCGAACATCACCGGGACGACGCAGAGCCCGGTGGCGCGGTGGGTGTCGATGAGCGCGAGGGTGGCTTCTGGGTCGAACTTGCGGCGGGTGACGACGGTGCACGCCATTGATGCGGCGAACGCCAGCTGGGAGAAGCCCCAGGCGTGGAACATCGGCGCGACGACGACGGTGACCTCCTCGGTGCGCCACGGCGTCCGGTCGAGGATCGCCTTCAACGTCTCGGGTCCGCCGCCAGAGTGCTTGGCGCCCTTGGGTGTTCCGGTGGTGCCCGACGTCAGCAGGATCACCTTGGACTTCTCGCCTACCCGCACGGGTTGCGCGCCGGAGTGTGTGGCGATCATCTGCTCGACGGTGAACTCGTGGCCTCCCGTGTCGGTCCACGCCACGATGCGCACGGACTCCGGGGCGTCGGCCAACGCGCGGTCGACCGTCGGGGTGAACTCCTCGTCGTAGACCACGGCGACTGACTTGCCCGCGCCCTCACGCGAAATCACTTCGGCCAGTGCGGGTCCCGCGAACGACGTGTTGAGCAGCAGCACGTCGGCGCCGATCCGGTTGGACGCGATGAGCGCCTCGACGAAACCGCGATGATTGCGGGCCATGATGGCGACCACGTCGGGCGGTCCGTCGGGCAACGCCTGCAACGCGGCGGCGAAGGCGTCGCTACGCTGGTCGACCTCGCGGAACGTGAGCGCGCCGAGCTCGTCGACGAGGCCGAGGCGGTCGGGGCAGCGCTGTGCGGCGGCGGCGAAACCCGAAGTGATGCCCATGTGTTCGCGTGCCATGGCGGCGGCGATGCGCACGTACTTGTCGGGCCGCAGCGGCGCGATGACGCCTGCCCGCACCATGGTGGTAACCAAGCCGAACGCGCCGGTGAGCCGGTCGGTGAGCTCCATGATCAGCCGAGTACCGGCAGCTTGCGTTCCTTGGCGAGCTCGTCGAGCGCCTGCTGCATGACGTGGCGGACGTGGGCGTCGACCTCGTCGACGTCGGGGTCCTCGCCGAACTCGGCGACGATGTCGATGGGCGGCAGTACCTGGGTGACGATCTTGGTGGGCAGCGGAACGTTCACGGGCAGTACGGCACTGAGTCCGAAGGGGAAGCCGAACGAGATCGGCAGGATCTTCGCGCGGAACAGCTTGTCCAGCCGCAGCGCCTTGGCGACGGCCGTTCCGCGGCTCAGGTACAGCTGGCTTTCCTGTCCGCCGATCGACACCGACGGTACGATTGGCACCCCGGCGTTGAGCGCGGCCCGCACGTAGCCGGTGCGGCCGCCGAAGTCGATGGTGTTCCGCGACGTCGTCGGTCGGTAGACGTCGTAGTCACCGCCGGGGAACACGATGACGACGCCACCTGTGCGCAGCGCCTCGTCGGCGTTCTCGTGGTTGGCGGGGATGAACCCGGTCTTCTTGAAGAAGTCAGACGTGGGCCCGACGAAGATCAGGTCGAAGCCGAGCGTGTAGGCGGGCCGGTCGTAGCCGTACTTCTCGTAGAAGTCGGTCGCGAACACGGGGACGTCCATCGCGAACAATCCGCCCGAGTGGTTGGAGACGACGAGCACGCCTCCCGGCGGGATGTTGTCGAGGCCGCGGACCTCCGCGCGGTGGTAGCCCTTGATCAGCGGGCGGATCAGGCCCATGACCTTCTCGGTCAGGCCCGGATCCCACTTGGTGACTTCCGATGGTTCACGATCGGCGTTGGCCACGGCTCCCCCTAGGCAAAATTGGAACGTGTTCTAGTTTTAGGGTACCGGGGTTGGCGCTGGCTGGGAAATCCCGTGTTCGCCGCGGGCTACTGCGGGCAGACGGCGGCGGACCATTCGTCGATGCGGCCGTTCATCTCGTTGTAGTCCGGGTCGTCGAACTGCACGCCTCCGACCTCGACGAAGTGATCGATCGCCTCTTGAACGTCGGCGGGCGGGTCGAACTTCGAAAGGGCGTCGGCCGCCGGTTGGGCCTCCTCGGCGTTGCCCGCCAGAATCAGGTCGAGCTTGGCGCTGTACAAGTCGGCGCAGGCGCTCGGATCGAGCGTTTCCCCTGGCGCGGCCTCGGTGGAGGGCTCTTCCTCAGTGGTCTCCGCTTCGGACGACTCGCTCTTCGACTCCGACGCTTTGGTCTTTGCCGTCGGCGTGGTGATCACCACCTTGTCGCTGCCGCAGCCAGACAACAGCAGCGCGCCGGCTGCGACTATCGCGACGATCCACCGATGGGACATGCCATTGCTCCTTTACCGGCCGCAGCCTGCGACTTCGGCGGAAATTTAGCAGAGCAAACGTGGACGCATCAAGATATCTGGGAAATTCCTGGGTAAAGTCCAACGCCTAGATCGAGGCGATGAACTCCGAGGTGTAGAACTCGGCGGGTGTTTGCGAGTTTGACGCGGCCCGTTCGACGATGACCCACGCTCCGGTCTTGCCGGACGCCACGGGCCCCTGCAGGGTCACCGACCCCGCGCCGGCACCGTCGGTCGTCAGGCTCCCGGTGATGACGCCGGGGTCGCCTGGCGCGCAGCCGATGGATGCCCGGGGCGACTGGATGACGCGCACGGCGTACGACGTGTTGGGCAGGGCGGTCGCCATGTCGACCTTCGCGACCACGCTGCCGTCACCGGCTGGGCCGACGTAGGCGACGGGTCTGGCGTATCCCGCCGCATCCACCCACTTAGCCTGACTGAAGTCGCAGGCGCGCCACTTGGCCGACAACGGCATCGGGGACGAAGCCGAGGCCACGGGGGGCGTGAGCGACATCGTCGCGGCAATCAGCGCCACTCCAAAGGAAGTAACTTTCGCTAACGACAATTTGGACACGAGTTCAATACTGCCCAACATCGGACGCAGCCGCAGTTGTCGGTGTCACAGATTCCGTGTGAGTTTGACCAAAACCGCGCTTTAGGTCGGAGCATGGGCGACATGACTCAGGTGCCTTCATCGCTCAACCCGACCAACTACTTCACGCGCATCGGATACGACGGCCCGACCGCGCCGACCGAGGAGCTCCTGCACGGGTTGGTCGCCGCGCACGGCCGCACCATCCCGTTCGAGAACCTCGATCCGCTCATGGGTGTACCGGTCGACGACCTCGGGCCCGCGGTGCTCTCCGAGAAGCTCGTCGAACGCCGACGGGGTGGCTACTGCTACGAGCACAACGGGCTCGTCGGCTACGTACTCGACGCGCTGGGTTTCGGCGTCGAGCGGATCTCCGGGCGGGTGGTGTGGATGCTCGGGCCGGATGCTGCGCTGCCCGCGATGACCCACAACGTGCTCGCCGTGACGGTGCCCGACGATGCGGAGCGCTTTCTGGTCGACGTCGGGTTCGGCGGGCAGACGCTGTCGTCACCGATCCGGCTGATCCCTGGGCTCGTACAGCAGACCCGGCACGAGCCGTACCGCATCGTCGACCGCGGCGACGAGCTGGTGCTTGAGACTCAGGTGCGCGAGCAGTGGCTGCCGCTGTACCTGTTCACCACGATCCCTCGGCCCCGCATCGATCTGGAGGTCGGAAGTTGGTATGTGTCAACGCATCCCGCGTCGACGTTCGTGACCGGCCTGAGCGTGGCGCTGGTCACCGACGAGGCCCGATACAACCTGCGCGGCCGAAACCTCGCGATCCACGGCAGGGACGGCAGCGAGAAGATCCGCTTCGAGACCGCGGCCGAAGTGCTCGAGGTGCTCGGGGAGCGCTTCGGCATCGACGTCGACGACCTGGGTGAGCGTAGCGTTGTGGAGGCTAGGGTGGCACAAGTGCTCGACGCCTGACTAAGGCCCGATGACCAACGCCCACGGATCGTCGGCGGCCAGCGCCTGCTCACCGAGCCTGCGCGCGTGGTACCCCGTCGTGCCGAATTCGTCGGCCCAGCTTCGGGCCCGCATCGTCGCCAACCACAGCGGATGCTCCATGGTCACGCCGATCGCCCCGTGAAGCTGGTGCGCGATGGTGCTCACCGGACCGACGGCTCGGCCCACTGCGACCTTCGCCACCGTGATCGCGTAGTCCGCCTGCGGGCTGTCGAAGCCGAAGTCGGCCGCTGCTGCCGTCGCTAAAGCCGCTGCCGCACGGGCCCGTTCGAGCTCACCGGCCATCCCGGCCAGGGAGTGGGCGACGGCCTGGAACGCGATCAGCGGGCGGCCGAACTGCACGCGCTCCCGGGTATGCGCGGCGGTGAGCTCGGTGGCCGCCTCGAACGCGCCGACGATCTGCACGCAGCGGGCCCACGCGCCGCGGCGTACGAGTTCGTCACCGACAGAAGCGGGGAGCGCGACGAGGTCGTTGGCGGCGACGTCGAACGTGATGGACCCGCGGGGTTCGCCGGCCGGGCCGTGGCTCTCGATCACGTCGGGCTCGGAAATCCATGTCACGCAGGTGGACTCGCCGGTGCGGGCGGCGAGCAGCACCGGCCCGCAGCGGGGCCACGGCACACCGGTCGCCGTGCCGACGATTCGACCGCCAGCCGACACGGCATCGGCGAGCGCGACGGTCAGTGGGCCGGAGGTGGGCACGTCGAGTCCGGCGCGCGTCGCCAACCACCCTGCGAGGACGTCGGTTTCGGCCACGGGCACCGCGCCGGCCCAGCGCGCGAGCCCGCCGAGCACGATGGCAGATTCCCGCACACCGGCCCCTTCGGCGGTGGTCAGTCGGCTCAACCCGGTGTCCTCGAGCGTGTGCCACAACTGCGCGTCGAAGGCATTCGGCAGGCCGCGTTGGCCTCCGGATTCGAACGAGCGGCGGCCGACGTCGTCGACGAGCTGGCTCAGTTCGTCGGTCGGCGCGCTCGCAGTGTCGCGCCCCACGTTCTTTGCGACGACGCCGCGCAGCACTTCGTTGGTTCCGCCGCGCAGCGTGAACAGCGGAGAGTGCACGCGCGCCGTGTCGAGCAGATCGCGGAGTCGCCCAGCATCGGGTGACCCCGCGTCGACGTGGTCGATTAGGTCGGCGGCCACCTCGACAGAGTCCTGCTCGAAGCGGGTGCCGAGGTCCTTGACCAGCGCGGCCCGCGACGCGGCGTCGTGCCCGTCCGTGAGTGCACGCGCCACGGATATCGACAGTTGGCGCAGTGAACACATTCGGGCGACGAGGTCGCCCGCCGCGACCGCTGGTGCATCTGCGTCGCCCTGTCGTCCCAGCGTGCGGATCACGTCGAAAAGCATTGTGGCCGTGGACAGGATGCGTTCGGGCCCGCTGCGTTCGAACCCGAGCTCGGAGGTCACCTGGTGCCAGCCGTTGCCGACCTCGCCGAGGACGTCGTCGTCGGTTAACGCGACGCCGTCGTAGAGCACCTCGTTGAAGTGGTGCTCACCGTTCATCAGGAGGATCGGGCTCACCGTCACCCCCGCGGCGTCGGTCGGCACGATGAACTGGCTGAAGCCGGCGTGACGATGATCGGGATCGAGCGGGCTGGTCCGGGCCAGCACGACGACCTGATGGGCGAGGTGCGCCCCGCTGGTCCACACCTTCGTCCCGGACAAGCGCCATCCGTCGTCGACTCTGGTGGCGCGGGTCGCCACGGCGGCGAGATCGGAGCCCGCACCGTGTTCGCTCATCCCGATCGCCGAGTACAGGCGGCCCTCGGCGATGAGGGGCAGCAGCCGACGGCGCTGCGCCTCGGTGCCGTACGCGAGCAGCGCGGGCGCCACCTGGCGGTCGGCGATCCAGTGCGCGCCCACCGGCGCGCCGTGAACCAACAACTCCTCTGTCACCACGTAGCGGTGCAGGTAGCCAAGGCCGCGGCCGCCGTACTCGGTGGGGATGGTCAGGCCGACGAAGCCGGCGTCGGCGAGCCGGATGCTGAAGTCGGCGTCCCACCGCGAGAGCCAGCAGTCGACCGCGGGCGCCCAGCCATGCCGGTCGCGATCGGTCGCCAGGAAGGCCCGGATGGCCGATCGGAGATCGGCCAGCTCGGCGTCGTTGGCGCGCAGCGAGTCGTATTCGGTCACTGGGCAGCTGAGTGTAGTGAGCGCAGGAATCGTCATGTTCCTTGGCACGCGTTGAAGCGATACTCGATCACTGTGAGCGATCAACCAAGCGCACCGCGGCGGGACCGCCTGCGGGAGCTACTCGATGCGGTCGTCGCCGCCGACAACTCCGACGTCGCCGACATGGCGCGCAGCAGTTTCGCCTCCGAGTTCCACTTCTCGCGCCAGGTCAGCCGGCTCACCGGGGAACCGCCCGCCGCGCTGCGTCGCCGCGTGATGCTCGAGCGGGCGGCCCGGCGGCTGCAGGGCGGTCAGGGTGTCGCCGCCGTCGCCGCGGACGAGGGCTGGTCGTCACCCGAGGTGTTCTCCCGTGCGTTCCGGCGCGCGTACGGCGTCCCGCCGTCCCAGGCCGCCGACGTCGACTTCTGGTTGGACGCACCGAACGGTCTGCACTTCCATCCGCCGGAGTCCTTGTGGTTGCGGCAGGAGGGCGACGGTACGCCGCCGGACGTCTCCCAGCTGATGGTGGCCCACGACGTCGCCGACACCGCCTACCTCATCGACCAAGCCGCATTGCTCACTGAAGAGCAATGGGCACAACCGATCTCACCCGGACAGATAGTGCTGGAGTGGGACGGCGAGGAGCCTAGCGTCGGTGCGGTGCTCGGCGCGGTCGTGTGGTCCAAGCAGGTGTGGCTGGCCAGCATCGAGGGTCGGGACCAACCCGAGCTTGGCGGTGTTCGCGAGGCGGCCCAACTGGCCGACGACCACCGCGCCGTCGCGGCCAGCTGGACCGCGATGATCACCGACCACACCGAGCAGGGCCGGCTGGGCGACACCGTCATCGACGCGTTGTGCGACCCGCCCGAGTCGTTTCAGTTGTACGGGATCGTCGCCCACGTACTCACGTTTTCGGCGCATCGGCGGGAACTGGTTCGCACCATGCTTGCCCGCCACGGTGTGCACCCCAAACGGGGCGACCCGCTGGATTGGATGAGAGGAAATTGAAATGGCCTGTGTGTATTTCACCGCGTCGAGCTTGGACGGATTCATCGTCGACGAGGCCGACAGTCTGGATTGGTTGATATCCCGCGACGTGGACGCCGATGGGCAGTTCGGCTACCAGGCGTTCGTGAAATCCGTTGGCGCACTGGTAATGGGCTCGGCGACGTACGAGTGGATCGTGGCGAACCAGCCGGGTGACTGGATGTACGAGCAGCCGAGTTGGGTGCTGACCAGCCGCCCGCAGCTCATCGCCGACGGGCATCCGGTGCACACGTTTCACGGTGACGTCGCGGAGCTCCAGCCCAAACTGATCGAGGCGGCCGATGGCAAGGACGTTTGGCTCGTCGGGGGCGGCGACGTGGCGGCGCAGTTCGTGGCGGCCGGACTGGTCGACGAGATGATCGTGACGTACGCGCCGTGCTCGCTGGGCAAGGGCGCGCGGGTGCTACCGGTTCGGTCGGAGTGGAAGCTCACCGAGGTCGGGCGCAACGGGGACTTCGTGTGCGCGCGTTGGGCGAAGGCTGCCTAGCGGTCGACGGGAGCGGAGTTGCCGCCATCCCGTTCGTTCGGCTGCACGGCCGACGCCTGCACTGACATGATCGGGCTGGGGGTTGGATCGCCGATCTAGGGGGAGAGCGTGGCAAACCGTCCGACGGGTGGGAACGATGACGAGAAGCCGGTCCGCCAAGCCGTCGTAGTCGTGCATGGCATGGGCTCACAGGAGCCCGGACAAACTCTCTTCGGCTTCGTCAAGACCGCGCTGTCGCCCGTGCCGGGTGACCGACCGTGGCGTTACTACTCGCGTCCGGCAGAGATCACTCAGTCCTACGAGGCCCGCCGGTGCATCGCGCCGCAACTAAACGGAACCCCCCCACCGCAAGAGCACACCGAGATATTCGAATACCACTGGTCGTACTTGATGACCGGTAACCGGTTTGGGGACCTAGTGCCCACGACGGCGCGACTGCTACTGCGCCGGCGGGCCGGGGTTCCCGATGGCCTCTACGGCGCGTGGCGACTGCTGTGGTGGATCTTGGCCGGAGTGGTCCTGTTGGTGCTGATACTGCTTGCCCTGGTACTGCTCCTGGTTCCCGACAACGTGACCAAGGTGATCGGTGCGGTACTAACGAGCGGTGTCGTTGTCGGTGCTGCGACGCTCGGCGTTGGCTGGGTCGGTAACAAAGTCGCCTCTTCCTTCGTCGACGTCACCCGCTATCTGGACAAGTCGCCGCGGTCCTACTCCGCGCGCCGAGCAATCCGCGGCGGCCTGGTCGATCTTTTGCAGCGGATACACGACGAGGGCTATGACCGCATCGTCGTGGTAGCGCACAGCCTGGGGGGCTACATCGCCTACGACGCACTGACCTCGCTGTGGGCGCAGATGCACGGACTAAACGCTGGCGCGGTACCCGATCCCCCGAGGCCGGGCGACCCAGCCCTGGCCGGCCTCGAGGACCTCGAACAACATTGCGACGTACTGCTGGCTCCGCTTCGTGCTCGGGAAAGCGCGGGTGACGCCAGCACCACGGCGTCCTTGCCGTTTGCGGCCGACGCCGACGACACGGGGACTCGTCCGGACGTTGTCGAGTACCAGCGCTTGCAGTTCGAACTGTGGAAAGGACTTCGGCGCCAAGGCAATCCGTGGCGCGTCACTGACTTCCTCACCGTCGGCACGCCAATGACATTCGCAGATCTGCTGATGACCACGGCCAAATGGCGCGATGGTTTCGGCAAACCCGACGGGCGCAAGGCCAGTTGCTCGATGTTCGGCGACATGACCCGTCGGGGAGATCTGGTGCGGTGCCCGCCACGCGGCGAGACCCGAACGGTTGAAGATGTTCGCGAGCCGGCCCACGTCCACTACGGCCGGAGTCGAGCGCCTGGTCTGCAAGTCCTCGGCTCGCAATCAGTGTTCGGACCGGTGAGATGGACCAACGTCTGGTTTCCGGTAGTCCGCGGCAGCGTGCGCGGTGACTGGTTCGGCGGCCCACTCCGTCCGCTGTTCGGACCGGGTATCCGTGACATCCGGATCGACGGCAACTTGGACAGGCGCTTGACTCCGGCGCTCGCCCACACGTACTACTTCACGTTCGAGAACGACAATAGTGAGGGATCCATCGCACGTACCGTGCGAGATACGTTGGCCTTGAGGGACTCCTACGATTCGCTCGTCGAGCTGCGGCAGTCGGCCCTTCCGACGGATCCAAGTACCGGCGGTCCCGTGATCGAGAGTTGAGCGTTGGCTGACCTGGAAGTGGCCGTCAATCAACATCGACACGAATTCGTGGGATCCCATGGTTCATTTCGACGTGAACAGGTTCTGTCACGGACGATGCGCGTATTCTCCGGAATGGGACTGTGGGGGGTCACGAAATGCCCGATAACCAGGAGCTCGTGTTCGATGCGGGGCCGGTGAGCCCCGGCACCCATGCGCTCGTCATCGGCGTCGGCGACTACCCGCACCTGATCGGCGGCAGTGAACCGACCAGCCCCCACGCCGACGGAATGCAGCAGCTGACGTCACCACCGGTTTCTGCGCGCGAATTCGCCGACTGGTTGCGTGCGGAGTACCAATGCACTGGAAGGCCATTGGCGAGTCTCGCCTTCCTGCTCAGTGAGCCCGGACAGGCACAGGATGTCCCACTCGCGAATTCGACCAACGTGGTCGAGGCCGTTCGGGAGTGGAAACGGCGCGCTGCAGCGGACCCCGCGAATCGCCTGATCTTCTTCTTTTGCGGCCACGGTGTTTCGCAAGGCGAAGACATGGCCCTGCTGTTGTCCGATTTCGGTGCCGACGACGACAACCCCCTCAACGGTGCATTGGACTTCCGGCAGCTGGTCGGCGGGCTCAAGAAATGCGCAGCCAGCGAGCAGGTGTTCTTCGTCGACGCCTGCCGAGCCAGCAGCGACATGATGATCGAGCGTGCGGAAGGCTTCGCGGGAGTGGTGCCGCTGCTTCCAGGAACCCGGCCACCTGAGTTCGGCCCGCAAGCCCCGGTGACGTACTACGCGACGTTGACCGGGGCGCGTTCGCACGGGCGCCCCAATGCGGCGAGCCTCTTCACCGCGGCACTACTGAAGAGCCTGCGCGGTGCCGGCAGCGATGAGCATCAAGACGGTGAGTGGAGCGTGCTCACCGGGCGCCTGCAAGACGCGCTCAACGACTTTCTGAAGGAGCCGAGTTTCGCGGGTCGGTTGACCCTCGCGCAGGTGCCAGTGGCCAACAACCTCACGTCCTACGAATTGCACCGACTGCGTGGCCTGCCGTCGGTACCGGTCTACGTAGGGTGCGAGACGCCCGATGAGAACGCGCAAGCAAAGTTCATCTGCCGCACCGGCGGCGTCGAGAAGGAAGTACGCGAACCCGACGGGAACGACGGTCAGTGGGTGCTCGAACTTCCCTTTGGCGATTACGAATTCGAGGCGATCGTGACCCCCACCGACATCCGAACCAAGAGCCAGACGGTGCGGCCTATTAGCCGTCGGCTCACGCTGGTGGCACCGCAATGAGCACGCTCGAGGTGAGGGTCAACGCCCAGGCGGTCGAAGACGGCACCGTCGGCGGCGCGCAGCTCGCTGGCAACATCTACTCCGTCGAGGGAGTAGCACGATCTCGCCGCGACGTAGTCCTGCCCATCGGCGAACACGTCACTCCGGCGACATTCGTCGTCGATCCTGGTCGCTACGTCGTAGAGGCGGCACTGCCGTCCGGGCGCCTCCTTTCGCATGAGGTGGTCGTCGCAGAGGGTCAAACGGTCCCCGTCGAATTCGACGCCACCGATTCGCCAAGTGCAGACCTCTCATGGCAGTACATCGTTGGCAATGTGGAAAGCGCGGATATCTACACCGCGGAGACCGCGGTTCCGGTGCCGCGGTCACGGGGTGCACAGACGACTCTTCCTGGGCTGGTCGCAGACCAGGTCGCCGGCGCACTCGCCTTGCCAGGTGTGTGGTGTACCGGCGACGCCGATCAGGGGATCGGGTTCGCGGAGCTGCTCGAGGTTGCCGAAGGTCAAGCCGAACGGGTATTCGATTCCTTCACGTCGGCGAGTTGGGTGGACAAGCACGAAGACATCGAGCCGGTGGCGGGGGACGACGGTTTGGTGCTGTTTCGGTTCAACAGCAACACCTTTCCGGGATTGTCTGCCTACGCCACCGGCGGACGACGATTCCTACTCGTCACGTCGATCGTCGGACGATTCGTCGTCACCGTGCCCGTGCCGTGGATGGACGTACGCAGCGCTACGGAAGTCACGGTCGAGGTGCTGGTGAACGGCCGGCAGAGTCCGTTCGGGAACCCCGTCGCGGTAGCCGTGCCCGACCCGACCCTCGGCGCTGGCCTCGGGTACTTGGCCAACGGCGCTTTGGCGCGCGCCGCGACTGTGTTCGGCGACGTCGAAGGGATGCTGTTCGACAAGATGCTGAATCCGCTCGGAGCCGCTGCTGGTGGCTACGTGCTCGTCGGCACCGACACGGCCCAACAACGCACGTATTGGGACGAGTGGATCGACAATCTCGACTCGCGGTTCCCGTCGATGAGTGATGGGGCCATCCTGCGGGCCATCAGAAAGCTCCGAATGGCGCAGAGCGCCGAGGACCTGAACGCGGCCCGCGATGCGCTGATACGTGCATTTCGGCGTGGGGTGCCGATCTTCACGTTGGGGCTCAGCTGGCTCATCGACGGATTGTCGGAATTCCCAGACGACGAGTGCCGCGCCGCACTGAAGCAGGTGCGTCGACTCTCGTGGCGCGTCGACATGCGTGAACCATTCGTCATCATAAGGACAGGACCGACGAAATGATCGAACTACAGATGCTGCCCGGTATAGAGGGCGACTGCTTGCTGCTGTCGTACGGCGACCAAGCCCGGACGCGCCGGGTGATGATCGATGGCGGACGCAAAGCGACCTATCCACTGATCAAACAGTCGCTCAAGGACATTGGCGGCGAGGCGATCGACGTCCTGGTGATCACCCACGTCGACCAGGACCACATACTCGGCGTCCTCGCGCTGTTCGACGACCCGGAGTCGCCCGTCGAGTTCTCCGATGTCTGGTTCAACGGTTTCGACCATCTCAACGACAACCAACTCGAGCAATTTGGCCCTGCTGACGGCGAGCTTCTCACCACGCTCCTCGTCGAACGGAAGTTGCCCTGGAACAAGGCCTTCGATGGTCGTGCGATCGAGGTGGGCCGCGCCCAGCAGCCGTTCGACCCCGAAGCCACGTTCGACATCGTGGCACCGGACCGAGCGCTGCTGGAGAACCTGATCCCCAAGTGGCAAACCGAATGCGCCAAGGAGGGCCTGATCCCAGGCGTTGACCCCGTGGACGAACCGCCGGACGGCTTCGAGCGCTTCGGCGCACTGGACGTTGCGGCGGTGCGAGAACTAGCGGCGACGCCGTTCGAGCCGGACACTTCCCCGACGAACAAGACCAGCATCAGCTTTCTCTTCGAGTACGACGGAACCCGGATTCTCTTCACCGGTGACGGTGACGTTCCATGCCTCATCGCTTCGCTTCAACCGATTGCAGTGCAAGAGGGCGGTCGAGTGCGCATCGAGGCCCTGAAGGTCCCTCACCACGGCAGCGATCACAACATCTCGCGAGAGCTCTTGGAGCTCATCGATTGTCGGCGCTATCTCATCTCGACGAACGGCTCCCGGCACAACCATCCCGATGACATTGCGATAGCGCGGATCCTGGAATTCGGCGGTCCAGGAAAGGAACTGGTCTTCAACTACGCCTCGCGTGCCGCACTTTGGCGCAACGCGACTCTGCAGGCCGAATTCGACTACACCGTCACCGGACCAGTCGACGGCGCCGACGGGTTCGTGCTTGTCCCCTTTTGAGGTTTCAGTCGCTAGCGGCTGACGGAAGGCAGGCCGTTGCGGCGCACGAACTCCCTTGACTTGATGAGGAATTCGAGTTGACCGGCGACGTCGCGCAGCGGTCCGACGGTACGTGTGGAACGGCATAGCACGACCGCTCCCTCGAGTGAGGCGATGCACATCACCGCAAGCGACCCGGCTTCGGCCTCGTCGAACCCGTCGGCGACGAACGCCCGGCTCAGCGCGGCCCGCCACCGGTCGAGGAGCTGGCCTGCGACGGCGGTCAGTTCGGGATCGTCGTCGGACGAGCCGATCGCGGCGGCGACCACCGGGCAACCAGCGGTGAATCCGCTGTCGGCCAGGGTGCGTTCCCAGAACTCGACGAACTCGACCACGAGCGAGAGCGCGCCATATTCCACCGCGTCGTCGATCAGTGTGGTGATCGAGTCGCCCGCGAACTGCAGGGCCTCGGTGAGGAGTTGATTCCGTCCTTCGGGAAAGTGGTAGTACACCGAACCGCGCGGAGCGCCGCTGCGGGTGAGTATCTCGTCGATCGTGACGCCGGCGGCACCGCGCTCGCGCAGCACCTCGGCGGCGCTGAGCAGCATCTTGTGCCGGGTGGAGCCGCGCTTGTTGGCGGGCTTGATGGCCGATTCCGGCATCAGGCGGCGGCTCGCGGGCGGCGCAGCTGCGAGAGCCGCGCTTGCACCGCGCGCGAGCGGTCCTTCAGGGCCTCGCGGCGATCGTGCACTCGGTGCGTGAATCTGCGACCGAGGATGTTGACCTCAACGATCCACATGGCGCCTCCTACCTATGTAATCGACCATAGAACTCGCAACACACTTAATCAAGCTATGTATTCCCGGTCACACCAAATTGATCGGTAACTAGCTGGTGAACGCCCATGGCACCGGCTGACCGTGCACCGGACCGCGCGAGCGAAAATTATGGTATGTTGCATAATTGTGTGTGCGGGCGTTCACTGCCTTCATGGCCACCACCCCCGATCCCACGCTGGACACCGTCACGCTCGAACGCGACGGATTCGTGCTCGTCATGGGCCTCAACCGGCCAGCGAAGCGCAACGCCTTCACCATCGCGATGCTGCAGGACCTCGCGCGCGCCTATGCCTTGCTCGAGCGCGACGACACGCTGCGGGCCGGCGTGCTCGTCGCCCACGGCAAGCACTTCACGGCGGGCCTCGACCTCGTCGACGTCGGCCCCTACATCGCCGAGGGCCGTGACCCGTTCCCCGAGGACGGCCGCGACCCATGGCGACTCGACGGTCCATGGACCAAGCCAGTCGTCGCCGCGGCGCAGGGGCGCTGTCTCACCCTCGGAATCGAACTACTGCTGGCCGCCGACATCCGGGTCGCCGCCGCCGACACGCGATTCGCCCAACTCGAGGTGCTGCGCGGCATCTTCCCGTTCGGCGGCGCCACGATCCGGTTGCCGCGCCAGGCCGGCTGGGGCAATGCGATGCGCTGGCTGCTCACCGGCGACGAGTTCGGCGCGGAGGAAGCGCTGCGGATCGGCCTCGTCCAGGAAGTCGCGCCCGACGCCGATACGGCGCAAGCCAGGGCCAGAGAGCTCGCGCACACCATCGCAGACCGGGCCGCTCCGCTGGGCGTTCAGGCGATCCTGGCGTCGGCGCACCTGGCCGCTTCCGACGGTGACACGGCTGCGATCGCCGCCCTTCGACCAGAGGTCACCCGCCTTTTCGGGACCGCCGACGCGGCGGAAGGCATGCAGTCCTTCATCGAGCGTCGTCCCGCCCGTTTTGCTGGTTACTGACTGGTAGTCGGAGCTAGGCTCGGGGCGCAGTCCAGATGGGTGAAAGGCGCGCCACATGGGTCACTACAAGAGCAACGTGCGTGATCTCGAATTCAACCTCTTCGAGGTGCTCGACCTGGAAAAAATCCTGGCCACTGGGGAGTTCGGCGACCTCGACGGCGAGTCGGTCCGCGAGCTGCTCGCCGAGGCGTCCCGGCAGGCCGAGGTGACGCTCGCGGAGACGTTCGCCGAAAGTGACCGCCACCCGCCAACGTTCGACCCCGACACGCACACCGTCACGTTGCCCGAACCGTTCAAGAAGTCGTTCCGCGACTGGCAGCAGGGCGAGTGGTTCCGCGTCGGGCTGTCCGAGGAGGTCGGCGGCATGCCCGCGCCTGCGATGGTGACCTGGGCCGTCAACGAGTTCCCGCTCGGTGCCCAACCAGCGGCGTTCATGTACCTCGCCGGTCCGGTGCTCGCGAACATCCTGTACCACATCGGCAACGAGCAGCAGAAGCGTTGGGCCGCAATGGCGATCGACCGCAATTGGGGCGCGACGATGGTGCTCACCGAACCCGACGCCGGGTCGGACGTCGGCGCGGGGCGCACCCAGGCCACGCAGCAGGCCGACGGCACCTGGCACCTCGACGGCGTCAAGCGATTCATCACCAGCGGCGACTCAGACGACCTGTTCGAGAACATCATTCACATGGTGCTGGCGCGGCCCGAAGGGGCAGGCCCTGGCACCAAGGGACTCAGCCTCTTCCTAGTGCCCAAGTTCCTGCTCGACCCCGAGACGGGGGCGCCAGGAGCACGCAACGGCGTCTTCGTCACCGGACTGGAGCACAAGATGGGGCTGAAGGTGTCCGCGACGTGCGAGCTGACGTTCGGCCAGCACGGCACGCCGGCCGTCGGATGGCTCGTCGGTGACGTTCACCGCGGGATCGTGCAGATGTTCAAGATCATCGAGTACGCCCGAATGATGGTGGGCACCAAGGCGATCAGCACGCTGTCGACCGGCTACCTCAACGCGCTCGAGTACGCCAAGACCCGGGTCCAGGGCGCCGACATGACCCAGATGACCGACAAGGCCGCACCGCGGGTCACCATCCTGCACCACCCCGACGTCCGGCGGGCCCTGCTGGTTCAGAAGTCCTACGCCGAGGGGCTGCGCGCGCTGTACCTCTACACGGCCGCCCACCAGGACCCCGCCGCCGCGGCCGTCGTGTCGGGCGCCGACGAGTCGATGGCCGAGCGCGTCAACGACCTGCTGCTGCCGATCGTCAAGGGCGTCGGATCCGAACGGGCGTATCAGTGTCTGACGGAGTCGCTGCAGACCTTCGGCGGTTCGGGCTTCCTTCAGGACTACCCGATCGAGCAGTACATCCGCGACGCCAAGATCGACTCGCTCTACGAGGGCACCACGGCGATTCAGGCGCAGGACTTCTTCTTTCGCAAGATCGCCCGCGACCAGGGCGCCGCGCTTGGCCACGTCGCCGGCCAGATCCAGGCCTTCCTGGACGGCGAGTCGGCCCGGCCCGAACTCGCCGACTGCCGAGCGCTGCTCGCCACGGCGCTCGCCGACCTGCAGGCGATGCTCGTCGCCATGACCGGATATCTGATGGGGTCTCAGCAGGATGCGCGCGAACTGTATCGGGTTGGGCTCGAGTCGGTCCGCTTCCTGCTGGCCGTCGGTGACGTGCTGATCGGGTGGATGCTGCTGCAGCACGCCGAGCTCGCGCTCGCCGCACTCGACACCGACACGGCCGAGAAGGACCGCGCCTACTACGCCGGAAAGGTCGCCACGGCAAGGTTCTTCGCGGAATCGGTGCTCCCGCGGCTGTCCTCCGATCGCAAGGTCGTCGAATCCGTCGGCCTCGGTGCGATGGACCTTGCCGAGGAGTCGTTCTAGGCGTCGTGGGCCACTACAAGAGCAATCTGCGGGATCTCGAGTTCAACCTCTTCGAAGTGCTGCACCTCGACGAGGTGCTTGCTACGGGGGAGTTCGGTGGACTCAATGGGGACGCGGTGCGGACCCTGTTGTCGGATGGCGCCGCCGAGGCCGAGGGTCCGCTGGCCGAGGGCTTCTTCGACGGTGATCGCAACCCGCCGACATTCGACGCGGACACCCATTCGGTGACGCTTCCGGAGCCGTTCAAGGAGTCGGTCCGCGCGTGGCAGCGCGGCGGATGGCTGCGCTACGGGCTGTCCGCAGGCATCGGCGGGACTCCTGCGCCGGCGATGGTGCGGTGGTCGATCAACGAATTCCTCGTTGGCGGCCAGCCCGCGGCCTTCTTCTACCTGGACGGCCCACCCATGATGGACGTGCTCTACCGCGAAGGCAATGAGCAGCAACGGCATTGGGCCGCGCTCGCCGTCGAGCGCAACTGGGGTGCCACGATGGTGCTCACCGAGCCCGACGCGGGCTCGGACGTCGGCGCGGGGCGTACCAAGGCGGTTCCGCAACCCGACGGCACCTGGCATCTGGATGGCGTGAAGCGGTTCATCACCTCCGGCGACTGCGACGACTTGTTCGAGAACATCGCGCACCTGGTCCTCGCCCGACCCGTCGGTGCCGTCCCTGGCACCAAGGGGCTCAGCCTGTTCCTGGTGCCCAAGTTCCTGCCCGATCCCGAGACCGCCGCCCCCGGCCCGCGCAACGGCGTCTTCGCCACCGGGCTCGAACACAAGATGGGGCTGACGGCTTCGGCCACCTGTGAGCTGACGTTCGGGCAGCATGGGCAGCCCGCGGTCGGGTACCTCGTCGGCGACGTGCACAACGGCATCGTGCAGATGTTCAAGGTCATGGAGTTCGCCCGAATGGCCGTGGGCTCCAAGGCGATCGCGACGCTGTCGACGGGCTACCTCAATGCGCTGGAGCATGCGAAGGCGCGCGAAGCGGGCCTCGTCGACCCCGACGTGCGCCGGTCGCTGATGACGCAGAAGGCGTACGCGGAGGGCATGCGGGCGCTGTACCTCTACACCGCCGCACACCAGGACCCGGTCGCGGCGATGATCGTGTCCGGTGCCGACGCCGGTATGGCCGCCCGGGTCAACGACCTGCTGCTCCCGATCGTCAAGGGCATGGGATCCGAACGGTCCTACCAGTTCCTGGCCGAGTCGGTGCAGGTCCTCGGCGACTCCGGCTATCTCAAGGATCATCCGCTCGAGCAGTACGTCCGCGACGCCAAGATCGACTCGCTGTACGAGGGCACCACCGCGATCCAGGCGCAGGACCTCATCTTCCGGAAGATCCTGCGCGACAAGGGCGAAGCGCTCGGCCACGTCACCGCGCAGCTCACGGCGTTCCTCGAGGCACCCGATGCGCGAACGGAACTCACCGCGGGTCGCGCTCGACTGGCGGCGGCGCTGGCCGACGTCGAGGCGATGGTCGACGCGCTGGCCGGCTACTACACCCGATCACGCGCCGAACCCACCGAGGTCTACCGCATCGGCCTGAGCTCGGTGCCGTTCCTGCTGGCGGCAGGCGACCTGCTCATCGGCTGGCTGCTGCTGTGGCACGCCGAGCTCGCGCTCATCGCGATGGATGCCGGACCGTCCGAGCGCGACGCGGCCTTCTACCGCGGCAAAGTCGCGGCAGCGAACTTCTTCGCCCACAACGTGTTACCGCGGCTGTCCGCTGAGCGCCGGATCATCGAGCGCGTCGACCTGGGTGCGATGGAGCTCGCCGAGTCGGGCTTCTGATGCGGTTCACGCTCGCGACGATCGCCTGCGCGCTCGCACTGACGGGGGTGGCTTGCACGACAACCGCTACCCACGAAGCGTCTTCGCGCCCGGAGTCGACGACTCCGCCGACCATCGCCTTGAGCCGGCTGCCGGTGTCGCCGTTCTTGCCACCTTCGGTAGTGGTCCGGGGTTCGTTGGAGATGATCGGATACATGACCAGCCCTGGGCCGGACGGCGGTCTCGTTGCGACCGTGTACCTCTGGGCACCGGAGGTGACGTCGAAGGCGCCGGAGGACGATCCGGGTGCATCGCCCCCGTGCGAGCTCGCGCCGAGGGTTACCGGTGCTGGCACCGATCACGTGGTCGTCGACGTCGACCTCGTCTGGACGCCGAACACGTCGAAGAGCGTGCTCATGAATGGCGACTGCCGCGCCGACGGCGGCAAGCATCCGGTCCGGCGCTCGTACGTCGTGGGGCCGGTGTCGTCGTCGGCGAGGTTGTTCACCAGCAAGCCGGAAGCGGACACGCCGCTGCCCAGACTGGCTGAGCCGCCGGGCTAGCACGCTATCTAAACAAACGTCGAGACTGCGGTGAGATCGCATCTCGGCGTTGAAATGCGATCTCACCGCAGTCTCGGCGAAGGGGTGGCGGGTGGTGCAGGTTATTCCGGCTTGTAGCCGAACGGCAGCAGCACGCTCTTCGCCTGCGTGTATTGCTCGATGCCTTCGGGGCCGTTCTCGCGGCCGATGCCGGAGTTCTTGTAGCCGCCGAACGGGGCACCGGGGTCGAAGGCGTACATGTTGACCGCGTAGGTGCCGGTGCGGATCTGCGCCGCGATCTTCATGGCCTTGTCGTTGTCGGTGGTGAACACCGAGCCGGCCAGACCGTAGACGGAGTCGTTGGCGATGCGCACCGCGTCCTCTTCGGTGTCGTAGGGGATCACCGCCAGCACCGGTCCGAAGATCTCCTCCTGGGCGATGGTCATCGAGTTGTCGACGTCGGCGAAGACCGTGGGCTGCACGAACCAGCCGGAGTCGAGGCCCTCGGGGCGGCCGCCACCGGTGACGATGCGCGCGCCCTCCTCGACGCCCTTCTTGATGTAGGCCTCGACGCGCTCGCGCTGCTTCTCGCTGATCAACGCTCCGATCATGGCGCCCGCGTCGTCGGGCAGCCCGACGGGCATGGCTGAGGCTGCGGCGGCGAGCTTCTCGACGATCTCGTCGTAGCGCGACCGCGGCGCCAAGATGCGGGTCTGTGCGACGCAGGCCTGCCCGGTGTTCATCAGCCCGGAGAACACCAGCATCGGCAGCGTGGAGTCCAGGTCGGCGTCTTCGAGGATGATGGCGGCGGACTTGCCGCCCAGTTCCAGCGAACACGGCTTGAGTTTCTCGGCGGCGATCTTGGCGATCTCCTTGCCCACTGCCGAGGAGCCGGTGAAGGTGAACTTGTCGATTTCGGGGTTGGCGGTCAGCGCGCGCCCGGTGTCCGGGCCGCCGGGCACGACTGAGAGCACGCCCTCGGGCAGGCCGGCCTCGGCGAAGATGTCGGCCATGGCGAACAGCGACAGCGGGGTCTCGGCGGCCGGTTTCACCACGATCGTGCAGCCGGCCAGTAGTGCGGGTCCGAGCTTGTTGGCGGCCAGGAAGAACGGCACGTTCCAGGCGGTGACGGCGGCGACGACGCCGATCGGCTCGCGCAGCACCATCGTCGTTCCGTAGACGCCGTCGCGGAAGTCGCGCCAGGTGAACTTGTCCGCCGCGCCCGCGAAGTACTGGAACGACGACATCGCCGCGCCGTACTGCATCATGTCGACGATGGTGGGCGGCTGGCCCGTCTCGGCGGCCAGCAGGAACTTCAGCTCCTCGGCGCGCTCTTCCAAGATCTTGACGGCGCGGCCAAGGATCTCGGCGCGCTCGGCGGGCGACAGGTGCGGCCACGGGCCCTCGTCGAAGGCCTTGCGCGCGGCGGCGCACGCGGCGTCCACGTCGGCCGCGGCGGCCAGCGGCACCTTGCCCACCAACTCGCCGGTGGCAGGCGAGTGCACCTCGATGACCTCGCTGGTCGACGGCTCGACCCACTTACCGCCGATGAACAACTTGTCCCACTCGGTCTTGAACGCCGTGCTCTGTGTCATGAGCGTCACATTACCCATCGAATCGCGAAACGAGAACCTGTTGCAGTTCGCATGCTCAGCGCGGTTGCAACACCAGCACCAGATTGCTCACCGTGAATTCCCGGAGCACCGGGATGCGCGTCATCCACCAGGCCCATCGTGGGTGGTAGCGAGGGAATGCGGCGACGAGCGCTCCCGTGCTCTTCGCCCACTGGAGCCCGTCGGCAGCGGAGACGGCGAACAACGACGAGCCGTAGTCATTCTTGGGGCGACGACCGTGTTTGCGGGCGTAGCGGTCGGCCGCCCGAGCGCCGCCGAGATAGTGCGCCCACCCCATTTCGTGTCCGCCGAACGGGCCCAGCCACACCGTGTAGGACAGCACCACCAGGCCACCGGGCCGGGTGACGCGCAACTGCTCGCGGCCAAGTAACCACGGCTCGCGAACGTGCTCGGCCACGTTCGAGGACACGCAGATGTCGATGCTGTCGTCGGCGAACGGCAGCGCCATGCCGGAGGCTCGGACGAACGTGCCTGCGCCGGGTTCGCCGGCTGGCCCGGCGTGCATCTCAGCCGGATCGGGTTCCACGCCGACATAGTCGAGTCCAGCGTCGGCGAACGCTTCGGCGAAGTAGCCCGGGCCACCGCCTACGTCGAGCACGGTGCGTCCCGCGGGTGAGGTGCCGTTCATCGCCGTCCACAACGACGTGACCAGTGCGACGGTGTCCTCGGCCAGCGCGCCGTAGAACCGCGCCGGGTCCGACTGCTCGAACCGGAACTCGCTGAGCAGGCGCACCGACCGGGTCAACGTGGCCCGAGCAGCGAACAGATCGGTGACGTCCACCGGTCGAGCCTAAGACGGTGGCTACTCTGGACGGGATGTCCACCACGCCGATCCGCTCCGTCTTGCTGCTGGGTTGGCGAGACACGGGTCATCCGCAGGGCGGTGGCAGCGAGACGTACCTGCAACGCATCGGCAGCCAACTCGCCGCATCGGGCGTCGCGGTGACGCTGCGCACCGCGCGGTACCCGGGGAGCGCACTTAGCGAGGTCGTCGACGGCGTCACGATCAGCAGGGCCGGCGGCCGGTACACGGTCTACGTGCTCGCGGGGCTGGCGATGGTCGCGGCTCGCCTCGGGCTCGGACCGCTGCGCCGCGTGCGACCCGACGTCGTGGTCGACACGCAGAACGGGCTGCCGTTCCTATCCCGGCTGGTGTACGGCGGCCGCGCGGTGGTGCTCGTGCATCACTGCCACCGCGACATGTGGCCGGTGGCCGGTTGGCTGCTCAGCCGGGTGGGCTGGTTCGTCGAGTCGACGCTCTCGCCACGGCTGCATCGCAACAACCAGTACGTCACGGTGTCGCTTCCGTCAGCGCGCGACCTCGTCGAACTTGGGGTGAACGCCGATCGCATCGCGGTGGTCCGCAATGGACTCGACGAAGCACCCGCACACACCCTGACCGAGCCGCGGTCGACGACGCCGAGGGTCGCCGTGCTGTCACGTCTGGTGCCGCACAAGCAGATTGAGCACGCGCTGGACGCCGTTGCCGCGCTCCGGCCGACCCAGCCCGAACTTCACCTCGACGTCATCGGGGGCGGTTGGTGGGCGGCCCGACTGGTCGAGCATGCCGAGCTGCTGGGCATCTCGGATGCGGTGACGTTCCACGGCCACGTCGACGACGAGACCAAACATTATGTGCTGCAACGCTCTTGGGTGCACGTACTGCCGTCACACAAGGAGGGGTGGGCGCTGGCGGTCACCGAGGCGGCACAGCACGCCGTGCCGACCATCGGCTACCGATCCTCCGGTGGGCTGACGGACTCGATCGTGGACGGCGTGACGGGGCTGCTGGTCGACGACCACGCCGATCTGGTCGACGGGCTCGAGCGGCTGTTGACCGACCAGGTGCTGCGCGAGCAACTCGGCGTCAAGGCGCAGGCCCGCAGCCTCGAATTCTCCTGGCGCCAAAGCGCAACGGCCATGCGCGACGTGTTGGAGTCGGTCTCCGACGGCCGCCGGGTCAGCGGCGTCGTCTAACGAGCAGGCCCGGATGCCACGCCGAACGCCTCACCGACGAAGGGGGCTGGAGGCGGCCACCACGGTGATGAACCGATGACGCACGACAGCGTCAAGGACGTCACATTCGTCGACCTCGAGACGTTCGTCGTGTTCGCGCGCTCCGAGCACTTCGGTCAAACGGCGAACGAACTGGGGGTGAGCGTCGCCACCGTGCAGCGCGTCGTCCGATCGCTGGAGCGCAAGCTCGGGGTGTCGCTCATCGAGCAGTCGGGTCGCAGAGTCCGCATGCTGCCCGCGGGGCGGGTGCTCGAGCGCGAGGCTCACGCGGTGCTGCGCGGCAGACAAGACGCGATCTCGAACACTCGCGCCGACGCCGGCCACACGAGCCTGCTGCGAATCGCCCACACCTTCTCGCTCGGGCTTGGCTTTGTGCCCGGCGTGCTCGCCGAACTGCTCGAGGTCGTCCCGGGGGTGCGATTCCGCTGTTGGCAGGGGTCCGCGACCGACGTCATCGCAGCGCTGCTGCGCGGTGAGGCCGACGTCGCCTTCACCTCGGTCGCCCCGTCCGACCGCGACTTCGTGGTCGAGCCGCTGTTCACCGAGTCGCTGCTGCTCGCCGTGCCCGCAGCCGATCCACTGGCGGCGGTCGTCAGCGCCTCGCTCGACGATGTCCGCGACCGCCCCTTCGTGGCCATGGAGCTTGGCGCGAGCAGCCGCACGTCGATGGTGAATGCCTGTGCCAGAGCGGGATTCGTGCCGCGCATCGCCGCAGAGGGCAACGACCTGTTCGTGGTCGAGTCGATGGTCGGTGCGGGTATCGGCGTCTCGCTGGTGCCGCAGGGGATGACCGACCACCAGCATCCCCGCGTCGTGCGGTTGCCGATCGTCCACCCGGTGATACCCGATCGGACGGTCCTGCTGGTCTATCCCCGGTCGAGCGCCCAGTTCGCCAACGTGCAGGTGTTGAGCAAGATCGCGCTCCTCCGGGGGCGCGCCCGGCAAGAATCGTTTCACAAATTGCAATGATCGCGTCTCGGCGCGACGTTGTTCGGCCTGATCGGGCTTCGTAGCGTTCACCACATGCCGTCTTCTGTGGTTCAGCGCACAACTCGCTTCAGTCGTGACCTAGCTCATGCTGCGTCCCGGCCGCTGCCCGCGGGCGTGGACCAGGCTGCGCGCCGGTCACTGTTCAACGTGTTCGGCACCACCATTGGGGCGGCCACCTCTCCGGCCGTCGAGGTCGCACTCGAGACCGTGCGCACGCTGCGGATCACTGGCTCGGTACCGGTGTTGGGCCGGCGCGACACCGTCGACCGGCATTGGGGCGCACTGATCGCCGGGACCGCCGGTCATTACGACGACTTCGACGACACCCACCTGGCCACCGTGATTCACCCCGGGGCCGCGACACTCGGCGTACTCGTCGCCCTGCACGACACTCCGGTCGCATCGGGAGAGGCGTTCCTGCGCGCATTCGCGCTCGGGTGCGAGGCGCAACTGCGGATCGGAAACGCCATCTCGCCGAACCACTACGACCGCGGCTGGCACATCACCGGTACCTGCGGGGTCTTCGGCGCGACAGTGGCCGCCGCCGTGATTCTCGGGTACGACGCGGACCGGCTGGAAGCCGCATTGGCTGCCGCGTCGACGATGACCCTCGGTCATCGGGAAGCCTTCGGCTCGATGACCAAGCCGTTCCACGCGGGCAAGGCCGCCGCGAATGGACTCCTTGCCGCCCAGCGCGGTGCCCGCGGCGGCGCGGCCTTCGAAGCGCTCGGTGACTTCGGCATCCTGACGATGTTCGCCGATGCCGTCGACGACGCGAAGCTGTTCGGATCGTGGGACGGGGACTGGGAATTGGAGCGCAACGCGTTCAAACCGTATCCGTGCGGGATCGTGGCGCACCCGGCGATCGACGCGGCGCTCGAAGCGGGCGCGAAGGTGACCGCCGACGCCATCGTCGGAATCGACGTGAGCTGCCACCCCCTTGTGCCCGAGTTGATGGGCATCGAGCAACCCGCCGACGGACTGCAGGCGCGGTTCTCGGCCCGGCACGGCGTCGCCGTAGGACTGCTCGACCGCACGGTCGGGCTGGCCCAGTTCAGCGACGCGCGGGCCACCTCTGCCGACGCCACCCGGCTGCGGGCGATCACCAGGCTGGTCCCGAGCGACGACTGCGCCCGTGACGCCGCGACCGTGACGGTGCACTCGGCCGACCGCGACGACGTCGTCGCGCACGTCCCGCACGCCCGGGGCAGCCTGGCCCGCCCGCTCACCGACGCCGAACTGTCGGCAAAGGTGAGCGCGCTGACCGAACCGGTGCTCGGAATCGACACCGGTGCAGCACTTCTTCGCGCGGTCGAGGAGATCGACGCGCCGACCGGATTCGCCGATGTGCTCGCCGCAGCACTCCCGGCGCAAGAGAGGGAACGGGTATGACCTACATCGACGACATCGTGACGTTCATCGCAACCGCCGAACCGACGGTCAACGACCAGTCGCCACCGCATGGCTGGGGCGCAGTAAGCGCCGCGGTCGACGCCGCAGCCGAGCACTCCCCGGGTGCCGACACGTCGCTGGCCTACGCGGTTGGCTGCGCGGTCGCCGAACAGGTTGCAGCGGTGCTGGATTCGGCGCAGTCCGCCGACGGATGGAGCAGACGTAGCGTTGCCGGAGCGGTCGGCGCGGGCGCGGCGGTCGGCCGGTTGCTGGAGTTCGACGACGCCAAGTTGCGCCACCTGCTGGGCCTGTGTGCGACCCAGGCGACGGGGCTGCGGAGTCTCGACGACACCGAAGCCGGCACGCTGCAGGTCGCCAAGGCGGCGGCCGACGCGGTTGAGGCCGCGCTGCTCGTGTCCAACGGCTTCACCTCCTCGGCGGACGGACTGACCGGCCGCAGAGGCCTTTTCGCGCTGATGGCGGCGCACCATGGTGAGTGACTCGAGCGGGAAGGTCGATGCCCGACCGGGGCCCCCCGAGCCGGAGCCCCCCGAACCCGTACCCCCCGAGGCGCCTCCCGACCTCGGGTCCGATGAGGAAGGGCCGACGGAGGACGAGATCCGGCTGACCCGACGGGTGCACGTGGTACTCGGCGCGGTGGTGGCGGCACTGGGTGCTTGGCTGCTGTACCGAAGCCTGACGGAACTGTCGTTCCGCGGTGAGAACGGGGAGCCCGGGCCGGGATTGCTACCGGTGCTGCTGACGATTTGCCTGGTCGCACTGGGGTTGTTCTTGGCCGTGGTATCCGCGTTCGGACCCCGCGCCCGCAGCGCCGAGGCGCCGACGCTTTCGTTCGGCCGAGCCGAGATCGGTCGGGCACTCCTGGTGTGGCTGGCGCTGGCGCTTTGCGCGGCGCTGCTGGAGCCCGCGGGCTTCCTGGTAGCGGGTGAGGTGATGGTGCTGGCGATCATTCTCGTTGTCGAGCGGATGCGCGCGGTCCCGTCGATCATCGCACTGTTGCTGTTGCCACTGGCGATGTACCTGGTGTTCGACATTCTGCTCGACGTGGACCTCCCGATGGGAACCCTCTGGCAATGATCGACTTTCGAATTCTTCCCGGGCGGAGCTCGGCTGAACGGACAACAGTGATCGGAGGTAGTCGATGGATGCGGTGAACGGTCTACTGTCGGGGCTCGAGGCCGCGCTCACGCCGACTAATCTGATGTGGCTCGTCGTGGGCTGCCTGCTGGGCACCCTGGTCGGCATCCTGCCCGGTCTCGGACCTCCTGCGACCATCTCGATTCTGCTGCCGTTGGCCACGGGCTTCGACCCGGCGACGGGCCTGATCATGATGGCCGGCATCTACTACGGCGCCAAGTACGGCGGATCGACCACCTCGATCCTGATGAACATCCCCGGTGAGTCGTCGTCGGTCGTCACCTGTATCGACGGCTACGAGATGGCCAAGCAGGGCAGGGCCGGACAAGCCTTGGGCATCGCTGCGATCGCCTCGTTCGTCGCGGGCACCATCGGCGTAATCGGCTTGACGTTCCTGGCGCCCGTGGCGGCGGACGTAGCGGTCAACTTCGGTCCGCCCGAGTACTCGGCCTTGATGATCTTCGCCTTGCTGCTGGTGATCATGCTGGCGGGCGACTCGATCAGCAAGGGCTTCATCTCGATGTTCATCGGGCTATTCCTCGCGACGATCGGCACCGACCTCTTCTCAGGAGAACAACGATTCACCGAGGGCCAGATCGAGTTGGCCGGTGGGGTCGAGTTCATCGCCCTGTCGGTTGGCATCTTCGCCATCGGCGAGGTGCTGGTCAACATCGAGCAGAAGACGCAGAAGCCATTGTTCGCGGTTCCCAAGAAGTTCCGCGAACTGCTGCCGTCGGTCAAGGACATCAAGAGGTCGACACCAGCGATGGTGCAGGGCGGTGTCGTCGGCTTCATCATTGGCATCCTGCCCGGCGCCGGTTCGACGGTCGCCTCGTTCGTGTCCTACATCATCGCCAAGAAGACGTCGAAGCATCCCGAGAAGTTCGGCAAGGGCGCCATCGAGGGTGTCGCGGCACCGGAGGCGGCGAACAACTCCGAGACCGGCGGCGCGATGGTGCCGTTGCTCACGATGGGCATTCCCGGATCCGGCACCGGCGCAGTACTTCTGGGTGCGTTGGTGCTCTATGGGCTCAATCCCGGCCCGCTGCTGTTCCACGAGCACGCCGACGTGGTGTGGCCGATCATCGCCAGCATGTACCTGGGCAACATCGTCCTGGTCATCATGAACCTGCCGATGGTGCCGTTGTTCGCGAAGCTGTTGAACACGCCCTACAAGGTGCTCTACCCGGGCATCCTGCTGATCTCGGTGGTCGGCGTGTTCAGCGTCAACTTCTCGGTGTTCGACGTCTGGTTGCTGGTGATCTTCGGACTGCTCGGCTACGTCATGCGCAAGCTCGACATCCCGCCCGCGCCATTGGTGCTCGCCTTCGTGCTCGGCCCGATCGCCGAGAACTCCATCCGCCAGTCGCTGCTGCTCAGCGACAACAGCCCAGTGATCTACCTGGAGCGTCCCATCTCCGCAGTACTCATCGGCCTGTCGGTGCTGCTGCTGCTGGTGCTGTCCTTCGGCCGCCGGACTCGCAAGGTTCGCGAACAGATGATCGACGTCGATGCCTGACCCAGGTCGACTCTCAACAACAATTTCGAAGGTGGACAACATGATTCGTGTCAGAAGGTTCCTCACCGTGACCGCGGCGGTCCTGTCGGTGCTCGTCGTAGCAGGCTGTGGTGGCTCGGGGTCGGGTGGAAGCCGCTCGGATTCGGTGGAGGTGGTCACCCACAACGCCGTCGGCGGCGGATCTGACGTCTTCACCCGCCAGCTCATCAAGGTGATGTACGACAGCAAGATCATTCCGAAGCAGTGGCCGGTACGCAATGTGCCCGCAGGCGACTCCATCGGCGCCATGTCGTACATGGTCGATCGAAAGGGCAACGCGGGGTTGATCGCTCAGGTCACTCCGACATGGCTGGCGACGCCGATGACGGTAGCCAACTCGTCGGTGAATCTCAGCCAGCTGACCCCGATCTCGCTCGTGGCCACCGAGCCCCAAGTAGTCGTCACGAACGCGAACTCCAAATTCAACACCTTCGCCGATTTCGTCGACGCCGCGAAGGCCGCGCCCGACACGCTGGTACAGGCCGGTGGGTCGAGCACCGCCAACGACGCGCTGACCAGACTGGTGCTGCAGGACACCCTGGGCGCCAAGTGGAAGTTCTTGTCGTTCGAGGACACCGGCTCTCGCATCACCGCGCTGCTGCGCGATGATGCGGACATCATGCTGAACAGTGCCTCCGACGTCTCCGAGCAAGTGAAGGCAGGTCAGCTCAAGGTGATCGCCGTCGTCGGCGACAAGCGGCTCGAGACGTTCCCCGACGTACCCACGACACAGGAACAGGGCATCGACTCCTCGAAGGTTCCCGTGCAGTTCCGCGCGATCATGGGCGCACCCGACATGCCGGAGGAGGCGGTGCAGGGCTATCAGGACGACCTGTCGAAGATGGTGGAGACCGAGGCCTGGAAGACCCTGGCGACCAACGACGGTCTGGTCACGCAGAACCTCCAGGACGACGAGTTCAAGAAGTACCTGCAGGAGCAGACCGACATCGTCGGTGGCCTGCTGGGGGAACTGGGTCTGAGGAAGGATCAGTGACCGAGTCGATACGTCCGGCCGGCGCCACGTCGGCGCTGGCAACGTATGCGGCGACGCTACGGTTCGACGCGCTGCCCAACCCGGTGGTCCACGAAGCCAAGCGCGCGTTGCTCGACCACGTCGGGGTGGCCGTCGCCGCCTCCGGTGAGGACTCGGTGGACGCCCTGCTGCGGGTCTCAGGCCGGCTGTCCGGTTCCGGCCCGTACACGGTGGTCGGGCGTACCGAGACCGCGACCATGCCCTACGCGGCGCTGATCAACGGCTTCGCCGCGCACCTGCTGGACTACGACGACACGTTCAACCCCGGTGACACCACCGTCCACGGCAGCGCCCCGGTGTGGCCGGTGATATTCGCGCTCGCCGAGGATCGTCCGGTGACCGGAGCCGAGGCGCTGACGGCGTTCGTCGCGGGCTTCGAGACTGAATGCCGGCTCGCGCGCGCGGCGGGCGATGTGCACTACGAAATCGGTTGGCACGTCACGGGAACGGTTGGACACGTCGGCGCCGCCGCCGCGGCGGGGCGGATGCTGCGACTGGCGCCCGACGTGCTCACGATGGCGCTGGGCAGCGCGGGCACCCAGGCGGCGGGACTGAAGTCGGTGTACGGCACCGACGGCAAGCCGCTGCATGCTGGCAAGGCGGCGATGGACGGTCTGCTGTCGGCGGTGATGGCGCAGGAGGGCATCACCTCATCGACCGACATCGTCGAGGGCCCCCGCGGCTTCCTCGCCGTCATGTCGACGGCCCCGGACCCAGCGAAGCTGCTGGAGGGCCTCGGAGTGCAGTGGCACCTGGTGGCCAACGGGTACAAGGCCTACCCCAACGGATCGCTCACGCATCCGGCGATCGACGCAGTGTTGCAGCTGCGGGCACAGCACGGTTTCGCCGCGGCCGATGTCAAACATGTTCGTGCGACAGTGAATTCGAAGGCCGCGACCGTAACCGGCAAGGTCGACCCGCGTACCGGGCTCGATGCCAAGTTCAGCCTGACGCATGCGGTCGCGGTGGCGCTTCTGGCGCGTCGCCCCCTGCCCGAGCACTTCACCGATTCCGCCGCGGTGGACCCCGAGATCGCCGCCGTGCGCGAACTCGTCGACGTGTGCTCCGACGCCGCAACCGGCAAGCGCGCCGCCGAGGTGACGGTGGAGTTGGCGGACGGCGGGTCGGTGACGTGTCGAATCGGCGACAACAAGGGCACTCCGAACAACCCGCTCTCCGACGCCGAGCTGACCGAGAAGTTCATCGACAACGTCGCGCCGCGACTCGGAGCTGAGACGGCGGGCGCGCTGGCCGCGGCGTGCTGGGCCGCCGAAGCCGCCGACGACTTCGCCGCAATCGTGCGACTGACGAGAAGGCCGACGTGAGCGGCGTCGCCGTGGTGACGGGCGGGGCCCGCAACCTCGGCCGCTCCCTGGTGTTGGCGCTGGCGCGTTCGGGCTACGACGTCGTCGTCAACGCCAGGACCGATGTCGAGGGCGCTGAGCAGACGGCAGCGGAGGCCCGCACCCTCGGTGTCTCGGCGCTCGTCGCGCTCGCCGACGTCGCCGACCCGGACGAGGTCACCCGGCTGTTCACGGCTGCCGACGGGCTCGGCCCGCTGCGGGTCCTGGTCAACAACGCCGCACTACGCACCCGGGTTCAACTGTCGGACTTGACGATCGCCGACTGGCAGGCGGTGCGCTCGGTGACCCTCGATGGCGCCATGTACTGCGCGCTCGCCGCGCTGCCGAGGCTGCGCGAGACGTGTGACGGCCGGATCGTCACGATGATCGGCGGCAATGCGCTGCGCGGGGACCCGGGCCGGGTGCACGTCTCCGCGGCCAAGCACGGCCTGATCGGAATGACGAAGGCGCTTGCGGTCGCGTGCGCGGACGATGGCATCACCGTCAACGCCGTGTCCCCGGGAAAGATGCGGCCCGAGAACGCGAGCGAGCAGGAAGCCGAACGCCGTCGCGGCATGGTCGCCGAGACCGTCGCGTTCCTGGCCTCGCCCGCCGCATCCGGTGTCACGGGTCAGCTGATCGAGGTCGGCCCCGCCACGTAGTCACGAGGGACGTGCGCGTGTCAGTCCTCGGCGCGCGGCACCGTCTGCGCGAGAAGCGTTGAAACGTCGTCCAACTGGTCGATGTTCCAGCAGGTGCTCAGCAGCGCCTCGGTGCGCTCGGAGCCCAGCACTGGACCGACGAGGTCGCGGAACTTGGTGCCCAACTCGTCGTCGGACAGTGGCGCCGCGGGGGTGCCGCGGTTGCCGCGCACCTCGGTGGTCAGCGTGCGCCCCGACGCGAGCACGAGTTCGACGTCGGCGGCCTGCTTGCCCAACGCAGGATCGGCGACGACCTTGACGCGGTCGCGGAGGTCGACGATGTCGGCGCGCGTCAGGATGTCCTCGCCGAGTTCCTCGGTGCCGACGCGGCGGAACGCCACGGCCGCGGCCGCGCAGTGGCGAAGGCTGAACTTGGCCTGCATACGGGTGGTTGGGCGGGGCAGGTCGGTGAAGCGCGCAGCGGGCGGCGACACCCGGACCTCGATCGCGGTGACATCGTCGGGTGCGACGTCCTCGGCGGTGACCAGCGCGATCACGCCGTCGATCATCGGGTGGGTCAGGGAACCACTCGGGTAGAGCTTGTATCCGTTGGAGGTGAGGTTCCACGTCTCGCCGAGGCCGATGCTGATCTTCTCCGCCGCCGGGTCGGTGCTCATCACCGCGAGGTAGCCAAAGTCACCCTCGAGGGCCTTGGCGCTGGCCGTCAGCCGCTGCTCGACGAGCGCGGCCGCCAGCACGCCGTCCATGGCGGCCTTGCCAGGGTGCATGCTCTTGAGGTCGCTTCCTGCCATCACGCGCAGTCCGGCCGCCTGCGTGGCGCCCGCGGCGATCGCGTGCTCGACCTGTTCGGCCCCCAGTCCCATGGTGCGGGCCGCGGCCGCCGCCGCACCGACGTGCCCGGACGTGCCGGTAACGTGCCAGCCCGCGTCGTAGTGCGTCTGACCCGCGGCGTGAGCGACGCGCGTCTCGACCTCGAAGCCCAGCGCGAACGTTGCGAGCGCCGCCCTGCCGCTGACCGGCTGGGCGTCGGTAACGGTGTCGGCCACCGCCAGGATGGCCGGCCAGACCGAGCAGCTGCCGTGCACGGTGGTGCCCGGCGGGTTGTAGACGTCGTCAAGGTCGAGCACGTGCGATGCGAACGCGTTGAGGAACGCGGCGTAGGGTGCCGAGACTTTCAGGTCGGTGCCGACCACCGTTGCGCCGCTGCGGTGTTCGTTGGCCGTCAACGCGTTTCGGGCCCGCCGCGTGGCGTCGTCGGTCGAGCCGGCGACGGTAACCCCGATGTGGTCGACCAGGGCACGTCGTGCCGCATGGAGGACGGATTCGGGAATCTGGTCCGCGTCGTGCTCGGCGACGAATCGCGCGAGCAGCGTGGTCGGGCTGGGATCAGGTTCGCTCACTGATCCTTCCTCAGCCCAAGCTCCGCCAGCAGGCCGCCGACGATGTCGGTCTGCTCCTGCAGGTACTTCTTGAAGTCGTCGTCCTGGAGGTTCTGGGTGACCAGGCCGCTGTCCTTGGCCAGTGCCTTCCAGCCCTCCGTCTCGACCATCTTCGACAGGTCGTCCTGGTAGCCCTGCACGGCTTCGGTGGGCATGTCAGGCGCGCCCATCACCGCGCGGAATTGCACGGGCACCTTGGAGGAGTCGATGCCCTGCTCCTCGGTGGTGCTGACGTCTGGGAAGGTTTCCAGGCGCTGGTTGCCGACCACCGAAATGACCTTGAGTTGGCCGGCTTTCACCTGCTCGGCGACGTCGGAAGCACTGCCGAGCATGATGTTGGCGTCATTGCGCAGCAGCGCGGTGATCCGCGATCCGGTGTCCTCGAACGAGAGGAACTTCCACTTCACGCCAAGGGTGTCCTGCAGCACGAGGCGGGTCAGCGCGTCGTTGGCCGTGCTGGAGCCGCCGGCCTGCACCAGGGTGTCGGGCGCGCCCTTGGCTGCGTTGACGAAGTCGGAGAACGAGTTGAACTGTGACTCCGCATTGGTGACGATCACCTGCGGTTCGGTGGCGACCAAGGTAATGGGGGTCAGCATGTCCAGCCCCACCGTGGCGTTGCTGACCGTCATGGGTGTCGCAAGCCAGGTGGGTGTGACCTGAGCGATCAAGCCCGCGTTGCCCTTTCGTTCGATCATGTACGACATGGCGCCGATCGAGTCGCCTGCGGGCACGTTGCGTACCGGCCACTGCGTCGGGATGATCTTGTCGTCGTACATCACCTTGATCATCTGGCGGGTGAAGACGTCCGAGCCGCCGCCGACGGCGTTGTGCGTGACCACTTCGACCGGACCGTTCGTGGGACCGTCGCTCGAACCGAACTTGCCGCACGCGGCCATTCCGAGCAGCGCCAGTATCGCGATGGTGATGGTGAGGAGTTTCCTGAATCGGATCATCAGAGTTCCTTCGTAGCGAGAGTTGAGGATTCGAGGGGGTTAGGCGTCAACGTCGACCAGCTGTTCGCGGACCTTCCGCGTCTTGCGGCCGAACGTCAGCACCAGCAGCAGGAGCACGGCGATGCCGATGAGCACCGCTGAGATGGGCCGCTGCAGGTAGATGATCGGGCTGTTGTCACTCAGCAGCAGCGACTGCCGGATCGAATTCTCCGCGATCGGGCCGAGCACGAACGCCAGAACCAATGGTGCAGGCGGGATGTCGAGTTTGCGCATCGCGTAACCGAGTAGGCCGAACACGGCGAGCAGCCCCACGTCGAACATCGAGAAGTTCACGCTGAAGACACCCACCACCGAGATCAGCAGGATCGCGGGGTAGAGCACCTTGTAAGGCGTGTTCAACAGCTTCGCGAATAGCGGCACCATCGGCAGGTTCATGATGACCAGGACGACGTTGCCCAGATACATGCTGGCGATGATCGGCCACACCACGTCGGCGTGCTCGTGGAATAGCAGCGGCCCTGGGTTCAGTCCGTAGAGCACCAGTGCACCGAGAAGCACTGCGCCGGTGCCGGATCCGGGTATGCCCATCGTGAGCAGGGGCACCATGGCGCCGCCGGTCTCCGAGTTGTTCGCGGCCTCCGGTGCGGCAACGCCTTCGATGGAGCCCTTGCCGAACTCCTCCGGGGTCTTGGACGTCTTCTTGGCGATGATGTACGAGACGAACGACGCGACCGTCGATCCGGCGCCCGGCAGGATGCCGATCAGGAACCCCACGAAGCCGCCCTGCAGCATGGCCGGCGTCGCCTTCCTGATGTCCTTACGGGACGGCAGCAGTTCGCTGAGCTTGCTGGGCACCTTGAACAGCTTCTTCTCGGTCTTGTCTTCGATGTTCACCAGCACCTCGCCGACGGCGAAGATGCCGACGCTCAAGGCGATGAACTCGATGCCGCCCGCTAGTTCGATCTGGCCTCCGGTGAAGCGCTGTTCACCCGAGAACAGGTCGGTCCCGATGGTGGCCAGGAACAGCCCGATGAACATCGAGATGAAGCCCTTGAGCATCGAGTCGCCTGCCAACATGATCACCAGTAGCAGCGCGAAGATCATCAAAGCGGAGTACTCGGGCGGACCGAAGTTCACCGCGACGTCGGCGGCCAGCGGAGCCAGGAACGTCAGCCCGATGACGCCGATGGTGCCCGCGACGAACGACGCGATGGCCGCGATGCCCAAAGCTGGTCCCGCACGGCCGTTCTTGGCCATCTCGTAGCCGTCGATACAGGTGACGACCGACGACGACTCACCGGGGATGTTCAGCAGGATCGACGTGGTCGAGCCGCCGTACTTCGCGCCGTAGTAGATGCCCGCCATCATGATGAGGCCGGTCGCCGGTTCGAAGCCTGTGGCCAGTGGCAACAGGATCGCAATGGTGGCAGGCGGGCCGAGTCCCGGCAGGATTCCGACCAGCGTGCCGAGCAGGCAGCCGACCACCAACCAGAGCAGGTTGGTCGGCGTGAAGGCCGACTGCAGCCCCGACAACAGTCCTTCGATCGCGCTCACCGACGTCCTCTCAGGAGAGTTCCGAGGTCTTCTTCTTGAAATCCGTTCATTGCCAGACGGTTCCCGGTGGCAGTTGCACCTCGAGCAAAATCTCGAACAGCAGGTACATCGCGGGTGGGACCAAGAGCAGCGCGATGATCGACGGAATCGAGCGCATCCGCTCGACGACGAGGATCACGAGGAGCACTAAGACTTCGCCCGCGATAAGGAAGCCGAACGGCTCGATGAGCACCGTGCAGATGACGAGCGCGAGCCAGCCGAGCAGCGCGCGTCCGAGCGCTGGCGGCTTGAGCGACAAAGCCGGCACGTCACCGCTGCGCGCTCTGGGCCCGACCAGCCACACGGCCGATAGCGCCAGACCGAGCGCGATGAGGCAGGTGGTCAGCAGCACCGGGAGGTAGCCGGGTCCCGGTTCGCCGTTGGAACCACGGAAGGGAAGCTCGGTCTCGCTTCGATACAGCATCCATGCACCCACCGCTGCGACGACGAGGCCGAGCACCACGTGCACGATGCGCGTGACCCGGACGTCGTGCTCGCTAGGGCCGTGCTCGGCCTCGGCGGGGTCGTCTGGTCTCGTGCTTCCAGCGTCGGAGTCGAGCTTGCGGCCTTCGCCCAGGGTGGCACCGGTGGGCCGTTCGGTGTCGTTCGCCATAACCGCCCTCGCCGATGTCTTCACAATGGAAATAGTTTCTGCTGATAGGAAACCTACGACCCGATGTGGAGATGTGTCAAGCGTCACTTTCAAACGTCGAAGCTGGCAGTTCTCGGCGCAACCGCCGGTAGTCTTCTTCTATGCAGAAGATGAGACCGGAGAGTGAAACTGGCCCCGCCTATCCGATTTCCTCGGTGAACAACGCGCTCCTCTTGCTGCTCCTGTTCCGCGAGCAGCCCCGGGTTCGGCTCACCGACGCATGCAAGTACCTCGGCGTCGCACACTCCACGGCACATCGCCTGCTGGCCATGCTGGCCCATCACGGTTTCGTCCAGCAGGAGCCCGTGACCCGCGCCTACGTCGCCGGGCCTGCCCTCGTCGAGGTGGGGTTGGCCGTCGTCGGTTCGCTGAACGTGCGCGAACAGGCTCGGCCCGCGATGGAGGAACTCAACACCGAACTCGGCGAGACCGTGCACCTCGGCGTACTCGAGGGCAATCAGGTGCGCTACGTCGACGCCGTCGAATCCGAACGCGCGCTGCGCGTGGTGGCGCGCACCGGCACCCTAGTGCCCGCCCACTGCACGTCGCTGGGCAAGGCGCTGCTCGCTCAGATGACGGATCAGGAAGTCGCAGACCGGTATCCGACGTCGGCTGAACCGTTCGCCGCTCGGACGGACCGGTCGATCACCACGCAAGCGGGCCTGATGAAGGAAATCGCGAAGGCCCGTGACCGCGGATATGCGGTGAACTCTGGCGAGACCGAGGAAGACGTCGGCTCTGTGGCAGTGGCTTTTCGCGACTTCGCCGGACGACTTGCCGCCATCGCCGTCGCTGCCCCTTCGAGTCGCTTGAACGCAGAACGAATTTCGCGCGTCGGCGAGTTGATGATCGACACCCTCGCCAAGGCGCCGGAGAGCCCGCGTCGGAGCTAGTCGTCGGGCTCGTCGCGGGCGCTGACGAGACCGGAGCCGGCGGTTGCGAGCATTACCGCGGCCAGCAGTGCGAACGCGGTCTGGACGCCCAGCCATCCGGAGACCACGCCGGCGGCGGCGAGAATGATGGTCTGTCCGAGCCGGTTGGTGGCGACGCGCAGGCCCAGGGCCGAACCCCGGCTCGTGTCGTCCACGAGGTTGACCACCCAGTCCATCGTGGTGGTCTGGGACAGCCCGAGTGCGAAGCCCAGCACCGACATCGCCAGGATCATCGACAGTAGGTCGTGGCTCACCGCGAGCACCACCAGACAGCCCGAGGCCACGGCCGTCGCGATCACCGTGAGTCTCAGCGTCGGCACCCGCCGCACGAAGATCGGTGTCGCCGCCCGAGCCAACAGGGCGCCGGTGGAACTGATGCCGAGGAGCAGGCCGACTTGCGACGGCGTGAGACCGACCGCCGCGCCGAGCAGTGGCACGTACACCAGGAGCAGGTCGATGCCGCTCTTGGCGGAGAAGCTCGTCATGAGCGCGGCGGGCATCCCACGCTTGCGAAGCAGGAGCCACACTCGTTCGGCGCGACCGGTTCGGACGGTGGACGTCTGAATTCTGGTGCGCCATGCCAGGAGTGACGGCGGTACTCCCGCCATGAAGACGAACGCGGCAACAAGTAGCGCCGTGGAGGTGGACTCCACGCTGGGCTGCTCGCTGTGGCCGATGATGACGCCGCCGAGCACCGGACCCACGATCTGGCCGAGCGCCGACACCGTGGTGAGGGTGCCGAACCTGTTGATGCGCGCCAATGAGCTCTGGGCCTGCGCCATGATGCTCTGCGCGCCGATGGTGCCCGACATGTGGCCGATGCCCAGCCCGGTGGTCGCTAGTGCGATGGCGGGGATGGGCTCGGCGACGACGAGCGCGAACGACGCACCCGCGGCGACCGCCAGCCCGAGGCCGAGAAGTACGGCGGGGTGGTGTTTTTCGGCCCAGCGACCGAACCCGACCGCCAGCAGCATGGGCGGTACCGCGAAGCAGGCCGAAGTGAGTCCGAGGGTGGTGCCGTCAGCGCCGAGGGCGAGCAGCCGGTAGGTCGACACCGGCCGGGCGAGCGTGACCGCCACCTGCAGCAGGAAGATGCTGGCGACGGTGCCGACCAACCACCACGGTGGCAGCGATCGTCCCGTGAACGCGCTCACGGCTCAGTCGCACCCCCGCCCGGAACGTCCGGTGCGGGGGTACGCGACGGTCAGAACTTCCAGCCACGTTCCGGCGTGGCGACGTCGACCTCGACCCCGTCGGGATCGCGGAACTTGAAGAACCGCGGCGGGTCGGCCTGCTCGGCGCCGTAGACCTCGATGCCACGCTCCTTGAGCGCGGTGACGACGGCGCCGGTGTCCTCGATGGTGACGCCAATGTGGTTCGGTCCCATCCCACCGTAGGTCCAATCCGAACGCTGAATGTCTGGATTTGGTTGCAGCAGTGAGTAGTTGACCTCGCCATCACTCAGGTCGATCGCCTTGCCGGGATAGTGGCCGGGCGTCCTGATGTCTCCGAGGCGCGTGAAGCCGAGCACGTTCTCGTAGAACTCGGCGGTGGTCTCCAGATCCCGGACCACGATTCCAAGGTGTCGGATGCGCACTGGTGTTCTCTCCTTCTAGGTCGAGCGACCGTCTTCCGTCATAGAGAAATAGTTTCTGCAAATCAGACTTTAGGCCGGGTGGGCAGACATAGTCAATGGCTGACCGGGGCTACGATCCCTACGTGCAGCGGGAGCGGGCACTCTGGTTGGCGGCTCTGGGGATCGCCGTGGTGATCATGGCGGTCGGCGTTGCCATGTTCAGCAGCGGAGCCTGGTTGCGCGACCGGTACGAGTTCCCCGCCGAGAAGTGTCAGCACGGTCCGCTCGTCATACCTGATCTGTCGGGCGGGACGATGGTCGTCGACTCGCGGCGCAGCGGCGCCGGATGCAATGCCGCCACCCAGCGGGCGCAGGTCGGAAGCGCGCTGGACTTCGTCGGGCCGGTCCTCGCCTTGGGTGGCGCGGTGTTCGGCGTCGTCGTCATCCGCAGGCGGCCGGGCGGCCGCGCCGCACCCGCACGCCCCACGGGTCGCCAATCCCGTTCGCTGGGTGCCACCTTGATCGCCGTCGGGCGTGGCGTCATCGTCGCGGGCGCAGTTGGGTTGGTGCTGTTGGCCTTTGGTGTGGTCAGCGGAGCTTCGCCGCTGCGGTCGGTGTACAGGTCGCGGCCGGGTGACACGGACTACGACGCCGACAAGACGTCGATCGACTGGCTCTACATCCTGTTGTACGTCGGCCTCATCGCCATGTGCGTACTGCTGGTGTGGATCGGGCGCAACGCGGCCCGACGCGGGCGGCGCCACCTCCAGGCGTCCGCCGACGAATTGCGCGCCACCGATCCCCGGCCACCCGTGCTCTACCTGCGCTCGTTCGAGGCCGACGACGTGATGGCCGCGTCAAAGGGTTTGGGCAATTCGGCGGAGGAGTCGCTCGTCGCGGCGCTCAACGTCATCGGTCCAGTCGTGGCGCTGGGCGAGCCAGGAGAGAAGCTGCCGCCGCTCGGCGCGGCGCGGGCCTACAGCACCGACGATCGGTGGCAACTGCACATCAGCGATTGGGCAGCGGAGGCCAGCCAGGTGGTGTTGCTCGCGGGGCACACCGACAACTTCTGGTGGGAGGTGCGCCACCTCGTCGCATCGGGCTCACTCGGCAAGGCCGTGTTCCTGCTGCCGGGTGGTGACGCCTACCGCGCCTTTCGGGAGCGGTTCATGCGGGAGGTTCCGGGGATCCCCCTCCCTGCGACGCTTCCGGGAACCGGCGAGCTGTTCACCGTCGCTGGAGTTTTGAGGTTTAGCGGTAACGCCTCGCGGTTGTACCCGGTGCCGCCGGGCGCAATGACGAAGGCCCGTTGGACGGCTATGCTCGTCGGCTCGCCGACCGGCTAGCCAGCGCACTGGAGATCCACCCGACCGCGCCGACGATCAGCGTGGCCAACCAGAGCAGATGCGCGGCGACCATCACGCCGCGGCCGTCGGCACCGGAATGATCCCCCCCGACCCGGTACAGCGTCAGCTCGTCGTCGCGATGGACGACGGGAAGGTCCAAGGGCGCCAGGGGAACTGAACCGTCTGACTCGACGACCACCCACCCGACCCCGTGTCGAGCCAACTCGTCGGCGCTCGCCCCGGACAGCAGCAGCTGCTGCACCTCGCGGGCCCGCTCGCCTTCGCCGGGCACCGTCCGTCCGCCGATGGCCAGATCACCGGTTGCCAGGACGTCGGCCGACACCCAGCGGGGCAGCGGGTCGAGCACCGGAGCGCTTCCTGCCCAGTCGAATTGGCGCATCACGTCCGGCGGCAGCACGGCCACCGGTCGCGGGTCGGCGTTGATCAGCTCAGCGACGGTCGTCCAACCTGGCGGGTATCGCACCGCAGCCACCTTGCCGCCGACTCCCCACGCCAGGTCGGGAAGCACCGCCAGCAGCGCCAGGCAACACACCGTGGCCGTCGCGAGCGCGGGCACCCGCGGCCGCAGCGTCACCACCGCCGCCGCCCCGGCAAGCGCGTAGCCAGGCATCGCCAACGCCACCCACTTCTGCCCGTCCCGCAGCACCCCGAGCCCAGGGGCCGTCCGGACGAGCGACTCCACAAGGGCCACGCCGGGACCGGTCGCCATCGCAGCGGGCAGCACCACCGCAGCCGCGGCGAGCACCAGCAACGGCACCGCCGCCGGTACGCGCAGCACCGTCGGCAGCCCGAGCCCGACGACGACGAGCAGCACGACGGTGCCGACGACGGCGAAAAGCGTTGTCCGCGAGTCGGGTACGGCCTGGCCGTTCCAGATGCCCGCGAGCCCTGCGAGGCTGCCGAGGGTGCCGAGTCCCGGCTCGGCGCGGGCGGCGAACACGGGCACTCCCGTGGCCTGGGTGGACGACAGCGAACCGGCCAGCACCGAGGCGAGCAACCAGGGCGCCGCGGCCAGCAGCGCCACGCCGACGCTCACCGCGGCGCACGCCCAGCGCGGGCGACCGGTGCCCGGCGCCAGCGCACAAACCAGGGCGACGACGACCGCAAGGAGCAGCCCCGTCGGCGTCAGGCCCGCCAGCGCCAACCAGAACGGGACGGGCCACCAACTGCCGGCGCCGTCGCGCAGCCGCAACACCGCCGCCGCCACCCACGGCAGCGCGCCGTAGCCCACCAACAGACTCCAGTGCCCCTGCAACAACCGCTCTGCCACGTACGGATTCCAGATCGCGAGCGTGACGGCGACGAACTGACCGGACACGCCCGCGGCGGGTACGACGGTCGCGGCGAGCCGCGCGGCGCCCCACCCCGCCAGCCACAGCCCCAGGATTAACAGCGCCTTGACCACGACGTCGCCGCCGAACACCCACGAGCCCACCGCGACCGCGAAGTCCTGCGGTAGGGCCCGAGGAGCGGCCTCGGACAACCCGAGCGCCGCGTCGGACAGATACGAACGCGGGGTGGACACCGCATCGCGCAGCAGCAGGTATCCGGGTGCGAGCAGGGGCGCGGTCACCGCCAGCGCCAGGGCTAGCGCGTAGGCGGGTACGACCAGGTGACGGCCGTTCCGAATGATCAGTGGTCCGGCGGCAGGCCCGATGGTCGCTGCGTGGGCAGCTTCTCGGTGGCTGCCTCGGCCGCGGGCATGGGCCCTGAGTCGGTGGGGCGTCTACCGAAGAACCCGTGATCGGGCGCATCGAGTCCGGGATCGATCAACGCCGACTCGGCCCGCAGCGTGAACGATCCGAGCAGTACGCCGCCGACCAGCGCCACCAGGCCAAGCGCGGTGAACGAGATCGGCAGGATTCGACCCCACAGCGCCACGACGTCGCGCTCGTCGCGTGCGCTGGCGACCTGCGACTCCACCGTGTCCTCGGTCGAGGTGACGGTGTAGTCGGCGAACGTGACCTCGGGCTTGAGTGCATCGCGCGCGTAGTAGTGGAAGCCGTGTTCCTTGGACTTGACGATGGTGCCCGATACCGGGTCCACCCAGAAGGTGCGTTGCGCGGCGTAGTAGCGCGTCATGGTGATCGGCTCGTCGGGCGGGGCATCGATGCCCCACAGCTCGGCGCGCGCGGTGACCTCGGCGTCCTCGTCGTTGTCGTACAACGAGGCGTACTTCACCGGCTCGTCCAACTTGCCGTCGGCGTCATACCCGACGTTCTGGGTGAACTTGTAGGTGGTCAGCCCGTTGACGTCCTCTTCGCCGTCGTAGTTCGCGTCAAAAGGCTTCTGCGCGATCGGGTCGAAGTACGGGTAGGTCTTCTTTTCGGTGCTGAACGGGAACCGGTAGGACAACCCCTCGTGGGGCAACGCGATGCTGGTCGGAGGGCTCTCCTCCTCGATGCTCCTCGGCTTCTGCACCGCGCCACCGGGGTTGGTGTCGCTGGACACGGCCATCGCGGTGCTGCGGTCCAGGGTGACGGTGTCGACCATCGCGAGCAGCAAGCCGTTGTCCTGCTGCTTGTCCGACCGTCGCAGGGTGCTGCCGACCTGCAGTGTCACCACGTCGGCGTTGGACGGTGCCTCGACGCTGACCTGCTGCTGCAGGGCCAACGGGGCGTCCTTGGTGATGACGAACCTCTCCCCGGTCGACAGCGACGCGGGATCGAGCGCGACCCCCGTGCCTTGGCTGTCCAGGGTGGTGTCGATGTCGAGCGGGATCTTCGCGATCCGGCCCTTGGTGTACACGGTCAACAACAGCGCAGCCATGAGCAGGGCGGCGCCCAGTCCCATGAGCCCGCACGCCGCGATGCGCAGCGCCACAGCGCGGTTCAAAAACCTGTCTCCTTCGCCTCGGGCGACACTCAACTCGACGTCGTCTTCCCGCCGCGCGCCTGACCTGGCAGCGGAGGGGCAAAACCCGTCTGACCCTAACAGCCGAAGATAAGGCTGCCTCGTTATACGAGGCCATCCGGCAGACTGGCCCGATGGTCGGCGGTGACGAGCGCAGCGAGGTCGGTGGGTCCCGCAGCTTCCTGCCCGCCGTCGAAGGAATGCGGGCCTGCGCCGCGATCGGCGTGGTGATCACCCACGTCGCCTTCCAGACCGGCCACAGCACCGGCGTCCCCGGGCGGATCCTGAACCGGTTCGACCTCGCCGTGGCGGTGTTCTTCGCGCTGTCGGGCTTCTTGTTGTGGCGTGGCCACGCCGCGGCCGCGCGCGGAATGCGGCACCGTCCCCCAACCGGGCACTACCTGCGGTCCCGGCTCGTCCGCATCATGCCCGGCTATCTGGTCGCCGTCGTGGTGATCCTCACCCTGCTCCCCGACACCAGAGCGGATCTCACCGTCTGGCTGGCCAACCTGACGCTGACACAGATTTACGTGCCGCTGACCCTTACCTCCGGCCTCACCCAGATGTGGAGCCTGTCCGTCGAGGTCAGCTTCTACCTGGCGCTGCCGTTCCTCGCGATGCTCGCCCGCCGCCTGCCGATCCGTGCGCGCATAGCCGCCATCGCCGTCGTCGGACTGGCGAGTCTCGCGTGGGGGTTGATCCCGTTCGACGCACCGTTCGGCGTCAACCCGCTGAACTTTCCGCCCGCGTTCTTCGCCTGGTTTGCGGCGGGGATGCTGATCGCCGAGCTCACGGTCAGTCCGGTCGGCTGGGCGCACCGCTTGGCCCGCCGCCGCGTGCTGGTCGCCGTCATCGGGCTGACCGCGTTCGGCATCGGGGCATCGCCGTTGTCGGGCCCGGCCGGACTGATACCCGGCACGGTCGGTCAGTTCGTGATGAAGACGGTGATGGGCGCGGTCGTGGCCGCCGCGTTGCTCGCGCCACTGGTGCTCGATCGTCCGGGCACTCCGCACCGCATCCTTGCCAGTCCGACGATGGTGACGCTCGGCCGGTGGTCCTACGGATTGTTCGTCTGGCATCTCGCTGCCCTGGCGATGGCGTTCCCCGTGCTCGGGGCATTCCAGTTCAGTGGGCACATGCCAATGGTGCTGACGCTGACGGTCGTGTTCGGCTTCGCGATGGCCGCTGTCAGCTACGCGCTGGTCGAGTCCCCGTGTCGAGAAGCCTTGCGGCGCTGGGAGCGACGCAACGAGCCGAGCCCGCTGGACAGTTCGGTCACGGATTCTCCCGAGCCTGCCGCCGCGCGATGACGTCGTCGCGCACTGCTGTGCGACGTGCCTTCCCCGCGTCGTCGCGTAGCGGCCGGTCGACGAACTCGACCGTGCGCGGCACCTTGTAGGACGCGACGCGCTCGCCGACGAACGCCCGCACGGTGTCCTCGTCGAGGGCTCCGGCCGTCTGGACCAGCGCGTGCGGCACCTGGCCGAGGTCGTCGTCGGGTACGCCAACGACCAAGCAGGACAAGATGTCCGGGTGCTCGGCCAAGGCGGCCTCGATCTCGGCGGGGTAGACGTTGCGGCCGCCGACGGTGAACATGTCGACGCGCCGGTCGGACAGATAGAAGAAGCGTTGGCAGCCGTCGTCCTCATACCACCCAAGGTCACCGAGCGAGTCCCAGCCGTCGCGGCTCTTCGCCGTCACGCCGACGTAGCGGTACGTGGGTGCGCTGCCCGGGTTGGGCCGCATGTAGATCTCGCCGACGATGCCAGGCGGACACTCGTTGCCATCGTCGTCGAGTACCTTCATCTCGCCGGCGACGGCGACGCCGACCGAGCCCGGGTGCGTCAGGTATTGGTCGCCGGAGATGAATGTCAGGGCCTGAAGTTCGGTGCCGCCGTACAGTTCCCAAACCTGCTCGGGCCCGACGAGCTCCATCCAGGCCAGCTTGATGACGGGCGGGCACGGGGCACCGAGATGCCAGAACCGCCGGATCGACGACAGGTCGTAAGAGTCTGGGTCGGCCCGGTAGACCGGCAGCAGACGCTGCATGATCGTCGGTACCGTGGCGAGGAACGTGACGCGGTGCTCGGTGACGAGCCGCAGGAACTCGTGCGGATCGAAGCGCGGCATGATCACCAGGTGGTGCCCAAGCAGCAGTCCCGCCGCCGCGGTGCTGAACCCGGTGTTGTGGCTCAGTGGCACCGACAGCAGGTTGACGTCACGCTCGACCATGCCGAGCGGGAAACCGATCAGGGCGGGGACCCGGCTGTCGCCACCCGCTTCGATCAGCTTGGGCCGCCCGGTGCTGCCGCCCGAGGTCATCGACTTCCACACCGGTGACACCGCTTCGGGCAGCGCGGCGTCGGACAACGCCTGATCCGGGGCGAAGTCCTTTGGCACACTGGGTGTTACGTCGCGCGGGTCTGGCCTCCCGACGATCAACGCCCTGGCCTTCAGGTCGAGGATGCCGGTGAACTCCGCGTCGGGCAGGCGCGCCGACAAGGGTTGTGGCACCGCGCCCAGCTTCCAACACGCGATGAGCGCCTGGATCCACTCGATCGAGTTGGGCATCGCGATCGACACGTAGTCGCCGACGCCGACGCCGAGCCCGGCGTACGCGCGGGCCAGCCGGTTGGTCGACGCGTCGAGTTCGGCGCGACTGAGCGTGCGGCCCTCACACGTCACTGCGGGCCGGTCGGGGTCGGCGGCCGCCAGCGCCGAGACCTGCGTGCTGATGGGCGGGACCCCGGTGACCATCAGTACCCGCCTTGGGTCGAGAAGATGCGGCGGGGGTTGTCCACCAGCATCGTGGTGAGCTGCTCGTCGGTGACGCCGCGTGCCTTGAGCGCGGGGATGACGTCGTTGTGGATGTGCAGGTAGTGCCAGTTGGGCAGGGCGATGGGCAGCGTCGCCTCTGGCAGCGCGTCGAAATAGCAAGAGGCGTCGTGGGCTAGCACCATCTTCTCGGCGTGCCCGCGTTCGCACATCGTCGCGACGGTCTTGACGCGGTCCTCGGTGGACAGGAACGCATCGACGCCGAACCGGTCCATGCCCAGGTATGAGCCCTGCGTGATGAGCTCCTCGAGGTAGCCGATGTCGGTCGTGTCGCCCGAGTGACCGATGACGACGCGCGACAGGTCGACGCCCTCTTCGGCGAAGATGGCTTGCTGTTCGAGTCCGCGCTTGGTCTCGGCGTGCGTGTGCGTCGAGATCGGGACTCCGGTCTGCCGGTGCGCCTGCGCGACCGCCCGGAGCACCCGCTCGACGCCGGGGGTGACACCGGGTTCGTCGGTGGCGCACTTGAGGATTGCGGCCTTGACGCCCGTGTCGGCGATGCCGTGCTCGATGTCGCGGACGAACATCTCCACCATGGGTTCGGGTCCGCCGAGCGGGGCGCCGGGACCTCGAAAGTGGAAGTACATCGGGATGTCGTTGTAGGTGTAGAGGCCCGTCGCCACCACGATGTTGAGGTCGGTGGCCGCAGCGATCCGCGCGATGCGCGGCACGTAGCGACCCAGGCCGACGACCGTCAGGTCGACGATGGTGTCTACGCCGCGGGACTTGAGTTCGTCGAGCCGGACGATCGCGTCGGCTTCGCGCTTGGCGCCGTCGCCCCACCCTTCCGGATAGTTCTCCATGATCTCGGTGGTCATGATGAACACGTGCTCGTGCATGAGTGTGACGCCGAGGTCGGTGGTGTCGACGGCCCCTGCCGCGGTGTTGAGGAGTGACACTCAGTCGATGTTAGGGACGGCGCGGCGCAAAGGCACCAATGTTGCCGCAAGCATCGCCACCGAGCACAGCGCCAGCAGCTGCAGCGTCCAGTCGTGCCCGACGTAGCCGTCGACCGAACGCCACGGGTCGCGGCTCAACGCCGCACCGGCCAGGATCAGCCCGCCCGCGGTGACGCCGACGGTCACGCGCTCACAGAGGGTGGGCCGCGCCCGCAGCGCGTAACGCACGGCCAGCGCCAGACCCATCACCACCACGCCCACCACGCCGGATGCGACGAACCCCGCCACGGCGACCGTGAGCGCAGCGGGCGCAGGCCCGAGCTGCCACGGACGCGCCGGCTCTCCGACCGCCGATGGGCGCCGAACCGGCCAGAACGCCAACGCGGCCAGGATCGGCAGCAGTGCCAGGCCGCCGAACAAGCCGATACGGTACGGCGTGTTCGAAGCGAACACGATCGCCACCGGTCCCGAGCTCCCCACGGGCACCACCCAGCCTTGCTGCCAGCCGTTCACGGTGACGGGCGTTAGGACGGTGCCGTCGGCAAGCCGTGCCGTCCACCCCGGGTTGATGCTCTCGGGTACCACCAGCACCCGTTGTTGGTCCGAGGATGGCACATCGACCTCACGGTGGTCCGCGGTCCAGGTCCCGCGCGAGACGGAAGTCGCTTGCGCGCTTGGCAACCGCGCCGCGAGCGGGCCGGCCAGCTGCACTCCGTCGACGACGAACGCCGCCCCGGGGCTGATCAGCAGTTCCTGCTCACCCGCGGGCAACGTGATCGCGGGCTGACACGGGTGCGCGGCGATGGGTGCTCCGTCGAGCAGTGCGCCGACCGTGGTGTCCACCGACGTCTGCACGAACTGACCCGCGACGCCGATGATCGGTCCCCGCCCGCACGGCAGCGTGACGGCCCGGTCCCGGTTGCGGGTCCCGTCGGCGGCCCCGATCGGCTTGCCGCGCGCGTCCAACGCCGTCACTTCGGCGAACCCCGGCGGCTTGACCTGGTCGAAACCCAGTGAGGTGCGGTCGATCACGTCGTCCCAGTCGAGGATCGACAGCTTCACGACGTCGGTCACCCGCGGCTTGAGCGAAATAGTCTGCGTCGCTTCGGGATCGAGCCTGCTCACCTGAGGTCCGTCGCCGAGGTCGACGGCGACCAGCGTCGGGTGGGCGGGAAGCTCCGCCGAACTCGGTGTCACCCGCAGTGCCGACACCTCGGCCGGGGCGGGCAGCCTCAGCTCGAGATTGGCTCCCGACCGGTGCTGCGTGACCCGCTGCGGCGCGGTCCACGACGTCCGAGGGTCGCCGTCCGCGGCGGCGTACGCCGAGCCGAGCACGTCGATCGGGTCGGAGTCACCAAGTGCACGCGTCGTGCCTGGCTGGCTGACGAGGTCGGCCAGGTTCGGTCCTTGCCGGGCGCGTACCCACACCGTCGGTGTCACCGTCATCGCGTGGGGGACGGTCAAGGTGCGGCTCAGATTGACGGGTTCCTCAGGGGACAGCGCCATCGTCGCCGCGCACCGGACGGCGTCTGGGCCGTCGGCGCAACCGACGCGACCGAGTAGGTCGGCACCCAGATCCCATTGCGCGACAGCCGAACCCGCAGGGGGGCCGGGGACCATGACGGTGTGCCGCAGGCTCACGGGCTGCGCGAAGCCCGACGCGTCGTACTGGGTCACGGTGAAGTCGGTGATCCCGAACTGCACGCCGGGTGAACCGTCGTCCGTCGACACCGCGGTGAACCGCACCCACGGCGTCTCGCCGTACGGAAGGGCGGCGGTCAATGGCTTGCCTGGCTCGTCGAACCGCAACGTGCTCGTGCCGGTGGCGGTGGACACCTCGATGCGCCGCACCTGGGCGCCGACCGCGGTGGCGCTCGGCGTGATGGTGATGGTGGCGTTGGAGATCGGTCGGTCGAAGTCGACCTGCAGCCACTGGCCAACGGCGGCCTGCAGCGCGTTGGACACCCAGCTGGTCGACGAGTCGCCGTCGATCGCCGCCGCGGGCCCCGCTGCGGTCGAAACATTGGGCAGCGCAGTCGAATCCGACGCCGAACTCGACGCCGAGATGCGACCGCCGGGCCATCGACCGTAGACGAGGTCGGCATCACCCGCCGGGTAGTCGATGACTCGGTTGAACGTGTGCCGAACGTCGTCGGGTGCGCGGATCGCCGAGGAGTGATCGTCCACCCGGCCGTAGTCGGTCTCGCGCGCCATCGGGGTGTCGGTGACGGTGACGATCGAGGTGGGCAGCCCGGCGCGCGCCGCATCCTTCGTCAGCAGCATCGGCCCGAGCGGCGGCTGATCGAGCAGTCGCCTGCGCTCGTCGAGCCGCAACAGCGCCTCGGGGCCTCCGTCCACGCGAGCCATCGCGCCCTCGTCGGTCAGGTAGGGCTGGCCGGGATTCGGCGGCGCCCCCGCCCCGTCCACCCGGTAGATCTCCACCGCCGGGTACTTCGGCCGCAGCCCGCTGTCGGTGATGAACCCGGCCAGCGTGCCCGGCCCGACGGGCTCGCCGAACTGGGCCACCCTGGTCAGGCCCGGTGACCCCTCGACGGCGCGGTGGACGAGCAGCGGGCGGGCCGAACGTGAGCTCTCGGGGTCGAGGTCGTTGCGCACGACGACGTAGGAAATGCCTTGGCGGGCAAGCGTATCGGCTAGCCCCGCGGACGGTCGGCCCGCCGCGAACAAGCGCTGTACCGAGTCAAGCGCTCGGATGGTCTGAGGCGGTGTCAGCGGGATCGAGTCGCGCACGCCCCACGGGCTGTGGCCCAGCACCTGCAGCGGCTCGTCGTGGCTGTTGCCCCACGCCTGCGTCGCGAACGGGGCGCCCGGTGCCACCAGCACCCGTCCCGAGTCATTGTGTTCGTCGAGCCAGTCGGCCGCGTCGGACCAGTACTGGGGAATCGCCGTGAACGCGCCGGGCGGGGTGATCCGACCCGTCCACGCCAAAGACGTTGCGGCGCACAGTGCGACGAGCACCACGACGCCGACCGCGACCCGCTTGTCGCGCTCCAGATGTGCGAGTGCCGATACCCAGGCCCGACGCGGCGCACTTCCCGGCAGCGGAATCCGGCCGAGCAGATGCGCCAGCCCGAGCGCCAACGGGAGGCGCACCAGCGGCTCCAGCTTGTGCACGTTGCGAAGCGGCGTGCCCGACGCGTCGAGGAACAGCTGCACCTGGTGCGCGAGCGGCGACCCGAGCCCACCGGAGTAGCCCACCGCCAACGCCGTCAGCCCGATCAGCAGCGTCGCGATCAGCAGCCGGCGGGCGGGCATGCTGCGCAACGCCAGCCCGGCCAGCCCCGCCGCCGCCACCAACGTCGTCGCCAGCACCGCAACCGAACTCGTCACCAGTGACGCGCCTGCCGTGGCGTTCGGCGCGACGAACGGCGTCCAGCTATAGGTGCCCCGCAACACCTCCGTGAGCGAAAGCCATTGTGTCGTCACGCCGGAGGACTCGATGAAGTCGAGGAACGGCGGACTGATGCGGCCGAGCATGAACAGGGCGACCACCCACCACGACACGGCCAGCACCGTGCACAGGGCCCACCATCCCGTGAAGCGCCACCACAGCTTGTTCGGCCGGTGCGCCGCCCACCAGATGACCGCAGCCAGACACCCAGTCAGGGTGGCGACGGCGTTGACAGCGCCCATCAGCGCGATCGCCAACGCCGAGCGCGCAGCCAGGACGCGCACCGACCCCTGACCGCGAAGGGCCAGGATCACCGGCAACAGCACCCACGGCGCCAGCATCATCGGCAGCGTCTCCGACGAGATGGCGCCGAGCGTCGTCAACACCCGCGGAGACAGCGCGAACGCGGTCGCCGCGACCACACGCGAGCTGGTGGTCCCGATGCCGAGCGCTTCGGCGATGCGCAACAACCCCCAGAACCCGACCGCCAACAGCAGTGCCCACCACAGCCGCTGCGTCACCCACCCGGGTAGGCCGAGCACGTCGCCCGCGAGGAAGAACGCGCCGTGCGGGAAGAGGTAGCCGTAGGCCTGGTTCTGCGCCTGACCGAACGGCAGGTCGCTGTTCCACAGGTTCGCCGCGCGGGCCAGGAACCGCAGCGGGTTGGCGGTGAGGTCGAGTTTGGTGTCTGGGGAGATCTGCCCGGGCGACTGAGCGAAGGTCAGTAATAGCGTCGCCGCAGCGACCAACCACAGCCAACGTCGCGACAGGGGCTGCGCGACGCCGGTATCAGGAGCGGTCGCCGTACTCGACCCTGTTGAGCACCGACGACCCCGGGTCGCCCGCTTGCAGAGGAGGCTTGGTGTCCTGCTGGATCATCAGGGTCACGCCGAACACGGCGGCCGCGCCGAGCAGGAGCCCGACGACGATGCTGGCCGCAGCGGGCAAGGCGAACCGATCCACCGGGCCAACGTAGCACGGCGCACCAGTAGCCTTGCTGCTCATGGCTTCGACCCCCCGAGTGGCCCGTGCCCTGTTTCTCGTCGCCGCGGTTGCGACACTGGCGATCGGTTGTTCGTCCGGCGGGCAGTCTTCTGCGACGCCAGACTCGACCACCACGACCAGCTCCGACACCGCCGCGCCGCCGGTCACCCCTGCGCCACCGGCGACGGTGCCGTGCGATCCGCAGGCGCTCGTCGCGGCGATGTCGACGCGCGACAAGCTTGCGCAACTGCTGATGGTCGGCGTCACCGACGCCGCCGATGCGGGCGCCGTGGTCGCGCAGCACCGCGTCGGCGGCATCATGATCGGCAGCTGGACCGACCTGTCGATGATGGGCGACCCGGTGCGAGGGATCGCCGACACGGCGCAGTGGCTCCCGTTGGCGGTCAGCGTCGATGAGGAGGGTGGCCGGGTCTCGCGGCTGTCCGGCCTGATCGGCAGCCAGCCGTCACCGCGCGTGTTGGCCCAGACCATGACACCCGCCGAGGTCCACGACATCGCCCTGCAGCGGGGCCAGGCCATGCGGAACCTCGGCGTCACCATCGACTTCGCGCCAGTGGCCGACGTCACGACCGAACCGGACGACGAAGTGATCGGCGACCGGTCGTTCGGCTCCGATCCCGCCAAGGTCACCGAGTACGCCGGTGCATACGCACAGGGGCTGCGCGACGCCGGAGTGCTGCCTGTGCTGAAGCACTTCCCTGGCCACGGCCACGCTTCGGGCGACTCGCACCAGGGTGGCGTCGTCACACCCCCGCTGGCCGACCTGCAGGGAGGTGACCTGATCCCGTATCGGAGCCTGACGACGCAGGCGCCGGTGGCCGTCATGGTTGGGCACATGCAGGTACCGGGGCTGACGGGCAGTGATCCCGCGAGCCTGAGCCCGGCGGCCTACGGCTTGCTGCGGTCGGGCGAGTACGGCGGCCCTGGGTTCGGCGGCCTGGTGTTCACCGACGACCTGTCCAGCATGGGCGCGATCAACCAGCGCTACGGCGTCGCCGAGGCGGCCCTGAAGTCGTTGCAGGCAGGTGCCGATGTCGCGCTGTGGGTGACCACGAAGGAGGTGCCCGCGGTCCTGGATCGGTTGGAGAAGGCCGTCGCCGCGGGCGAACTGAACATGGGCAGCGTCGACGCGTCGGTGCTGCGTGTGGCCACCGCGAAGGGGCCGAGCCCGAACTGCACACGCTGAGCCGGCGCCAATTGCTTACTCTGGGGTGAGCAAACGGACGGAAAGGGCGCGCAATGGCAGGTGGAACGAAGCGTTTGCCTCGCGCTGTTCGCGAGCAGCAGATGCTCGACGCCGCCGTGCAGATGTTTTCCATCAACGGCTATCACGAGACGTCGATGGATGCGATCGCCGCGCAGGCCGAGATCTCCAAGCCGATGCTCTACCTGTACTACGGCTCCAAGGAGGAGCTGTTCGGCGCGTGCCTCGACCGCGAGCTGACCCGGTTCGTCGACGTCGTGCGGGCCGACATCGACTTCACCCAGTCCGCACGGGATCTGTTGCGCACCGCCGTGGTGTCGTTCCTGAGCTACATCGACGAGAACCGGGCGTCTTGGATCGTGCTCTACACGCAGGCCACCAGTTCGCAGGCGTTCGCTCACACCGTGCGTGAGGGCCGGGAGCGGATCATCGACCTCGTCGGGCGGCTGCTGCAGTCGGGCACGCGAAACCCGGAGCCGGACACCGACTTCGACATGATGGCGGTCGCGCTGGTGGGCGCAGGCGAGGCCGTGGCCAACCGGGTGAGCACCGGCGACGCCGACGTCCACGACGCCGCCGAGCTGATGATCAACCTGTTCTGGCGCGGGCTGAAGGGCAAGCCCGCCGACAAGGATGCCGCAGCCACCGCAAGCTGACGCCGCTGCGTGTTGCGTTTGAAACCGCACGCTGGCCGCTTCGTCCAGCGAGGCTGGTGTTCATGGCCGAGATATTGGCGCCGAAAGCGACGACTCCCCGTCTGTTGTGGCGCAGTCTGAGCATGCTCCGCGCGGTTCGTGGCTTGATCGTGGCCTCGCTCCTGCTTGGCGTGATCGCGTCGGCACTGCCGTACGTGACTGCCGCCGCCTTCGGGCCCATGATGCAGGTCGTCGCCGACGCCGGGATGAGCGGAAACCTCGGCGGGGTGTGGGATCTGCAGGGTCCGCTGGTCGCCCGCGAGGACGGGCTCCTCTCGGGACTGGCGGGTCCGGTGCCGTTCGCGGTGCTCCTCGCCACGTGGGCGGTGTCGCTGATGCTGGCTCAGCTGATGTACTTCGTCACCGCCTGGGTCGGCGCGAAGGTGGAACGGGTGCTCGTCACCGACATCCGGCAACGGGTTCACGACCACATGCAGTCGTTGTCGCTCGACTTCTTCGCCGGGTCGCCGAGCGGCGCACTGATGCAGCGCGTGACGACCGAATCTGCCGGTGTGCAAAGGCTTCTCACCGACTGCATGCTGCCGCCGCTCATCGACGCGGTCGTGCTGGCGGTGGCGGTCGCCTACCTACTGGCCATCTCGTGGCAGATGACGGTAGCCGCACTCGTCCTCACGCCGCTGGCCCTGATGACGCTGAGGTTCGCGGGCCGCCACGTCCAGGTGGCGGTGCGACGGATGATGAACGCGGACCGTGCGATGGGCGCCGAACTCGAGCAGACGGTGAGTGGCATCGCCGAGATTCAGATGTTCAATGCTCAGCCCCTGCGCAGCAAGCGGTTTCACGAGGTATCGGCGACCGCCGCGAATAGCTCGGCATCGAGCACGGTCTGGATGCAGGCGACGGCGAACGGGTCGCAGGTGTTCGTGGCGCTCAGCACCGTCGTGGTGCTGCTCGTCGGTATCGGGTTCAGTTCGAGCTTCGGCCTGACGTTCGCGGGGCTGATGGTCTTCGCGGGCATGGTTCCGACGATGTTCGGTGCGGCGCAACGGGTCATGGGCGCGTACACCACGTACCAGTCGGTGGCTCCGAGCGCGGCGTCGACGTACGAGCTGCTGGACACCCGCCCGTCGGTGCGGGAACGGGCGGACGCCGTCGCCCTCGGCGAGGTCCACGGGAACCTGGTCTTCGACGACGTGGCCTTCGGCTACACCCCTGAGCAGAAGGTCCTCGACGGGTTGTCGTTCTCCATCTCGGAAGGGGAGACGGTGGCGCTCGTCGGCGGCATCGGGTCGGGCAAGTCGACGGTGTTCAATCTGCTGCTGCGCTTCCTCGACCCTCAGCGCGGCCGAATCTTGATCGACGGCCGCGACATCGATACCGTGACCATCGCTTCGCTGCGCGAACAGGTCAGCAAGCTCGCCCAGTTCCCGTTCTTCGTCAAGGACACCATCCGCGAGAACGTGCGGCTGGCCCGGCCGACGGCCAGCGACGCCGACGTCGAGGCGGCGTGCGAGCACGCCCACGTCCATTCGATCATCGCCGACCCGGCCAAGATGCACGCCGGCTACGACACCGTGGTCGACGTCCAGGTGCCGTCGGGCGGCCAGAAGCGGCTGATCGCGTTGGCGCGCTGCCTGTTACGCCAGCCCGAGGTGTTGCTGCTCGACGAGCCGACAGAGAATCTGGACGCGGATCAGCGCACGCGGCTGACCGGAGTGATCCGCGAATATGCCAGGGACCGAACCTGCCTCGTGATCAGTCACGACATGGACTTCATTGCCGCGGTGGCGGACCGGATCCTGGTGCTCGAGGACGGGCGCGTCGCGCAGCAAGGCGACCACCACACTTTGATGGCCGAGGGCGGGCTGTACAAGCGTCTGTACGAGGCCCAGAACGTCGACCCGAGGCTGGTGTATCGCGCCTAGTGTCCTGAGTCATTAATTCTGGAGCAGTAGTTGCCGATGCTGGCCAGGATTTGGTCGGCAGTCTTGGTCCAGACGTACGGGCGGGGGTTGTCGTTCCAGGTGGCGAT